>CBFCXZ010000003.1:0-177191 GCA_965602275.1 uncultured bacterium
AACTTATTCTAAAACCATCAAATCTTTGCACATTGCAGTATACGATGAAAAAAACATCTAGGCAATAGATCGAGATCCTTTTGTCGATAAAGGAGGAAAGTTGTATAATAATTGGAAACTCCGGCAAGCAAACAAGTTTCTTTTGAAAAGAGATTTTTGGTTTGACTGTTTTTGCAGGCTTATATTACATTTTTATCAAGCCCGCGAGTTTCACTCCGCATAGGCAGATTAAAGTGTAAAGGAATACGATGCTTTCGAAGAACAGAACGAAAAGAGAGGAGTTTTTAACACCCTCTTATGCCAGCAGAGTGATGACCGAGCCTATCCCGAAAAACTTCCTTCCAAAAAACCAGATGACGGCGAATCAGGCTTATGATCTCATCCATGATGAGTTAATGCTTGATGGTAACGCCAAGCTCAATCTGGCGACATTTGTAACGACATGGATGGAACCGGCTGCAGAAAAACTGATGGTGGAAACATTTGACAAAAATATGATCGACAAAGATGAGTACCCGCAAACTGCGGAGATAGAAGCGCGGTGCGTCCGTATAGTCTCAAATCTTTTCAATGCTCCTGATGATAGCATCGGTGCGTCATCGATCGGTTCCAGCGAAGCAGTCATGCTTGCGGGCATGGCATTTAAATGGAAGTGGAAAAAATACCGGATAGAACATAACAAACCCGCCGATAAACCCAACCTTGTTCTGGGCGCCAATGTTCAAATCGTCTGGGAGAAGTTCTGCCGCTACTGGGAGATAGAGCCCCGTTATATTCCCATGGAGAAAGGGCGGTATGTCATCACACCCGAAGAAGTAGTCCAACATTGTGATGAGAACACCATCGGCGTGGTCGCCATTTTAGGTACGACTTTTACGGGTGAATTTGAGCCCATCGAAGCGATCAACGATGCACTGGCACAACTCAATGCAGAAAAATCCTGGGAGATCCCGCTTCATGTCGATGCAGCCAGTGGCGGGTTTGTCGCGCCGTTTCTGCATCCTGATCTAGCGTGGGACTTCAGACTCTCGGAAGTCAAATCCATCAATGTCTCGGGACATAAATACGGTTTGGTCTATCCGGGCATTGGTTTTGTTGTCTGGAAACATCATGATGACCTGCCCAAAGAGTTGATTTTTCATGTCAACTACCTTGGCGGAGACGTGCCGACATTCACATTGAATTTTTCACGCCCAGGAAATCAGGTGGTCGCACAATACTATAACTTTTTACGTCTAGGCCGCGAAGGCTATACCGATATTATGAAAGCACTTCAGGCAACGGCGATGCATCTCTCTTCCAATATTGCAAAAATGGCACCGTTTGAACTGATCAGCAACGGGGAGAGTGAGCCTGTTTTTGCCTTTAAACTTCGTGATGAGATCAGTAAATACAATGTGTTCAACATTTCGGACAAGCTTCGTGAAAAAGGATGGCAGGTTCCGGCTTATACCATGCCCGAACATGCCGAAGATGTTGCGGTGCTTCGCATAGTGGTCAGAGAAGGTTTCAGTCATGATATGGCCGATATGCTGCTGACAGATATCAAGAGAGCAGTTGAGTATTTTGAAAAACTGCCGATCACGCTGGAAAGTTCCAGCCATGCCGGCTTTGCCCATTAATTTTCAACCTAAATCTATAAAGGATACATAGATGAACACTCAAAAAACACCACCATTAATTAAAAGCAGTCTGAAGGGAAAAAAGCCGCCAAAAAAAGGTCAAGGTATACGCGTTGCGATTTATCAAGGAGGTGGTCTTGTGGGGAACAAAAAAGCGATTAAGCATAATTTGAATAATTTGAAAAAGTGGGCCAAAATGGCATTGGATCATAGAGCACAGATCATTGTGCTTCCCGAACTGTTTCTGTCAGGATACAACATTCGTTTGTCCGATAGGGAGAGTGTGGCGTTAACACAGTCCCAGGTGCTGAAAAAAATTACGCCTATTGCAAAGAAGAACAACATCGCTATCGTGTGCCCCTATCCCGAAGTAGAAAAGGCTTCAGAAGAGAAGAAGTATTATGATGCCATGGTCATGGTCAGTAAAAAAGGCAAATTGCTAAAAAATTACCGTAAAACACACCTGTGGGGTATTAACGAGAAGAAAAACTGGCATTTCGGCTATGTCGGAAATCCCGAGGATGCCTACGAAGTCAAAAAGGTCAACGGGATCAACATAGGTCTTTTAAACTGTTATGAAGCCGAGTTTCCGGAACTTTCCAGAATTTTAAAACTCAAAGGTGCGCAGATGATCCTGATTCCTACGGCAGCCGATGTCGGAACCTGCAATGATCAGGGCGTATGGCAGAAATGGGCGTATCCCGATATTTCCAAAACGGCCATACCGGGAAGCGCGTACCAAAATGGTCTGTTCGTCGCGTATGCGAACCATTCGCTTTTTGAGTTCAGGGCAGATGATAATTCGCTTGCAGGAGTCTATCTGGGCAACAGCACGATCGCCAATCCAAACGGTGAGATCATGGTAGCTGCTGAGAACATTGAAACGCTTCTGCTTGCAGACTGTTATCCAGATGATGCCTATCCTACCCACCCGTTTGGAGAGAGTGCTTATCTCGAAGACAGAAGACCGGAACTTTATTCACAATTGACCAGGATGAAGACAACAAAAGCCAATGGAGATACATTCTCCTATCCGAAAGATCCGGATCAATATTATCACGATAAATGATGAATGAACCAATAAATTCAACACCATTAACGAAATCAGCAAAACCGAATCGTTTAGAAAGCGAACGGGTTTTTTGGCTGATGTTTGCGCTGGCAGTCCTTAGCTGGGTCTCGATCAAGATGGTTCTTCCTGCTCTGCCGGGCCTGGCCGATGCTTTGCACACCAGCAGCAGTAGTGTGAAGCTGTCCGTTTCAATCTATCTCATCTTTTTTGCATTTTCTCAACCTGTATGGGGTGCAATCATACAAAAAATTGGTTGCCGGCGTACGCTGTATTATAGTCTCATCATTACCTTGCTCGGTTCATTCATTGCAATGGTTTCATTTGATCTGCCTCTCTATATTGCAGGCCAGACACTTGAAGGTATCGGCATGGGAGCATCCGGGCCGATTTCGCGAACACTTCTGGTGAATTATTTCGATCGTAAAACACTCTCTGCGCGTATCGGTATTATCAGTGGTACGGCTGCCACCATGCCTGCTCTGGCACCTATCTTTGCCGGATATTTGCTGCTCTGGATAAACTGGCAGGCGATTTTCGGAACTTTTTTTCTTATGACCGCTATATTATTTTACTTTATCCATCGTCTGCTTCCCCAAAGCATTAGTAGCGTTACGGATCAGAAGGAACTCACTGCTGTAGAGATTCTCAAAACTAACTTTGCAATCTTGAGACAGAGTGCATTTTGGGGCTACACTTTTCCCTATGCCATGTCGATCGGTGGACTGCTTGGTTACTACTCCGCAATGCCGTTTTGGTATCATGTGCAGCTTCATATACCATAACACAATTTTGCTTATTTCGCAGTACCGACAGTCGGAATGTATGTTTTCGGGCTGCTGGTTTCGGGATGGCTCATTAAGAAAAACAGCATTGAATCCATCATAATGTACGGTGCATCGATCTCCGTCGCTGTCACGTTTTTTGCTCTGGTTTTGGCTTTTTTTAACACTGCTGCCATCATCAGCATCGTTGTTATCATGAGCCTGTTTGGATTCTCTGCCGGTTTGATTTCACCCAATTCAAATGCAGGTGTCCTGGTGCATTTCAAACAGCTGGCAGCACCGACATCCGCATTGGTAGCGTTGATTGTTTTTGGAAGTGCATCGCTCACTTCTGCCATCGCTATGAATATACGTATCGACGAGACGCTTTGGGTACTTGTTGCCTATCTGGGTACGTTATCGGTCATTTCTTTGATCGCAAGTTATTTCTGGATATGGCTTCCCTCTCTGAAAAGAGGCGCACTATGACTTGTATACCTAATAAAAAGTTCAATCTGTATATCAAGTGTGGATACCATTTAGGTTTAGTGGCCAGTGCAAAAAGTCTGCATCTTCGGTCTGCTATTCGTGCTTAACTCTCTGTGTGCTAAAATACGTGGTATAATTGAGGCGAAATAGCAGTCGATTCTGGGCAGGGAGAGTGCGCGGAATCGGTTCTCAAAAAGGAGAAAAACAGTGGATATGTATGGAAAAATAGTTATATCGATCGCGATTTTGATGGGCGTTATCCTGATTGCTGTACTGCTGAGGAGTGTAGGACTGATCAAGGAGGATCATGGGAAGCTTTTTGCAGACTTGGTGACCCACGTGACGTTGCCCGCACTTGTGTTTTCTTCTCTCTCGCATGCGACGATCTACCCGGAGTATGTCCTGCTGGCTCTTTTAATGATAGCCGCTGAGTTGATATCTCTGGTTCTGGCATGGGCAATAGGTAGAAGGCTGCGTCTTGAAAATGCCCAAATGGGTGCTTTTATGCTTACATCGGCATTTGGCAGTTCTTCGTTTTTGGGGTATGTGCTGATTTCACAGGTATTTCCGGGTAATGTTGATGCAATGACGGAGGCGGTGATTATCTCCGAAGTCGGACTTGTCCCGGTCCTCTTTACGGTTGGTACGATGGTTGCCATCTATTACGGTAGAACTGATCTTGATAGCAGAGGAAGGCTCCTGGCCACTACGGGTTTTTTCAAATCACCGCTATTTTTCTCCCTTGTTTCAGGGGTACTCTGGTCGACACTGCAACTACCCGTGGAGGGTACGCTGATCACCCCTATATTCCACTTTCTGGGAGTGCTCTCTTCTGCCAATACCTTTCTGGTGGCAATGACGGTCGGTGTACTGCTGCACTTTTCGGGTATGCGTGCGATCGCATGGTTGGTACTGTTCGCGGTCTTGATCAAATTGATCCTCAAACCGCTGATGGTCTGGGTGCCGACACTGGCTATGGATCTGCAGGATTGGCAAATGCAGGTACTCATACTGGAAGCTGCAATGCCTTCAGCCCTATTGACCGTGGTGTTTGCCAAAACTTATGGATGCGATGCTAAGTTGGCTTCCAAGCTTATCTTTGCGACCCTTGTTGCCAGCGGCGTCACCATCATTGTAATATTTGGCGTATTGGTGGGCGGATAGCCAGTTTTGATCTGGGATGGTATTGTGTAGTATAAAAAATACGGTTAACATAATAATAAGGGGTTGTAGTGATTCATATAAGGGTCCTACCCTCTCAATAGATGCCCCACACTCTTCATAAAATAAGTCGTAGTCAAAGGTGCAAAAAAATCAAAGGCTTCTTGTGCATCTATGATCTTATCATCCTTCCCTAAGAAGACTTCAATCGTTGTGCCTCTATCAAGTACTTCTTGTATCTTCCTCTCATCCCATGCGTAAGTAAGTAATGCTTCAAGTTCCTCTTTCGTTCCTACTTTTAAATATGCTGATAATTCTGTCTTTGAGGGGTAAGTAACATTGGCTAAAAACTGTTTTACATAAGCTTCTTGTCCTGCTTCAAAGTAGCGTAACTGTGTACGTATGAAACTAGATTTTTGTGTCTGGAAAAAAGCAGGAGAGAGAAGAATGAGTCTGTCTATACGTTCTTTGCTTTCATACACATATTCAAAAGCCTTTTGCGCACCATAGCTGAAACCTGCTACACATAATTCACTTTGAATAAGATATTCCCAAAAGAGTTCTTCTTCTTTTTGAAGAGAAAAACCGTTAAAGTATTTAGACATTAAAATATCTCGCGCAGTATCTCTTTACATTCATCATGTGTAATGTTTTCATAGGACAAAAGATAGTTAGAAACTTCAGAAAGTGCTTTTTCCAATGTCTTTAAAAGAGTAGTTACCTCTGAAACAGAATCTCTTAAAAGCTCCTCTTCCTGGAGGGGTGTCACGATAAAGTTATCACTCATGGCGTACTCATAAATGACTTTTCTCACGAGCTCTTTAGCAAGCATGATATCTGCACGTGCGTTGGTAAACTGTTCGTTATAGTGTATCTTTGTTGCGATGCTTCCCGCCAAATAGACTTTGATCCTGTTAAGCAGTTTAGAGCGTGAAAGTATCTCATGCTCTTGTGATATGAGTCTTGTGTTGACGATACCTATCTTCTCAAACTCAACATCTAACCAAGTTGCAATGACTGCTTTTGCCCCCTGATAGACTGCCTGTATCTCCCGTTCTTTCTCTGTGAAACTCAGTATTTTGCGTTTTCCGGAGAGAACTTTCTCCTTCACTGCATCAAAGTCAGAAGTCTCAACTATGGTACGCCCTTCTCTCATAGCAAAAATGGCTGCTTCATTCGTAAGTGTATCGAGTGCTGCAGAGTTAAAACCGACAGTCATACGTGCTACTTGTGCTATGTTCACCTGGTTAGGTTTGTGTGCCAAATAGAGTTCTAATGTCTTAGTTCTGTCTTCCAGGTCTGGAAGTGAAATATGTATACGCCTGTCAAAACGCCCTGCTCTAAGCAGTGCTTCATCAAGCATTTCTATTTTATTTGTTGCACCTATGACGATGACCCCCGAACTATCTTCAAAACCATCCATTTCGGTAAGTAGCTGGTTGAGTGTTGCTTCTCTCTCATCATTTCTAAACTCACCACGACTTTTACCTACAGCATCGATCTCATCAATAAAAATAATACTTGGTGCCATCTGCTTGGCTTTCTTGAAAAGTTCACTGACCCTTTTTGCTCCCATACCCACATAAATGTATACAAAAGAAGCCCCACTTTGGTAAAAGAAAGGTACACCTGCTTCACCTGCTACAGCTTTAGAAATAAGGGTTTTCCCTACACCTGGAGGTCCGACAAGCAATACCCCTTTAGGAAGGCGGATATCCAGGTCACGATATTTCTGTGGTTCTCTAAGAAAATCGATGATCTCTTCAAGCTCCTCTTTGACATCTTTGATACCTGCAACATCGGCAAAGGTTACATTTGAAGAAAGTGCCTGTACAGGGTCACTGCTATCTACATTATCAGCTCTGTTTACAGATCTTATTTGTCTGAGTTGTTCTAGTTTACTCTGTTTAATAAATCTATAGAGCAGTCCAAAAGCGCCAAGTATGATAAGCAAAGATAAAATATCATAAATATAGCTACTATCCCCGGTTACTTCTACAGGATATTTGGTAAAAAAGGCCGTTTTATTGATAGCATCTTTATAGATCTTATAGCTGTCATCTGCTGTTCTGAGACGGATATACTCTCCATCTACGATCACTTTTTGTATTTTATCTTGACTGTAGAGGCTGTTTGCCTGTTTATGTGTAATGAGCTGGTCAGTATCTCGAAGTATTCCAAAAGCAAGAAGTCCTACAAAGACTACAAGCAAGGATATAATGATCTTTATATTTTTGCCATTAATTGCTCTGGGCTTAAAGTTTAGCTTTGTTTCCATCACTGGTGACCTCCACGTTATTGAGTAGAACCCAGTTAGAACTGAGATCTTCTTCACTTTGAATTTCTACTTTGTTAAAATACTGATCAAATCCATGATAGACACCATTTTTACCATTTTCAAACAGAACTTCAAGGTTTTCTGTATGGTCTCTTCTAAAGGCAAAGTTTTTTGCCTTAATAAGTTCAGTAAGCTCACGATGACGCTCTTTGGCAATGTTCCCTCTTACTTCCGGTTTCATTGTAGCAGAAACAGTGTTGTCACGTTTTGAGTAAGAGAAAGCATGTACATGTGTGAGAGGAAGTTCTTTGACTCTATCCATCGCTTCAGACCACTCTTTTTCATCTTCACCCGGATGTCCTACAATATAGTCTGTACCCAAAGCATAACCTTTGCTTGCTATCTTATGAAACAGTTCCAGATCTGTTTTGTAACTATTGCGTCTGTTCATAAATTCTAACATTTTATCGCTGGTATGCTGTAAAGCGATGTGTAAGTGCTTCGCCATCCAAGGCTCAGAAAGCAGTTCCATGAACTCATCATCTATCTGTATAGGCTCCAGACTTCCAATACGTATACGTCTTACACCACGTATATAACTCATTTTTTTAAGCAGTTTTGCCATTGAAGTATTATGGTCTTGTCCATAACTTCCGACATTGGTTCCGGTAAGGATAAACTCTCCAAAACCATTGGCAGCAAGTTTGCTGATCTGCTCCAGGATAGTCTCTTCTCTATGAGATCTGGCATCACCACGAACAGCAGGGATGATACAGTAAGAGCATCTAAAGTCACAGCCCTCTTGTATCTTGATGAATGCCCTGCTTTTACCTACGAACTCCTCTACAATGGTAGAGTCAATATGTTTAAGGTCACCTATCTGATAAAAGGGCTCATCGATCTTAAGTATCTCATTGATCTTCTCTTTTTCCGAGTGTCCCATAACACCAAAGACTTTTTTATCTTCAAAAAGCCCCTCACCTTTTGAGTGTGAACCACAACCTGCCAAGACTACCTTGGCATCAGGATTTTTACGTTTCATAGAAGCGATATAATTACGTACAGAAGAGTCTGCACCGTTGGTAACGGTACAGGAGTTCACGACAATGATATCACTGCTGTTTTCATCATCAGAAAGTTCAAATTCACGTAATTTGGACATCATTACCTGGGTATCGAACTGATTGGTTCGACACCCAAAGGTTTTAAAATAAACTTTTTTACGATTCGGCATTTAGTGCCTCACTGTATTGAATTTTACATAAATCATTTAGTGATTTATTGCACTGCATTTTAATGCTTGTAATTCTTATCATGATATTTCATCGTCAAAAAGCGTTGGATCTTTAACTTTTGGTTTACGAACATCTTTATCGACATAGATAGACTGTGTAGGGAAAGCAAGTAAGATACTTTCTTCTTCTTGCATACGTGAAATTATCTCTGCTGAAATGGTACTTCTGAGTGTAAGTGTTGCATAAGAGTTAGTCAAATACCATATACTGATCTTCATTCCATAAGGTTCAATAAGTGTAAAGACACGAGGTTCAACATTTGTATTTTTCATACTGTATTGACTTCTCAATTTGTTGATCTGCTTTCTAGTAATATCTGTATATCCCTTGGAATATTTCTTCGCTACTTCTTTAGCGATAGAAGATGCTTTATGTATATCAGAATCAAAGGTGACCACCACATCTATACCATCCCATACGGTTTTAAGTCCGGCATGTGAGTAATTGGCTATCATATCTGTAAAAATGAAGTTGTTTGGTATGAAGATGATACGCCCTGCTCTACGGTTTACCATAGAAGTGGTCAGTGTTACATCTTCATGCATTGTCATACGAAGCAGTGAAATGTCTACGATGTCACCGACATACTCAACACCTTCTCTGACAAATTTAACTCTATCACCCACATGTACAGCACCGCCGAACATAATGGTCAACCACCCCATAATAGACATAAACCAGTCTTTCATAGCGATGGCGATACCTGCAGATGCAAACCCAAGGATGGTTACAAGATAACTTACATTTTCAATATATGCAAAAAGTAAAGTAAAAACCAATATTGTTACAAATGTAACATTCAGTGCTTTATTGATGGTGTAAAAACGGTCATTATCAGACATATATCGACGTACAAGATATTTGACAAATAAGAGGAGCAAGATAAAGAAGATGATGATGGCTCCAAGGTTCATCGTCTTCTCAAGCTCTCTTTTAATATCAGATTGAAGGTTAAGCTTGATCTCATCTACCTTTTTGGTGTGAACATTTTGGGTTGTTTTGAAAATTTCAAGCACAGGTGCAAATGTTTTGATCTTATCTTTGATATCTAAAAGTGCTTTACCGTACTTTGTCTTATTTGCATCGAGAAGAAAGATCTCTTCAATTACTTTCTCTTTTTCTCTCATTTTTTCCATAACGGTTTGCAGTGATTCATATCTTTGGTGATACTCTTGCTGATCAGATTTGAGTTTTTCCTGATAGGAGATGGCAGAGATAACAGCAATAGGATTCCCTATAGAGGGTACTTCTTCTATGACAGGTGGTGTAAGAAATTTTTTAAAAGGGTCAGTTTCATACTCTTTTAGAAGTTGAAGTTTCCCAATAAGTATAGATCTTTTATTTTTTAGTATTTCTAAAGCTTCATTCTCCTTCTCTGTACGTTTATATTTATTATCCAATATGTTGATCTGATCATCAAGTACCGCTTTATTCTTTTTCAGTTCTTGATAAATATGATAATTACTATAAATTTTTGACCAAATATTGTTATCAGTGATCTCTTTATCCAGATTTACTTTCTTGGTTAATAGCTCTTGTATTTTTTGAGCTTGTTGTAGGATATCTGCTTGATCAGCTGAACTGTTTTGTTCTTCTGTAATATCTGTTTGAACAGATAAATTGTTTTGTTCTTCAGTGGTGGAGATAGTACTATTCTGTTCTACTTGTGGCATAGTAAATGCTAAAGTAGTAAAAAAAAGTAATGTGAATAGTAAAACTCGTATCATCCTTCTCCTCCAAAGGTATGTAGCACTTTTTTAACAATTGCTTCATCTATGTCTGAGACTACTTTGTAGTGCCCCATTCCGTTAGGTAAGATAAACTTGATACTGTTGTTCGCAGATTTTTTATCGAGGAAGAAGTGTTCATAGAAATCATCCACATCTTTTATAACATATTGAGTTGGCAGTGATGACTTTTCTAAAAGTATTTTAACGCTCTGCGCTTCTTCTTGGGTAAACAGTCCGAGTTCTACTGCCAATGCATTTGCCATGACCATCCCTATGGCTACAGCTTCACCGTGTAGATAGGTGGTGTAATCTGTCTCATTTTCGACCACATGACCAAAAGTATGTCCGTAGTTCAATACTGCACGGATGCCAGCTTCTTTTTCATCTTGATTGACCACCCATGCTTTAAGCTCTACACTTTTACGTATGGCTTCTTTAAGTACCTCTTCGTTAGTAAAGTCTGCAGTTTGAAGAAATTCAAAATACCCTTTGTCAAACATCACAGCCATTTTTACTATCTCTGCGATACCTGCAGCAAATTCACGTGAAGGAAGTGTTTTTAGGAACTCCGGGTTTATATACACCGCTTTAGGTTGATAAAATGCACCTATAAGGTTTTTTCCGTATTTGTTATTTACACCCGTTTTGCCTCCGACACTGGCATCTACCTGAGAAAGAAGTGTGGTTGGGATCTGGATGAAGTCTATCCCTCTTTGGTAAAGACTTGCAGTAAACCCTGTCATGTCACCTATAACCCCACCACCAAAAGCGATGAGAAGAGATTTTCTGTCAAGTTTATGTTCAAAGAGTTCATTAAGGATGTTCTCTATGGTTTCAAGGTTTTTATACTCTTCGCCATCAGGAATGGTCACTACATCAAGTTGGGGTGCTTTGATATGTTCCAAAAGTGTATCAAGGTGGTATCCTGCTACAGTTGGGTTAGTGATGATGGCTACTTTTGTATCGAAAGTGAGTTGTGGTAGTGCATCTATGGTGATGTCATAAGTGATATTTGGAGTATGCGCTAATTCTATAGGGACGATCATCTGAGGAAACCTTGTACAATATTAATTGCTTTATTTTATCTCAAATGCCCTTAAAAACATCTCTCTTTCATAGGGTATCACGCTACCTTAGGTAAATCACCCTTCAGCCAAGGCAAAAGGAACCAGTAGTTTTGGATGTCTTTTTGTGGTAAGAAGAAAATCCTGTACTTTTGTTGAAATGAGCTTCATAAAATTATCTGTATTGAGTTGTTTTTCAAAAGGTGCTATTTGCAGTATATCTTTCATATTTGCGATCTCTCTGATAGGGTTTGCCACCTTTTGTTCGATGTTTATCTCCATATTAAAGATATGTGTCAGAGTTTCATAGTGCTCAATGATCATCTTTTTGCTCTCAAAGTCTCCCTCCGGATCAAAATCACCAAGGGTAAGTTTAAGACTGAGTGATTCAGAGATATCGAATGCTGTAGAGGAGATGGATTCCATCTTCTCATTTTCACTCATGAGTATCACACACTCTTTAATGTTGTAGAGAAGGTTGTCCCCAAAAAGATAAACCAATTTTTTGAGATCATAGAGTGTCTCTTTCAGTTCATCAGCTTCAAATGTTTGGATACTGTTGAGTACAAGTCCTATATCATGCTGATGAATATCATACTCTATCAGTGTTTTGATATTTTTATCATCATAACATATGGAGAGTGTTACATGTTCTGATTCCAGTGCTTTGATCTCATCTATGAGGGCAAAATTATTTGGATAAAGAACTCGAACATAAAGTGATTTCTCTTCAAGTTTCTCTAAAAGATATATGCTCTCTTTAAGGTAAAGCAGTGCATTTTCCTGATCATACCTGAAATCCAGTAGTAGATAAAGGTCTTTACCAAATGGCTCAGGGAATAGTCCCATTCTTTTATTAATGGTTTTATAGACACCGTCAAGTACAATAGGTTTACCTAAAACAAGCAGTGTGTCATTGGGGCGTATCATCGTTGCATTGGTTGGAATGATCTGTTTTTCATCACGATAGAGAGCTGCTATCTTCCATTTACGTTGAAAGATGGAACCTACATGTCTGTAGGCATAAGCACTTCCGAAAGGTACATGTATCTCCATGATCTCACCACGCCCAAGTCCTACATTCTGTGCTACAACCGGTACGTTGGGAAGGTTGTCATAGAGGTGTGCAGCCAACAGTTCATCACTATGCAATATAGTGACATTTTCTTCATCTCGGCCTATTTCATCATCGTCCCATTGATTTACAAGCACAACTCTTACTTTATCGTCAATAAGGCGTATATTTTTAAGTGAATACTTTACATCTTCAATATTTTCCATAATGATGAAAACATTTGAATATTTAACATCATCCATAATATTTTTCAGTTTCGAAAAGCTGGTAGGATCTGCATGGATCAAAGAGATGTTCTTAGGCATATTTTCCGGTGCTACACCTTCTTTATAGCATGTGACATAGTATTTGTTTTCAGCCACTCTTTTTTTGCCGACCCATTCTATGAAATGTTTAGCGATGCTACCATCTGCGAGGATAAGTATGTTTTTCATATAGCTCTTTATTTTCTTTATTTTTGGAAGTGGAGACTTCAGTCCCACCTAGAGTTAAGTTTCAAAGTGCAGGTGGGTCTGAAGTCTACACATCCAAGATGCAATCAATATTCAGTTTTAAAATCTAACAAGTGCATCTATGATACAATTGCACTATTATTTTTGAGGGATATTATAACACAATGCAATTTCAGATAGATAAAACCGATGGCAAAGCAAGAGCTTGTACCATCCAAACAGCCCATTCTACCATCCAAACACCTGTTTTTATGCCAGTTGGCACAGTGGGTGCAGTCAAAGCCCTTGATGCTACAGACCTTGCGACTTTTATCAAGCCGGAGATCATCCTGGGGAACACCTATCACCTTTATATCCGTCCAGGTGATGAGACGATCAAGACGATGGGAAAACTGCACGGTTTTACCAAGTATCCTAAGAGTTTTCTTACAGACAGTGGAGGCTTCCAGGCCTTCTCTCTTTCAGACAATGTCAAAATAGATGAAGGGGGTATCACTTTTAGAAGTCACCTTGATGGAAGTAAACACTACTTCACACCTAAAAAAGTCATAGATATCCAACATAATTTAGGTTCAGACATTATGATGATACTTGACGACCTCGTAGCCCTGCCCGCTACACAAGAGCGTATCAAAGCGAGCATAGAACGTACTACACGATGGGCACAAGAGTCCATAGACTACTTTAGAGCCAAACAAGAAGAAGGTGTAGGTCTAGATCAAAATATCTTTGCCATTATCCAGGGTGGAACAGACAATGCCTTTCGTGAGAAATCTGCCAAAGAACTCTGTGCTATGGACTATGATGGTTTTGCCATCGGAGGACTCAGCGTAGGAGAAGCCAACCAGGACATGTATGACACTGTAGAGTGGACCACACAGTTCATGCCCGAAAACAAACCACGCTACCTCATGGGTGTGGGTACGCCCGAAGACTTGGTAGAAAATGTCTCACGGGGTATCGACATGTTTGATTGTGTGATGCCTACACGGAATGCTCGTAACGGTACCCTCTTCACCAGTTTTGGAAAAGTAAACATTAAAAAAGCTGAGTACACTACCGATGAAGGGCCTATAGACCCGGAATGCGGCTGTATGGTATGTCAAACCTACTCACGCTCCTATCTGCGCCATCTTTTCCGTGCCAGAGAGATCACTTACTTTAGACTTGGAACGATCCACAATCTTTATTATTATCTTGATCTTATGAAACAGATGAGAGAGGCGATCACTGAAGGTAGATTTGAAGCATTTAAAAGTGAATTTTATAAAAAGAGAGAAGTAAAATAAGCAGTTTCTGTTAAAAGCGTAAATGATATTATTGATGATATAATAAATTAAGTCTTAGTCTCTCCATAGTGAGGAGTAAAAATTATGGATACGCATAGTTTTATATTGGTACTGTTACTGGTTTTTGTAGGTGCAAGGGTTTTTGGAGAACTTTTTGCCTATTTTGGGATGGTAGCGGTACTAGGTGAGATCTTTGCAGGACTTGTTTTAGGTCCCAGCGGTTTTAGCCTGATCTTGCTCTCCCAAAGTGGTCCTTTATTAAAGGTACTGGCTGAAATCGGAATTATGTTACTCCTTTTTGAAATTGGTTTTGAAACAGATATCAATAAGCTTAAAGATGTTGGTATCCAATCCTCAATTTTAGCCATTGGTGGGGCTATAATCCCTTTTACATTAGGCTTTGTTATCTCTTACTTCTTTTTAAATCTCTCTTTAAATGCATCTCTTTTCATTGGTGGAACACTTACTGCTACAAGTATTGGTATCACTATGCGTGTCCTAAAAGATATAGGTATTGCCACAGGGAAACGTGCGCAGATCGTTTTAGGTGCCGCGGTTATGGATGACCTGCTAGGCATACTCTTTTTGGTTTTTGTTTATGATTATATCTCTACAGGTGAAATCTCCTTAGTACATACAGGTAAAATTTTTGCTTTTATTGTGATCTTTTTTGTGCTCACTCCAGTAGTTGCCAAAGGTGTCGCAAAAATCATGCGTCACTTAGCATTTAAACGGCGTGTTCATGGGTTTATCCCCAGCTTTATTATCTCACTGATCCTACTCTTTTCTTACATTGCATCTTTTTTAGGGATCCCTGAAATTTTAGGCTCTTTTGCTGCAGGAATTGCATTTTCAAGACGCTTTATTATTCCATTTGCTTCTTATCTGCACCCCAATGAAGATGATCATGATTTCCTGGAACATCTGAGAGATAGAATGCACCCGATCATCTATCTTTTTAGCCCCATATTCTTTGTTTATGTTGGGTTATCGATAGACTTAAGTGTGATTGATTTTAGCAATATGCACTTTTGGATGATCTCTTCACTACTCATATTGATGGCATTTGTCGGCAAATATTCAGCAGCACTTCTGGTGCCGGGTATGGGTTTAAAAGATAAAACTTTTTTAGGTCTATCTATGATCCCAAGAGGAGAAGTAGGTTTGATCTTTGCTGAGCTTGGCAGAACTACGGAGGCACTTAATAACGAGATCTATTCCATCTTGATCTTGGTAGTTGTTGTAACAACACTATTGCCCCCTATTATGATGAAATATTTTTTTAGAACTTAGTCCGCATTATGCAAACTTCTTTTTCCAATATCTCATCCATGTTTTTTTGAGGTTTGCCCTATGGGTTGACCTTAGTTTTTTGGGAAGATTATGTCTAAGATTTCTTTCTAGATTTTTTGTAAGCTTTTTATTTTTTACAATGGCATTAAAACCACCTGCTCCTTGCTGATGTGTTCCATAAATAGAGAATGCACTTATTTTTATACCATTCCTCTTCAAGCTTTTTATATTATCACTCAATATGGCTTTAAATATTTTATCTTGGTTATGCGGTATTTTCCATTTACGCTTAGGTATTTTTAATTTTTTTGCATAAGATATAGCAGTCTTAGGCATGATCTGATAACGCCCATAAGCACCACTTTTACGATTTTTAGTATGATAATTGCCAGTAGTTGATTCATACTTTACCACTTTTTTCACTATCTCTTTCATAGTTTTATGGCTTACACCTGCATCTTTTGCCAGCTTAGCATAAGAAGCTTCAGCAGCTGTAGCAGTTAAAAACAGAGCAAAAAGAACGGTGTATACTCTTCTCATAAGTATTTGTATTATCGGTTTGATTGATACCATCAATGGTATGATTAAAAATTTTGCAGCAAGGTAAATAATACCTGTATATAATAATATATCTATAGTGTTACTCCTGATTTGATTGTAGATTTGAATTTAAAAAAAAGCTAAGGGGGAATCTGAAGTTGATCTTCAAATTATTTACAAAGAGGATACATCAAACAAATTAACAAACGATTAATCAAAAAATATGCTAGCTATTTTGCTGAGAGTTTGTTCTTAAGTTTAGTTTTCTAAGATCCAAGTTTTTGCATCTCCGATTTGATCATACTCAAAGCTCTTGATCGTCGCTGCAACAAAATGAGATGATATTAGTTCAGCAAAACCTCCAGCCATAGAATCGGTAACAAAAGCAAGTTTTTTGATCTCTTTATGATGATTTTTTATAAATGTTAAATGTCTATTAAATGCAGCATAATCTTCCCAACCCGGGAATGATCTGGTATAGATAATAATTCCATTCAATTTTCCATATTCTTCAATAAAAGGGTCTATAGCTTTAACAGCTTTATCAAAATCTTCTTTTCTCAATGCACCATGAGGTTGTAGTATTACGATCCCATTGTCTTTATTCAATATAGTATGTAGCATTTAGATCCCTTTTTAAGTTTTTATTATTTTAACATATTATAAATAAGAATAGTTAATAGAAGAAAAATATGACAATTTGACATATAATTTATTAACATTGCAAAAATACACTATAATGGATAAAATGAACTATGAAAGGCAATAATAATGGATGGAACGATGAAAGTCAGCTATAAAATGCTCTGTGACGGTGATGTATATAATGAGGTTAGCCTCATTCAAATACTTCAAAATGAGAAAGTGGCCAAAGCGATCAAAAGTGAATTTGCAAAAGGCCTGCGTAATATTGCTCTCTCTACTTCTGAAGATGTCATCATAGAGATCAGTACGGACAAAGAGATCTTTGAGTTTGAGGCAGAGAAAAAAGATTTTGCTGATCTCATCGAACTTGCAGAAGAAGATGCACGAGCACATAAAAGGATAAAAAAGGGATGTAGTGGTGTGGAGCTTGTAGATTTTGTGACGATCTAAGATTAGACTCCTCTCGTTGCCACGGTGTCCGTGGTAATGTCTACTTTACTTTAAACTTCCAAAAAATAAGAATATCGTATATGCATTACGACGGACACCGCCGTAACGAGGAAAACCCTTATGTTAAGACTGATATAATTACTTCATAATATTTAATGGAGATACCCATGTCCTATACCATTCTTGATGCTTCCAGCCTTGAAGCCTATCTCTTTTCATTGCCAAAGATCAAAGCTTTTTTTGATGCTGACTCACTTATCATCGATGAGATCGGTGATGGGAATCTCAACTTTGTCTTTTTAGTCACTTCAAGCTCTGATGCTTCCAGACAACTCATCATTAAACAGGCTGTGCCTTACCTACGCTGTGTGGGGGAAAGTTATCCTCTGTCTAAAGAGCGAATGACGTATGAGATCCGTTCACTTGAACGTTTTGCCCAACTCAGCAGACATATACCAAAGATCTACCACAGTGATGAAGAGATGAGTGTACTCATCATGGAATATTTAAGCTCTCATATCATCATGCGTAAAGGGATGATAGAAGGGATAGACTATCCGAAGTTTGCAGAGCATATCAGTTCTTTTTTGGCTAACACACTCTTTAAGACTTCTTCCCTTTATCTCTCAAGCTCTGATAAACGTATGCTCACCTCACAATTCATCGCTAACAGTGAGCTTTGTAAACTCACAGAAGACTTTGTCTTTACTGCACCGTTCATGGAAGATGAAACCAATACTGAACTTCCTGAACTCTCCGATGTGGCACAGCGTATCGCTGATGATGTTGAACTGAAAACAAAGATACTGCAACTCAAATACAAATTTATGAACCAAAGTGATGCACTGCTCCACGGTGATCTGCATACCGGTTCCATCATGATAAACCAGGATGAGACTTACGTCATTGACTCTGAGTTTGCTTTTGTCGGACCGATGGGATTTGATATGGGTGCACTTATCGCAAATTTGGTGATGTCCTGGGTTTCCCATACTGTACAGGATAGTGACAGCAATTATTTAGATTTAATATTAGAAACTATCAACAGTGTATGGCGTCGTTTTGACGAAAAGTTCCGTACCTTATGGAATGAGACTGAAGAGAGTGCTCTGCTCACTAAAGGCTTTGCTAATGATGAGATACTCAAATCATATCAGGAGCA
This sequence comes from uncultured bacterium, assembly GCA_965602275.1. Taxonomy (GTDB): domain Bacteria; phylum Campylobacterota; class Campylobacteria; order Campylobacterales; family Sulfurovaceae; genus Sulfurovum. Next base: position 18,379 of record CBFCXZ010000003.1, read on the forward strand.
GTATATGCAAACCCTTTTAGAAGAGAGCATCGGTTTTGCAGGTTGCAAGATCATCCGACGGCAGTTTGGTATTGCCGGGGTAGAAGATATCCGAGGGATCAAAGATGATACACTACGGGAAGAAGCAAATCGTCTTGCTATTAGCATCGGAGAGCGATTTATAAAGCAATACCATACAGTGATGAACACAGACGATATAATGAAATTGATTAAGGCTTAAAATGCAAGGAAAATACAGACCATTATGGCTTAATAAAAATGGGGATTTAGAGGTATTAGATCAACGTTATTTGCCTCATGAAAAGAAAGTACGCAAACTCACTACAGGTGCTGAAACAACTGAAGCTATTTCAGATATGACCGTACGTGGTGCCGGGGTCATAGGGAATGTGGCTGCTATGGGTGTTTATCTGCTTGTACGTGAATTTGGAGATGACAAAGCACGCATCAAAGAAGAAGCTATGAAGATACGCTCCTCTCGTCCAACCGCAGTAAACCTTATGTGGGCTGTAGATAGGATGTTGGATGTCATAGAAAAGAGTGACAATGTACTTGAAGATGCCAAAGCAGAAGCAATACTCATTTGTGATGAAGATGTAAAGTGTAGTGAAACCATCGGGAAGATCGGCTGTGACATTATCGAAAAGATCATGCAGGAAAAGAACCTAAAGAAGATCAATATCCTGACTCACTGTAATGCAGGTTGGCTTGCCATCATCGACAGCGGGACAGCATTGGCACCTATTTATGAAGCAAAACGCAGAGGTATAGATGTGCATGTCTGGGTAGATGAGACCCGTCCACGTAATCAGGGGGCAAATCTGACTTCATGGGAACTGTTAGATGCAGGGATAGACCACACCATTATTGCAGATAATACCGGTGGACATTTGATGCAGCATGGCATGGTCGATATGGCCATTACAGGAGCAGACCGGGTGACGCGTTGTGGGGATGTGGCAAATAAGATAGGTACTTACCTCAAAGCATTGGCTGCCAAGGATAACGGTATTCCTTTTTATATTGCCCTGCCTTTGAGTACCTTTGATTTTAAGAGTTGTAACGGTGTGGATGAGATAGATATTGAGATGCGTAGTGAAGATGAGATCCATATCATGAGAGGTATAGACAGTAATGGGAACCCACAAGAGCTTCGTATCACTCCTGAGGGTACAAAAGGAGCAAATTATGGTTTTGATGTCACCCCTGCCCGACTCATTACAGGGCTTATCACCGAAGCAGGACTCATCGAAGCAGATGAAAATGCCATAAAAAGACTCATATGCTAGATGGTGTTATCAAGTACAGCATAGAGCATCAGAGCACAAGTACTCCTCTGTTTTCAGGCTATGAGCAACTTGAAGCACTACGTACACGTCTTTTTACCCTAGGTTTGATAGGTGAAAAAGATGGGATCGGTTATGGAAATCTCTCGATGCGACATGAGGGATCAAAATCTTTTTTTATCACCGCTACGCAAACAGGAAGAAAGTACACACTCTCTCGTGAGTATTACACGTATATCAGTGATTATGATTTCAACACCTTTAAAGTCATCTCGCAAGGCACACATAAACCAAGCAGTGAAGCACTCAGTCATGCCATGATCTATGCGATAGATGACAGGATCACAACAGTGATCCACATCCACTCTTTAGCACTCTGGAAGTTTATGAAAGCTAAAAATGACCTTGCTACTACGGCAGAGTACGGAACAGCAGAGATGGTAGAAGAGATCGCAGGACTCTACACTAACCTTGATCCTATGATGAACAATGCTTTTGTGATGAAAGGTCATGAAGAGGGTATCATCACATTTGGCAGAAGTGTGGAAGAGGCAGAGTTAGTACTTTACACTATTATGCAAGCGTATTTACAAGAGGATTTTTAACATTACCACTACCCTATAGATAATTTTACGATCAGATTATTATCTTTATCATTTTCTTCTATTACTTTTGCATCTAGGGAAGGTCTACCTGTTATAAGTGCACCACGGATAGAGTTTAAAACATGAAAAAAACTTTTATTGACAGGTGTTGTGATTTCTTTTATTTTTTTATTTTTGATCACCTGTATAATATTTTGTATACAATGGATATAGCATCTTTTATTAATAGCTCTTTGTATCCTATATACTTTCATAAGTTCAATGTTTTTTATCCAAACCTCTTTATCAATATCTGTTAAATGCGGTAAATTCCGTATATTTTCTATCTCATGTTGCATTTTTTGTTCATATTGATGCCCTTCTTCTGCAACTTTCTCCTCAACACCACTTTCATAACATTTCAAGATACTGTGTAATACTTCTTCTAGTGCTTTGTTTTCAAAATGATGGCTATATAATTTTTTTCGTTCATCATCATTGTCAATATTTTTAAGGATCTCCAAGGCTACCATGAGATAAACATATTTATCCTCTTTAGACATTCTATAAGCAACTCCATGATTTGATATCTCTACTCTTGGTCCTACGTATTGCACTTTTAGCATAAGCTTCACCTTTCTTAGATAATAGATTTTTTCTAAAACTGAATCAAAATCTTAAAAAAGTACTCTATTAAATATTTGAATTATGTTTCATTATAACTAATTATACTAAAATATAATTATATAAGGAGATAAATATTTTATCTCTTTCCACCTCAGGAGAGATGGAGTGCATATACAGTGTAATTATGCTTTTGGAAGTTTGGTTGTTATTTAAGTTGATGTATGCGTTACATCCGAGAGAGATAGAGAAAAAGATATAATCTATTAAGAATCCCAATCAAGCAAACGCTGTTGACCTTCCAGCTCTCGAATGTGACTTACATCCTGACTCATCTCTATAACACCGCGATATGTTCTGTCTTCATCACGTACTGCAAAGTACTGAATATGGATGAACTTCCCTTTAAACTGGATCCAGAACTCAGCAAGGTCTTGAGTACCTGCTTTGAACTCTTCAAGAATTCTAAGGACTTGATCTACACTTTTTGGTGGGTGACAAAACTTCACTTCACGACCGATGATCCCCGCAGATCTAGGGAAAACCCTATCTTCTCCTCGATTATAAAAGACCACCTGATCATTTTCATTAACATAAGTGATGTCCACAGGCAGAATCCTAAAGATAGAGTTTACCTGTGCAGGAGTAAGCCATCCTTCATCAAAATGGGTTTTATCTTCTGTACTAAAAGGGAGTTGTTTACGTTTTGTATCTTGACTTGGATGGATATACTCATCTTTAGGGTAAGACGTTGGAGGCGCATCAAACATCCAACCTATCTCCTTGTCTCCATCACGAAACTCTTTCCACTCCTCTTCGCTGAGCATTTGCATAGCTCTAGGTAGAAGTCGTCCCTCTTCTGCTTGCATAATGTGTTCTAAAGAGCGAAAAACCTGCTGAGAACTCATAATAATAGCTTCTAACTCTTCACTCTTTATAGCTTTTCTTGTCTCTTTGATCTCATCTCTTATCTGGTCATGAAATGCCCACATACCCTGTGAAGGACTTGTCCATCCATGTTTTTCAAGGTAAGGAAAAAGTTGGTTCTCTTTTCGTGCAAAGTGAAGTTCAACTTTTCCCAGTTTATTAAACAGCTCTTTGAAAAGTTCAAAGTTTTCTTGAATATTGACAGATTGTAATTCATTGATAATACTACGGATAAGAAGATTCTCTTCAAGATAAGCACGTACGGGATGTCCGTCTGGGTATTGTCCTTCAAAAGGAGAGGTATTGTTGTTTAAAAATTCACTCATATTATGATAGCCTTAGATAATTTCGTGAAGTATATTGGAATGAAAGAGAAAATCTATTGAGCTACATCAAGGAGTAGCTCGTAAAGAAGAGAATAACTATTAATATTAAATAGTATTTAGTGTCTATACGGTACTTTTGCAGAAGGTGTCTCTTTTGAAGTATGTTCCAAATGAGTGTCTTGATCATCAAAAAATATATCTGCACCAAAGGCTTTTATAACTTCATATTTTTGTACACCACCTTGGAAAAAGGCTTCATCTACACGCACACCCCAACCTTCTAAAGTTCCAAGCACTCTTTCATGTGTTGAAAAGTTTCTGGCAGTTACAAGAGCTGTGCGTATAGGTGAACCTTCCATAGGGAATTTGTCTTGTATCTCTGAAATTGTTTTGAGGAACTTGAAGAAAGGCCCTTTGCTGAGTGGATTTTTGGCATTATTCCTTTCATATTCTATGAAGGCTTCCAAACCTTTTTCCTGATACACTTTCTCACTCTCATCACCAAAGATGACGGCATCTCCATCGAAGGCTATCTTAACCATATCACTCTCTTGTGATGTAATGGGTGTATGTGGAAGTATGGTTGCTGCTGCTACTCCCGAGTTTACTGCTTCTTCAACATCCGGGGAGTAAACAGAGAGGAACAGATCTACTTTAAAAGCTTCAAGGTAGCGAGCTACGGGAGTACCTGCTGTCCATCCAGTGCGTTCTATGTCTAAGTTATAGTGTTCTATAGAGCGTCCTATACGTAAGCCTGTTGCAGCATTGTTACGTGAGAGGATGATGACTTCTATAAGTTTGTTGTCAAATTTTTTATTGATGGCTAACAAGTTTTGTACAAATCGAAATGCAGACCCTTTAGCTAAGGGATCATCAAGACGGGAGAGCTGATAGTCATAATACGCTTCAAGCCCCTCTTTATCGAAAATAGCATTTTCCTCTTCAAGGCTAAAGAGTGCACGTGATGAGATAGCAATAACAAGTTTGTCTTTTAGGTCGTATGCCATAGTTTAACTCCTTATTATTCTTCTAAGAAGATCTCTTCATGTAGTGCATTTGCTCTTTTTAACATACGTACAAATGTACCATCTATGGTCGAAGTAAGCTCTTTTAGATTTGAGAGGTATACCATAGCAATATCATACTCTCCTTCACGTATTTTTAGATTTTTTTTTCCAAATACTTTAGCAAGAACACCTTGACTCCTTTGCCCTTTCAGAGTTGCAAGTTGACAAATTTTTTCACTTTCATCATGCCACTCTTCATGTCGAGCATGCAGCTCTTTGATGCTATCAGAACCATAAATTTTATGTAAGAGAGTCTCTCTCTTTTCCAGCCATTTATATATAGCACAATCATAAAGTGTTACACAAGTAGTATTTGTATCTAATGTTATCCCTTTGATAACATGCTCAATCATCATGAGTCTATTATCATGATGATTATGAAACTCTTTCAGCTCTGAGATAAAGTTATCTTTAGTCATGCTTCTCTCCACCAAAATATTTTTTTTATTTTATCATAAAATACTTCATTGCATAAAAGCATTTTATTTAGAAACTTTAAAAATTATAACCAATAGAATATGAAATAAGTGTTATAATTTTAAAAAATAATTTTTATAAGAGGTAACATACCATGCAAAAACCAACACCCGTAGACAAAGAGATAACACTTGACACAAAAAGATATATTGTAAGTAAAACAGACACAAAAGGTGTTATTACTTACGGAAACGACTATTTTGTAGAGATTTCAGGCTATACTGAAGCAGAATTGATAGGTCAACCACACAATATGATACGCCACCCGGATATGCCCAAAGTAGTATTTAAACTTATGTGGGATCGTATCCAATCAGCTCAACCGATCATGGCTTTAGTCAAAAACCTTGCAAAAGATGGAAGATATTATTGGGTTGTTACAGAGTTTGAATCAAAAAAAGATAAACTTACTAATAAAATCACAGCATATACTGCATTTAGAAAAGCTGCTCCTAAAGATGCGGTTAAAGCTATAGAACCTATCTATGCCAAACTTTTGGAAATAGAAAAAGTGTCTGGTATAGAAGGATCTGAGAGTTATCTTGTGGGATATTTAGAAGATCAAGGTCTCTCTTATGATGAATTTATTAATAAATTGGTAGGCAACAAGGGATTCTTCAAAGTCTTTTTTGCTGCAATGAAAAAACTTTTTGGATAACCACCTCTGACTTAATTCTTATGCTATAATATTTTGGTGCAGATATTCTGTAATACACTTAAAGGATGTATAATGAGTTTTGGAAATATAGTATTGTTGATCATCGTTGCAATTGTTGCGTATTTGATAGCAATTTACAATAAATTTGTTTCACTGAGAGCAGGTATAGATGCTTCATGGTCAGATATAGATGTGCAACTTAAACGTCGTTATGATCTTATCCCTGCACTGGTAGATACAGTAAGAGGATATAAGGACTATGAAGCAAGCACACTTGAGAAAGTCATCCAGGCACGTCAACAAGGTTTGAGTGCAGATAGTGTAGATGAGAAAGCTGCTGCGGCAAATATGCTCTCTGGTGCATTGGGCAAACTGTTTGCATTAGCTGAAGCTTATCCTGACCTCAAAGCAAATGAGAACTTTTTACACCTCCAGGGAGAACTAAGTGGCCTTGAAGATGCTATCCAAAATGCAAGACGTTACTACAATGCCATTGTCAGAGACTATAATGCTAAACTTGAGTCTTTCCCTGATCTTTTTGTGGCACAGAAATTTAACTTTACATCTCGTGACTACTTTGAGCTTGATGAAAGTGAAGCTGAAGCTGTGAAGAAGATGCCTAAGATAGACTTCTAAGCGAAGTAAGTATGAAAAAACTTCTTCTTGCCCTACTCTTTTTAGTAGGGTCTAGTCCTCTCTGGGCTGAAAAGATCTCAGCGTATGAGATCAACGTAACCGTAGAGCAAAGTGGTGAACTCTCCATCGTTGAGTCCATAGAGTATGACTTTGAAGGGCTCTCCAAACATGGTATCTTGCGTGATATTCCCTTTACCGTAAAAGTCAACTCTATCACAAAAGATCTAGGCTTCTACAATTTTTCAGTACAGTTAGATGATGATGTGGCAGAGTGGCAACAGTCTACTATGAACTCAGATAAAGCAGGAAAGATCATCCGCTTGAAGATAGGTTCTGCTTCTACCTATGTTACAGGTAAACATATTTATCGTATCGCGTATCGTGTGAAAAAGGGTGTACTCCCTGCTGCACAAAATGAACAAAATGATGCTGCACGTTGGAACATCATCGGAACAGGCTGGAAAATCCCTATTGCCAATGTAAAAGCTAACTTTTTTCTACCACCCTCACTCAATCAACACGATGTAGCTCTTTCAAGTTATACAGGGCGCTACGGTATGAAGAGTTCTGGAGCAACAAGTAACTGGGTGAATGCACAGCACTTACAAGTAAAGGTAGCAAGTCTTAAGCCTTATGAAGGTGCAACAGTTGAGATGGCTTACCCTGCCAATACCTTAGATCAAAATGGACTTGAAAATGTCAAAGCCTCATTTTTGGATTGGTTCTTGAGTATCTGGCACTGGGGTCCTTTGGTTGGATTTTTACTTTACTTCCGTAATATCTATAAGAAACATACAGGTTTTGTAGATGAAAGATCTGTGGCGGTACAGTATGAAGCACCAAAAGGTTTAAGTCTGCTAGAGTCAGGACTTGTACTGGATAAGTTTTCAGATCATGAAGACTTTTCCGCAGCTGTATTGGAACTTGCACAGTTGGGTTATTTGGAGATACACCAAAAAGATAAAAAGTTGGATCCCTTACTCAAACGTACACACAAGAGTACAGAGCATTTAAGCATGGATCAGAAGTATCTACTCGATCAAGTACTCTTTAAAGGCAAGAGTAGTTTTACAATGTCAGCAGGTTCAGAGAGTAAAGCCACAGCACTTCAAAAAGGATTTGACAAGATCAATGATAACCTTTATCTTTGGTCCGTAGGTGATGGCTATATGGTTGAAAATCCACAAAGAGTACGTAAAAACTTTCTTTGGAAAAGTATTTTATATTTGTTGCCTGTTTTAGCTTTAGTTGTTTATAGTTTTTTAAATAAATATCCTCCAGAAGTTATCTTTATTTTAATTTTCCCTCTTGTTTTTGGTGGGGTAGGTTTAAGTATGTTTATGGGTAGCAAAGCTTGGTTCACTAAGATCTTTGGCATTGTATTTGCTGCAATGGGAAGCATTCCTGCTTTAGGACTTTTAGCTGAAAATATATCATTGAAAGAGATACTTTCAGGGCCTTTGGCAGTTCTTGCTGTTTTGATCATAGCCTTGGTATTTACCTACAAAAGAATAGGCAGATATACACAAAAAGGTGCTTATGCACGCACACATCTTTTGGGTTTAAAAGAGTTTGTAAAACGCGTAAAAGAAGATGAGATAAAAAGACGTTTGGAGATGGATCCACTCTATCTTGAAAAGATGTTGCCTTATGCTGTACTCTTCAAAGAGACAGAACACTGGCTCTCTTTCTTTGCTCTCTTAAATGTGAGTACCCCCTACTGGTATCATGGCAATATCAACAATATGAAAGACTTCTCCTCTTCAGTAAATAGTGCTGCAACGCCTCCTTCAAAAAGCAGTAGTGGAGGAAGTGGCTTCTCCGGTGGGGGTGGTTTCTCTGGCGGAGGTGGCGGTGGTGGTGGTGGAGGTTCCTGGTAGCCTTTTCCCCCTTATCCTTCATAAAAAATATGTCAATTTGACATATTTTTATCTACTTTGTTCAACTTATCCTATAATAATTAAAATAATCTATCAAAAGCGACTAGTCGCGTGAACACTCTGTTGAAGAGGACTCAGCGTCAGCGTAGTATATAGAGCTTTGCTCTATATGCGTCCAATGAAAGAACTTGAATGTATAATAAAAAAAAAGAAAGACTCTATATCTGCGACCTGTTAGAGAATCCTTCCGTACCCTACCCATCTTATTATGTACTCTCAACTTCTATGCATAAAAATGAGATGCTCCAAGATGCTATCATAGCATTGCATAGTTTTGATTTTTCCTATTATGAGACAGCAAAGAGTCATGAAGATCTCTTTGCAATGTTCCACTCTGGTACATTTCCTATCTTTAAAGAGAAATATCTTGTAGGGTATTTTGGCAATAAAATGATGTACCTAGAGTCAAACGGATGGAAGGGTATGCCTTCCACAGAGGATATATTTAAGATGGAAAACTGGTTAGTTTGTTAGGCTTAAAATAGAATCACTTTTACTAATTATGGCTATTATTTTCTAATTAAGACTAATTTTATCTTATTTAGCTATACTTCTATTAGATCTTAGGTATCGACACATTACTTTTTATTCTTCCTCCTTTTGTAAAAAGTCATTTTGTGTTGACTACCCTTATACACATGACCCCCCCTTTTTTAAGCGTCGGTACCTAAGATTAATATCTACTCTCTCTTGAGTATTTCTCCTTTTTCCCTTTTCATGTATAAATTTCAGTATGGGCAATGTAGTAACATTTAAATATATAAAATACATAAAACTATATTTATCAATAAATCTTATTAATAAAGTGTTATAATTTTAATATATTTATTACATTAAAAGAGGAGATGAATATGAAAATGAGTACAAAAGCATTAGCATTAGCTGTTATACTTACACTTAGTCCAAATCTTTTGGCTGAAGATATGGGTAAGATACAAGTGATGGAAATTAAACTGGCAAATCTTGAAGTAGATATTACTAAAAAGAAAGTTGAGCTCTGGAAAAGACAAGAGAAGCTAAATGAGATGAAACTTAAATCACTTTATAGTGACAAGATAGATAAAAAGAATATGGCATTAAAATTGGCACAAGTTGAATCAGCACTTGCTAAAGATAAGTTACTCCTTTCAAAAAGAGAAGTAAAACTTTATGAAATGAAAGTCTCTTTATTGAAACACAAATAATAAATCGTCCAATTATAAATGAGTGAAGCCTCTCTCGTTCCTACGGTATCCGTGGTAACGAGGGAAACAAGGAGACTAAGGTAGTTTTTTCAGCTTCTTAAAATCAATAGCTTTTGCATAGGATTCCAGATCATCAAGTGAAACTTTTTGCCCTTCTACTTTAACTAAAAAGCGTTTAGCTACAACGATGGTGATATCACCTCTTTGTCTCTCTTCATTGTATTTTACGATTGCTTTTTCTCTGTTGATACGTTGTAGTTTTCCACCATCAGATGCAGCAAACATCGGATTGGAAAAGATGCCCATCATACTCTGCAAGATAGGTGAATCGGTGATGATCTCGATCTTGATTCTGGATGAACCTTTTTCATACTCTCTAAAGGTTGATATACCTCCGCCAAACATACCTGCTCCAGCCGTTTGCGACTCTGCTTTTTTAGCATTCCATCCTGAAAGTGCTTCGGGGAGATAGGCTTCAAGTCCTTTACTCTTTTTTTGCTGGATAAGCTGTAGTGCATAGTTAATATCCTCAACAGCAACACTATATTCACCACTTTCATAAGACTTTATAGCTTCATTGAGTGTATCAACAACATCATCGGCATTAGCAAAACTTGAGAGTGAAGCAAGCAGAAGCGGGGTGAGAACCAATTTTTTAAGATTTTTCATAAGAACCCTTCTTTTAAATTTAAATGGAATCTATTCTTATTGTTACATAGATGACTTAAAGTAATTCTTAAAAAATGATGTTTAGGACCTATACTTCCCTACACGACATCATTTCTATTTATTACAGTTGGATATAATAGTACTTAGCAAATTATTTAAGGACAAAGTCATGAACATAAAAATAATTGGTGCGATAATAGCTATAGCTGTTCTACTGTTTTCAGTGAGTAGATGTAGTAGTGATAATCAAGAGTCAACTTCCTCTTTTGTTCAAGCTTCTCAATTAGATTCATCCATGGATGCTAAGCGTAAAGAAGTATATTCAAAATGGTTATCTGCGTTAGAACATAAAAAAAGAATTAAAAATAAATATTATAAAAAAACCTATCCTGCTTATATAGAGATGGATTCTCTTGGAAACAGAAGAGTACTTGTACTAGATCTTAAACCAAACTTTCATTGGCATGTGAGTGCGGGTCATTTATTGGATGAATTCCCTCAAATGCATATTAAGCAGACTATGAATAATGCGAAGAGCTTATTAAGTCTATATATCATTGAGAGAGATGGGTTTAAAGTATTTACAGCTGTATGGGTAAGCAATAGTGTATTTAGTCGTGAAGCGAAGAAGCTACAAGCTTATGGTATATATCCTCCAGAGTTTGAGTGATTTTTAACTAGTTCCCTAACCCATGGTAATATGTAGGGGCATCCCTTGTGGGTGCCCTTGAATGGAAGACGTATTTATGAAGCCAAGGGTACCCACACCCTGCACTTCTGGCTCCTACGGTTTCCGTGGGAACCCATACTTCAATACAAGATATTATGAATGTTATAGTTCATCACTTTGTGATGATATAGTTCAGTGGATCAAATTGATATAGGCATTACCACGGATACCTTGGTAACGAGAGGAAACCCTTATGAAACACTAACCTCTATCTCCCCATCCACAACATCAAATGCCACAGAAGACCCTTCAACAACTTTATCTTCAAGTATCAACTCAGCCAACCTATCTTCCACAACCTCATACAACGCTCTTTTTAATGGACGAGCCCCATACACAGGGTCAAACCCAGCTTCTGCGATGTATGCTTTGGCATTATGACTTAACGTGATGGTGATATCACGCTCTGCGAGTTTGGCTTGGATATCTTTGAACAAGATATCTACGATACTCGTAATGGCATCAAGGTCAAGTGGGTTAAAGATGACCATATCATCCAAACGGTTGAGGAACTCTGGCTTGAAGTTTCGTTTGAGCTCTTCGTTTACCGCTGCTCTTCTTTCTTCTGCATCAGTTATGGTCATGATCTTGTCTGACGCAATGTTCGATGTCATGATAATGATGGTATTTTTAAAATCTACCGTTACACCTTTGTTATCTGTCAAACGACCATCGTCTAGCACTTGTAGGAGCGTGTTAAACACATCCGGGTGGGCTTTTTCTATCTCATCAAAGAGTACAACAGAGTATGGTTTTCTTCTTACTGCTTCAGTGAGCTGTCCACCCTCTTCATAGCCCACATATCCTGGAGGTGCACCGACTAAACGACTTGCTGCATGTTTCTCCATGTATTCACTCATATCTATACGTATAAGTGCTTTTTCAGAGTCAAAAAGGAACTTCGCAAGCGTTTTGGCTACTTGTGTTTTACCTACACCGGTAGGTCCAAGGAACATAAAACTTCCTATAGGTCTATTCAAGTCACTAAGCCCTGCTTTATTACGCTTGATGGCTCTTGCTACGGCTTTGAGAGCTTCTTCCTGCCCTACTACCTCTTCTTTGAGAATGCTTTCTATGGCAAGGATCTTCTCTTTTTCACCTTGGAGCATCTTACTTACAGAGATACCCGTCCAACGACTCACAATGCTTGCTATCATCTCTTCATCTACAGAATTTTTAAGCAGTGTACCCTCAGACATCATTTGAGTCCACTTATCTTCTAAATCTTGAAGCTTAGTCTCTTCAGCAGGGATCTGCCCGTATTCTATCTCGGCAGCTTTGTTGAAATCACCCTCCCGCTTGACATGTTCTGCCTGAGTTTTGAGTGATCCTATGGTCGTTTTCACCTCTGCTATCTGGTTAAAGACCTCTTTTTCATTGTCAAATTGACTTTGTAATGACATACGTTTCTCTTCAAGGTCAGCTAACTCTTTTTCTATCTCGGAAAGACGCGAACTGTTTTTCTCACTCTCCTCCATCTTTAAAGCTTCTTTTTCAACTTGAAGCGTAGAGATCTCACGTTTAGCTTTTGAAAGATCAGTAGGCTCACTCTCTATCTGCATTTTAAGCTCTGCCGCTGCTTCATCTATAAGGTCAATAGCCTTATCCGGTAAGAATCTATCGGTAATATATCTGTCTGACAACTTCGCTGCAGCCACCAATGCTGCGTCAGTAATGATGACATTATGGTGTGTTTCAAGTCTGCTTTTGATACCCCTGAGTATCTGCAAGGCTTCATTGATACTTGGCTCTTCAACTTTTACCGGTTGGAAACGTCTCTGCAGGGCAGTATCTTTTTCAAAGAACTTTCTATACTCTTTAAGGGTTGTAGCCCCTATGGTATGAAGCTCACCACGAGCAAGAGCTGGCTTTAAGATGTTTGCTGCATCCATACCACCCTCACCTGCTCCTGCTCCAACGATGGTATGGATCTCATCAATGAAAAGGATAACATTGGCAGACTCTTTGACCTCATCGATGACTGCTTTGAGTCTGTCCTCAAACTCACCTCTGTACTTCGCTCCTGCTATGAGTCTACTCATGTCTAATGAGACAACACGCATGTTTTGAAGACTTAATGGCACTTCTTTGTTTACGATACGCTGTGCAAGCCCTTCTACGATGGCTGTTTTACCTGTTCCTGGCTCCCCTATAAGGATAGGATTGTTCTTTGTCTTACGTATAAGAATTTGCATCATACGCTGTACTTCTTCATCTCTACCGATGACCGGATCAAGCTCTCCATCTAAGGCTTTTTGATTCAAGTCTATACCGTACTGTGCTAGGGCTTCGAGTGTTTCATCTCCACTTTGAGAGTCTATCTGTTTGCCTCCACGTATGCTCTCCAGAGTCTTTTTATATTCATTCATATCAACGTATTTGCCGAGTGTCTCTGCTATGAAGTTTTCCCCCGCATTTGCCATAAGCCATGCATCCACAGCAAGATACTGATCACCATTGGCAGCCATCACACCTTCTGCATTTTGCAGTGAACGTACTAAGTTTTGTGAGAGCTTGATATTCTCTTTTGTGACAGATGAAACAGCAGGAAGCTTATTGGCTATACTCTTTGCCTCCAACTCTATGGCAGCTTTATCTGCATTCATCTTGTTAAGTGCCTGATGTAAAATAGAACCACTATTCGTCAACAGTGCCCAAATGAGGTGTATAGGGTCAACTTCCTGATTTTTATTATGCAAAGCAAGAGAAACACCTGACTCGATAGTGCCTTGCATTTGATTGGTTAATTTTTCTAATATACTCATAAAATTACTCCTTAAAATTGTTTAAATATAAGTTATTATACAACTTTAGTCACTTTGTGTCAAGTTTCCTTCATAATTTCATTAAGTTTTATGGTTTGATCTGCTTCATTAAAGTATCTATCACTCCTTCAGTTCCCTGCACCAAAAGCGGTTCACTTTCCATATCTAACCACTTGATGATCTCCTTCATCTCTCCCTCAGTCATCACAGTACATCCGGCCGTAGGCACTTTCTTAATGTGTATAAATATACATGACCCAGCACCCTTCACAGCTCCCTCTTCATCTATATGATTATGATTTACCACAATGCCATACTTGTAATAGTCTTTTGGAAACTTCATATGCTCTTTACTCTTGTAGTCTATGTTTACTTTTGTGCTATCGACTATTTTATTGTAAAGCTTTGAGTTTACGTCGTCTACACAGTGGTCTGTAGCTTTGTATACTTCATAAGGATACGCTACAACAAAAGGTTGATATCCAAAAGCCTGTTTGAGAGTGAAGATACCAGCCGGTGCTTTACCGTCTCCCTCTTTCTTTATGTACTTGGGACCTTTTGGTATAGTATGTAGTCCTATCCCCCATCCTAATCCGTTTCTTCCTAATTTAATGTTAATGGCTTTGCCTATTTTATGCCAGCTGTTCCCTTCTCTCTCAAAGCGTTGCAACAGACCATTTGGTGTAGACCAATTTTTAGTAGTGACAACCAAAAGTTGTTTCGTATCTGGTATCTGTGCATGCATAGTTATAAGCGAAAAACAAAGTCCAAGTAAAATCTTCTTCATTTAGATATAATCCTCTTTATGGAATATGGAATATTATCAATAGCAATCCCGTTGCTGACAATCATTTTAGCTATTATAACCAAAGATGTGATCGTTTCGCTCATGGGTGGTATTTTTGCAGGTTTATTAGTTCTGAACGCTTATAATCCTATAGACGCATTCATCGCTCTGTTTGATGGGATCATAGCTCTATTTTCTGAAGGGTGGATAGCAAAAACACTACTTTTCATACTCATGGTAGGTTCCATTATCAGACTGCTTACTCTCTCTGGTGCAGTCGATAGTTTCGTAGCCTACTTAAGCAAAAAAGCCAAAAAGATAGACTCTCCTATAGGTGCGATGTTACTTGCCTACGTCATCGGCGTAGTGATATTTATAGAGTCATCTATCACAGCACTTGTGGCAGGAACCGTAGCTAAACCTCTGTGTGACAAAAACGGTGTAAGCAGAGAGAAGCTTGCTTACATTTGTGATAGTACCTCAGCTCCTATCTGTTCACTCATCCCACTTAATGCCTGGGGTGCATTACTCTTAGGTCTCATCGTTACAGCCATTGACTCTCAAGTCATCTCCGGAGATGGTATTTCTTTACTTATAGCTTCCATCCCTTATAACTTCTATTCACTTATTACTTTGGCTATAGTTTTGGGTGTTATATTTTTTAATATTAATATAGGACCTATGAAGTATTCTACCCCTAAACCCTACGTAGCACCGCATAATGAAGCAGCTATCAAAGCTACACCCTATAAAATGCTTCTGCCTATTTTGGTCATGGTACTTATGGTACCTGTGGGGCTTTATCTAACAGGAAAAGGTGACATATTTAAAGGGTCTGGTTCTACTTCTGTCTATTACGCAGTTATCGTTACCCTACTCTTTATGTACCTCTATTTTGTTCCCTTCAAAACACTTTCGCACAAGAACTATTTTAAAGGACTCTATGAGGGGATAGGTGACATGGTACCCGTCACGATCATCATGATCTTTGCACTCCTCATCGGTAAAGTTATCGGTGACCTTGGCACAGCCAAATATTTGGCTCATATGCTCTCTGGAAACATCTCCCCTGCACTCATCCCTCTTCTCATCTTTTTAGTAGCAAGCATCACTGCATTTTCTACAGGAACAAGCTGGGGAACATTTTCCATTATGATGCCTATAGGCTTGGCATTAGGTGCTACAATGGGACTGGACATTCCACTTGTAATCGCAGCAGTCATAAGTGGTGGTATCTTCGGAGACCACGCCTCCCCTATCTCAGACACCACCATCATCTCCTCCATGGCAGCAGACTGTGATCACATCTCTCATGTACGAACACAGTTACCTTATGCACTAATAGGTGGTGGGTTAGCTTCTGTGGCGTTTTGGGTAACTGGATGGATATTGCACTAAGAAAAATTAGAGTTTATAATGAAGATCTTGCCAGATATATATGTTGACAATGTCAATATTATTGTCTAACACAAATTGTAACCTAAATATTTGAAGGTGATTCAAATATTTATAGTTATAAAAACTACATATTACTTGTTGCAATAAAGGAAACAAATCTTTTTACATATTCATTTTCATGGGTATCAGCTATCTCTTTTGCCAACTCTTTATCAACATCGTTACCTAAAACTTTTTTAAAAATAGCTTTTATCTCATCAATTTGATTTTGATTTTCCAATCTTCTTCTAAGACCAACTACATTTAAACTTTTTACACTTGCTCTATTTCCTTCTACCAATGTAAAAGGTGGTATATCATGAGTAACATAAGATGCTCCACCGATCATTACTCCTGTTCCTATCGTATTATTAGCTTCTATTGTACTCAACCCACCAATAATTACTCTATCCTCACATTTAACATTTTCATAGAGTCTAACTGCATTTGTCATAATACAAAATTCGCCTAATTCAACACCACTGAATATTTGAGCATAAGCCATAATAAAATTATGATTTCCTATAATAATTTGTTCTTTTTCTTTGTTTTCATCACCTTGTGTGCCGATTTGGGCGAACTCTCTAATATGTGTTTTTTTACCTATCTCTATTTCTGAACCTTGATGTCCAATTGTTGTAAAACTAAAAATTCTTACATCTTCATCAATAAAAAGTTTTCCTGCCAATACAATATTTGACTCTAATTTACATCCCCTAGATAAACTAACATCTTTACCTATATAACAAAATGGACCTATCGTTACATCGTCTGCTATCTTTGCCCCGTCTTCTATGATTGTTGATTTATGTATCACTTGCAATCTCCAATGTAATTATGCTATCTTCTACACTTGATAATGAGCCTTTGTCACCAGTTTCTAAGTAATTTACAAAAGCTTCAAGCTCATCATTTAGTGCATTACTTCTAGCAACAAAACAGTTTTTTGTTATGTGTGAAGATACATCGATATTTATTCTCTCTTTTAGTGTTTGAGATAATAAATCAGCTTCAAAGTATTTTATTTCACTTTTGGCATCTACTCTACAAGCTACTGCAATACTTCTTTTTCTATATGGGGTTAGCCAGTTTGTAGTTATGTCACCTACAACTTCACCCTCTAGTTCAAATGCTAAAATAGCATTATCTTCATGTGTTTTATGGATTTTTTGAGATTTAAAAACAGCACTTCTAACTATATTTTTTTGAGTAATAAATCTAATTAAATCGCTATCGTGAACTGATAAATCCGTTAATATCCCAACATCTGCAATTCTCTGGGGAAATGCTCCACTGCGAGTGATAGATATAGACAAGACTTCATGTCCATCAATCTCATTTATCAAAGCTTTAACAACAGGGTTATATCTCTCTATGTGCCCAACACAGCTTTTAAGGTTTTTGGCTTTTATAGCTTGAGACATCTCTTTTGCATCTTCTACACTTGAAGCAGCTGGTTTTTCTATAAACATATGAATATTGTGCTTGGCACAAAGAAGGGTAGCTTCTTTGTGTAGAGATGTAGGTGTTGCAATAATGAGAGCATCTGGTTTTGCTTCAACTAACATCTGCTCTAAATCAGTGAAAAATCGCTCTTTATACTCATCATTTTCAGTTACATCACATAGCCCTACTATATTTACATTTTCTATATTATTTAGTGTACTATAGTGATTTCTACCCATTACACCTAAACCAACAATCGCTATATTTTGCATTATTAACCTTTAATAGTTTGTACTATGAAATCTTGCTGAGCTTCTGTTAAGTATGGGCTCATTGGAAGTGACATTATTTGAGTAGCGACCTCTTCACTAATTGGGAAATCACCCTCTTTATAACCTAAAGGAGAAAATACCTCCTGTTGATGTAGCGGAACAGGATAATGTACTGCAGTAGGAATCTCTTTTGCACTCAGTTTTGCAACCATTGCTTCTCTATCTTTAACTCTTATTGAGTATTGTGCAAAAACACTTGTATTGTTTCCACTAATTTTTGGAGTGATAATATCAGCATCTTCCAGCAGGTCATTATATCTTGAACCTATCTCATCACGAACTTTTACTTCTTTATCAAAGTGTTTTAGTTTTACATTTAAAACTGCGGCTTGTACTGCATCAAGACGACCATTTATACCGATGTACTTATGTTTATATCTTTCATTTTGACCGTGGTTAAGTAACATTCTGATCTTAGTAGCTAGCTCTTCATCATTTGTGAAAATAGCTCCAGCATCACCATAAGCACCTAAAGGCTTTGAAGGAAAAAAGCTTGTACAACCTATAGTTGATAAGTTACAAGATTTTTTACCATTGTAAGTCGCGCCAAAACTCTGACAAGCATCTTCAATAACTGGTAGAGAGTGTTTTTTAGCTATTTCATTTATGGCATCCATATCTGCACATTGACCATAAAGTGATACAGGCATAATAGCTTTAGTTCTATCTGTGATAGCATCTTCTATCTTTGTAGGGTCTATGTTGTAACTCTCTTCTTCTATATCAACAAATACAGATTTTGCACCTAAAAAAGCGATAACCTCAGCAGTAGCTATAAAAGTAAAAGGGGTAGTTATAACTTCATCACCCGCGCCAATATCTAAAGCCATAAGAGAGAGTAAAAGAGCATCAGTTCCACTACTGCAACCGATGGCATATTTCGCACCAGTGTAAGTTGCCAAAGAGTTCTCTAACTTGTTTAACTTATCTCCACCGATAAACTGTGCTGACGAGAACACTTCTAAAACTTCACTATCTATCTCTGGTTGGTACTCTCTATATTGTGCTTTAAGGTCTATAAAATTAATCTTCATGTTTGTCCTCTATAATTGATGCTACTGTTTTTGAACTACCATGTTTTAGATAGGCTCTTAAATGTTTTGAATCATCTAAAAATTTACTTCTGTCATAATCTTCATACACTTTTATGAGGTTATCTGCTGTTACCTCTTCTTGAATAAGTTCAGGATGCATATCTCTTTTGTTAAACTGACTAAACATGATGTTACTAAGTCCTATATGACTAAGTTTTACAAGGTTACTGGCTATAAAATAATCAAGTGGTTTAGCTATATAACTAAGCACAAAAGGTGTTCCTATAAGTGCTGCTTCAAGTGTAGCTGTTCCACTGCATATAAATGCAAAATCTGCTTCATAAAGTGTTTTATGTGCATCATAAGCAGTTTTAAAACCTATAAGGTTACCGTAAAGTTCATTTATATCTTCTTCGGTAAAATGTTTTGGAATAATAACAGTAGCTTTTATATTAAGCTTTTTAACCACTTCTTTAAAGATGGGCATAAGTTTTTTTATCTCACCTTTACGACTTCCAGGCATAAATGCAACACTTTTTACTTCACTGTTTAGCTCTTCTTTGAAGTTTTTAATGATATCCAGAAGGGGATGTCCAACATAAGAAATTGGAGCACTCCTAGAGTAGTAATCTTTTTCAAAAGGTAGTATGGATGCTAAATGGTCTATGGTTTTTTCTAAAACAGATATGCGTTTTTTCTTCCATGCCCAAGCTTGAGGTAAAATATAGTAGATAATCTCTTTATCCGGGTATCTCTTTTTAATTTTTTTTGCCAAAGGAAGGTTAAATCCAGATGAGTCGATAAGTAAAACTTTATCGGCATCTTTAGCCAAATCAACCATCTCAGAGTTAAGTTTAAAAAAGTATCTTAACTTTTTTATGGCATCAACAAAGCCCATGATTGCTAAACTTCGCAAATCTACGATAGAATCTCCCAGTTCACTATTAAATATACCTATAAACTCTACATCATCACTAAGCTCTTTTTTTAGTGATTTGAGATGTATGTTTGCTGAGTGTTCTAATGCACTCACTAAAACTTTCATAAATTATATAACCTTTGTTTTTCAATACAATATTTTATCATTTTTTTTTGAATTATCCTCTATGAATAAAAAATATTACTATTGACAATGTTCCAGAGGAATACTACAATATCGACCAAACTACTTTTGTAATTCTTGGTATACAAATTATCTAAGACTATTTAATCAGTTCAAATACAAAAGTATTTTTATCTAAAACACTAAGAAAGATTTCAAAAATTATCAATGGGACAAATATATGTTAATCCATATTTGCTGTTCAGTCGACAGCCATTATTTCTTACAAAAACTCCAAAAAGAGTACCCGGAAGAAAAACTAACAGGTTTTTTCTACGATCCAAATATACATCCATATTCTGAGTATTATCTACGTTTACTTGATGTAAAACGTAGTTGTAATATGCTCGGTATTGACCTCATAGAAGGCGAATATGATGTAGAGAATTGGCTTGAGGCTGTACGAGGTTTGGAACATGAACCAGAAAAAGGTTCTCGTTGTTCTGTGTGCTTTGACAGACGTTTTGAAATTTCTGCAAAAAAGGCAAGTGAACTTGGAGAGAGTACTTTTACCTCTACACTACTCACAAGTCCAAAAAAATCACTTAAGCAGCTTCAAGTAGCAGGTGATACTTTGGCTGAGAAATATGGTATTTCATTTGTAGCTCCTGACTATAGAAAAGCTTCAGGTACACAAGAACAAAATATCCTTGCTAAAGAAGATGCACTTTACCGTCAAGACTACTGTGGATGCATATTTGGACTTAACATTCAACGTGATCAGCAAGAGAAGCTGGCAGATGAACTTTTTGTACCACTATCAGGACAAATACAACCAGAATCTATAGAAGAACGTATAGAGATGTATGAAAAACGCTGGGATTTTGAAAACAAAGATATACCTCATAAGATCATTAAACAACGCTTTTTGAACTGGCGTTTAAAGATGGGGCTTCTACGTGTAAGAAAAGAAGTAATTCCTGCACACTTTTTGCCCTATTCCACATTAAAAGGCGAATATACAAGAGGAAAAATAGAATACAATATTGGTGAAATACATTACATGAACCGTGATGAGGTACGCTTCATTACACGAAAATATTACAATGAATTAGCGCATACAGACTACAATACTGTAACTGATCTCATATACAACCCTCCAACTTTTGATAAAGAGCTTGAACTACGTTTAAAACTAGGAGTAACACCATACGATATCTCCATCATACTTGTTGTAGAAGAAATACCTTCAAACAAGATAGAAATCCTTTGTCAAAGTAAAACATACAGTGATGTAAAAGAGGTATTAATAGAGTTCTAATCCATTTTTTACCAACTTTGCGATAAAATAAGAGAATTTTTAAATAAAGGTTTTCTTGTGCTTTATAACGTCGTTGATATTCAAAATATATTACCTCATAGATATCCATTCTTACTTGTGGACAGAATTACTGAACTTATACCTGGTGAGTATATAGAAGGTTTGAAAAACATTTCTATCTCTGAACCTGTCTTTCAAGGACATTTTCCTGATCATCCTATCTACCCCGGTGTTATGATCATCGAAGGTATGGCTCAAGCCGGTGGGGTACTTGCATTCAAAAGTATGGATGGTGCAACTCAAGAAGATATCCAAAATAAAGTAGTCTACTTTATGAGTATCGATAAAGCAAAGTTTCGTGCGCCGGTGACACCAGGTGACCAACTTGTGTATAAGATAAACGTCATTAAAAACAAAGGTGCGGTATGGCAACTTGATGCAAAAGCTTATGTTGATGACAAAGTGGTTGCACAAGCTGAACTTAAAGCTATGATCGTAGATAAATAAAAAATAATAGGTTTTCAACTATGTCTTTAATCCATTCAAGTGCTGTTATTGAAGAAGGTGCTGTTTTAGGTGCCAATGTCTCTATCGGTCCTTTCGTATATATCGGTTCCAAAGTAAAAATTGGTGACAACACTACTATTGCTTCCCATGCTGTGATCGAAGGTGATACCACTATCGGTAAGAATAACCGTATCTTTTCACACTCTGCTGTGGGAACTATCCCTCAAGATTTAAAGTTTAAGGGTGAAGATGTAGAGCTCATTATTGGTGACAACAATACAATTAGAGAATTTACCCTACTCAATCCAGGCACAAAAGGAGGTGGTTCTGTTACCAAGATAGGTAATGGAAACCTTCTTATGGGATATGTACACTTGGGCCATGATGTGATCATCGGGGATAACTGCATCTTGGCAAATGGTGCAACACTTGCAGGTCATGTTGAGCTTGGTAACCATGTCGTCATCGGTGGGCTTACACCAATACATCAGTTTGTACACATTGGCGACTACGCGATGATAGGAGGAGCCAGTGCCGTGACACAGGATATTCCTCCTTTCTGTTTGGCTGAAGGTAACCGTGCAAGCCTGCGAGGGTTAAACCTTACAGGACTTAGAAGAAACATAGACCGTAAGGAAATCAATGCACTTAGCGTTGCTTATAGAGAACTTTTTGAACAAGGTAACCCTCTACAAGAAGTAGCGCAAACACTCTTTGAAACAACAACTTCAGAGAAAGTGAAATCACTTTGTGAATTTATAAAGACCTCAAAAAGAGGCATCTCTTTTACAAGATCAAAATAATATGAGACAAAATAATATAAGGATAGTAAATGTCAACTAAAGCATGTAGCTTTTGTGAAGCACAAGAGAGTGAGGAGAATCCTCTCATTGCCGGAGAAAGTGTATACATCTGTTCAAATTGTGTGGTTTCTGCATACAAGATTCTCTTCGGAGAAGAGGAACAGGAAGAAACACCATTAAATTTAGAAACACAAGTACTCTATACACCTAAAGAGATCAATGGACTGCTTAATGAATATGTCATCGGTCAGGAAAATGCGAAAAAAACACTTTCCGTTGCTGTATATAATCACTACAAACGTATTTTTAGAGACAATGTTGACGATGATACACAGATCGCCAAGTCAAACGTACTTCTTATAGGGCCAACTGGTTCAGGTAAAACACTTTTGGCACAAACCATTGCCAGATTTTTAAATGTGCCTATTGCCATTGCCGATGCAACCAACCTCACAGAAGCTGGATATGTAGGTGAAGATGTAGAGAACATCCTTACGAAACTACTGATGGCAGCAGATGGTGACCCCCAGCGTGCAGAGCAAGGTATCGTCTTTATCGATGAAGTAGATAAGATCGCCAGAATGGGTGAAAACCGTTCTATCACCCGTGACGTATCGGGCGAAGGTGTGCAGCAGGCTCTTCTTAAGCTCATCGAAGGTTCAGTCGTAAACATCCCGCCAAAAGGTGGACGTAAGCACCCTAACCAAGACTTTATCCAAATAGATACATCTAACATCCTTTTCATCTGTGGTGGTGCATTTGATGGTCTTAATGATATACTTAAAAGAAGACTTGGAAGCAACACAATGGGATTTGGACAAGAAAAACGCAGTAAAAAAGAGGAAGAGAATCTTCTTCACCTTGTAGAGTCAGATGATCTTGTCTCTTTCGGGCTTATTCCGGAACTTATAGGTCGTCTTCATGTACTTGCAACACTTGGTGAGATTTCCAAAGAAGATATGGTACGTATTTTGATAGAACCTAAGAATGCTTTAGTCAAACAGTATCAAAAACTTTTTGAGATAGATGAAGTGAAACTCACTTTTGAAGAAGATGCACTTTCACTCATTGCACAAAAAGCTCTCGATAGAAAAACAGGTGCCAGAGGACTGCGCTCTATACTTGAAGAGATACTGCTTGATATTATGTATGAACTACCGGAACTTGCAGAATATGAAGTGATCATCACCAAAGATGTCGTTGAGTCAGGGGCTAAACCTCTTTACATAAAAGATAAAAAAACGGCGTAATACTAGTACGCTATCAGACAAAAAGGATAAATAGATGTTTAAAAAATTATTAGGCATGTTTTCTAACGATTTAGCTATCGACTTGGGAACGGCAAACACACTTGTACTTGTAAAAGGTCAAGGTATCAGTATCAATGAACCTTCTGTTGTTGCTATCCAGTATGACAAACATGGCCAACAGCGTATCTTAGCTGTTGGACAAGAAGCAAAAGATATGGTAGGTAAAACACCTGGTAACATCAGAGCGATCCGTCCGATGAAAGATGGTGTTATTGCAGACTTTGAAGTGACTGAAATGATGATCCGTTATTTCATTGAAAAAGCGCACAAAAGAAAAGGTTTTTTTAGCCCTCGTATTATTATCTGTGTGCCTTATGGCTTGACACAGGTAGAGAGACGTGCGGTAAAAGACTCTGCTGAGAATGCAGGTGCAAGGTATGTCTATCTTATAGAAGAGCCTATGGCAGCAGCGATCGGTGCAGGTATCCCGGTAAAAGAACCTAATGGTAACCTGGTTGTAGATATCGGTGGAGGTACGACTGAGATAGGTGTCATTTCACTCGGTGGACTTGTCCTTAGCAAATCTATTCGTGTTGCCGGAGACAATATTGACCAAGCTATCGTAGATTACGTGAAAAAGAATTTCAACCTTCTTATCGGTGATCGTATTGCAGAAGAGCTCAAGATCAAAATTGGTACAGCCATACCACTAGATGAAGAACTCGTAACTACCGTACGTGGTAGAGATCAAGTTGAAGGTAGTTTGGCTTCTATTGAGATTACCTCTGAGCATATTCGTGCAGCCATGAAAGATTCACTTGAAGAGATCGCTGAAGCACTTAAAGATGTTTTAGAACAAACCCCTCCGGAACTTGCAGGAGATATCGTGGAAAATGGTATCGTTCTTACAGGTGGTGGAGCACTGATCAGAGGCTTGGATAAATATCTTTCCGATATTGTAAAACTACCCGTCTATATAGCAGAAGACCCCCTACTTGCAGTAGCAAAAGGTACTGGTATCGCACTAGATGAACTGGATATGCTCCAGCAAATGGCATATGAAGACTAGACTAGTCATTATTGTTATACTGTTATTGGTTTTAACAGTATTATTGACAAGAAATGATGAGCGTATCACTGATACGCTTCTTGGTATCATCAACCCCATTAAACAGAACTATAAAAATATTACACAGAACATAGAAGACAAAAGCCATAGCTATATCTTCCAAAAAGAGTCTATTGAAAAACTTAGCAGAGAAAATCGTATCTTACGAAAACGTCTTCTCGAACAGACTCACTATATCAAACAAGTAAAAAATATCTATGATGTCCTTCCTAAGCTCAGTAGACTTCCTATACATAATATCTCTATCACAGAGACGATCTCTTATGTAAAACTCAACAGCTTTTCACAGATCATCCTTACCAAACCTAAAGCACTGCTAGAAGATAAACTTTATGGACTCATACAGGGTACAGTAGTGGCTGGTACAGCACAAGTACGTAACAATCAACTCTATGGCTACCTTACCTCTGATAATAAATGCCGTTTTTCCGTTTTTGTAGGAAAAGAGAAAGCCCCTGGTATTGCTACAGGACTAGAAAAAAATAAAATGATCATCAAATTTATCCCAAAGTGGCATAAGATACAAGTAGCAGATAAAGTTGTGACTTCTGGTTTAGATGATATCTTCTTTGCTGATATTCCTGTAGGTATCGTTACAAAAGTAGAACTACACAGCTCTTATAAAGTGGCACATATCAAAACATACAGTGACATTTTTCATCCCAAAACATTTTTTCTTATTAATGATACAAATGCAACACTTGCCCAAGGTTTCGACAGCAATGATACACGTTTAAATCCACCTTGTCCCGAATTAATAAACCAAGAACACAATGAAACTAATATCACGGTAGTTGAACATAATCAAACACTACCGGTTATTTCAAGTATTCCTGATCGTATCGATCAGACACAAGAAGATATCATTGAACCAGATGCACCTTCTGAAGTTATTGAAGCCCCTAAAAAAGAGAGAGAGACAAATAGACGTAAAAAACCTAAACCTACTAGTTTAGACCTCTTCTAAATCAAAGATTTAAAAGCCTTTTTAAGGGCTTTTTTTATCTCTTTCTTGTATAATATCAAACTAAAAATTAAGGGTATTTCTCCATGCCAAAACGCGAAGACATCAAAACTATTTTACTTATCGGTTCAGGCCCTATCGTTATCGGTCAAGCTTGTGAATTTGACTATTCTGGAACGCAAGCAGCCAAAACACTTAAAGAGTTAGGCTACAGAGTTGTTCTTATCAACTCTAACCCTGCTACTATTATGACAGACCCAGAGTTTGCTGACCGTACTTATATCGAACCTATAACCCCTGAAGTGATTGATAAAATCATTAAACAAGAAAATGTTGATGCTATCTTACCTACTATGGGTGGACAAACTGCACTCAATGTCGCTATGGATATGAACGAAGCAGGTATGCTTGAAGGCATCGACTTTTTAGGTGCTACTCCTGAAGCGATTAAAAAAGGGGAAGATAGACACCTCTTTAACAAAGCTATGATAAAAATTGGTATGGACTTACCAAAGAGTGCCAATGCATACAACCTTGAAGAGGCACTAAAAGTTGCTAAAGAGATTGGGTTTCCTGTCATTTCAAGAGCTTCATTTACCATGGCTGGTGGTGGTTCTGGTGTGGCTTACAACATAGACGAATTCAAAAAACTTGCACAAGAAGGATTAGAAGCATCACCAATCAATGAGATTGAGATTATGGAGTCATTACTTGGTTGGAAAGAGTACGAGATGGAAGTTATCCGTGATAAAGCCGATAACTGTATCATCATATGTTCTATCGAAAACTTTGACCCTATGGGTGTACATACCGGAGATAGTATTACTGTTGCGCCTGCTCTTACACTTACAGACAAAGAATACCAGAACATGAGAGATGCCTCTTTCAAGATCTTACGTGAAGTAGGTGTTGATACAGGTGGTTCAAACGTACAGTTCTCTATCAACCCGGATACCGGTCGTATGATCGTTATCGAGATGAACCCAAGAGTAAGTCGTTCTTCTGCTCTTGCATCAAAAGCGACCGGTTACCCTATCGCTAAAGTAGCAACACTTTTGGCTGTTGGATTTACACTCGATGAGATCACCAATGACATTACAGGAACACCTGCAAGTTTTGAACCGGTTATCGACTACATCGTAACAAAACTTCCAAGATTTACTTTTGAGAAGTTCCCTCTTGCAAACTCTACACTGACTACAGCGATGAAGTCTGTAGGTGAAGCTATGAGTATAGGACGTACTTTCAAAGAGTCATTCCAAAAAGCTCTGTGTTCACTGGAGACTGGACTTATCGGTTTTAACCCTATCAAATGTGATGGCGAAGAACTTATAAGAGAGATCAGGCGTTCAAATGAAAGTCGTATGCTTTATGTTTTTGAAGGACTTAGACGCGGTATGAGTGTCGATGCTATCTTCGATCTTTGTAAGATAGACAGATGGTTCCTTTACCAACTTGAAGAGCTTTCCCTGCGTGAAAAAGAGATGGACATTGCCCTACTCTCTGATGCGACAAGACTTCGTGAAGTAAAAAGTGAAGGTTTCTCTGATGAGATGATAGCAGAAGTTATCAATAAAAAAGAGGGTCTTGCACTTACTGAAAACGACATCTATAACGCCAGAGAAAAAATGTCTGTACAACTTGAATATAATGAAGTTGATACCTGTGCTGCTGAATTTAAAGCACTTACGCCGTACCTTTATTCTACAACCAACATTACAAAAGTACCTCAAGACAAAAAAGTAGAATCTACTGATAAAAAAGTACTTGTCATCGGTGGAGGACCTAACCGTATAGGTCAGGGGATCGAGTTTGACTACTGTTGTGTACATGCTGCATTTGCTCTTGAAGACATGGGTGTAAAGTCTATTATGTATAACTGTAACCCTGAGACAGTTTCAACCGACTATGATACTTCAGATATTCTCTATTTTGAACCTATTGACTTTGAACATGTAAGAAATGTTATCGACATAGAAAAACCAGATGGTGTTATCGTACACTTTGGTGGACAAACTCCACTCAAGTTGGCTAAAAAACTCACTGCTATCGGTGCAAACATCTCTGGTACTACTGCAAAAGTCATAGACCTCGCAGAAGATAGAGAACTTTTCTCTGCATTCATTAACGACCTTGGTCTTAAGCAACCAGAAAATGGTACTGTTTTTGCTAAAGACAAAGCACTTGTAGTGGCAAACCGTATTGGGTATCCTGTGCTTGTACGTCCTTCCTTTGTACTTGGTGGACGTGGTATGAAAACCGTCTACAACGATGATGAACTAAACCAATACATGGATGAAGCAGTATCTGTTTCTAACGATGCTCCAGTACTCATAGACAAGTTCCTTGACAATGCCATAGAGCTAGACGTAGATGCCATTTGTGATGGTAAAGATGTCTATATCGGTTCAGTCATGCAACATATTGAAGAAGCAGGTATTCACTCTGGTGACTCTGCTTGTTCACTTCCTCCGGTTTCTATCTCTGATACACTTCAGGAAGAAGTAAAAGAGCAAACAGCAAAGATCGCTCTTGGCCTTGGTGTGGTTGGACTTATGAACATTCAGTATGCTATCCATAAAGGCGAAATTTACCTTATCGAGGTAAACCCTAGAGCTTCCAGAACAGTACCGTTTGTCTCTAAAGCGACAGGTGTACCTCTTGCAAAAGTTGCAACAAGAGTGATGGTTCAAGGTGACCTCAAAGAAGCACTTAAATTCTATGATGTATTTAATGTTGTAAACTTTGACAAGAAGATCATGGAACCAAATCTTAAAAACCATGTTGCAGTTAAAGAAGCTGTATTCCCATTCAATAAGCTTCCAGGTTCTGACCTTATATTGGGACCTGAAATGAAGTCTACCGGTGAAGTTATGGGTATCTCTGACAACTTTGGTATGAGTTTTGCCAAGAGTCAGTTTGCAAGTAAAAACAACATTCCACTAGAAGGTAAACTTTTCATCTCTCTTACTGAAAATGACAAATCACAAGCAGGTGAAGTAGGTAAAATGTTTACAGACCTTGGATTTGAGATCGTTGCTACATCAGGAACACATGTAGCACTTCAAGCAGCAGGTGTAGAGTCTACCAAAGTACTCAAGATCTCTGAGGGTCGTCCAAACATTGATGATATGATCAAAAATGAAGAGATCGCTCTTGCTATCAATACAAGTGATAATAAAGCAAGTAAAGATGATGCTAAGACCATCAGACAGTCTGTACTGAGTAACAATGTTGCTTACTTCACAACTATCGCTGCAGCCAGAGCTACCGCACTTGCCATCAAAGAGCTTAAAGCTATTGGTGGTGAGTTAGAGCCAAAAGCGTTGCAGGATTATTTAGCATAATTATGTAGGGGCAATCCCTCATGGTTGCCCAAGGATCGGCACAAGGCACGACCCCTACAAATAAAACGAGAAAAAACATGAATACAAGCACTTTCAAAGACAAAGTTTTCCTCACACAAACCGATACCACTATCGGTTTTGTCTCACAAAATGCAGATAAACTCACACAGATCAAACAGCGTCCTCCCCATAAACATTACATCAAAGCCCTTCCCTCTCTTAACACACTTAAATCATTTACGCGTGTACCTGATATGCATAAAAACCGTATAAGAAGAGCGAAAAAAACCACATTCATCATGCCAAATAGACACTCATACCGTGTCGTACAAGATAAACATCACCTTCTGCTCTTAAAACGTCTGGGATGGGCATACACAACATCTGCTAACCTTAGCTCTGAAGCTTACGATGAGAACTTTGCTAAAAAAAATGCAGATATTGTCATTACACCGTTAAAACAAAAGTATTCTGCTTCCACCATCTATAAACTAGGAAAAACCACTTTTAAAAGGATACGATAATGTCAATCATTTATGAAAACAAAAATATTAAAATAGAAGTTGAAGGGAGTGAGATCCCTTGGCTTAAAATTTTCACACAAGATACATACAAAGAGATGAGTGAAGTTCCTGCTGAGATCAAGTTTGAGATCTATGACCTCCTAGATATCATTGAAAAAGAGATGATAGGCTACTATAACCCTAAAAAGATAAACATTGCCAGCTTTGGTAACTATATACCTCATGTCCATTGGCACATCATGGCACGTTTTGAAGAAGACTCTTACTTTCCTGAGCCTATGTGGGGAGAGAAGCAAAGAGAAGGTAAGATTAGGCTGCCTGATTTTAAGATATTTTGTAAAAATGTTGTTTCGTCAATATCATAGTATTAAAGAGCGTTTACATAGTTTCCTTTCTCTCTTTTTTATAGTAAATATGATACAATGCCACATTTAAAGCTTCAAGGATAAAATTGTGCTATTATTCAATAAAAAGTACTCTATATTCCTTTTAATAATCATATTTTCTCTTTTTTCCACCATTTATAACGCTACAATTCCTCTGCATATCGATGAAGCATACTATTGGGTTTGGAGCAGACATCTACAAACCGGATACTTTGACCATCCTCCTATGATAGCCTATATGATACATCTTTTCTCTTTCTTGGGAGATAGCGAGTGGGCTGTTAGAAGTGTAACAGTATTTTGTATGAGTGGTGCAATGTACTTTATATATCTTTTAACACTTAAACTTAGCAATATAGACACAGCACTAAAAGCCGCTATAATATTTCTGGTAATTCCTGTTACTCAAATGGGATATACCATAACCACACCCGACTCTCCTTTGATACTTTTTTGGGCAGGATCACTCTATTTTTCATATAACGCCGTGATGGATAAGAAAGTTATAGACTTTATCTATGCAGGTATCTTTATAGGTTGTATGATGCTTAGTAAATACACTTCTATACTCTTTGTAGGATCACTACTTATATATCTTGTACTATTTAAAAGAGAACTGTTTCTGCATAGAGGTTTTTGGCTCTCTATGCTCATAGCATTTTTGATCTTATCACCTATGCTTTGGTGGAACTATCAAAACGATTGGATAAGTTTCAACTTCCAGTACACTCACGGAACAAGCGAAACACTAGCTATAAAGTGGAATAAATTTTTTGAGTTTTTCGGCGGTATGTTTTTACTCTTCTCACCAGTTTTTATGGTTGTAGTTCTTTTACTGCAGTTTAAAGACAGCTCATTTTTCAAAAATAAAAAACTGCTCTTTGTCAATCTTTTCTTTTTGATACCTCTTTTATTTTTTCTATATAAAGGACTCTTTAAAAAGATGCAACTCAACTGGGCTGCACCTGCATTTGTAGCTGCTGCAATCATAGTTGCACTTTATATAGAAAAATTTGGTCTTAAAAAGAGTTTTAGATGGGGTATCGCAGTTGCACTGCTATTCTCAATGCTTATAAAATTCCCTGCTCTTTTTTATCTTCCCCCTCATCTAAACATTCACTATAAACTATTTGGATATAAAGAAGCTGCACACTTTATAGAAAAGATAAAAGAAGATAGCGACAGAGTCTATGCAGATCATCTTACAAGAGCTTCTATACTCTCTTACTACCTTCCTTCACACCCATACGTGAGTATACCTACATTGTCAAGGATAAGCCAATACACTCTATGGGACAAGAACCAAAAAACTGATCTTGCAAGCGGTATATACCTCTCTAAAGATGAAAGAATAAAAGAACTCAAAAAAGTGTTTAAAGATGCTTACTTGATCAAAAAATTTAGAGCCGAAAAAGAGGGTTTAAAGCCTAAAGATTTCTATATTTACAGGGTTTTGAACTAAAGATAAATAGAATATCTCAGGGTATCTCTAACAAAATGGAAAAATTTGAAAAATATTATAAAACTTATCATTACGATTATTATTTTTATCATACTCTTTAGATATGTCAATATACAAGAAGTTTCAAAGATCATACTAGGTGCAAATCTTTTCTATATCTTTTTAGCACTTATTTCACAAGTCTTAAGTACCTTCATAGCCTCATATAGATGGTATCTGATCATGTCTTTTTTTGACTTCAAAGAGAATCTTACATTTTATATCAAAAGTTACTTTAAAAGTACTTTTTTTAACCAAGTACTGCCTGGAAGCATAGGCGGAGATGCTGTGAGAGTCTTTGAGCTTGGAAGTATGGGATATAGTAAAAAAGAAGCATTTAGCGGTATTTTAGTCGATAGAGTCGTGGGAGTGTTTGGGCTTATAATACTTAATTTTGTCTCAAATATTGCTAACAAAGGGACTTTCCCGGGTTGGTTGTTTGACCTTATCAATCTCATCAGTATCATCGGAATTATAGGGTTTTTTGGACTCATATACTTAAGAAATATAACCCGCTTAAAAGATATAAAGTTTTTATCTCTTTTTTATAGACTCTCAAATAAATTTCACTTGGTTTATAACCGATTCAAAACTTTAGCACTTCATAGCAGTATCACCATAATTATACACCTTTTTACTATATTTGCTATGTTTTTTTTATCAAAATCGGTCAATCTGAACTTGGATTTTGGAACTTTGCTTGTAGCAATTCCACCGATATTTTTACTCACGATCATTCCTCTCTCTCTTGCAGGTTGGGGAGTAAGAGAGAGTGCAATGGTCGGGATCCTTGTACTCGCGGGTGCAGATAGAGAAGCTGTACTGTCTGTATCTATCATGTATGGATTGATCTTGATAGCCTCTTCTTTACCTGGCGCATATTACTGGATGAGAAGCAAAAAAGGATTTTAATGAATGTAGATACAATGAGAAAAATTGACTATTATGCAGGTGTACCCCTCTGCTTTTTAGGGACATTGCTTACAAAAGTGTGCAATGCAATCACTCCAAAGAAAAAAGATGAAGTAAAAAATGTACTATTTATAGAGCTTTCTGAGATGGGAAGTGCAATACTTGTCGATCCTGCGATGCAGAAACTCAAAAATACTCACGGAGCAAACTTGCATTTTGTCATTTTCAAAAGCAATAAAATGAGCCTCGATCTTCTAAAAAGTATAGATAATGAAAACATCTATACGATCAGTTCTGATGGACTCATACCTCTTGTAGTGGATACTCTGAAGTTCTTTTTATGGACAAGAAAAAAGGGAATCGATACAGTTATAGACTTGGAGCTGTTTTCTAGATTTACGGCTCTTCTTAGCGGATTTAGCGGTGCAAAAAAGATAGTCGGTTTTCATGCATTTCACAACGAAGGCTTGTATAGAGGAGATTTTTTAACGCATAAAGTCTCTTATAACCCTCACATACACATCGCCAAAAACTTTATAGCTTTGGTTGACTCTCTCTTTGTAGATGTGGAAATCCCATATACAAAAAGAGCTATAAGCGATGATGAGATAGAGCTTAGAAAAGTAAACATAAAAGATGAAGATAAAACAAGTGTTTTCCAAAGCATAAAAAGAGTCTATTCTGAGTTTGACAACAACCCTATAGTGCTTATAAACTCAAATGCAAGTGATCTGCTGCCGCAAAGAAGATGGAATAGAGAGAATTTTGCAAAGCTTATAGAGATGATGCTTGAAGTTGATGATAACACCATATATCTTCTTACAGGCTCTCCGGACGAGAGAGAGTGGGTAGGAGAGTTAGAGAGTATGGTTAGGAGTGGGAGATGTATAAACTTTGCGGGAGAGGTTAAGTTTTTAGAACTTCCTATACTCTACTCTATGAGCAAATTTATGGTCACAAACGACTCGGGCCCTGCACACTTTGCTTCGATAACTAATATGCACACTTTTGTAATCTTTGGACCTGAAACTCCAAAACTATATGGCTCACTTGGCTCTTCAACTCCGATCTATGCAAATCTTGCTTGTTCACCTTGCGTGAGTGCTTCAAATCATAGGAAAACACCGTGTAATGATAATGTCTGTATCCAAGTGATAACACCTGAGAGTGTTTTTAATACCGTAAAGCCTATGCTGAGAGATGCATAACTTTTTTATAATGATCCTTGTAGCACCCATCTTTAGACTCTGAGTAGATGAGTTTTGAAAAAATTGGAATCTAAAAAAGAGAAGATGATTTAGATTTACCTGATCTGGAAGGCTTTTGCGATAAAGTGATCAAGATACTTTCATAGTAGATAGAACGGGACTTGCCCCTTGTTCTCTAGATTATTCAGAGGCTTCTATTCATTTTACTGCTTTAAATACGCTTGATACTCTTTATCTGAAAGAGGACTAGCACATCCAATTTTACCTTCGCTTGCAGCCTTGCGATAGATAGCTATACCTTCAGACTTATTGCCATTTCTCATGATAGTATTGATAGCATCTGCAGTTTTTTGGTCTTCCCATGTAATATCACCGTCTTTACAATCACTTACACCAAACTCTTGAAAGCGTTTTATAACTTGACTGTTTACTGCATAGCTACTGGTGCTTGTTCCATAAGGTACGCTATAATGTTTTCCATCAACAGTTTTCATCTCTTTGTTACTTGGATCAAACGAGGGTTGATTACTGGTACATCCAATAAATAACAATGATCCAAGACTAGCTACCAACATAATATTTAATTTTTTCATTTTTCATCCCTATATTTTAAATTTATGATTTGATGATATTAATTTTCATATTACAGTGAACATACTTTTTTTGATTAGCCCAGGAGAACAAAAGGGGTGGGTAATGTAGTGACAGTGTAAAAAGCTTTGTAACCGATATACTCTTTTCACTTTTTTATGATATTTGCTAAGAATATTAGGAGTATAATTATTAAATATACATATTGCGGAACCAATTAAAAGGAGATCGAAGTAAATGGAAATACAAACGATAAAAAAGATGCAAAAAGAAGCTATTAAAAGTAGTGGATTCGACTTCATAAGACTTGGTTTTGCACTCTTCTTCATGGTAGCAGTTCTAACATACAGCTTTATGAGTACAGGTGGCATACCAAATAATGTATTCCTGGCTATCGCAGCACTCTTTGGTGCCTATATGGCTATGAACATAGGGGCGAATGATGTTGCCAACAATGTTGGGCCAGCCGTTGGTTCAAAAGCCCTTACTATGGGTGGTGCTATCGTCATAGCAGGCATATTTGAAGCATCTGGCGCATTGATAGCAGGTGGTGATGTTGTAAAGACCATCAAAAAAGGGATCATTGACATTGCCGCTTTTGGTGGCAATACAGATTCATTTATATGGGCTATGATGGCAGCACTTTTAGCTGCTGCATTATGGCTGAACTTTGCAACCATGGCAAAAGCGCCTGTGTCAACCACACACTCCATTGTTGGCGGTGTCATGGGTGCGGGTATCGCTGCAGCCGGATTTGGTATCGTTGCATGGGGGACGATGGGGAAGATCGCAGCTTCATGGGTCATATCTCCTGTCCTTGGCGGTGTTATCGCGGCTTCTTTTCTTTTAGCCATCAAGAAAACAATGGTCTTCAAGGAGAACAAAATAGAAGCAGCTACCAAATGGGTACCTGTATTTGTAGCCATTATGTCTTGGGCTTTTGTAACCTATCTCACATTAAAAGGTCTTAAAAAAGTTTGGCCACATATTGTTGATATTCTGATCTTTTTACCTGATACGAAAAAACCTACCTTTATCGTAGCAGCGATCTTTGGATTTATAGTAGCAACAATTGTTTATTTCATAGTAAGAACGACGATCATTAAAAAAGCTTCTACACTTGAAAACAGTCGAGAAGGTATCAATATACTATTTACCGTACCTCTCATTTTTGCAGCAGCACTTTTAAGCTTTGCACATGGTGCAAATGATGTGGCAAATGCCATCGGACCATTGGCAGCTATCAGTGATGCCGTCATGACCGGTGGTATTTCTGCAAAAGCAGGCATACCATTATGGGTAATGGCTGTTGGTGCATTGGGTATTGCCATTGGTCTTGCTTTATATGGACCAAAACTCATCAGAACAGTGGGGTCTGAGATCACAGAGCTTGATCAGATGAGAGCATTTTCTGTTGCTATGGCGGCTTCTATTACTGTGATCATCGCATCACAGTTGGGGCTTCCTGTCTCTTCTACCCATATTGCTGTGGGTGGTATCTTTGGGGTTGGTTTTTTAAGGGAATATCTTGACTCTTCAGATATTAAAGATGAGATCATTCATGAAAAAGAACTCATACTTGATGAGAAAAAACAACTGAAAGCATTACATGCCGAACTTAAAACCCTGGAAGCAAAAGGGGCAAAGGAAAAAGCAGATTACGAGAGGATCGTTGATCTTTACAAAATGATCGATGAAGAAGAGGAATTGATCAAAGAAGCTAAAAAGCACTTGAAAAGTGCCAGAAAAGTCAAGTATGTTAAAAGAGAAGCAGTGAAGAAGATCATCGCTGCCTGGGTCATTACTGTTCCTGCTGCTGCAGTTTTATCCGCAGCGATATACTTTATGATCAGGGGTATTGTTCTTTAAATGTTAATACCTGATATTTATAAAAGTCTCTTATCTCCGATAATCATACTATTATTATTGGGTGCTTTATTTCTCTTGGGACTCTACCCTGATATCAGTACTGTTTTAGGAGGCATTGCACTCTTTCTCATAGGTATGGAATATATGGAAGGTGGATTTAAAGCTTTTAGTGGCGGTCTGATTGAAAGAGTATTGGAAAAATCTACCAATAACACTCCCAAAGCCATTACCACTGGTTTTCTTGCTACAGCCATTGTTCAAAGTTCAAGTTTGATCTCCATTATTGTTATATCATTTTTGTCAGCAGAGCTGATCACTTTAGCTTCTGCTGTCGGAGTGATCTTTGGCTCAAACATTGGTACAACATCAACCGCTTGGTTAGTTTCTGTATTTGGTCTGAAAATAAAAATTTCTGTCTACGCTATGCCTATGATCATTATGGGTATATTCATACCTCTGTTCTTAAAGTCAAACAGTTGGAAAGGCTTTGCTTCCATCTTTATAGGTCTAGGCATTATTTTTCTTGGTATCGGGTATATGAAGGAAGGGTTTGAAACCTTAAAAGAGGGGATTAACCTCGCTCAATATGCTATGGCTGGATATGCAGGAATTTTTGTCTATGTACTTGTCGGTGCAGTTGCTACAGTAGTGATACAATCAAGCTCTGCGACTATGGCGATCATCATCACTGCACTGGTTACGGGACAGATCGATTATGCAAATGCTCTCGCATTGGCCATTGGTGCCAATGTCGGTACTACAGTGACTGCGGTACTTGGGTCTTTAAAATCCAATGAAAATGGTAAGAGGCTTGCTGTTGCACATTTTATTTTCAATATAACGACCGGGATCATTGCTATTGTCTTTATTTATCAGCTTGCTGAACTTGTAGACTATTTAGCTGTCATAGTTGGTATCGGTGTTGAGAATTATACTATGAAGCTAGCTTTGTTTCATACTATTTTTAACGTAATAGGCGTTTTGGCAGTTTCCCCGTTTATAGGTCTTTTAGTCAAGTTTTTAAATACTTTATTTGTACCTAAGGGGCTGAACAAAGGTCAACCACAATATCTGGATGATTCTGTATTGGCACTTCCATCCACTGCATTCTCAGCCATTATTATGGAGACAAAACATCTGTATGAAAATGCTTTTGACATTATTGCTCGTGGATTAAATCTAAAAAAGAACAATATTCTTTCATCCATGGATATGGATGAAGTGACTAAGGATTTATATACTTACAAATCCTTTGATATTGATAATTTTTATAACCACTGGATAAAAGGTCTTTATGGTGAGATTATTGACTTTTCTACTAAAGCACAGGTAAATATGCCTCCAGAATACATAGAGGAGTTGTACAAACTCAAACTTGCGAACAGAGATATCGTAGAAGCTGTCAAAGGTACCAAACATTTACAAAAAAATCTACTCAAATATACATCCAGCAGAAATGAACACATTAAAGAACAATATAATGATATTAGAAAAGGTTTGACTGAACTGCTTAGAAATATCAATACTATTGCAACAACAGAGGAAGAAGATGTGATCATCTTATTACTCTCCAAAGCGAAGATACATGCCCAAAGATATGATATAATTACTAACGGTACACTTGACAAGCTGATCAGAAAAGGCCTCATCACCAATCAAATGGCCACCTCCTTGATGAATGATAGTGATTACGCACACAGTATCAGCAAAAACCTCATTGCTATGGCTGAAGTACTTTTCATCGATATCAACAGTGACTTAAAAAAACTACATGAAGATATGGGTATCAGTGATGAAGATGTAGATAATATGTTAGAAAAAAAAGGATAGTACATGGGTATCAAAAAATTTATAGAGAGTGTAAAAGAGTCTTTAAGCTTGGATACATTTGAAAAAACAGGAAAAAAGAAATCTGTAAAACGTCTTTTGGAAAAGTTGAGATCCAGAAAAGAGATACTTGATAAAGTGCCAAAGAAAAAGTTGGATAAAAAAGAAAGAAAAGAGTTAAAAGAGGAACTGGCGATCATCACTTTACAGATAAAAAAGGGTGAAAAGATATTGGATGAACTTAATTAATTCAAAGATTTTTTACTTGCAGATTCCCTCTTTTCGTACTTCATAAAGTGTGTAGTGATCAGTTATCGTATTAATACCACTTAAAGCTCTTTTGTCATAATTTAACCCCCGAACCCTAAATATATTTACTTTTAGCCTAAATGGCCTGTTTATACCCTATTTATACTTCTATTTTTACACAATTAAAATAAGTAAGTGTAATCTACATTTTTATTTTACTTTTTATTATTGTACTAAGTCAAAGAGGAGTATACTTTATATACATACATATTAAAAGGATTAACGTAAATGGAAATGATACAGACAGTAAAGAAGATGGAAAAAGAGGCAATGAAGAGTAGCGGAATTGATTTTATGAGGCTTGGTTTTGCGCTCTTTTTTATGGTTGCAGTTTTAACCTATAGTTTTTTAAGTACTGGGGGCATACCCAACAATGTGTTTTTAGCTATTGCGGCACTATTTGGTGCCTATATGGCCATGAACATCGGTGCAAACGATGTTGCAAACAATGTAGGACCAGCAGTTGGCTCAAAAGCGCTTACTATGGGTGGTGCTATTGTAATAGCAGGTATATTTGAAGCAGGTGGTGCATTTATAGCGGGTGGAGATGTTGTTAAGACCATTAAAAAAGGTATTATTGACATCGATGCATTTGGTGGCAATGTTGATCCTTTTATATGGGCAATGATGGCGGCACTTTTGGCAGCTGCATTATGGCTTAATTTTGCAACGATGATGAAGGCTCCTGTTTCAACGACTCACTCAATTGTGGGTGGAGTAATGGGTGCAGGTATTGCAGCAGCTGGTTTTAGTATTGTTGCATGGGGTACTATGGGCAAAATTGCAGCTTCATGGGTTATCTCACCAGTTCTTGGTGGTATTATCGCAGCAACTTTTTTATATGCTATTAAAAAATCAATGGTGTTCAAAGAAGATAAGGTTGAGGCTGCCAAAAAATGGGTACCAATTTTTGTAGCTATTATGTCTTGGGCATTTGTTACATACTTGACACTCAAAGGTTTAAAAAAGGTCTGGCCTTCTATTGTTGATGTTTTAGTGTTTCTTCCAGAAGCAAAAAAACCTTCATTTATGATCGCAGCAATTTTTGGACTTATCATTGCAGCAATTGTCTATATGATAGTGAAGAAAACGGTTGCCAATAGAGCAAAATCTCTTGAAAATACGAGAGCTGCAATTAACCTGTTATTTACAGTGCCTCTTATTTTTGCAGCAGCTCTTTTAAGCTTTGCTCATGGAGCTAATGATGTTGCAAATGCAATTGGGCCCTTGGCTGCTATCAGTGATGCAGTTATGACCGGTGGGATTTCTGCAAAAGCCGGTATACCTTTTTGGGTTATGGCAGTTGGTGCTCTTGGTATCGCACTTGGTCTTGCTCTTTATGGACCAAAGCTTATCAGAACCGTTGGTTCAGAAATTACAGAACTTGATCAGATGAGAGCATTTTCTGTTGCTATGGCAGCTTCCATTACTGTGATCATCGCGTCACAACTTGGTCTTCCTGTATCCTCTACCCATATTGCTGTAGGTGGTATCTTTGGGGTTGGTTTTTTAAGAGAGTATCTTGAAGGAAGTGAAGTAAAAGATGACATAACCCATGAGAAAGAACTCATTCTTGATGAGAAAAAACAACTCAAAGCATACCATGCTGAACTTGAAACTCTTGAAGCAAAAGAAACAAAGGAAAAAGCAGATTACGAAAGAATCGTTGATCTTTACAAAATGATCGATGAAGAAGAAAGGCTGATCAAAGAGGCTAAAAAACACTTGAAAAGTGCTCAAAAAGTGCAATATGTTAAAAGAGATGCGGTTAAAAAAATTATCGCTGCCTGGGTCATTACTGTCCCTGCTGCTGCTGTATTATCTGCGGCAATATTTTTCATGATTAAAGGAATTGTTCTTTAATGTTAAAAAAAATATTTTTACCTAGTATCTTAATCGTACTAGGATATGGATTCTGGATCAGTCCAGACTTTAAAGAGATTTCAGCGGGTGTTGCTATCTTTTTATTTGGAATGATATCCCTCGAGGAAGGTTTCAAAGCTTTTTCTGGTGGTACCTTAGAAAAGATTTTACAAAAATCTACCGACAAACTTTATAAAAGTATCGGTTTTGGTGTGCTTGCAACTACAATTATGCAATCAAGTTCTTTGGTTTCAGTGCTTACTATCTCGTTTTTAGGAGCTGGTCTCATTGGTCTTGCTCAAGGTATTGGGATCGTTTTTGGAGCAAATATCGGTACAACGACCGGAGCATGGTTAGTTGCAGGTTTCGGACTGAAAGTAAAGATCTCTGCTTATGCTATGCCGATGCTTGTATTTGGTGTGATTCTTATCTTCCAAAAAGCAAAGTCACTAAAAGGCATAGGGTACATTCTTGCAGGTCTTGGATTTTTATTTCTAGGAATCCATTATATGAAAGATGGCTTTGAAGCATTTAAAAGTACCATTGATCTAGCATCATTTGGTGGAACCGGACTAAAATATCTATTTATATTTACAGGTATTGGTATATTTGCAACAGTAGTTATGCAGTCGTCGCATGCAACATTAGTACTTATCATTACTGCATTGGCTGTTGGACAGATATCTTATGAAAATGCTTTAGCACTTGCGATTGGGGCAAATGTGGGTACAACCATAACTGCCATTATAGGTGCTATGAGCTCAAACATAGTAGGTAAGCAACTAGCCGGGGCACACTTGATTTTCAATGTAGTCACCGGGCTTATAGCCATAATATTTATGCATCAGATTATGTATGCTGTTGATTATTTTAGTTCTATTGTAGGCATTTCGAATGATGACTATACTTTGAAACTTGCAGTTTTCCATACTATATTTAATGTCATTGGTGTAGTTGTAATGGTACCGTTTATTGGTAAACTTGTAGTTTTCCTTGAAGCTACACTAAAAGCTGGTGGCAAAAAATCAGATTTAGACACGGGTGTTGACAGTGTTAGATATCTTTATGATTCAGTACTGGAACTTCCGGCAACTTCTATGGCGGCAATTATTAGAGAAACTAAGCATTTGTATGAAAATTCTTTTGAGATTATCGCACATGGCTTGAATGTAAAACGAAGCAATATAGTCTCATCTATGCCTCTGGAAGAAGTTGTAAAAGACTTATATAGTCAAACTCCGGTAGATATAGATGCATTTTATAACAATAGAATTAAAGGTATTTATGGGGAAATTATAGATTTTTCTACAAAAGCTCAATCAGATATGTCTCCAGAGGACATCAAGGCACTTTACAAGTTAAAAGTTGCCAATAGGGATCTTGTAGAAGCTATTAAAGACACTAAGCATTTACAAAAGAACTTGGTGAAATACTCTAATAGTGCAAACGAGCACATAAAAGAGCAATATAACAGCATGAGAATCGGTTTGTCTGAACTTTTAAGAAATATAAATATTATTGCAACCACTGATGAAGAGGATGTAATTATGTTGTTACTTGCTAAAGCTAAAATACATGCAGAGAGATATGATATTATCGCAAATGGAACACTTGATAATCTCATTAGAAATAGTCTGATTACCAATGAGATGGCCACCTCACTAATGAATGACAGTTCATACGCTTATGACATTAGTAAAAATCTGACTGAAATGGCGGAAGTAACTTTTACTGGTAGAAGTAGTAATATGAAAAGTTTAAATGAAGAGATGGCTCTGAGCGATGAAGATGTTCAATCTATTATAGATCAAAAGGATTAAAAATGGGTATTAAAAAGTTTATAGAAAGTGTGAAAGAGTCTTTGGGGATAGATGAGTTCAAAAAATCTAGTAAACGAAAATCGATAAAAAGTCTTTTAAAAAAACTAAAAGATAAAAAAAAGGAACTTACTAAGTCTTTAGATAAAAAGTTAGAAAAGAAAGTTAGAAAAGAGTTAAAAGAGGAACTTCAAATTATCTCTTTGCAGATAAAAAAAGCTGAAAAGATATTGGATAAACTTAATAATTAAAAGTATCTCTAAAAAAATTTAAAAGGAAGAAAATGGAAGAAAACAATCAAAACCAATTTGAAATAGATGGAAGTATGGTCTCACTTGATGAATTGATCAAGAATTATAGTGAATCAAAATCACAAAAGAGTGATGAAAACAAAGCTACTAAAAAAAGAACCGATGAGCAAGAGCTAAAGCCTTACCAGGCTGAACTGATCAAACTTCAAAAGCATATTGAGGATACAAACCAAAAGATGATCATACTTTTCGAAGGTCGTGATGCCGCGGGAAAAGGCGGAACGATCAGAAGAGTTACCAGATATATGAATGAAAAACATTATCGCATCGTAGCACTGGGTAAACCGACAGAAGAACAGAAGACCCAGTGGTTTTACCAGAAGTACATTTCACATTTTCCAAGAGGCGGAGAGATCGTTCTGTTTGACAGAAGCTGGTACAATAGAGCGATGGTAGAGTCTGTTTTCGGATTTTGTACCAAAAAAGAGTATGATGATTTCATGAAGGGTGTTAAGGGATTTGAAAAGGACCTGACACGACAAGGTATTATTCTCATAAAACTTTATTTCTCTGTGACAAAAGATGAACAGGCCAGAAGATTTGAAAGAAGAAAAACCGATCCGCTTAGACAGTGGAAACTGAGTGAGATAGATGTACAGGCTCAAGATAGATGGGATGATTTTACCAATACAAAATATCATATGATAAAACAGACCCATTCTCATAATGCTCCTTGGACAGTCATACGATCAAATGACAAACATAAAGCAAGATTTGAGGCGCTTAAAGTCATATTAAATTCAGTAAATTATGAAGGCAGGGATGAAACCCTTGATTATTCACTTGATCCTGAGATCGTTATATCGGGTGCAAGAGAAATGGAAATCATGGAATCCCAAAGAACAAGCAGTGGGAAGTTTATAGGCTAAACCCAAAGGAACAAAAATGAAAGAAAACAACGAAAGCATAAAAGATAAAACAAAAAATAAGAGTAACAATAGAAAAGATAAAGTTCAGATCTGGGTCAAGAAAGAGACTTTGGCATACGAGAAAGAATTGGCAAGGCTCCAGGTAGAACTTCTAAAATTTCAAAACCATGTGAAAGATAAAGGTCTTAAAATTTTAATGGTCTTTGAGGGTCGAGATGCTGCTGGAAAAGGTGGTACGATTAAGAGAATTACTGAACACCTAAATCCAAGGGGTGCAAGAGTAGTTGCACTTGAAAAACCTAGTGATAAAGAGATGTCACAATGGTATTTTCAACGATACGCAAAACACTTGCCAAGTGCTGGTGAAATAGTCCTGTTTGACAGAAGCTGGTACAACAGGTCTATGGTTGAGCCTGTTATGGGATTTTGTACAGAGAGACAGCAGCATAAATTTCTAAAAGATGCCCCAGTGTTTGAGCAGATGATCGTAGATGAAGATATTCAAATATTTAAATTTTATTTTTCCGTATCTAAGAATGAACAGGCAAGAAGATTTAAAGCCAGAGAAACCGACCCTCTAAAACAGTACAAACTCTCCCCTGTAGATAAAGAGTCACAAAGATTATGGAATGAATACTCACTTGCTAAATTTATGATGCTAAGTGCTACTCATACAGAAATAGCTCCTTGGACCATTGTCAAGAGTGATGATAAAAAAAGGGCCAGAATAAATTGTATAAAACATATCTTGAATTTTGTTGATTATCCAGATAAAATCAATAAAAAAGATATCAAAGTAGATTGCGATATCATTGTTTATGGAAGAGATGAATCCATAGCTATGGAAAAAATGTTTAAATTCTCGGCTAAATAATTTTTACAAAATCAACAACCCCGACCTAAGTGTACGGGGTATGAATCGGTTTTAAATTTATTGATGAGCCGTAACTCACGATAAATTGGTATCAAGGTTGATAATGAATCGACCCAAAGGTCGGGGAATTATTCCCAACTAAGATTCAAGATAGAACCTTCATGTTTTTCATGGTAAAT
This sequence comes from uncultured bacterium, assembly GCA_965602275.1. GTDB lineage: Bacteria > Campylobacterota > Campylobacteria > Campylobacterales > Sulfurovaceae > Sulfurovum. Next base: position 62,691 of record CBFCXZ010000003.1, read on the forward strand.
TTTGCAGATGCCCATATTTTTTGTTAAGAACTCCTATGATATGATCATCATGTAACTCTGAAATAGGTATAAGGGCTTTTTACCATTACTGTCAATAACTCAGTTCTGATACTCTCTATTTCCTGCCATGCAGACTCCATTAACTTTTTATCTAACATACTCTTTTCCTTAACTGTTGATGTCAGGTATCCACATCGTGGCAAACCATAAAAATGAGAAAAAACCGATCACATCAACCAAAGTAACGACAATAACCGAACTGGCGATCGCCGGATCAATATTTACGGCTTTAAGTCCAAGCGGTACATACGCAGCTAATATACTGCAAAGACAAAAGTAACAAACATCGATGCCGCCATTACTCCACCCAGATGCCATGAGGAAAACCAGACATAAGATATAATGGTGCCTAAGACAGCAAACAGTATACCATTGATGAAGGCAGAGATGAAAATCTTGATTATACACTTGATCCTGAAGTAGTTATCTCCGGGGCTAGAGAGATAGAAATCATGAATGCCCAAAGAACAAGCAGTGGGAAGTTTATAGGTTGATCTTTGACGAATTTGTGATCCCTGATCTGGAATCTAATTTGTGTATAAATAGTATGAGGGTCGATACCTTAGCCTTTCATTGAAGAGAAAATGAGAAATAGGCTTATAAGGGTCTCTATCCCTTGCTTAAAGTCTTATTTGCTACATAATAATGAAAATTGGAAAGAAATATAGCTATAATTAATGCTTACTTAAACGGATAGCTGATTTACTAAAGTTGGGAGTTACCTATGGTTGGTTCACTTGTTGGATATGTCTCTATTTTACTGTTTATTATTGCCTATTTAATGATAAGCTTTGAAGAAAAAATTGCGATCAATAAATCTAAACCGGCACTTTTAGCCGGCACTTTGATCTATGTTCTCATTGCATGGCATTACGTTTTTTATGGGCTTGATATTGCCCCACTACAAGAAAATATACATCATTTGATCGTTGAGATAGCTTCTATCTATTTCTTTTTATTTGTCGCGATGACGTATATAGATTCACTCATAGAAAGAGGTGTTTTTGAAGCGTTAAAATTTAAATTGCTTCAAAAAGGATACAATTATAAGAAACTTTTTTGGATAACAGGTTTTATTGCATTTTTTCTGAGTCCTGTTGCAGACAACCTAACAACGGCGCTGGTTTTATCGACAGTTTTGCTGACACTGGAACATCATAATCGGCAGTTTTTAATTTTAGGGGCTATCAATATTGTCGTTGCAGCCAATGCCGGGGGTGCCTGGTCGCCTTTTGGAGACATCACTACGCTGATGGTTTGGACTGCAGGAAAAGGCATGTTCAGTGAATTTTTGTTTTTATTTCCCGCCAGTTTTATCGGTTGGCTGGTGACAGCATATCTTCTTTCCAAATATTTGCCTGATGGCTCTCCAATAGATAAAGATAACACAAGTGCATGTAAAATACCGGAAAACGCAACAATAAAAAAAGGCGGGATAGGTATCATCTTTCTTGGCATAATAACCATCATTCTTTCCGTCACTATTCACCAGGTATTTCATCTACCGGCTTTTTGGGGTATGATGCTGGGACTCGCATTGTTTGGTTTTTACTCCAGCTATCTGAAAAAAAAATACAAAGAGCGCATCTGGCTTTATCGACGAATGGCAGAAGTTGAAAATGATACCCTACTGTTTTTCTTCGGACTTTTAGCAGCGGTATCCGGACTATCCTATATTGGTTATATTGCAATTGCAGCCAATATTTATAATATTATGGATCCCTTTTGGGTAAATATTATAATCGGTGTTGTTTCTGCCATCATTGACAATGTACCCCTTATGTTTGCTGTACTCAAAGCAAATCCGGTAATGGATACAAATCAGTGGATGCTTGTAACGTTAACCGCAGGTATCGGGGGATCACTCATAAGTTTCGGTTCAGCAGCCGGTGTAGGTGCCATGGGGAAACTTCGGGGTATATATACCGTTGGGACACATATGAAATATGCATGGACAGTTGCTTTGGGATATATGATCTCTATTGGTATATTTTATCTTCAATTTGAAATATTTGGATTTCACTTCTCAAAATAACTAGATAGTATTTTTAGAAGTCCCCCCCCCTTAAGCCTTTATTTGAACAGAAAACGAGAGGTAGGCTGCCAGGTAAAAAAGCAGCGCAAGGACTATGATCCGACAATCAGATGGAAGCACGTTTTTCTAAAGCCAGAAAAAAGAGGTACGCGCTTAAAGCAGCAAAAAGATGCTTTAGGGAGTGTCCGCTCACGCCAGCAAGAGAAAGATATAGAATTTCATCTGTCATCTCTGCTATTTTTGACATTAGATAGGCAACTAAAGCTGTCCAGAGAAGAACAATATGAGAAAACCGCGGAGAGAAGAGAAGTAAAATCAAGGGGATGAGCAGCATCGGCAGGAACTGGACAAGCACATAGAGACGAAGATCACCTTCACCTTTCAGTTCCGTAACATACCAGTAGCCTACTGAAAAAAGTCCAAACAGCAGCAATGGAAGAAAAAGCCGTTTCCCCGCTTTCTCTGAGATAAATTCTGAGATGATGATGGTAAAAAATGCCATAAAAGCCACTGCCATTGCCAACCTGTCAAAAACCAGTGTTTCATTTGACGGCCACAGGTGATAATACCCTGAACCGATACCAACTAGAAAGATACCGAGAAAAAATGCCAGATAAGCAGGCAATATTTCTGGAAGCAGCGTGAACCGGTCTTTTCGGATCACTCCATTTATACCCATTGCACCGACAATGAGAAAGGAAACATTTGAGAGCACATTCCAAAAATTTGGGATACACAGAACCGTTCACTGATCAGCAAAGTGATGGTAACCTTGCTCCTGTGCAATTTCAGGTACCGCAGCAATGCCAAGCACTGCTAAAAGTGCTATGCCAAAGAGGATACTCACTTTTATACGAAAACTCTGTTTTGGCAACATACCCTACTCCTCCAATTCTATCGTTAACGCCGAAATATCCAAAGCAGAACTATGAGCATAACGGATCCTCACCATCTTTCCTTGCTTAAGCGCACCAGCAAGCAACCGAGCCATATGGCAGTTTTTTCATCTTTTGGACAATGATCGTTTCACGATTACAAAGTTCACCAATATTCATCATCACTCCTTTTATAAGCAGATACTCCATTATATACCGTATAGATTGAATAATTGATAAATCCTTATGAATTTTGACAGGGAAAAAAATATACGCTGTCAGGTAAAAAACAGAGCCAACATCATTTATAGTTCACTCCGACAAACGCTTAGCATGATGAAAAAAGTACAAATCATATTGAAAAAGGTATAATAGAATTTTAAAAGAAGTCTAATAATTGATCAAAGGTCTCTTATGGAATGTAACCGTTATCTGCAAGGCATACCGACAAGCCTGATAATCTTTTCTATCGCCCTATTGGCCGGTTGCGCAAAACCTGTTAGCGCATTCTATCCACCCGATCCAAATCGAACCGATAATAAAACTGTATACATCGTCAATCATGGATTGCACACAGGCATTGTATTACCCAAAAAAGATGCAGACCCTTATATGCATTCATTTGATGATTTTAAAAATGCCCGGTATTTGGAGATAGGATGGGGAGATGAGACCTATTATCAAACAGAGAAAAATACGCTCTGGATGGGCATTAGAGCACTATTTTGGCCTACCGACTCGGTTCTTCATGTGGCTGCACTCCAGACAGATCCCGTAGCGTATTTTTCCAACAGTGAAGTCGTTCAGTTAAAACTCTCCAAAACAGGTTTTATCAGACTGGTCGAGTTCATCGATAACAGTTTTGCTTTGGACGAGAAAAAACAGATCATCAAACTGGGAAGCGGTCTCTATGGCACAAGCAGATTCTATCGTGCAGAAGGGACGTTTCATCTGTTCAATAATTGCAATACCTGGAGTGCAGGTGCAATCCGCTCCTCAGGCTTCCCGATAAGCACATTTTATGCATTTACAGCTGGCAATATCATGTACCAGTTAAAGCAGGATGAGCGGTAATAGCTTTTTTTATTGATTCCATATTGCTACAATCAACCACAAAGCAGATTTCCATCTCCTTATTTGAAAGCGGTTCAGCTGTTTGCATCTGCTTCTCAAGCACGTCCAGATCTGCTTCGGAGATATCGATACCGGTACCGGAGCGTTCTTCGATCCTGTTACGCATTATTTTCGTATCGCACTGTAGATCGAATATCAAAAAAGGGACCTCGACTTCAGAAGAGGGTTCCAAAAAAAGCCGGCGCTGCCACTGCTTCAAAAATGTTGCATCCACAATGACCGGATAACCCCCTTCATAAACAGAGATAGCCAATTCTAGAAGACGTTTATACGTAGCTTTGGTAGCATCAGGTGTATATATTCCCTCTTTCAAACCATCTCCGCCACTTCTTTCAAATATCCGCATCCGCTCCACATCCGAACGGATACGCAGTGCCCCGTACTGTTCAACCATCATTAATGCACAGGTACTTTTCCCCGACCCTGAAAAACCGTGCATAATGGCCAAAAACACCTCATTTTCCTCTGTATAGCTTAGTGCCAAATCGATATAGCGTATCACTTCATCCATCACCGTTCTGCGCTCATCCGGTTCCATCTCCTGAGCACCCCTCAGTGCTGCCACTTTGGCCCGGACCATGGCACGGTAGGTCTTATAAAAGTCCAGTAAGCCTACTCCCTCATAATCGCCTGTCAACTCCAGGTAATAGTTCAAAAGCCTGTGGCTGTGCTGAACCAGGCCACGATATTCCAGGTCCATCAGCAAAAATGCCAGATCGCTGATCACATCGATATGGTTTAGATAAGTGTTGAACTCTATCGCATCAAACAAAATCAGTTCACCCTCATGCAGTGCCATATTGTGCAGGTGCATATCCCCATGACACTCGCGGACAAACCCCTCTTTTTTACGGCGTTGCAGTAGCGGTTTCAGTTTTTCAAACTGCTTATGAGTCCATGCTATGACAGAAGAGAGTTCCGTATCAAGTGCATGTTCAGCCGCTACCCTTTGAAGCAGATCAAAATTCTCCAGCATAGGCGAGAGCACCCGCTTCGGCTCCCCGTAATCGCTTGCCGCATCGACAGGGACTGACTCTTCATGAAAACGGGCGATAAGCTTTGCAATTTTATCCATCGATTCGATTTCAAGACCCTCTTGTTCGACTATATTGTCAAGCTGATCACTCTGGGCAAACCGGTGCATTTTGACAGCATAATCCAACACCCTGCCTTCACCGTCGATCCTGGGATCTTCGATCGAACCCGTTATCGCTATAACACCCAGATAGAGTTTTGGTGCGAAACCTTCATTGATGCGTACCTCTTCAAGACAGTTTTTGTGCCGTTTATCCAGTGTTGAGTAGTCCAAAAAACCAAAGTCGACCGGTTTTTTAAGCTTATATACCAGCTCACCGCTCAAAATTATCGTGGAAATATGAGTCTGGATAAGCTGCGTATCCCCATCTGTTTCCAAAGATTTCAGAAGATTTTTGCTAAGAATGTCATGCTCTTTTATATCCATTTTATTCCTTTAGGGTACCTCTAATAATAGATGATACCCAAAATGGGCAATAAAAGTGTAAGATTTTATAAGAGGCTTTCAAGTCCTAGCTGTAGCTAAGATGAAGGAAGCATCTTGTGAAAGATTGCACTTTTATTGCCCACCCGGTGGGGCATCTCTAGCTTTCCCTTATGCGTCGTTACTCACTTTCGAATTAGCTACGGCTAGTCCTTCAAGTGAGTGCCTAGCCTAAGAAAAAGATAGAGATGTTGTGGGTGTCATCTATTATTAGAGGTGCCCTTTATTTGAACCGGAAACGAGAGATAGGCTGCCAGGTAAAAAAGCAGTGCCATGACCATTACAACGGTAAATCCGAAATGGATCGCAACAAGTGTTGCAGCAACGGCAGAGATGACAGAAGCACATCCGTTGACACCCCATGCCCAGGGGATCAAAGACTCAGAGTGCCTGCCCAGTTCAGAGAGCCCCATAGGAAAAGGCATCCCCATCGCAAAGGCCAAAGGAGCGATGAGCACCACAGAAGCGGCTATCTTTATGGAATCTGTCTGTGTCAGCAAAAAGCCAAAAATGTGATCGAGCATCAAAACATAAAAGAGACCGAAAACAAAAATGCCGAAAATCCCGTATCGTGCACTTTTGCTATACCCTTTTAGTTCCCCAAGGTGTTTTGAGTATCTGCTGCCAAGCCCTGCAAAGATCAAAAAAGAGCTTAAAACAACAGCTACCGTGTAGAGAGGATGGCTCAGAAAGAGAATAAAACGCTGAATAAAATAGATCTCTAAAAAAAGAAAACCCAGACCCAAAGCAAAAAAGTAGACAAGCACCCTCTTTTTGCTAGTTTCCATCGTGTTTTTCTCAGCTTTTCTATACCGAATAAGCGGCAAAAGTATCAATACTATGCTGGCGACAACAGCCTGAAACAGTGATGCAACCAGTACCAGATACCCCCATTCCAGAAGTTGCAGCCCTCCGGTTCCGCGCAGCGCAAAGATCTCGTAGAGCGTCTCCCATTTGAAGAAATGGTAAAAATAGGGTCTGTCATCGGATGCGGGTCTGATGTCGAATTTATAGTCACGGTAGTACTCCTCCCTGTTTTCCAAAAGGGCTTGCGTACCCTGAAAGAAATAGGGCTTGTCAAGAATGTTGTACCGGTTTGCTCCTAATTTCACAAGGCCGTGGTAATAGGCTGTGTCAAAAAATCGTTCATTGCAGAAACGGTTCAGTTCTTTGATCTCTACAGAGCTGAAAATACCGTTTTTGATGAGTAGTGTACTTGTCTGCCAACCCCTGATCAGAACAAGATGCTTTTTCGGATCTTCTACACCGTTACGCTCCAGCGCCTCGATGGCTGTCGCAAAAAGTTTGAGAGTATCTCTGGGCGGAAGTTTCAGCCATCGAGTGAAAGAGAGATAACCCTCAGGTTTTAGATGCTGCAGATAGAGCTGAAGTGCTTCTACCGTATAGAGATAGTTTTCACTCAACGACTGAAGCCCTGCCGATGAAGCCCCGAACGAGTCCACCATCGACATCTGAATCAGGTCATACTTCTCTTTGGATGAAGCGATAAAACCTCTTGCCTCTGCAGTATGGACCGTGACACTCTCCATGGCATAGATATCTCCGGAAAATTCAGCATACTTCGTTCCGACAAGATCGACCATCTGTGGATCGATCTCGACGGCATCGATCTCTTTGGTCTCATGGTAAAGTGCCTGGAGTATCTCTGAGCCTCCGCCGGCACCAAGGATCAGTACCTTGTTCGGATCGCCAAGATGGAAAGCCAGTGCAGAAGTCTGATAATCAAGATAGCCAAGCTGTTGCATCTTCTCAGGATATTTTGTAATGGCACTCATACCGTCACCGTTTGTAAAGACACCAAGCTGCTGCAGAGGTTCTACATCAGAAGCCATACTCAGCCCCGGAACGTAGCGGAAAGGAACATCTGGGCTTTGCACAATGGAGAGCATCCCAAGCGGAGAGGAACGTTCTTCTATAATTTTCGTTCCGGAGATCCGAAGGGTCTGGCTGAGATCCTTATACACATTCATTTTAAGAGCAGATTCTCTACTAAAGAACAAAACAGCCAAAAGTGCCACAGAAAACAACAACAGTATTACAGCATTGGGTCTAAGCGCTACTTCTCGAGCAGCTATCACTGCACTCAATAGACCCAAGAAGGCAATCAGCTGTAAAATTGATTCGGGAAAAAAGAGATAAAAGAGTATCAATATACCAAGACTTCCCAAACCTGCACCAAACAGATCTGCTCCGTAAAGCCTGGAAATATCAGTTTTATGGTGAATAAATGCCAGCCCGATCGCATTGGCAGCAAAAAAGAAAGGGAGTGCTAGAAGAAGATAAAGCCCGAAAAGCCAAAAGAGCTGAGCACGTTCCCATAACAGCTCCAGCGGATTGAAAGGGATCTGCTGTGCAACGATAAAACAGAGTATCGTCGAGAGACCGAAAAGTGCGATATTGGCGACATAAGCGTAGGGGAAATATTTTAGCAGCTGCTCACGTGCAAGGGCAAGGAATGTACCACTTGCCCCGTATCCAAGCAGGGCAAGGCTGATGATCATATAGGCAAAATGGTGCCACTGGATGATGCCAAAGAGCTTCATCAGCAATATCTCGTACGCCAGTGCCAAAGCAGAAGTCAGGGCAACAGAGAGATACGGCAACCGTTTCATATCATCACATCAATGTTTCCCGGTCAGAGGAACAAACCTTACCGGCAGAATCTGGCGTGTCGTCATCGCCCCACTCTCCTCTTTGGTGATCAGAACAAGATGCTGAACCTGGGAAAAACTCTTAACCGGAATGATCATCTTGCCACCAGGTTTTAACTGCTTAAAAAGCGGTGGCGGAATATTACCGGCAGCAGCGGTCACGATGATCGCATCATAAGGTGCATGAGCTTCCCAGCCGTAGTAGCCGTCGCCTATGCGTGTTTTGACATTTTTATACCCAAGCTTTTCAAGCCTTTTTCTAGCCGAAACGCCAAGCTCACGAATCACCTCAATGGTATAGACCTCTTTGACTATCTCGGCCAGTACCGCTGCCTGATAAGCAGAGCCGGTACCGATCTCCAATACCCTGTCTGAGGGGTTGAGATCTAGCAGATCAGTCATGATGGCAACGATGTAAGGCTGTGAGATCGTCTGACCGTAACCAATAGGGAGCGGCCTGTTTTCATAGGCACTCAAACGGCTAATGAGCGGTACAAATTTGTGCCTTTTTACCTCTGCCATCGCATTGATCACATTTTCTCCAAGCTTCTCTCTTCCCAGATAGCCACGGGTTGCCTCAACATCCCTTTGAATAACATCAACCATCTCTTTTCTGGCTTTTTCGTAATAGCTCTCCTTCGACTCTCCAAAAAGTGAAACACTTAAAAACAATAGTATGAGTGCTATTTTCTGTTTCATCTCTTTCTCCTATAGGCTATCCGGGATCTTATGTGAAGTCTTTTTCTCACCGATAATCCGGGAAAGCTCATCATTCTCAACGATCTCCTGCTCTATCAGTTTAAGAGCCAATGCTTCTATAATACTCCAATGCTCATCAACCAATTTAACCGTATGTTCTTTTGCCACATCCATCCAGTGCAAAAATCTTTTTTCGATCTGCTGACTTAAGAAATAGTTATCCAATACAGCGATAGAGTCAATATTGATAAAACCCAATTCACTGTCCATACCGAGATTGGTAATGGCAGCATAGACCTGTAGTGAGGCTTGTGAGAGATCATTGACCGCACCGCTGTCCATATGTTCACTCCCCGCTTTTTTGATCTTTGCAACACGTCCGGCAAGCAATACGCAGACATCATTAAATAACTCCTCTTTCGTAACATTAGATAACTCATCTTCGGCATTATAAGAGACAAAACCAAGCATTTTACTTCTAGGGGCTATAGTCACCTGCTCTATCTTGATATGTGGCAAAAGAAGAGAAGAAAGGACAGCATGTGATGCCTCATGATAGGCTGTCATCTTGAGTTCCTCTTCAAGATTTTTCACCATCTGTTTTTCGATCTTATGTCCGTATTTAATGATATTTATCTGTTCTATCAGTATCTCTTCAGTGATCTTTTCTTTTTCCTGTTCTACAACATGAAGTGCAGCCATACGCCCAAGTCTTTCAAGCTCCAATGCACTCATACCGGTAATGTAACGTACTATACGTTCAATATTGATCTTCGGATCATGAGGTTTTTCCATGATCTTTTCTATGAAAAACCTTCTTGCATCTTTGTCGAGCTTGGAAACCTCCAGTAAAAAATCCAGCTTTTGTGATGATGTTAAGACTGGATCAACTGCATCAAGACTCTCTGCTGTGGCGATGGTAAACACCATAGCATCCGTAGACTCCAACACTTTGGCAATATCTGAGAATGAAACATTGGTAATAGCACCTTGCATGATCCCTTTGATATCAATATCTTCAAGGATCACTATACAAGGTGCATATTTTGACGCTGTCTTATATACCTCTTTAATATGATCAAGTTCGAAAAGTTTAGAGCCGGATATCTCCAGATAAGACATCCCTGCCTCTTTTGCAAAAGCCTTTGCAAGCATACTTTTTCCTACACTGACAGGACCGTAGATGAGTAAACCTTTGGGAATTGGTGTATCGAAACGTTCAAGTTTTTTTGGATTTTTCACGATCTTGATGATTGATTTAAGACGTTCTTTGATCTGTTTATGGCCGACGATATCATCAAAGCTGATCTTTGATTTATATACTTTTGGACTCTCTTTGGCTTTTTTTCTTGGCATTATCTACCTTTATTTGTTAATGGCATAATGTACCTTATACTAATTCTAGCATAAGTTATCACATATTTTATAGATTATACTATACTATAAAAAACAAATTCTAAAGAGCAAAGATGGATATCAAACACAGATCTCAATTGAAACGTAATGTTACTTTGCCTATGCTCGTTTTTTATGGGTTGGGCAATATCTTTGGTGCAGGTATTTATGTACTTATAGGTGAGATAGCGGGAATAGCGGGAGTCTATTTACCTCTCTCATTCCTCCTTGCCTGTGTTGTTGTGTTCTTTACGGCTTTGACCTATGCCGAACTCAGTGCAAGACACCCCCTGAGTGCCGGAGTGGCGGTCTATATCAACGCCGGATTCAAAAGTTCTGCTCTCTCTACGGTCGTAGGACTTATTATCGCCCTTTCAGGTTTACTCTCCTCTGCTACCCTTTTACATGGATTTCACAACTATCTGAGTATTTTCATACAGACTCCTGAGATCATCATTACCCTTATAGTTGTCATCCTCATAACTGCTATTGCGATATGGGGTATCTCCCAATCAATCATAATTACTGCACTGCTGACACTCATAGAGACCTTTGGTCTGGTTATGGTTATCTATGTAGGATTTGACCACATCTCACTGGATAGAGAAACCCTTAAATCTTTTATCCCGCCGATGGATAGCTCTCTGATCAACGCCATCATACTAGGTGCTTTTTTGGCCTTTTATGCCTTCATCGGTTTTGAAGACATGGTCAACATTGCTGAAGAGGTCAAAGACCCCAGAAAAACAATGCCAAAAGCCATCATCATTACACTTGCTATTGCAACACTGTTTTATATCACTATTGCCGTAGTCTCCATCTCAGTCGTACCGGCAAATGAACTGGCTCACGCCAGTGCACCACTGGCAAAAGTATATGAAACCGCTACACATTCCAAAGCAACAATCTTAAGTATCATCGCCTTATTTGCAGTGATTAACGGTGCTCTCGTACAGATCATCATGGTTTCAAGACTCTTCTATGGTATGAGTACCCAAGGCTGGATACCAAACATCCTCAGCATTGTACATCCAAAAACAAGCACACCCATCAACGCTACAATCCTTGCTGGATTGCTTGTCTTTCTTCTAGCTACCACTTTTCCTATCCTTACTTTGGCACAGTCCACCAGTTTTCTGATTTTCATCGTCTTCACCCTTGTTAATGTTTCACTGCTTATCACCAAACTCAGAGACCCCCACCCCCAAGGCATAAGAACTTACCCGATAGCTATCCCTATCATTGCGATCATTCTCAATCTCACCCTACTCGGATTTCAAATCGTCTCAGGATTTTAGTTATAATAATAGAATGAAAGGTATATTATGATCCATGAACTTTCCAACCCTGTTGCAAAAACCCTGCTGAACCATCTGAGAGAGACCAAAACAGATGCATTACGTTTTCGCCATATCGTGCATGAACTAGCACGCCTGCTTGCCTATGAAGCCCTCTCCTCCGAACCACTTCAACAGTGTGAGATCGATACATGGCAGGGTAAAGACTCATTTGACTTCATCAAAGAGGAAGATCTGCTTTTTGTTACCATTTTACGTGCAGGTCTACCGATGATCGAGTCTGTCACTGCACTTTTTCCCAAAGCATCTTCCGGTTTTTTAGCAATAAAGCGTGATGAAAAGACCCATCAGAGTGTCATTTACTATGATCGAATACCCTCATGTGAAGGTAAAACCGTGATCATCGTTGACCCTATGGTGGCTACAGGTGGATCATTGTGTGATGCTATAGCGGTCATCAAAGCCAAATCACCTAAAAAGATCATCTCACTCAATCTTATCGGATCTCCGGAAGGACTTGCCGTCTTGGAACAAAAACATCAGGATGTAGAACTCTACATTGCTCAGGTAGATGAAAAGCTTAATGAGCATATGTTTATCATGCCAGGGTTGGGAGATGCCGGAGACCGGGCTTATAATACTCAGGAATAGTATATAAGCTAAAAGAATCAGGCAAAGATCTGCCTGTATGCTTCCTCTTTTTTCAAAAATACTTTTAATAGTTTTTGAATTTCCACTATCTCTTTTTTCTGATATGCTTTTAAATGAGAGAAAAGTATCTCTTTAATGAAAGATCTTACTTTTTCATTTTCCTCTGTTTCCAACAGCGCTTCAAAGATCATTTTTTGCTGATGGCTGTCATGAAAAAGCCCTAGGAGATCTTGAAGTTTTTTCATCTCTTTAAGCAGTTTTCTGATCTCTTTTTTTTCATACAAGTATCCAAAACTCTCCAGTAGATAGCGCATTTTTTTGTATTCTATACGTAACTTGTGTAGCGTTTCACTTGCATCATGTTTGGGATCAAGTCCTTTGATCCGCTTTTTGATCTTTAAAAAACGTTGAAAGATCACATGCTTCGAGAGTGAATCTATAGTGTATCTCCCATAGATCGAAACATTTGTTCTGTTCCTATCTGCAATATAGCTTTTCCACGCCACTAAAATGTTTGTGCATGCTTCGCTTTGCAAATAGGTAATGATCGAGGCATGCTCTTTTTGAAGCATCTTCTCCACTCGCCCTTTCAAAAGCTCCAACGCTTCCTGATAGCCAGAGGGTTCCATCTCTCCCTCTATCCTATTTATCTCACTTTTCAAGACATCCATATCTCTCTTGGTATTACTGATGCTTATAAGATTTTTAAGTGCCGTTCTATTCTCTAAAAGTCTCTCTTTCTCATAAAGAAGTTTAAACTCTCCCATTAGAACAACCGATCTTCTGCATGCGATCCTAAACTGATGCAGATCTTCATCATCACCACCTGTAAGCAGTTTTTCACGATAGAGATAGATATCAGACAAAAGTTTTTCAAAAACTTGCACCAAAGCATCAACACTGCCATTTTCATTCACTTCACTCTCTTCATACGGAAGACCAAAAAGTGCTAAACTCTTGTTTTTATAGGCTTCATCATATGTTACCTCTTTTTCAACAACCATTTCAAGTGTAGAAGGCAGTACATAATTTTCATACGCTGCTATACTCTCAAACTCAACCTCCATGACATAAAGGTCTACAAGAGGTTTTTTGTAAACATCGACACTGTATTCATAACTGTCCAATTTAAAAAGATAACGTATTTTTTTGATACTCCTGCCAATGCGTTTTTTGAGATTTTTTTTATACACTTTTGAGGAAACCTCTTTTTCGATCTCCTCCCGGACACCTCCTGTACCATGCTTGATACATCTATAGTACTGACTACCATATTTTCGAAAACGCAAACTCTTGTTGGCTGTTGCTTTTGTATAAAATTGGGTTATATTTTTATGGCTTGTAGAAGTTTTATCCAAGAATTCTAAAATAGATCTGTTCAGTAAATATTTACGTTCGATCTCTTTCATATCTCTCTCCTGTCTAGGTGAATGTGACTATGATAGATTATAACATATTGTTTTCTTGGTCATAAGCATGATCTCTTCTTTAAACTCCAAAGGTATCTTCCCTTTACTTCTTGGGTTGTTTACGAGCAAGATTGTCGTTTGTACGCTTTATGGCGTTTATCATTTATCATAGTGTGATTATAACATACTGCAAGGCTAATTCCTTACAGTATTTTGGAGTTTAGATACCATCCACTCTAAGCAATTTTGTTTTCCCCACCATCAGGTCAATACTCATTCCAATTCTTTTAAACACAGACTCTTGTCTATACTCAAGGTTATGCTTTTTACAGATATCTTTAACGATAGGCTGCATCTTTTGATAGTAGCTGTGTGGCATATTTGGGAAGAGATGATGCTCTATCTGATAATTCAGGAAACCATGTGCAAAATCTTTAAAGTCAGAACCTGTATTGTAGTTTACAGAGCCCATGATCTGTCTTAGGTAAAACTCTCCTGTACTCTTATGAGGCTCGTTGAACATATAAATATCTTCAGCTGAGTGATTGGGTACAATGACTAAAAACGAGTGTAAATTTGCAAAAAATTCAGCAATTACTATAATGATGAAAGCATTGAATACTGCTTCCATTCCCAGAGGTATAAATAGTAATGGGAATACGATAAATTTGATAATGATATAAGGTAAATAATACTCCATCCAAAGCTCTAAACCATTTTTAGTACGAGGATCCAGTTCAAAATCCGTCACCTCTAATTTTTGCTGATCTCTATTTTTTTTATTTTCCAATATTCTGAGGGTGTTGGGTGCATAGTAAAGAAATTTCCACATCCCTGCAAATCCATAAACTATGACATAACGAAGCCACATTGGTGTTTTAGACTGAATGAGCCACTGAAGATTTCTCTCAACATTATCGGGATCTTCTGTCTCACCTAAATGATAGTGGTGCATGATATTGTGTTCATATTCCCAAGCCTGAGGCTTGATCCAATCAAGCCAATCTATGTAACGTCGTGCACCTTTTGCAAACACTTTTTTCGTATATTTTTCCGGAATATTCGGTACTTTATCATACGCTCCGTGAAGTATAGGGTGTGTGACATCTGCCCATCTTGCTACATTTCCTGTGCTGATGAGAAGTGCTGCTATAACAGCTATAGGCCAGAAAACAAACCCACTTAAGCCTCCGGCAAGAAGTTCAACAAGGCTCAATACAGCAATCAGTCCATAGCCTGAAAAAGTGAACATTCTACCCCAACGTTCAAGCTTTAACAGGTGCTGGAAATCATCTTCACCTACTGGATCCATCGTCTCTTTTATAGCATCTATATCTTTTTCAAGTTGCTCTTTATCTACATCTGCATAACGTGCATACTTATGTTCTTTATCTGCTATAGCTAGCTCATCGATCTCTTCTGGTTGTTTCCCCATACTTTCCCCATTAACTTATAATTATCATAATTATATATAAAGTTGATTAATCTAAGCCACGATGTATAAATTCGGGTATAATTGCACAAAAAAAAGGAAGTTCAATGTGTGACTTCAATGCCTTAACAGATGAAGAAAAACTCCTTCATCATCAAAAACTCCTCCAATGTGCCAATGCCTTTGGTGGAAAAAACTTCTTTTTACAGCTTCTCGAAGCTATCCGTGAGACAAAGCCCCATCCTTTAGTAGCCGGAAACAGTGAATTCAGCATCGATTTAGGGACGATCAAGTGGAACAAGGTTATCTTTAACGATAAACTCCAACTCCTGCTTAAAGCCCGTGTAAATGAGAGTAAACAAGACAATCTACTACCAGCAAAAGATGAAAAGAACTATAAAAAAATTCTCAATGTTGTTCGTACACTTAAACCTATTGTTTTTAATGTAAAACCGGCAGATAAAGAAGATGGTTCAGGATTTTTCTTTCAACCTTTTGATGTGATAGATGAAAACAAAACCAAACTCAATCCTCTGTTTGATGCACTTTTCTTTTGTTCTGTAGAAACAGTAAAAAAAGTTTTAAACTACGAGCCTAAATAACATGATCAAAGATGGTAAAAAAAGATCTAATATTAAGTATGGTTTAGATGTTGGTGTTATACTGAAAGAAGACCAATCTACAGGGTATTTAACTTATGGTAAAGTTCAGAAAATCCTTACAAACTCCCCTACTCACCCTCACGGCATAAAAGTACGTCTCAACACTGGTGAAGTAGGACGTGTAAAAGAGATACTGTGACCCTCTTCATCGATGGAGACGCCTTCCCTAATCTCCTCAAGCCTATTGTTCTAAGAAGCATCGAACGCCTGGCTATCACCACCAAAGTCATAGCCAACAAAAAGATCAATATGGGCAAATCAAAACACATAGAGTATGTTATCGTAGAACAAGGTGCAGATGAAGCCGATCATCATATTGTAGAGTTATGCGAAAAAGGTGATCTGGTCATCACAGCTGACATTCCTTTAGCTGACAGGATCATAAGCAAAGATGCCCACGCAATAGACCACAGAGGTGAACTCTACAGCGTAGACAACATCAAACAGTACCTAGCCATGCGAAACCTCATGGAGAGCATAAGAGAAAGCGGAGAGATGACCAGAGGACCGAAAGCTTTTGATGGGAAAGATGCTCATGCTTTTTCAAATCAGTTAAATGCATTCTTGACAAAGTATTTTTAATATAAACGTTTAGAGTTTAAGCTTAGGATACCTCTTTTTTATACTTTTTTGTAACCATTTCGCTACTTTACCCTCAAGTTTAAAATGATTTTTGGCTACAAAATCCACATAACGACTAAGGCTTTTCCCTGTCTTTCCACCTTGCATTAATCCTAGAAAGGTATGGGCATTCTTATTGCTCATTTGATTGAACTCTTTATCACTAAATCGATGTTCAAAATAATACCAATAACTTTTTTCTCTCAGTCTTTTACGAACCATTGCAAAATCAGTACCCCATAAAATATATGGGGTATATCGCTTATCAGCAATGAACTTCTTCAAATGCATTACATAGTTCTTTTCTTCTATGCCGCCGTTCATTGTGTCAGTATGATAAGCGACATCAGCATACACCTGCCCTTTAAACTCTACCATCATATCTAATATTGTTTGTGTCCACGAATCTTTCTCTATCTTTTTCTTTGTCAAATTTTCATCCCCACCGAAATGACCAAAACAGATACGAAGTTTAGGATATTTTTCTAACACAGGTCGCCAATGTGCAGGATTACTGTAGTCGATATAAGATTTTTTACTGTAAAATCCACCTTGACTACAGTGCTGAAGCATTGGAATCTCATGGGTATTACAGTATGCAAGCACCCTGTCCATCTTAGTCTCTAAATTAATTTTATACCCTAAAGACGGATATAATTTTACTCCAACAAACCCCTGTTTTTCAGTGGCTTTTTTCATACGTTCAAAGTGATCTTTTCGGATAGGGTTGACAGCAAAAAATGGAAATATCCGTCCCGGATAGCGTAATACTTGACGAGACGTAGACTCTGTCTGCTTTGTAAATTTCTTTCCATCTTTTCCTTTGCCGTTTGTGATATCCATCATAAGTGCTATTACACCATCATCTTGCCCTACATCTTTCATAAGCCTATCTGTCACCTTATCGATATTTGGAGCCAGAGCCAGCAACATATAATCCACATAGTCACGCAAGGATGATTTACTTGCATCCTCCTCAGGATCAAAAAACCACTCAGAGAGTGCATACATAGAGTCTTCTAAAATTTCCTCATCCAAAAAGGATACATCTTCTTCAAACACCATACGTATCTCTACGGGAAGTGGCTTACCACTCTTCTTTAATGATTTTTTAAACTCTTTTGATTCTATGATCGCATTAAATACCTCTACCAATATCTCTTTTCTACTGATCGTTCCTCTCTTAGATAATGCCCTTTTCAAAAGTATATCCAAAGCCTTACGCAGAAACTCGGGCATCATCTCTTCTTTCAAGCGACGAAGTAAGATCTTCAGTGTTTCACCAGTAAATACTGTCTTCAAGTTGAACACGTGAGAATGACAATTAATACGCATAAGAAGTCCTTTTTTAATTTGGCTTGAATAATAATATCATTTTAAAAATTATATTTACAACTTTAGGGTTAATCTGTAGATTACACTAACATGGTGTTAACCCCTCTATTTCATTTCTTTTCCCCACAGATACTCAACCCATTTACGTATCTCGATCATACCAAATACCCATAGCGCCAACAAACCGATCATCTTCAATGATTCAGTATTTAACGGAAGGGTATGAAAGACATCTGAAAGTGCATAAATCGCAAATAGTTGCAATATCAGTCCGATACCAATACCGTAAAAGATGTATGGATTGATTTGTAATGATCTTTTGATATTTTTAAAAAAGGGTTCATGTTCTTTAAGTGATTGCAAACCGTTGATCCATGTGGCAATGACAAATGCTGTAAAAAGTGTGGATATGGCACTCTCTTTTCCGTAGTGATCCAGCATCCAGACATATAAAAAGAGTGCTCCAAGACTGATTACCAGTGCGGCATAAAGTACCCGTAAAAGTTGTACTTTATCTAAAAATTGTTTGTGCAGTTTGGTTGGCGCTCTATTCATGACATCTTCTTCATCTTTTAAAAATGGAAAGGTTTTATCCAACGCACTGTCTGCAACAAGATTGATCCATAATATCTGTACAGGATAAAGCGGCAGTGGCAGTGCCATTAAGATCGCACCGGTGATAAGGATCACTTCATCCAAACTTGTAGAGACGAGAAAATAGATCGCTTTTCGAATATTGCTGGCAATAGTACGGCCCTGTTTGATCGCATCGACGATGACAGAGAGATTGTTGTCAGCAAGCACCATTTTTGCAGTAGATTTTGCCGCATCGGTACCGTCTCCCATAGCAATACCCAGATCTGCAGCTCTTAGGGCAGGAACATCATTGGCTCCATCACCTGTAACGGCAACGATCTCTCCTAGTTTTTGCAATGTTTTAACGATGCGGTATTTATGTTCAGGAAGTACTCTTGCCCAAACAGTGACCTTTGGTAAGATCTTCTCCAGTGTATCATCATCCATATCATTGAGTTCTTTTCCGGTAACAACCAGATCCCCTTCTTTATATATATCAACAGATTTAGCAACAGCTGCAGCAGTGAGAGGATTATCTCCTGTGATCATCATCACTTTAACTCCGGCTTTTTGTGCCGTTTGAACAGCCTCTAAAACGCCCTCTTTTGGAGGATCTAAAAAGCCTACCAATCCTACGATCTCAATTTGCCATTTATCAATATCATCAGTCGTGTGTTCTCCCATACCCAATGCAATGACTCTTAAACCATTAGAAGCCAACTTATCATGCTCTTTTTCAAGGGTCTCAAAATCTTTCTGATTCGTGGCAAAATCTTTGAGTGATTCAAAAGCACCTTTGACAAAGATCTTGTGCTCTTTTTGGATCATATTTGAGCTTGCCATTAGTCTATGTTTGGTATCAAAAGGATAGAGGTTAACGCGTGGATATTTTTGTCTGATGCTTTTATACTCTTTGCCGACCCAAAGTGCAAGGGCGGTATCTACGGGATCGCCCTTTCCTTCTATCGATTCATTGGCAAGCGCTGAAACGGTTTGTGAAAAGGTCTCATGGAGAGAAAAAACTTCTTCTACATGGAGTTTACCCTGGGTGATCGTACCTGTCTTGTCGGATGCAATGACCGTAGCACTGCCTAATGTTTCGACGGAGGGCAAATGACGGATATAGATTTTTCTGACACTGAGTGTCATCGCACCTATCGTAAGTACCAGTGTTACGACGATAGGCAGACCTTCCGGTACGGCAGAAACCAGTTCTGCGATGACCAGATAGACAACTTCGATACCCTCTCTACCTTGCCAAAGAGCAAGGATAGCCGTCAATGCAATCATTATAAGTAAGATAAACATATGTTTTTTGATAAAAACTTCCAGTGCTTTGGTCAATGGTGTATCAGGTGACTCTTCTTTTGCTTTACCCGCAATAGAGGCAAGATAAGTCTTTTCTGCGGTAAATACGACAAACCCTTCTGCTTTGCCTTTGGTTACCGTGGTACCAGACAGCGCCATATTGTCCAATTCATAGGGTAATGTTTCCTTAGGCAGAGTAAGATTCGCATCTTTTTGTACCGGTACAGATTCTCCCGTAAGGATCGATTCATCGATCACCACGCCTGTTGTGTCAAAGAGGCGGATATCAGCAGGTACGATATCTCCTTCGCTCAAAATGATGACATCTCCGGGTACAAGCCTAGCAGAGGAGATGGTAAATATCTGGTTTTCACGTTTGACCTGTGTTTTACTTTCTGTTAGTTTTTTCAGTGCTTTGATGGATGAGAGTGCTTTAACTTCCTGCCAAAACCCGATCAAGGAATTGATCAGGATGATAAGCAGTATCAGCAATCCTTCATGCAGTTTCCCCAAAAAGAGAGAAAGCACAGCAGCAACTACCAGCACATAAACTAAAGGACTTTTAAACTGTGCTAGAAAGAGTATAAAAAGATTGTGCTTTTTTTCTTGAATTTCATTTAAGCCGTAGACAGAGAGGTTTTTTTCTACAGCGGCATGACTCAATCCCTCTTTTGAAGTCTCTAACTGTTTCGCTAACGATCCAAGTGTTTCAAAATGAGGATATTCTGGAATAGTCATTGGCTTCCCTCTTCATATACTACTTTTAAGCAGTACTCTTTAAAGTATTTTATCCTAAAAATGATACTTTGGTAAAGTGATCGACTACTGGTTAGCATTTGACCATGAATTTTATTATTATGCAAAAGCATGCAACAAGCAACCATAATGCTATAATGCATAAATGGAGGACAGACAGTAATGAAAAAAAATTTGTTCTGGTTGATGGTATGGGGTGTAGCATTTGGGTATATGGAGGCTGCTGTAGTCGTCTATCTTCGCGAGCTCTATTATCCTGAGGGTTTTGCATTCCCTGCGGTCATCATCCCCGATCGTATCATGTTGACCGAAGTACTTCGTGAAGCATCTACACTGCTCATCATGTGGGCGGCAGTATGCCTAACGTATAAAAGACTGCAAAGCCGGGTCGCGGCTTTTGTCATACTATTTGGTGTATGGGACATCTTCTACTACATTTTTTTGAAACTGCTTCTAAATTGGCCCGAAAGCCTGGGTACCTGGGATATTCTCTTTCTTATCCCCGCGCCATGGCTTGGACCGGTCTGGGCACCGATTCTTGTCTCTATCGGATTTATCTATGCCGGCACCATTACATTGATACACAACCATCAAAACCACTTTTTGCATTTTGGCAGAGGGTTTATACTGCTTGAGCTTTTCGCAGCACTTCTCATTATCATTTCATTCGTGATACCAGGTTCATCTGTGGTTGAACAGAGTCTTCCTCTCCACTTTCCTTGGTATCTGTTCATGACAGGGTTTCTTATGGGGATAGGTATTTTTCTTTACTGCTTTTACCGTTCTGACCATAGCGAATGAGAAGTGCTATCAAAAAGGTTTAGTATTTTGCCAATTCAAATTTCTTCATACTCCAGATCAAAGTGATACTCAGAAAAATTCCTCTCAAGCATCTTCTCGATCTTTTCACGATACTGTGCTGCTCCAAGAGAGTTTGGAGAGAGAAAGACAAAAGCGATATCAGCTTCTTTGGCATATTCACCACTGACATCAAGTACGGAGAGATTAAAGGCTTTGAGCTTCTCTTTCATACTATTGGTGACACTTCTGCGTCCTTTGAGTGACTGGACATGCGGTAGTTCTAGGTGAAGGATACAGTTACATATAATCATAGGGGTATTGTATCAGATTTTCATTTTCCATGGAAGTGGGGTTTTAATTTTATCCTATCAAGTACTACTCTTAAAAAAGTTTTTATGTACCCTTTGGAGCTTGCTGCTTTTGCATGTATTTTAACGTCCCTGACTTCAGGAGCCTTTATTCTTACATTCGATAGAATTTATATAAGTCTAATTTTAAGGCCATTTTTACAAAGAAAAGGAAAGAGAATGAATAGAGCGTTTAACTTTGGTGCAGGACCGTCTACGATACCGACAGAGATACTAGAAGAGGCACAAAAAGAGCTGCTGGACTTTAAAGGTTCAGGGATCTCGATCATGGAAGCTTCTCATAGATCCAAACTGTATGAAGAAGTGCATAATGGAGCTATTGCGTTGATGAGAGAGCTGTATGAAATACCTGATGACTATGAAGTAATGTTCCTTCAGGGCGGGGCTTCATTACAGTTTGCTATGATACCAATGAACCTGTCAATGGGAGGAAAAGTTCAGTATGCCAATACAGGAAGCTGGTCTAAAAAAGCAATTAAAGAGGCAAAGGTCCAAGCTCTGAATACTGAGATCGTTGCAAGTTCGGAAGAGACTGCATTTGACAGAATCCCTGAGAATATCACCTTTGATGATGATGCAGATTATGCATATATTACGTCAAATAACACGATTTACGGAACGCAGTATAAAACATTTCCAACTACAAAGGCACCACTGGTAGTAGATGCTTCAAGTGATATATTCTCTTATCCTGTAGACTGGTCAAAAGTTGATATGCTATTTGCTGGAGCTCAAAAAAATGCCGGTCCATCTGGTGTAACTATTGTAATTATCAAAAAAGAGTTGCTTAGCCGAGTACAAGACTCTGTTCCTACTATATTACGTTACACAACACATGCTGAGAACAACTCTCTCTACAACACACCACCAACTTTTGGTATCTATCTGCTTAACCTTACGATGGAATGGATCAAAAAACAGGGCGGTATCAAAGCTGTCCAAAAGATGAACGAAGAGAAGGCAGCACTACTATATGATGCGATCGATAACAGCAACGGTTTTTACACAGGACATGCACAAAAAGATTCACGTTCACTGATGAATGTCTCTTTCAATATCAAAGATAAAAATGCAGAGCTTGAAGCAGAGCTTATTAAACGCACGGAAGAAAGTGGAATGATCGGGCTGAAAGGACATCGTTCTATCGGCGGACTTCGTGCTTCGATCTATAATGCCATGAGTATTGATGGTATTAAAGCGCTGGTTGATCTTATGGAAAAATTCGCAGCAGAAAAACAATAATAAGGAGGGGACAGTATGTTCAAAATTCAAACATTAAATAAGATCTCTCCAAAAGGCTTGGATCTCTTTTCTCATGACAATTACGAAGTTGCCAGTGAAATTGGAAATGCTGATGCCATTGTTCTGCGTAGTTTCAAGATGCACGATATGGAACTGCCCGAAACATTATGTGCCGTTGCCAGAGCAGGTGCAGGAACGAACAATATTCCTATAGAGAATTGTTCCAAAAAAGGTATCGTTGTGTTCAATACACCCGGAGCCAATGCAAACGCAGTTAAAGAAGCCGTACTTACCGGTCTGCTACTTGCTTCGCGTGATATTGTGGAAGGTATAAGCTGGGTGCAAAGTATCAAGGATGAAGGTGAGAATGTAGCTGCCTTGGTTGAAAAAGGAAAGTCGCAATTTGGAGGGCAGGAGATCAGAGGCAAAAAGATTGGCATTGTCGGTCTGGGAGCCATAGGGGCGATGGTTGCCAATGATGCACTTGCTCTTGGTATGGAAGTGGTCGGATATGACCCTTACCTCTCAGTAGATGCCGCCTGGGAGCTCTCAAGCGATGTCAAAAAAGCAACAGGGCTTGAAACACTACTGTCAGATGTTGATTATTTAAGTATCCATGTCCCTCTTCTGGAGAGTACAAAAGAGATGTTCAACAGTGAAAAATTTGCTATGATGAAAGATGGTATCAGTATCTTGAATTTTGCAAGAGGCGGTCTGGTCAACAATGATGATATCAAAGCAGCACTGGCATCCGGTAAAGTAGCAACTTATGTGACAGACTTTCCAAGTGCCGATCTTCTTGGAGTAAAAGGAGTGATCCCTATTCCTCACCTGGGAGCATCAACTGAAGAGTCGGAAGAGAACTGTGCCACAATGGCCTGTCAGCAAGTAAAAGATTTTCTTGAAACAGGTAATATCAGAAACTCTGTTAATTTCCCGACATGCGAAATGCCGGTAAAGGCAGGCCATAAAAGAATTATTATAGCAAACAAGAATGTGCCTCAGATGATCAGTGAGATCACTTCTGTACTGGCAGACAACAGCGTTAATATTGGTGATATGCTGAACAGAAGCAAAGGTGACCTTGCTTACAATATCATTGATGTAGACGGAGAAGTGAGTGAAAATGTTCTTGATAAACTTCATGAAGTTGACGGCATCATTATGGTAAAAAGTATAGTCTGATCAACTACCTCAAATCTAAAGGTTCGGGGAAGTATCCCCTCCTTAGATTAACTCAAAAACTCTTTTCTAAGCACCTCTTTATCGATCTGTTTTTCATGCAATGATTTAAGCGGCATACTCTTTTTATAGACGATCTCTCCAGGCAGCATATAGTTAGGCAAATGTTTTTTAAGTTCAAAAAGGATCTCATTTCGTGCGAGTTCACTTTTGGCACCATAAACCATCACGATCTCCTCTTCGATCTCTGCATTAGGTACGGAAAACACAGCACACTCAGTGATTTCTGGGATATTGTCATAAACAACACTTTCTATCTCATGAGGACTGACACGGTAGCCTTGTGTTTTGATCATATCATCTTTACGTGAAACAAAGTAAATATACCCCTCTTCATCAGCATAGACATAATCACCACTTGCGATGACGATCTCATCAGTTAACTGACCCTCCGGTTCGATCACTTTATCTAAAATAGCAATGCTCTTAAAGCGCTGTGCCGTCTCTTCACGTGCATTCCAGTACCCTTTGTAGATACATGCCCCTCGATGGATAAGCTCACCGATCTCTCGTGGTTTACATGCCTTTCCATCTTCATTGATGATATAAAGTTCTACATCAGGTATCGCTTTACCTATGGAGTTGGGACGGATGTGTATCTGACTTGGATCAAGGAAAGCTGAACGAAATGCTTCAGTAAGACCATGCATAGAGTAGAACTTGGCATCAGGAAAATGTGTAGTGATATTTTTGACCATCAACGGTGTTATATTACCACCCGAAGATGTAATGGTTCTCAGATTTTTAAAGTGTTCAGGCTGAGGAATACGATGAGGATCTTCATCAAACATTTGTGTAATGTGGATAGGCATTAGAGGCAGTACTGTGATCTTCTCGTTAATAAGATGAGAAAAAAAGTCTGAAGGAAGCACAAATTTATGGATCGCCAGTGTTGCTCTTTTATAGAGTGTTACAAAGATCTGATTGAGTCCATAATCCAGGTTGAATGACAATATACCCGATATGATATCATCCTTATGGATATCAAGATATTTGGAAACGATGCGTGCTCCATCTATAAATGCACGATGGTCGATCACTATCCCTTTTGGATTTCCTGATGAGCCAAAACTGTAAGTGATCGCCGCATTGTCATTGCCTTTGATCTCACACTTGATCTGGGCAGTATAGCACTTGTAGATCTCTTCAAATGACACATCACTCTCATCACTCGCCTCATAAGAGATGATCTTGCCTTTAAAATCGATCGCTTTGATATTTTCGATCTTTGTCTTATCTGTGATCAGACAAGAGATACCGCTATCATCAATGATGTGTTTGACCTGTTCAGATTTAAGCAGTCTGGTAATAGGAACAAAAACATACTCTGTCGAGAGCACTGCCAAAATAGCGATCATCTGCTCACATCTTTTGTTAGAGTAGATACCTATCCTACTCCCTTTTTTCAGTCCGATCGTTGTCAGGTAATGTGCGATCTGATCAACTTTTGTGATAAGTTCAGCATAACTGTACGCCTCACTCCCATGCATAAGTCCGATTTTTTCAGGCTCCGTTTGCGCAGCGATCTCCAATAAATTTCGAATACTGTTAACTGACATAATTACTCCTTAATTCCGTAGGTCCAGATCTCATAATCACTATCGAGAAGGATCGTAGGTGCATGATGAAAGTGAAGAATCTTCCTATAGAAAAAGAGGATGATATCATCTACATCTTCCTGGGTCAAAACCTTAGTGATCCCACCGGTAAGCACAATGCTGTTGAGAATGTCAAGGTTCAGTTCAATATAGTCACCATGATGCTTTGAGACTTTGTAAAGCACAAGAAAGATCGCTAACTGCATCAAGATGCGTGTAGCTGTTTCACTCTGCTCTTCAAGAATATTCTCAGTTACATTCAAATGCTCCAACAGTTCATAGACAAATTCATTATTTTTCGCTGTATGCACCAGACTTTCACGTGATTTGAAAACTCCAAGCTTTTTAAAAACCAGACGGTCATAGCCACTCTCAGTCAAGATATTATCATTGACAAGGTCACGACTGTAGTGGATGTCTGTTGTTGCCCCACCGATATCTACTACGATGAACGGATCAGTAACATCAAGTCTTTCATGTATCTTCGGCAATGAACGGTTGACGATGTAAGGGGTTGAGAAGATCTGATTGGATGTGATCTCATAGAGCTGTTTGATATCCTCTTTTCCCACGATATCTGCCTGATAAAGATCTGTCAGATACCCCTTCAGTGCCTCTTCCTGTATCTTGAGCTTATCGGAGATAATATTTTTAAGTACCACTACATTTTCAAGATTTTCTTCTAAAAAAGCAGCGTTCTTTTGGCTTCCCACATAGACGATATTCTGATAATTTACTTTTTCAAGATACGTTAACAGTTTCTCATCAAATACTTTTTCCACACTGTCTATCCCACCAACAACAATGACTACATCGATCATCTCACTTGGTGCTGTTTCACTCTCTATCTTTGGGTAAAGTACAGTATCGATGATGTTGATCCCAGAATTAAATGCAGTATTGATAGCATATTTAAGGCTGAAAGAGTTGGTCAGTCCGATGATCAGCGTACTTAAACCACCATTGGCTGAAGAACAGATGTGGATATCTTCTTTGGCATAGCGACTGACCACATCAGCACACTTGCTATTTAGGTCATCAAAAATATTTTTATTAAAATCTCTAAAATACTGGTCAATTCTACCATTTTCAGCTATTTTAAAATAGGTACTACCTATATCTATGTACAATTTACTCATAGCATGATCCCTATATCTTGAATGATCTTGTCTACCGCTTTTTGACCTTCAGCTAGTTTGATCTTTGATTGTTCAAAAGCAAAACTTCTATCTGAAATAGGCAAATTTCCTTTTTTGAGGATACGTATATTACTCTGTGGGTCACGTATCGTGATCACTTCATTGGCATTGATGATATGCGGCGAGAACGGAATATCAATATACCCTTTTTTAATAGAATTAAATACCTGTCTCCAGAGTGTATCTGCACCATCATTGAATACTGCTTCAAGAATCTCATCGACTTCATTTGTGAGATTTTCCTCTTCCTCTTCATCACTTACCGTTGGTAACCCTTTGAGCATACCCAGAGTATATTTTACATTTGCCACTGCCATTGCATTGGCCTCTTTTGTCGGAATACCAAAAGCTTCGTTGCGGGTCTTGGTAATGATCTTGTCTGCACCCACCATCGCAGCTATCACCGTTGAAGTGTTAATGAGTGAATCTGAATACTCCTTGTTATAAGGAAAAGCTCCCATCCACTGATGATAGACAAGGTTGATCCTTGCATCATGGTGACCGAACTTGTCAGCATATTTACGTGAAAGTTTCTTAATCACATTGGAGGAGACGATATCTTGTAGCATCGAGCCTGTTTGTGAAAAACTGACAGAGAAGGATTTTACACCCTCTTCGAGTGAGAGTAGCATTTCCAAGATCTGGATCACAATAACGATCGCCGGTGCTTGTAATGTTGCGCTTAGTGGCCCGAATGATTCACGGTTGATCGGTTCATTGAGCTCAGAGTATTTGGCACATACTCTCTCAACATATTTCCAATACAAAAATGCTTTATCCATCGGGAAGTTCTTAGAGTATGGCAGAAGATAAGTGATCGGGCCACCTTCGATCTCAAAGATCCCCGAAGCAAGGGCTGTTTCAACCAGTAGTCGTGCATCAGGTGTACCGTGACGAAGACTTACAGGTGTATTGTAATGGGTGATCATCTTACGTGTTGTTCGGTAACCATGATTGACTAATGGATAGCCGTTAAGCATATCGACATCATTCTCTTCAGAGAGTGCCAACATCTTTTTAGCAGAGGCATAGTCGTTAAGACGGGTATTAGAATCAATGGTTAGGGGAAGGACATCAACATTGGCATCTTTGAACTCCTTATAGAGTTGAAAGACTTTATCATACGTAGGGAAACCACCACGAGGCTGAACCAGCATCTCATTGGAAGTTTTGAATTTATGTGAGATAAAGAGATCTTTACTCGCCCCTTTGATGAACGCTTCAACCTCGTCAAAATCAAACCTGTCTATATACTCATTTTTAACGATAATTTCACGTTCTCTTTGCAATAGACTCATGAGCGTGCCTCCAGAAAATCTTCAAGACGATCAAGCCCCTCATTGAGGTCAACCTGATGAAATACCAGATCAAAACCATAGTTCTGAAACTTTGGTACCAGTAATTCAGGGTCCATCTCACCTACCCCAAGATTGCCACCGATCATAAAGACAACATCACGAAAATCATACTGACTTTTAAGTATCTGAAGATCACGACACCAGCCTTCTGCTTCACCATTCAATGATGAGATCAAAAGTACATCTGCATCTGTCTCTATCACTGCATCCATAAACTCTTCGAGGTATGTATTGACCCCAAGATTAAAGACTTCAAAACCACGCTCTTCAAGCGAAATATCTATCAATCTGTTGGCTACGACATGAATATCATTACCCACTACACCTGTTACTACTTTCATCTATCTGCTTTATGTTTGTTTTTATAATTCTATCTAATTATAGATTTTTTTTAGTATAATCTAATAGTTAAATTATCATAAGGACCGAAAATGCCTTTTTATACAGCTGACATTTCAGACGAACATCATGAAAAAGTTCAAGTACTCTCACCAGAATACCACTCTTATGGAGGAGTAGAAAAGTGCCGTGGGCCTATTGCAACCATTAAACTTTATGATGAAAATTCAGATCTCATCACTATGCTTAAAGAGCCTGGTGAAGGACGTATTGCAGTTGTAGATGTAAACAGAGCTCACTACGCTGTTGTAGGAGAAAACCTGATGAAGTTTGCTCATGAAAACAACTGGGCAGGCATTCTCATCAATGGATATGTACGAGATACCCACATTACAAAAACCATTCCTGTAGGTCTCTGGGCACTAGGTACCTGTCCACGTAAAAGCCATGATAAACAAGCAAGTGAACGCGATGTTACCTTTACTTTTGGTGGTGTATTCTTTAAAAACGGAGAACATCTTTTAGCAGATCATGACGGTATTATCGTCATAGATGAAGAGACGTTAGAGAGTTAGTTAAAAAAAGAAGTATGAGCATATAAACTCATACCTCTTCAAGTTTATTTTTTAGACTTTTTTTTAGACTTTTTTTTGTCAGATTTTTTCTTAGATGACTTTTTCTTTTCAACTTTCTTTTTCTTATTTTTTTTCGAAACAGGTTTTTTTGCTTTAACTTTTTTCTTCTCTGCTTTCTTTTTTGCCTTCTTCTTTTCCACTTTCAATAAAGCTTTTTTAGCTTTTTTCTTTTCGTCTTTCTTTTTTGTATCTTTAGCCATAATGACTCCTTTTAATTTTGATATGTCTTTATTGTATGGCTTTAAAAATTGAATGTCAAGTTCTTTAGACTAAAAAAGTATGTCAATTTGACATACTTCTCAAACTGCTACATCTTCTATGATATAATCATTGGCAATGAAACAGATAATCTCAGCTCAATACAGACGTTTTGTACTCTATGTGGAAATCTTCATGGCTATTTTACTGCTTCCTCTCATCTATAACTTTGTTCCGATGAATGATGGTACTAAAACCTTCTATATCCCCTCTTCTAACATGGATGATGTCGTCCATACATTAAAAAAAAATGGCTATACCGTCACATGGATAGACAGGTTTATGTTAAAACTCATACATACCCCGGAAAAAGGTTGGTACAGTGTTGAGACTGATGAGCATGGCAGGTTGCTTTTTTTTGAGTACCTTCATCGGAAAAAAGCTGAAACGATGGAGGTAGTTGTATATGGAGGAGAAACGGCTGAAGAACTTACTACTCGTCTAGCTAAAGATATGAAACTTGACAAAGAAAAACTTCTTAAACAATATAAAATACTTTCACGCTTTCGTGAGGCTGACATCTTTGCACAACGTTACACCATCGCTCGCAGGGCAGATGAAAACACTACTATGAAATATCTTTTTCATCTCTCTACTGAAGAGTTAGAAAACTTTGAAAAAGAACACTTTACGCAAAAGGCAGATACTGCTACGCCTAAGGTCCTACTGACCATCGCCTCCATCATCCAAAAAGAGAGTAATTCAATTAAAGAGATGCCTGTTATCTCTTCTGTTATTCATAACCGATTAGATAAAGGGATGAAACTACAGATGGATAGTACCCTTAACTATGGAGAATACTCACATGTTATCGTTACTTCCGAACGTATTAAAAATGATACGAGCCACTATAATACTTATAAACATAGAGGCTTACCCCCATATCCTCTTGGTACAGTGACACTGGATGCACTGAAAGCAGCTATGTCACCTCAAAAGAGCAACTATCTCTTTTTTATGTTGAACCCAAAGGGAGAACACGACTTTGCAGCTACGTATGACAAACATTTAGAAAATATAAGAGCCTTTAGAGTATATCAAAAAGAGCGAGCACAGCAGAAGAAAATTGAAGCCGAACAAAAAAAGAAAGCTGAAGTAGAAAAAGAGACAAAAGCCAAGGAAGAAGAAAAAGCTAAATTAAACTAAGTGAAAAAACTCATAACAAACCTTCATCTAAAAAACTATAATGCCCAGCCCTAGCCAATACTACATGGCCCAATAACTCTATCTATGCTAAATGTCACTTTAATAGTTGTGCTGATCTGTTTTTCTATTTATAGATCATCCTTTAACTAAAGCTTGAAATTTTTCCCATAATGTGGGTCGCTTGAAAACCTCTTTTTTATACACTTTGTTGGTATTAGCATAAGCTTCTACCGCTCTAAGATGTTTAGAGAGTGTTTCATTTGCTTTTTTAAGATGTACAGGCTCAAAATTACTCCGCATCTAAAACCTTTTCTATCTCATGCATGGCATCTTCATTTTTAAGTCTAAACTTGATCTCAATACGTCTTGAAGCATCTTTATCTTCTACACCATCTACTTCAATAGCATCCAAATAAGCACGTCCTGAGGCTATCATGAGAGGTTTAATGTTATGCTCTCTTGCAAAGTCCAACCCAAGAAGGAAGTTCATGACAGCAAAAGCACGTTTTTGTGAAAGATTCAAATTATAGAGGTACCCGCCATCACTGTCTGTATGTCCCTCTATAATGATCCTGTCAAGATGCGGTTTTATCTTTGTATTGGTCACCAATGCACCGATATACTCTTCAAAAGCCTGCTTGAGTTCTATCTTCGCTTCTTCTTTCAGTGTTGCGCTACCACTCCCAAAAAGGATGTTTGAAGCCAACCTAAGCGAACCACTCTGTTTATCTATAGCTATCTTACTTCCCAACTCTTCTTTCAGTGCAGCAACAACTTTAAGTTTGATACCTGTGAGAGATTTTATTTTGGCTTTTTGGCTCTGTAGTTTTACGATGAGATCATCATATTTTGTCTCTTTTTCATCAAGTGCATTAAGCAGTTTTAGAAGTTTTTCATCTTTATGCATTACTGTCTTGTTCGATTCAGTCAGTTGATCTGAAAGGACAATAACCTGTCCTTTGTAGTCTTTTAGTGTTTTATGAAGGGCCTTTTTCTCTTTTTGTAATGTTGTATTGGTCTCGTTGAGAAGATTTTGTACGATAACTACTTTCTTGCTAAGTAAGTCTTGTTGTGTATTCGCATCAAGAAGCATTTTATGAAGCTTTTTTATCTCATCATCTTTAAGATCAAGATTCTTTTTATTTTCAGCTATATGCTTGTCTTTTTTATCTATGAGTTTTTTCTTATTCTCAATCTCTCTTTTCTTGTTTTCAATGTCTCTTTTCTTATTCTTGATATCTCTTTTTTTATTTTCTATATCTCTTTTATTTTTAGCAAGATATTTGTCTTTCTCTCCTAAAAGTGTTTTGTTTTTAGCCAATGTGGCACTAAACTCATCAAGTTTGGACTCTTTTGCTTTAAGTGTTTGTGAGATCAGGGAGAGACGGTCTTCTTTATCATGCAGGTCACTTTTAAGAATGATGGACTTAGAGACGATCGCTCCTATAAGTAAGATGAAGACAAAAAGCAATCCTGCCATCAAGTCTGCATAAGATATCCAGAAATTGCTGCCTGTATCTGTAGATTTTTTTTCAAACATAAGGTTACTTTTTATCCTCTTTGAGTGAAGCTATGTTGTTGAGTATCATTTGATTCTGCTCAGAGATGATACGTGCGAAAGTAGAGAGTTTTTCGACTGCCTGTCCTACTTCAGAGTCTATCTTGTCAAAGGTGTGTTCAACGGTTCCATCGAAACGTTCCATAGACCTTTGAAGATTTTTAGCATTAG
This sequence comes from uncultured bacterium, assembly GCA_965602275.1. Taxonomy (GTDB): domain Bacteria; phylum Campylobacterota; class Campylobacteria; order Campylobacterales; family Sulfurovaceae; genus Sulfurovum. The sequence goes on from CBFCXZ010000003.1 coordinate 95,043, forward strand.
AGTTAAATCCTTCTATATTCTCTTTGATGGTTGAAACTGCATTGACACTCTCTTGTTTATCATGTATTTTATTTAGTGTGATACGCAACTCGCTAGAAGCACTTTGCATATGTTTTGTAAGTTCAGTAAAACTGTTGGTAGTATCGTTGACTATAGATGTAAAATTTTTAAGATACTGTTCATTGAGTTCTTTAATGAAGTCCATGTTAAACATCTCTTTGAGGGTTTGAACTATCTCTTGATCTTTCAGTTCACTCTGTGTATGTTCATGCTTGATCAGTTCAGCCTTTTTCCAAACACGTGAGTCATAAAGTTTTTCCAGATCATAGAGGTTTTTATCTACTTTGGTGTTTCCGCTTTTTTCAAAGTACGTCCAGATAAGCGAAAGCATGATCCCGTAGATAGAGGCATAAAATGCCGTTCCTATCCCGGAAAGCAGTAGAGATATCTCACGATCAAGTGCATCAAGATCTTGGACTGTAAAGTCAGGCATGGAGAGTGCAATGGCAATGAAGGTACCTAAGATCCCCATCATAGGAAAAACAGAAGGTGCTACACGTGCAAAGTTGTCGTTACGTATATCTTTATAATACTCTGCCATGAAGTCTTTTACATGTAATGTAGATTTGGTTCTACCCATAATAGTCAATGCATTGGCTCGTAGTTCAGTCTGTAAGCTCTCTTCCATCGCAGCAAATGAACCTCTCATATGACAGGCGGCATAATTGGCATTATGCCGTACAAAGAACATGAACACGATAAAAATGAATGCAATCATAAATAATACATGTAACTCTACTTTCAGAGGAACAACGCCTATATAACCCAGAACAAGCCCTACTAAAAAAAGTAAAGGTACTAGAGCTATGACAAAGGAGTGGGAAAAGCACGATTTAGAACTGTTATTATCGAGTTGTAACATATAAATATCCTATTTTTTATAGATGATGACGGTGTCATAGATTATACCAAAAGTGCCTAAACGAATAATTAATCCTCTAAACTCTTCTCCAAAACCATCACTTACCATTAAAGAACGCGTATAGAGCAAAGCTCCATACACTACGCTAACACTAAGTTTTCCTCAGCGGAAGGCTCATGTGACTGGTCACATTATAAGTTTGATATTTCCAAAATCATCTCTTCACCAAAAGGAACATCTACTTCTTCTGGCATCACCCACATCACGTCATACGCAGGTTCCATCTCAGGGAATGTTCCCATGCCATCTGTGAAATAGAGTAACAGTGTCGGGTAGTTTATCTGCTGGTCTATGTACTCAAATACTGGACGGAAGTCTGTTCCACCTCCTCCACTTACTTCATACTCTAAATTCTCACCAGGAAGAAAAACTTTATGTGATTGAATTTTAGCGTCTGCTGTAAGCAAGTCAATCTCATAATTTGGATAACTCTGCATTATTGAGTTTACTTCTCCTAAAAATGTAGACAAGAGTGTTTCATCTACAGAGCCAGAAGTATCTATAGCGATGACTATACGCAAAAGGTCGGAACTTAGGCTTGGCAGGTAGATACCTCGATAAAGGTACTTCATGTTCGGAGGAACAAAAGAGTATGTACTTTTAGCATAAGATGCGATGTATCCATATAAAAACTCACGCCAGTCTACTTTATGTGAAAAATACTCAGGTACAACAAACTTCAAATCTTTAGGTAAAGTGCCTTGACGGTTTAGCTTTTGAAATATCTGTTCAAACTGCTCTTTCAATTCCTCAGATAGCTCTTCAGAATTTTGAGAAGGTGTAGAGGAAGACTCCTCTTTATCTTTACTGTTCTCATCATACTTTTGCTCTGATGCATCATTGGAAGCTACATTCTCCTGTTGCATATGAATATTTTCATTATGCACATCATCACCCTCCATGATCTGCTCGATCTGCTCTTCCATCCCAAATGAATCATTCATCATTTCATCACGGAGCATCTGGTACACTTCTTCAGCATACATACCATCAAATTTATGTTCATAATTTGCATATTCTGGCAGTTGCATTCCGTTATTTACAAGCATACTGTTGACAACATAGTCAGTTGCTGTCTGCCATAACCATTGTGTACGACCAGCACTGCGATGTTGATGTTTCAGTACTGCGTGCATCGCACCATTTGCCATGACAAATTCGACTTCTGCCACATCAAGACGGTCAATATACTCACTATTGTACCTTAGTGCTTCACCATCACTTAGAAAAGTAAGTAGTTCGTTATTCTGTTCCAACTTGAGTGCAGAAGCGATGGTTCCAAAATAAGGATGATCCAACATCAGTCTGGCTTTGGCTTTTTGTATCTTGTCTAAGTGCATCATTCAAATTTATGTTTTATGATCTATCCGTATGATAAATGATATCTGTATTCTCTGTGTTTGCTGTATTATCAACACTGGCAAAAAATACTTGATTGGCTTTTTTGTCTTCTTTTATGAGAATATATTTTTCTACCATTTCAAAAATGACTTCCTGGATAGAGGATTTCATTGTCTTAGGTTCTGATACTACACAATAGATATCACTGTCTCCATGCAAACGTATATTTGCCATGAGGATCTCTGCAAATAGTTTTCCACCGTGACTATCTGTAGACTGACAAATGATGACATACACATTATTTGCCTTATCAAGCTCAAATAAGACATCTGATTGACGCTTCCACTTTGGAAGTAAATTATCCAACTTGACATCATCAGAAGATAATAAAATCATAGTAAGAGACGACTCGCCTCTGTGATTCATAAGATAATGAAAAAATTCCATAGTTGTTTTTAACTCATCCATCATTGTTTTTGCCAATTTCACTTCATCTTCAGGAAATGCAAGATCACTGTTATTTCGTCTTTTTTCACCCTCATAACTAATCATAAAAACCTTTCTTAAATAATAGAATCACAAATTTATTTAGATAATTATAACAAATTTTGATGAATACTAGTTTTATACTTTGATTTAAATTTTGGAAAGCTTCGATGTTATCATTCTTTTCCATTTTTAACACAAAAGCTATCATCACAAAGTATGGATACTCCAATATCAGGCTGGCTTCGGCTTTGGATATCTTTTCCAGATGTGTCATAGTGGGATTACGGCCAATTATTATCAACAAAAGCAGTATGCAATGTGAATGTTTTTGTTATACTTTTAATAGAGAATAGTATATAAGGTATCTGATGGGCGCAGAGATAAGCAAGAGAGAGTTTACAGAGCAAGATTTCATAGCGTTTAAAAAAGCGTGGTTAAGTGAACTTGAGTATGTCAAATCATTATTTGACAAAGGCTCAGAAATATTTTCAGACAGATTCCGTATTGGCTATGAACTGGAAGCCTGTATACTCAATAGTGCCAATCTGCCTGAGCCTATAAACAAAAAAATACTTGATGATATAAATTCCCCTCTTTTTACAAATGAACTTGCAAAGTATGATCTGGAGATCAATGGAAATGTTTTTGAACTTAATGGTAAAGCACCTCAAAAGTTAGATAAAGACCTCTTGTCACTTTGGCAATTGGCACAAGACTCTGCTAAAAAATTTAATGCAAAGCTTGGACTTTTTGGTGTCCTTCCCAGTCTGAAACTTGAGCATTTTGACAAAGAGTTGTACCAGTCAGATATGCATAGATACACACTGGTATCTCAGCGTATGAAAGAATTAAGACATGAAAGTGTCAAGGTTCTATTTCATGGGGTGGACGAAGTCTCTTTAGAAAAAAATGATGTGATGCTTGAAGCGCTTGGAACATCACTCCAGATCCACTTTCAAATTCCTTTCGATGAAGCAGTTGAATACTATCATGCCGCACTTTTGGCATCTGTTATATTGCTTGGATTTGGTGCGAACTCCCCTTTGGTTCTGGGTAAAAGAGCTTGGCAGGAATCCCGCATTGCTATTTTTGAACAATCTGTAGATACAAGAGACAAGCAAAGAAGAGATGACGGTGACGAAAGAAGGGTACATTTTGCACATGGTTATATAGACTCCTGGCTAGATCTGTTTGAGCAAAATAAAGAGTTTAAGATCATTTTTGCAGATGTAAAGAACAGACCTGAAAGTGACTTACACCATTTTAACCTTCACAATGGCACAATTTGGAGATGGATCCGCCCTATTTTAGACAAAGACAAAAATGGTAAACATACACTGAGACTTGAACTTCGCGTACTACCGTCAGGACCAAGTCTCATAGATACCCAAACAAATATATGGTTTTTTATAGGTCTCATTCAGGGCTTGATAAAATCAAAGATAAATCTCACTAAAATACCATTCGAAAAGTTAAAAGATGATTTTTACTCTGTAGCTAAAATGGGATTAGAGAGTGCATTTCATGAACCAAAAAATGGTAAAAAAGTCTCTTTAAAAGAGTGGATCTTAAATGATGGACTGGAACTTACAAAAGTGGGGCTTGACTCTTTTGGCATAGATGATGTAGGTGAGTATCTGGACATAATAAAGGAAAGAACTTCAAGTGGACAAAACGGTGCTTCTTGGCAACTTGAACATTTTAAAAAATTCAACAGCATACCTAAACTTATGGAGGATTATATGAAAAATTTTGAACAGGATATTCCCGTACATGAGTGGAGTCTATAAATGAAGAGCAATTTAACGATACTGGACCATATACCAAGTGCATTTCTCTCCATCTCTCATCATGAGATCAAAGATCTTTTTGATACTCCTACACTTATACACCTCAAAGGCGAGAAGCACTCTGCCCTGTTCATCTCTATCTTGCTGCATGGCAATGAGTTTAGCGGGCTGCAGATCATGCAGGAGATACTGAAAAAATACCAGACCACAGATGGATATAAACTGCCAAGAGAGATATGGCTTTTTGTGGGCAATGTAGATGCAGCGCAGATGGGAGTGAGGCTAAGAGACGGGCAGACAGACTTCAACCGTGCATGGCCCGGGACACCTGATCCTGACTCAGATGCGGCGATATTGATCCGGGAGGTGATGGACAGGATCACCCAAGAGGAGCTTTTTGCCTCTATAGACCTGCACAACAATACAGGACAGAACCCTCCTTATGGCTGTATCTCGGAAGTGAATGAGAAGAACAAGCACCTGTGTAGCTTTTTTAACCACATCGCGATGGTATTTCAATCACCCAAAGGTGTCTCAACGATGGCATTTGATGATATCTGTCCGGCTATTACTCTGGAGTGTTCAACACCGGGCAATGAACCTGCAAAGCGAAGAGCATTTGAGCTTATCGATGACCTGATGCATATGGATCACTTCCCCACAAAGCCACTACCGACTCACGACTTGCAATTGGTTAAAAACAGCGCTACACTCAAGATCAATGCAAATGTCACCTTCTGCTTCGAGGATGAGGACTACAGTGATACTCTAGGGTATGACCTGATACTGGTCAAAAACTTTGATCATCACAACTTTACACGCTTGGAGAAAGGTGAAGTATTTGCCCATACTACGGTAAATAAACCACTTATAGCCATATCACCTGATGGCAAAGATATCACAGATGAGATCATTCAAAATGAGAATGGAGAGATATCTCTGAAAAAAGCATATATGCCGGCAATGATATCTATGGATAAAAAGATCGTGCTGCAAGACTGTTTATGTTACCTTTTGGAAGATTACTAGTATAATAACCCTATGAAAAAAGCAAACATCAAACTAAACTGCGACATGGGCGAGAGCTTCGGTATCTACAAAATGGGAATGGATGAAGAGATAATGCCCTATATCGATATGGCAAATCTTGCTTGCGGTTTCCACGCTTCAGATCCTGTTACCATGCATCAGAGTATCAAGAGTGCGAAAGAGAACTGTGTAGAAATAGGTGCACACCCCTCTTACCCCGATCTGACGGGGTTTGGTCGGAGGGAGATGAAATGCAGCGTGGAGGAGATCGTCTCATTCATTATCTACCAATGCGGTGCACTGGATGCTCTGTGCAAAACGTATGGAAAAAAAGTAACCTACCTCAAACCCCATGGTGCTTTGTACAATACAATGATGAAAGATACAGAAGTTTTCAAAGCCATCTGTAAAGCCATCTCCAAATATGATAATAGTATCAAGTTGATGATCCTTTCAAATGGAGAGAATGAGAAGTTTGCCAAGATAGCCGGAAAATACGGCATCTCACTGCTCTATGAAGTCTTTGCGGACAGAGCCTACACAGATGAAGGTTCTTTAGTGCCTCGTTCAGAGCCAAATGCAGTGATTAGCTCTGACCAGGAGGTCATAGAGAGAACCAAACTGCTCTACGACAAAGGGATCATCAAAACTATCAACGGCAAAGAGTTAAAACTGCAAGCCGATACACTTTGTGTACATGGAGATAATGAACAGGCGCTGCAGCTTATCAAAGCCCTGTATGAGTTGAAGAATGCAAAATGAAGCATATGTGGTTGAAACCGCTTCAGTAGATTCAGCCATTTTATATTTCAAAGAGATTATCTGCGAAGAGGTACTCGACCAGGTCCAACATGCTTACCTTGCACTCAAGACCTTAGAGTATATCATCGACCTTACCCCTTCATACAACTCCATCCTCATCCGATACGACATAAACCACTACAACCATCTTTCTATCAAGGAGGCTGTTTTAAAACAAGTCTCAGAGTATCGAGATATCACCGCAGAAAAAAGCCATAAACTTATAGAGATCCCTGTAGACTACAGTAAAGGTATAGACCTGGAAAGAGTCGCAGAGATAAATAACATTTCTACCGAACAGGTCATAGCCAGACATACACAAACCACCTACCGTGTCTATGCCATCGGCTTTATGGTCGGTTTTGCTTATCTTGCCAAAGTTGATGATACAATCGCTACGCCAAGACTCAGTACTCCCAGAGACAAGGTCCCCAAGGGAAGTGTTGCCATAGCAGACACCCAAACTGCCATATACCCGCAAGACTCTGCAGGAGGATGGAACATCATAGGGCATACTGACTTTGATGACTTCTCTTCATTTGAGATAGGTGATCGAGTGAGGTTTGGGCGGATATGATAGGATTCGAAGTACTTGCAGGTGGGTTACTCACCACGATTCAGGATTTGGGAAGACAGGGCTATACTCACTTAGGCATCACAAACTCAGGAGCTATGGACGAGTACGCTTATCGCTGGAGCCAAAAATTGCTGGACAACCATGAAGACAATGCCCTGGAGATACTCCTAGGCGGTCTGAAACTAAGAGCAACTGCCAGCACCACTCTTGCTGTCTGCGGTGCCAATTTGGACTTTAGGATCAATGACAAAAAATACCCCATTTGGCAGACACACCACATCAATGAAGGTGATATCATCAGCTTTCATCAACAGTCAGAGGGGCTCAGAGCCTACTTGGCTGTCAAAGGTGGCTTCAAAGTTGAAAAAGTACATGGCAGTTACGCTGCAACGATCAAAGAGGATATCGGTCAGAAGCTAAGCAAGGGGGACTTTTTAGCCTTTGTACCTACACAGACCAAAGAGACCAGACACGTACCGGAAAAATTCATTCCAAAATATCCAAAACATCTCACCCTGAACATCCTTTTAAGCTACCAACACCGCTTTTTTTCAGAGGAACAAAAAGAGAAGTTTTTCAACACAGACTACGAACTCACCCCACAAATAAGTAGAATGGGTTACAAACTAAAAGGCGAAGCGATGATACCTTCAAAAGGAGGTATTATCTCCGAAGGCATCACGTTTGGAGCCATACAGATCCCCCAAGACGGACAACCGATCATCTTACTCAAAGAGAGACAAACAATCGGTGGATACCCAAAGATAGGGTCTGTGCTACCTAGTGACTGTTTTAAACTGGCACAGTTACCTATTGGGTCTATGGTTCGGTTTAGGGAGATTAATATAGAGAATTCAGAGAGGGAAATGAAAGGGTTTTATGACTTTTTTAATTAATCTATGGCTCATTTCTTAAACTAATTCCTCCCACAACACTATTTCGCTATAATCCCATTATGAAAAAAATCACCCTTATCTTCCTACTATCAACAACCTATATATTTTCTAATATTAACGCTATAGTCAGCATCTTGCCGGAACAAACATTTGTTAAAGCCATCGGTGGCGACAAGGTCAATGTCTCACTTATGGTACTGCCTGGTAACTCACCTCACACCTATGAACCTAAACCCTCACAGATGAAAGATGTAGCCAAAGCAGAACTTTATTTTGCCATAGGTGTAGAGTTTGAGAATGTATGGCTTGATAAATTTAAAAATCTAAATAAGAGTATGCAAGTTATAGATCTCTCTTCTGGCATAGAAAAACTTCCGATGACAGCACATCATGATGAAGCACATGATGAGCATCATGCCGAAGAACATTCTGAAAAACACTCTGAAGAACATCAAGGCAATGACCCGCATATCTGGACATCACCAGACAATGTTAAGATCATCGCAGGGAACATTTATGAAGCACTTGCAAAAGCAGACCCTGCCAATGAAAGCTATTATAAACGCAACCTTCAAAAGTTCATCTCTCTCATAGCAGAGACTGACAGTAAAATAAAAAGTATACTTGCCAACAGACCCAAAGGGACAAAGTTTATGGTGTTTCACCCTTCATGGGGATACTTTGCACAAGCATACGGACTAAAACAACTTCCTGTTGAACTGGAAGGGAAAAGCCCTAAACCTAAAGAACTGATTGCTCTCATCAAAGAAGCCAGAGAGGAGCAGATCTCTGCCATCTTTACGCAACCGGAGTTTTCGGACAGCATCGCAAAGGTCATGGCAAATGAATTGCATATCAAGGTGATCAAGGTCTCTCCGCTTGCACCTGACTGGTCTGAAAATCTTATCAATATTGCTCATGCCATAGCAGGCAAATAGATGTTTGTTGTCCAGATAGAGAACCTCTCATTCGCTTATGAGAAAGATCTTATTTTAGAAGATATCAATCTAACTGTTGAGGAGAAAGACTTTTTAGCCATTATAGGGCCCAACGGTGGAGGTAAATCTACTCTACTTAAGCTCATACTGGGCATGCTTAAACCTAAAAAAGGCAGCATCCGGGTCTTAGGTAAAGCAGCCTCTAAAAACCCCTCTCATATTGGTTACGTCCCACAAAACACCAATGTCAATACAGATTTCCCCATCAAAGTCATCGAAGTCGTACTTATGGGACATGTGGGTGCCAAAAACCCACTATTTGGTTACGGAAAAGATGAGATAGCCTGTGCCATGGGTGCCCTTGCACAAGTAGGTATGCAAGTGCATGCACAAAGTAAGATAGGCTCTCTCTCAGGAGGACAACGACAAAGAGTGATGATAGCCAGAGCCCTTTGTGCCCACCCTAAGATACTCATACTTGACGAACCTACTTCAAGTATAGACATCAAAGGACAAAAAGAGATCTATGAGCTTTTGAAACTGCTCAATCAAAGCATTACCATCGTTGTGGTAAGTCATGATATCTCTGTGATCCTTGAGTATGCCACTAAGGCTGCACACATCAACAAAAGACTCTCTTATCATGATATCTCTAACAAGAAAGAGACATTCCACACCCATAATGAAGGTGAGCATTTCTGTGAAGTAGAACTCTTACAAATGTTGGGTTCTGAGGGTTGTAATACATGTGAACATGAAGAAGAATCAAAATGGAGGGAAACAAAATGATAGAAGCTCTCCAGTTTGGATTCATCCAACATGCACTCATTGCAGGTATACTAGTAAGTTTTGCAGCAGGTATCATCGGTTCACTCATCGTGGTCAACCGTATGGTATTTCTCGCTGGTGGTATCGCACATGCTTCGTACGGAGGCATCGGTCTTGCTGTCTTCTTTGGATTTCCCATTTTTTTGGGTGCATCTATGTTTGCGATAAGTGCTGCCCTGCTCATCTCCTCACTTACACTACGCAAACGTCACCGTATCGATACTTTCATCGGACTCATCTGGGCTGTAGGAATGGCGATCGGGGTGATATTTATAGACCTCACACCTGGATATAATGTCGATATGATGTCTTATCTCTTTGGTTCCATACTTGCTGTAAGCACAGAAGATCTCTATTTTATGGGCGTTCTACTGGCAGTCATACTCTTTGTTATGACCTTTTGGTACAGAGACATCCTTGCTGTGTCATATGACAGTGAATATGCAGCTCTCAGAGGGGTTCATGTACGGTTTTTCTATACACTCATCCTTATACTTGCAGCTTTAACCGTGGTTGTATCTATCAAAGTTGTAGGACTCATTTTGGTCATAGCCATGCTGACCATCCCAGTCTATATCGCTGAGAAACTTTCCCACAGTCTCTTTAGCATGATGTTCCTCTCTGGGCTCATCGCCACACTATTTACACTCACTGGACTTTGGTTCTCTTATACCTATAATCTTACCTCCGGTGCTTCCATCATACTTATATCTGCTGCTTCTTTGGGTGCTTTTTTACTCTTTTATAGAGGAAAATAATATCATTGCTAAAAGGAATTAGTATAAAATTACTTAGTCTATCTCTTTTGATCGTTTTACTTTTCACTGGATGTTCTCCTCGCATCGGTGTAGGTATAGGTGGCGTTGTTGTTTCAGGTGATGGCATGACTGCTTCTGAAGTACTTGTAGACAGCGATACTGGTATCCATGGAAGTATTACTATGGGTACAGATATGAGACTCTAGTATCAATATATCTTGATACATACTCCAATTTACGCTACACTACACACATGGAAACTTTTATATGAATACATTTTTGCAAACCATTGGTGCACTCAACGATGAAACCAGACTGAAAATATTGCGTTTTATAGATGAAAATGGGGCTGTGTGTGTCTGTGACATAGAAGTTGCCTTTGAGATGATCCAATCCCGCATCTCACGTCATCTCAAGATCCTTAAAGATGCAGGATTTTTAAAAGTCGAGAGAAAAGGACGTTGGGCATACTATTCTGTGCGCTCACCTTTGGATGTTTTTAGACAAAACATCCTCAAAGAGATAAGCTATCTTAAAATGGATATCCCTGATTTTAAACAGGGATGCCGCATCTAAAACTTAGGCTTAGTAATCATACTTTCCTGCTTGTATATCTTTTTCTATATCGGCTACTGCTTCTTTGATGATACTTATAAGTATTTTGGCTGCTTTATTATCATCAGCTTCAGCTACATCCCAATCAGTAATGGTCATATTGGCTCTAAAGAGAAGTTCAACCTGCTTTTTAATTTCTGATTTTCTACTATCTAACTCTTTTTCTATAATATCCATAACATACTCCTTCTACATCAAACCTAATTCGGCCAATATCGGTTTTATCTTCTCGGAGATAAGTTCCAGATCTTTTGCCCATGTATCCATTCCTTTATCATCTGCTATCCACTCTTCTATCTTTTTAAAACTGGCACTCTTTTCTTCTTCCGAGAGTGTATTTGATTTATTTATAGAGTCTTTTACCATTTCTAAATGTTTCATATTTGATTTGCTCATATTAATTCCTTTTTATTGTAATAATTTTATTATACACTAATTTGGACAATAAAAATAAAAATTTTTATCTCTATTCTTTTTATATATCAAGATATCTTGATATATTTATAAATCTATGCTACAATGCGCACATCAATAAATATTAGGGTTTAACTATGAATCAAAAAGTACTCATACTCTGCACAGGAAACAGCTGCCGCTCTATCATTGCTGAAGCACTCATTAACGCCGAACTTGAAGGCATAAGTGCTGAAAGTTCAGGGGTGAAGGCTTCTGGCAGTGTTAATCCCAATGCTAAAAAAGTATTGGAACAGGAAGGTATCTGGAAAGAGAGCTATCACTCCAAGACAATTGACACAGTGATAGATAATGATTATGATCTGGTTGTTACAGTCTGTGGTCATGCTCAAGAGACCTGTCCTATGTTTCCAAAACAGACTAAGACCATACATGTAGGATTTGAAGATCCAGATGGTAAGGATTATAGGGCATTTGAGGCGACGTTAGCAGAGATACGTGAGGTATTGCTACCTAAGGTTAAAGAATCATTAGTGTATTAATGTAGGGTGTTGTCTCCCGACAACACCATTAAAAAATACAAATATACAGTGGTGTTGTGAGGACACAACACCCTACAAACAAGGATAGGAAATGAACAAAAACGTATTTAAAACAGGAGAAGGTGTAAAAATCTCTTTCACTGGAGCTGTAGAAAAAGAGAACATCATTAAGATGGTAGAGAATTGTGCTACTGGTTCTTGTGAATGCATGACTGATGAGACAAAAAAGAAAATAAACAATATGGAAGTCTCTGGAAAAGACGGTGATGTAGCACTTGACCTTTCAGGAGATGTCACTAAAGAAGAAATTGAAGCTGCACTTGCAAGATCAAAAGTTATAAACTAATGTTTTTAGCATCTACCCTCTTCCTCATTACCCTCATCTTTGTCATTTGGCAACCCAAGGGCTTACAGATAGGTACAACCACTGTCATAGGTGCTATAGTTGCCTTAATTATCGGTGTCGTAAGTTTCCAAGATGTTATAACTGTTATAGACATCGTTTGGGATGCTACTTTGGCATTTATAGGTATTATCATCCTCTCTATGGTTCTTGATGAGATAGGGTTCTTTGAATGGGCAGCCATTAAGATGGCAAAACTAAGTGGTGGTAGTGGGAACAAAATGTTTGTTTACATACTGCTACTAGGTGCTTTGGTTGCTGCATTCTTTGCAAACGACGGTGCAGCACTTATCTTAACTCCTATTTTATTGGCCAAGATGAAATACCTGAAAATGAAACCTCTTGCGATCTTCGCGTTCTTAATGGCTGGTGGTTTCATAGGTGACAGTGCATCAAACCCTCTTGTTATCTCAAACCTTACCAATATTGTGACTGCCGGTTACTTTGACATAGGTTTTGTCGAATATGCTAAAAATATGTTCTTACCAAACCTACTGAGTATTATCGCATCCATAGCCATATTATGGATATATTTCCGTAAAGACATTCCACTTAAAGTGGATGTCACAAAACTTCCCGAAGCATCCTCTGTCATAAAAAACCAGACAATGTTCAAATTTTCCTGGTTCTTTTTGGCACTATTGATGGGTGGGTACTTCATAGGTGATCATTATAACTTACCCATCTCACTATTTGCACTTGGTGGAGCCTTGATCTTTTTAGCCATCGCTAACTACTTTAAAGCGGTTAAACCTATGAGAACCATCAGGTCTGCCCCTTGGCAAGTCGTTTGGTTCTCCATAGGACTTTATGTGGTCGTGTATGGACTTAAAAATGCAGGATTAACAGATGTTATTGCTTCTTGGATCGAGACACTTAGTCATCAGGGAGAGGCTGTAGCCATCATTGGAACAGGTTTTTTATCTGGTATCATCTCTGCAGTGATGAACAACATGCCAACGATCATGATCATGGATATAGCTATCGACAAAGTTGGATATGTCGGAAATGAAGCACTTGTCTACGCAAACATACTGGGATCTAACCTTGGACCAAAGATGACCCCTATCGGCTCACTGGCTACTCTACTGTGGCTTCATGTACTTGCACAAAAAGGTGTAAAGATAGGCTGGGGAGAATATATGAAAGTAGGACTGGTGATTACACCACCAGTTTTATTTGTAGCTTTATTGGGACTCATATAACTCTATTATTAGAGATTCTCTTATATTATTTTGTAGTGAGCCTTTAGTCTCATCTACAATTTAGTATACTACTATCTAGTTTTTAACGTATGAGCACATCTAATAACCCTAGATACTCATATTACAGAAGGTCAACATTATGAAAAAAATACTTATCGCTGTAGCTCTTTTTTCTATACTCATCTTTCTTCTAATCAATCACACTTTTGAAGATATGCAAATAAGTAAGTATGAGAGCCTAGAAGAAGTAAAAAACAATAAGGCTATACAAGGAGGCTGGATTCCTGCTATCATTCCAGACTCTGCTTACGATATTGTAGAGTCACATGATTTAGATACCAATACGATATTTGGTCGTTTCAAATACAAAGAGAAAGATGAAGAGACATTTATACAAAATCTAACAGACCTCAATAGTGAAGATGATATGTTAGAGTGGGGAAACTTTATTTTTAAAGTTGATAAAAATCTAAATCAAGTTAAGTTCAGAAATAGACCAACTTCAACTCAGTAAATAAGCAAACTCTCTTACCCATTCACCCCAGGCAGCAGACCCTTCAACATCAATATTGTTTTGCTGCATATCTTTTACCAGCATAATAGAAAACTCTCCAGGGAGTTGTAATGAAAATTTTAAGACATTATCTATAGCCTCTTCACTGGAGTTTTCCAAGAGTGCGTTCACAAGTCCTATCGCAAGTGCCATCATTACCTTTGGATCTTCCTCTTCCAGCTCTGTAAGTGAGCCATCAAGTATGGTATTAAGATCAGGAAGATCTTTCATCACTTTCTTGAAACTTAAGTACCCTATTGCCGCTTCACGCCCTACAGCACCACTAATACTATCTAATATTAAGTCTGCTTCTATGCCTGACTTTGTGATACTGTCAACATATTCCCATGACCTTGGCGTAGCAAAACTTTTTTCATTAGAACTGGCATCAAAAGTAAAAAGCATAGACTTGTCATAAGCTAAATAAGCGATAATGGCACTCTCTATTTTTACAGAGTATGCCCAAGCTTTCCAGTCATTAAAGTCTACTTCCATTTCAAAGTGTACAAAACGGTTTGCCAATGGCGGCGGCATTTTATATACTACACCACGATCATTTTCACGGTTACCCGCAGCTACAATACTCCAACCCTCCGGAAGTTCATACTCCCCTACTTTTCGGTCAAGAATGAGCTGATAAGCTGAAGCCTGAACAGCCGGAGGTGCAGTATTGATCTCATCAAGGAACAAAATACCTTTTGAACCTTCTACTGAAGGTAAAAAACTCGGTTTTGCCCACACACCCTCTTTTGTCTCTGCATTAAAAAATGGAATACCTTTAAGATCTGTAGGGTCAAGAAGAGACAAACGTAAGTCCAAAAAGTCTAAGCCTTGTTCTGAAGCTATCTGCTTCACTATAGAAGATTTACCTATACCTGGTGCTCCCCAGATGAATACTGGAAGTTTTTTTATTATAAGTTTATTGATAACTTTCGTTATATTTGATGCTTTCATATTTTCTCCATTTGTAGGGTGCGTTTGCTAACGCACCAATTATTCGCATAAAATTATATTTTAATATCATACCAAAGCTAAAGGTCCGTTAGCAAACGCACCCTACGAACTTAAAATTGCACAGCTTTTTTATCGTAATCTAACACCGTCTCATACTCTTTCACAAATATCTCATTCTCAGCCAGCTCATTTTGCAATCGCGTATCTACTTTTAAAATATCCAAAAGTTCCAATGGAACAGAAGAATTAGACGCCATACTCTTGTATATCTCAAACTCATTTCTCTCGAACAACACTCGTAAAATAGCCTCTGGTGTACTTTTATTATGTGCTAATGCGATGCGTATAGCTGACTCATCATACTTTTCATACAACATCTCCAACATCTCTGCAGACACAGCAGGATTGATGGCTAAGTACTCAAAACTTGACACAATCCCTTTTGCATAGATAGCTTCCAGTTGTGCAATACTCAGAATCTTATTTCCTGCTAAGTGGCAAATGAGTTCTTCATTGTCTCTATTTATGAGCTCATCTATTACATCATTCTCCAGGCGTTCATTTGCCCCTATCGTTGCAAAAAGTTTCGCATCTAAGCTATGGGTATCTATGAGTGCTAAACGCTCTGTATTGATAGGCTGAGACAAAACCAAGAGTTGAATGACCTTGGCTTCTTTGCCGAGCATTGTATTGAAGATCTCATTATCTATATTGTCATTGGTTGCGAGTGCTTCGTTTATCTTTTCACTGTTTTTCGCCAATAGACTTTGTAAAAGTGGGAGTGCTACACTTTTGTTGCATGCCAATGCCACATCTACCTTCTTATCTCTCAAACTCACTAGTTTTGAGATGAGATCTTTGTCTAAATGCTCATTTCTAGCTATAGTCTCACGAAGTGTCACCTTCTCCTTACCACGTATGAGAAACGCAAAGTTCTGAAAACCTATAAGTGCCAAAAGTAGTTTAGGATTCATAGCCTCCGTAGCCAAACGTCGTAAGGTAAGGTAGCTATAGAGCAAGTCTGCTTCATTGGGCTTGATGTCTATATAACGCTTCAACGTAAACATGATGACATCACGATCTTCTCTATCATCTTCCTCTTCATCATGCCACTCATACATCATTAGAAGCTTTACAAAAAGCTCTTCTGTGATGTTTTCATTACCTAGAAGTCTAAAAATACGTTCTTGGTCGTTGGAAAGCTTGATACCCATCAGAAGTTCATCATCATTGATGCCATCTAAGAGTAATTTTTCAAATTCATCTAGGACAAATGAAGGTACTTTGTCATCATAGGCTAAACATGAGATGTCTTCTTCAACAGGATTCAGACTGCTATGTTCGATGGTTGCTGCCACACCCTCTTCATAATTTTTAGTCATAGTAATGTCATGCTTTTTCAAAAAACGTGCTATCTCATCTTTCGTAAAAATACCCTCACGTCCAAGAAAAAGGAATTTCTTACCCTCTGAACTACTTAACAATGTCTCTAAGGAAGATTTTTCTTGTGCCATATCATCACTTTAAGTGTTAAATTTGTCTTAGTATATCATCTTGGGTTTTAAATAGGAGTTAATTAGTCTTATTTGTCTTAGATATTCTTTCTCCATTTTGTCTCATGTCCAATTATTGGCTTTTTCAGTGCTAAACGGCCATTTTTTGTGTCTGTTTATTTTGGATTTTATAAGTAAACTGATATATAATGTTCCTTGAATAAATAGTTAACCTTAAGTTGGTTGTGCACGTTCAGGAATACATTAAGCCCAACTATTGAGATTCTGACACAAAGATAGATGGCGAGTGTATAATAGTATAGTTACCCGTTTCCGTTTTACAAACAAAGAATGGGTGAGTTGAATCCTGAGTGTGACTTAGCTTGGCTATTGGAGCCTATGTTGAAACTCAGCCAGACTTTTAGAAAGGAAAAATGATGAACACATTCTCAAAATATTTTAAGCCCAACAGGGAAAGCCTTAAATATTCAATTGCTTCGTTGGAAACACTAAAATTATTTCACGTTTTACTGATACTTCTCCTGATATCCGGGAGCAATCTGTTTGCCCAGGAGAAATTCCGGACTGAGGTTGATTTGCTGGGTGAAATAAAAGTTCCTGCTGATGCATATTATGGTGCTGAAACTGCCAGGGCTATGGAGAATTTTCAAATTTCAAATCGGTATATCAACTATTTCCCCGATCTAATTAAAGCCTTTGGAATGGTGAAACTGGCTGCTGCCCATGCCAACACCGATGCAGGAAAGATGTCTGCCGATATGCTTAAACTTATTGAGCCGGCTTGCCAGGAGTTGATAAAGGGGAATTATCTCGATCAATTCAAAATTGATATATATCAGGGCGGTGCAGGTACCTCAACCAACATGAATGCCAATGAAGTACTTGCGAACATTGCCCTTGTAAATGCCGGTTACAAAAAGGGGAATTATGACAAAATATCGCCACACAATCATGTAAATATGTCCCAGTCCACGAACGATGCCTACCCTACTGCCCTGAAACTTACCATACTTTTATATAACGATCTCATTGTCAAACAATTCAAGCTACTTGCCCAGTCATTCAGAAAACTGGGAGAAAAGTACTCTCATGTGGTTAAAATGGGTCGTACCGAATTTCAGGATGCGGTACCCATGACCGTAGGTCAGGAATTTCACTCCTTTGCTTCGATGCTGGAGTGGAATATAGCAAATATTGAATATGCCAGTAAAACTTTAATGATCCTCAATATGGGAGGTACGGCTATTGGGACAGGGTTAAATACTCCCGAGGGTTATAATGACTATGTTATTAAGCATTTAAAGGATATTACCGGTTACGATCTTGTTAATGCCGATGATATGATCGCAGCGACATCCAGTTTGCACACCTATGTGGTTTACTCCTCGGCACTGAAAACCCTTGCTACGACGCTGTCGAAAATCTCCAATGACCTGATCATTCTTTCATCCGGTCCCAGGAACGGTATATTTGAGATCAATCTGCCTCCCAGACAGCCGGGTTCTTCTATTATGCCGGGGAAAATAAACCCTGTGATGCCCGAACTGATGAATTTGATCAGCCATCGCGTCATGGGGAATGATGTGGCTGTAAGTATAGCAGCCTCGGAAGGTGATCTGCAATTAAATGCTTATGAGCCCGTGGTAGGACTGACTATTTTAGAGTCACAAAAAATTTTGGGCAGTGGTACAAAAACTTTCCGTGAAAAGTGTATTGACGGCATTACGATAAATGAAGATGTGAACAGAAAGAATCTTAAAACCACAATGGGCATTGTTACGGCGCTGAATCCGGTGCTCGGACATCAGGTTGGTGACAAACTGGTAAAAGAAGCAATGCGAACAGGTAAAGGAATACTTGAACTTGTGCGTGAAAAGAAACTGCTTACAGAAAAACAAATTAAAAAAATATTTTCGGCTGAAAACTTGACAGGCTTCAAAAAATTGAAATACAAAAAAAAATAATTCAGTCAAACAGATAACTTTTCCTCATTCCCATCCTCCCCGATGGGAACGAGAAATGCACCACTGATCACTGAACGTGACCTTCTGCCCTCTGCCGGTCTTCGCTCCGCTACGACCAACAAATGACAGGATTCACACATCAAGTATACTCCCAGAAAATCCTTCGGGATTTTATGATATCATACTGAATGGCGATCAGCGCGCCCGTTAATACTTTTCCAATGGATTATACTTCACAATCGTAGGCTCTGAAAAGTTTGGTACATTATCATAAGAGAATACGGCATAGTATTTCTCTTTATCAAATGAAGCAAAGTTATCATAGGTATACATATCTTTACCGCCATAGATCTTTACGCCATCCATAAAGTGTCTTGGTGGATGAAAGCTGTTTCTTACAACGTAATAACCGCTGAGAGCTTCATCGTCTACTTTGTCCCAGGAAAGTTTGATCATTTTATTCTCTTTAGATATTTTGAAGTTTTCAACTACTGCTACCGGTGTACGCCGTTTTTCAATGTATTTAACCACTAACTCTACATCTGAATTCCACTCGACAATTCTGTTTTTTATACCTAAAGCAGAAGTCGGTTTGATAACCAGTTTAAGCGTTTTTCCCTCTTGATGCATCTCATCCAAAGCAATCTTGGAAAATGTATCAAAATTAAAGTACTGGCACTCTTTACTACTTAGGTCTGATTCTGCCACTTCGTAGCCGATGTACTCTATCTTCTCTCGGTTTTTAACATCTTCGTACGTTCCTATTTCATCTACTTCTACAAGTTCGACATAGTAACGCACATCAGATTTTTTCTTGAAAGTGTTATTGTTTCGTATGCGTAATGCACATTGTGTGATCATCGTATTTCTAGGGTCAGGAAGCTGTGACAGGTCAAAATCAAGATAACCATAAACACGGTGTCCCTCTTTGTCAAACCCACTTTTAAGTCCCTCTTCTACACTCTCTCTCGAAATCGTAGATAGTGTAGAAGCAGGAAGTTTGATCTTCTCATTTTCTACAGTATACTTGATATCAAGTATCGGTCTGTAGTGAATACCTCCACCATACTGTCCATAACCGATGTCAAACTGCATCATTTGACTGTCTTCACCATCGGGAAGTGTTTTAGGTCCATCCACACGGAAGGTAGCAGACCCATTTTTGATCTCTGCCTGAAGCAGTTTACACTCATGGCGAGAGAACTCCCAATAGTTCCAGATACCCTGTGTCAATTGACTCGATTTGATCGCTTGACCGATGGCACCTTTGGATTTTGCGTTTTCTATCTCATTAAAATCTGTAACTTCACTGAAACTATTTGGCTCAAGTAAAGAAAGGTTCCACTGTCCAAACTTCTCTATCTTCGCCCCTACACGGTTCATAGGGTAGAGGTAAAATCTTGCAGATTTAACAATGGCATTTTCAGGGATAGAGTCAAAATCAAAACTCATTACAGCATCACAGATACCCTTTGATTTGTTAATACCTACAAAAAGTGAATTCAGACCAAAATGTGATCTGTTCTGCTCTTGTGTGTATTGTCCGACATAACCTGTTCCACTTTTGTTTGCAAAGATAAGCTTAAAAAACTCATCATCTTCAAGCCACGTACGCACTTTAACAACTGGTGCAAATGGAGACTTATACCCTGTGGTTTTGTTAACTGCACGTATAGTGTAATGGTAGTTTGTCGAACTTACTAAGTCAGTATCTGTAAACTTGTTTTCACCTACGATACCTACTTTAGTACGCTCATTACAGGCATCTTTGTCCTCTGTACTTCTATAGAGTTCAAAGAAAATGTCATCTCTTGGTTCATACTTCCATACCAAGGTAACAGATGTAGCATCTCTAGACTCTATGGTAAACTCATCTACTCTACTTGGTGCAGCGGAAGAGTAGTTGACCACTTCGCTAAACGCTTTTTTAAGTGCAGGGATGTTTTCATTAATGCTTCCGCTCATACTTTTCATATAGTCAGGGATGTTCTTCGTCCCTACTTCGGCCACCACAGCCATGATACCTTTAGAATAATAATACTCACGCCCACTACCAGAGATGAGTCCAGCAGGTGGCTTACCTCTATGGATACCGTATTTTCTACCCGTTACTTTTGCAAACTCATCATTCATGTTAGCACACAGGACGTTCATGTCGGTACCGTCTATCTCTGCTTCATGCATAAACTTATGCGCAGGGAAAAAGACATTGCCTTGTGAGTGGTAGTCAAAGGCTATGGTGATGTTGTCATGTGTATCTACAAATGCTTTGATAGCAGAAGTCTCAGCCTCCGAAAAAGGCTCTTCTCCTCCATAGACATTTGAAGAGGTGTTACTCTGTTTTACAAATCCTATGGAGAAGTTTCTGTTTAAGTCTACACCAAAAGTACCATCATGATTCTTACGTCTGTTCTTACGCCAAAAAGAAAAATGTTTACGTGAGTACTCATACCCATCAGGATTAAGGCACGGTACCATGTACATTGTTGATTGAGTCAAAGACTTTTCAAGTTCTGGGTCTATATTTTGATTTTGTGCCATATACTCTATGAACTTAAGAGCAAGTTCATGCCCTACCCACTCTCTGGCATGTATGCTTCCTGTAAAAAGCATAGCCGGTTTTTCATCAGCAGATTCTACATTTTTAGATATCTTGGCAAGGACAATGTCTCTTCCCTCAAACGTTGTACCTATCTTGATAATATTGATCAGATAAGGATGTGCTTTTTCCATCATATAAAGAAAGTCTAAACTCTCCTGATAAGACATATATTGTTTTTTCATATTTTATTATTCTTTTTTAATTATTTCTATTTTCTCTAGCGTGGGCATTCTTGCCTACGAACAATTGCTTGCAATTGAAATACAATGTTTTCACTGTGTTCATCGTGGGCAAGAATGCCCACGCTACAGTATTTGTCACAGCAAAAGTTAAGTTAAGTTATTTTCTACTTCAATTTACTTTTAAATGCTTCCCACTCTTTCATAAGTTTAGTAAGAAATTTCTTCTTAAACCATGAAATCTCTTCTACTAACTTTTCAGGAGCAGTTTCCAAAGCATGTACAAGTTCTGTTGTATTAAATTTATCCATAATATGTTCAGATTTTTTCTTCCCTATCCCTTCAACTGAAGTTAAAAGTTTTTGAACCTTCTTTTCTGTTAAAACGATGCTAGATTCTTCACTCTCTTCACTCTCATCACCTTCATCAACAGGTACGTGAGGATTGCTTTGTGCATGTACTTTTCTTATGGTTTTTCCATAATTATCCTGGAAGTTCCATTTTTCACTTGGCCATTCTTCTTTTGTTCTGTCTTCAGTAAGAAGCATTGGGTAAAGAGAATCCATCTCATGCAGATACATTTCACCCTCTTCAGTTTCTCTTACCTTTTTATCAAGGAAGTATGCTCCGTCATATGAAGGTGTATAGTTTCCAAACGTAATATAACGAAGTGTTCTAAGTACAGAAGGATCCATCTTACCAAGCTCTTCCCAGTTGAAAAGAGGAATGTTTGGCTTAGCAAATCTACCGTTAGAAAATTTCCACATAAGGTACTGGCCTATCCAGTCTCTGATGTATGGGAAAGCAGCAAATGCTGTTGCACACTCCAAGATACGGTACTTACCATCTGCACCAACAGCCACGTCACATGCCCAATATTCAGCGTTCGCAGCTTTAGAAACTTGTACTGCAAGATCTAGAAGCTCTTTAGGAACATTCATATAATCCATGCTTCCACCCTGAGAAGTGTTCGTCAACCATTCACCCTCTGGTGCTCTTCTCCAGAATGCACATACAGGCTTATGACCTATAAGCATTACTCTAACATCTGCTTCCATAGGAACAAAATCTTGCATATAGACAGGATGGTATTTCTTTTGTGCAAGAAGATTGTGTGCTTCTTGTTTGGAGTCTACTTTGTGAACAAAGTACCCACCATAGTTTGAAGGACCATAACTCTTTTTAACGATCTTTGGAAACTTTGTTTTATTGATGAAAGATTCTGCTTTGCTTTTATCATAAAAAATGTATGTTTTAGGGATAGGTATATCATACTTCCATGCAAAACGTGTTACATTCTCTTTAGACTTGTTAGAGAACTGTGTATCCAAAGAAGGGATGAATTGTACATTTGGTAATTCACGGGCGATCTCTCTAAATGTTTCATACGCCGTTGCAGGGATATTACCGATAAGAATATCGATCTTCTTACGCTTTACTTCTCTTACAAAACGATCTTTATCGTTCTTCCAGTGGTATGTTACTGACTCTATCTTATCCGGCCAACCTCTGAAGTTTGACTTATCAAAAAATCTCAATACGTAATCAAGATAGAGCATTCCTAGTTTTGGTAGTTTTTCTTTATTCTTTTTCTTTGCCATTTTGTTTCCTGTTTCCTTGTTTTTTTGTTTTCTTATTTTTTTGTTTTTCTATCGATCATATCTACGATCAAGTCGATCTTTTTCTTGTTAAAGTCCAGTCCCATCTTCTCTTGTTCAGGTGTTGCAAAAGCCGGGATACCATTGACTTCAAGTACCACATACTCTTCTCTTTCCAGATCATAGATGATATCCACACCTGCGATGTCTGCACCACAAACTTTTGCTGCCCTCTTAGCAATATCAATCACTTCATCATCAGGGTCACGCAAGAAAACTGAACCTCCACTTGTAACGTTTGTACGCCAGTCTGTTTTACTTGCTTTACGCCCGTAACATCCTACAAATTCACCATCTACGATATCTACGCGGAAGTCAGTATTGTCATACTTCAAGAATTTCTCTACATAGAAGAATCTCAAGTCCATTTGATTCAAGAAAGGGAGTAGCGTGTCAAGCGTTGCTTCACTCTCAATTTTAGTGAGTCCTACACCACCCCAACCATCAGTAGGCTTGTAGACCATCTTGCTCCATTTTTTCATGATAGATTTAAGATGTTCACCATCATCTCTATGACAGAGTTTGAAATCAGGTGTAGCTATGCCATGTTGTTGCAATAAGAATGAAGTCTGAAACTTATCTTCAGTCAAAGCAAAAGACTCATACGAATTAATCATCGGCATTACACGGTTAAGTGCCTGATAAAGGAACATCTGATACTGTGTCTGCTCCCCTGCATTGTAAGAGAAGAAAAGGTCAAGTTCATCGACTTTTACTTTCTCATGATTATGAATGATATGTCCATTCTTCGCCACTGCATGACGTAGATTAATATCGGTAATCGTTTCAATACCTCTATTTTTAAGCTTTTTGACAATCTTCTTCTGAATCTTATCTCCACCACCATTACTATAGAGCCACATACCGATTTTTCTTTCCATATTCTCTCCCCATTTTGATAATTTTAATCTTTTATTTTACTATATTTTACTAAAATATCTTCAGAGGTTATATAAAAAATAAGCCATATTTATGGATTTTTAGAGAGTAAAAATGAGTAAACTGAATTTTGAAGAACTAAAACAGATCATAGAGATAAACTCCTGGACAAAAAACAAAGAGGGTGTTGACAAAAATGGTGAAATATTTGCCTATTGGATGGAAACCCTGGACTATAAGCTTACACGTTACCCAAGAGAAGAGATAGGAGACCATCTTCACCTTACCTCTTCACACAAAAAAGGTAAAAAACTACTCCTACTTGGACACTTGGATACTGTTTTCCCACCAGATGCCTTTGAAAAATTCACGGAAGACGAAGAGTGGATCTACGGTCCTGGTGTATGTGACATGAAAGGCGGTAACTATGTAGCCCTTCAGGCACTTAGAAATGCTTATGAGAAATATGGGGAGATACACAACATCGACTTCCTGCTGGTTAGTGACGAGGAGACTGGAAGTGATGACAGTAAACACCTTTCAGCCAAGCTGGCAAAAGACTACGACTACTGCATGGTCTTTGAGGCTGCAGGTGTTCATGATGAAGTAGTCACTGGTCGAAAAGGTGTCGGTACTTTTTTCATAGATATAGAGGGGATAGCAGCACATGCAGGTAACAACTATGACAAAGGAGCTGATGCCAACCTCGAAGCAGCACATAAACTCACACAGCTTGTGGCTTTAACTGACTTAGAAAAAGAAACCACCGTCAATGTAGGTAAACTCACCGGTGGTATAGGTGCCAACACCATCTCCCCTCACGCACAACTCACCTTCGAATTACGATACACCAACATAGAAGAAAGAGACAGAGTATTGAAATCGATAGATGAGATAGTGGCACATTCACATGTAGAGGGTACAGAGTCAACACTCTCAGGAGGCATCCAAAGAGACGTCATGCAACCCTCTGCTGAACAACAAACGTTTATAGACCACATCAACACTCTGTGTAACATTCAACTCCCTACTGAAAAACGTGGTGGCGTCAGTGATGCCAACATCATCTCATCCCAAGGCGTAGCTACACTGGATGGCTGGGGTCCATATGGTGACGGTGACCATACGGTACATGAAAGAGCCTCTAAAAAGAGTTTTAGTGAGCGTATTGATTTGGTAACTGAGATATTTGAACACTTCTTGAAAGGAAAGATCTAAAAATCTTTTACATAGTTCTTCAACTCCGTCATCCTCGTGCTTGACATGGGGATCCATTGATTCAATTAGATTTTTTCATAAATACCAAATAGATCGCTACAGATATACCTGCAGATCCCAAGATCATCAACATCACCATCATCTGATAACGTACTGCTATGAGTGGATCAACCCCTGAGAGTATCTGACCTGTCATCATCCCGGGAAGCGATACCAACCCTACAGCAAAAAGTGCATTGACAATGGGGATGAGTGCCGCTTTGTAGGAAGTAGCTCTCGCATCACTATAATTACTTTTTCTCTCTACCTCACTCTCAAACCTCTCTGCAGCTAAACTCACTGCATTCATCGAGTTTGCAAATATCATCCCTGCCAAAGGTATGAGAAATCTAGGTTCATACCAGGGGTTCAGGTCGAGTACACCAAAGATCACCATCATCAATGTAAAAATCCCACCAATAAAGATAGAAACAAAAGCGTAGAGGTAGAGTGACTTTTGCTGCTTTTGAAGTGGACGCAAAGAGATAATGCTCGCAGCGATCAACATCACGGAGAGTATCAAAACGACAAGATAAGGAGAGTCAGAAGCAAAGATATAGGTCAGCACATACCCTATAAGAATAAGCTGTATGAGCATTCTGAAAAGTGCATAAAAAAGTGTTGCTCGGTCTTGTGTCCATCTCATATAGATCACTATCACTATAGCAACAGGTATCATGACCCATATGAGGTCTAAAAGTGAGATATGATAAATTGAAGTACTTGTATCCATTATTTATTCTAACATTCTAAACTTATTCAAGCCCGAATTACTCCAATAGATAGAAATTTGACATCTATTTATTATAATTGATATAATCAATATAAATATTTATTGTATTGCAAGAGGGGAGTAAATAATGAAAAAAAGTTTTATATTAATTCTTGGACTGGCTACACTGATTGTCTTAGGTGGGTGTAGAGATAATAGCAATGACCCTATAGATATATGCACAGAGTCAAATGGTATTCCTTTTGATAATGTCAAAGTAATAGATTCCACAATTTTTCTGAATACTGTAGAACTGAACAGTACACATCATCAAATGAGTTTTAATTCTTCTGTGCAAAAGATTGAAGAAGGTGATGTCTTGGTTTTTGACTCTTCTCCAGCTTATCCTGGAGGAATGACAAGAAAAGTTCAACAAGTTACGGAGAGTAATGGTACTATACTTGCTGTTGCAACCATTGCGAGTCTTGGTGAGATATTCAAAGAGCTGCAACTCTGCCACCATACTACACTCAAACCAGAAAAAATAGTACATACAAACTTGGAAGAAGATCAACTTGGAAGTTACAATGGAGAGCTGGATTCAAAACATTCGCTCTATGATTTTACTTATAAGTTGGAAGAGAATTTTGCAGATGATGAAGTAACGCTAACAGGTAAAATACACTTCAGTCTGGATTACGATATTGCTATAAAAACAAAAACCACTTGTACCTGGTCAGATGGATGTCATCTAAAGATCCATAGTGGTTCAAAATTTACTATTGATCCAGAAGTCTATACCAGTTTAACTTTGACAGCTGAAAGAGAGTATAGCAAGAAAGAGAGTAAAACACTCTATTCTGTGAACTTTGAACCTATAACTATTTTCGTAGCTAGTATCCCTGTTGTAATAGTGCCTGAGCTGTATATTATTGGGGGTATAGACGGAGAGATGGACGCAAGTGCGCAAACTGGTATATGGGCCAAAGCAGAAGGTGCTATAGGAATCAAATATCATGGGGAAGAGTATGGAGGCTGGAAACCTGTAGAATACATAGGTCATAGCTTTGGAGATGAACCTCTTACAATAGATGCATCGGCGCGGGCCAAAGCCTATGTAGGTCCAAAGGTCAAACTAAAATTGTATGATATTACTGGACCATATGCTGATCTATATGCCTATGCCCAATTAGATGCCGATATAAACGATGATCCTTGGTGGACACTACATGCTGGTATAGAATCATATGGCGGATTTAAGATGAGAATACTACATCACACTCTTGCAAATGTTCATAAAACAATATATACAAAAGACTTTATCGTTTTAGAGGCTGATGGATCATTTCCGTAAAAAATATCTTATAAGTTATTAATGATTTATGATTCTTCAACATCTGCCAAAGTTAAAGCAAAAAGGACATTCACACCATTAGCTGTCAAAACCTGCTGCGCTTCTTGGAGTGTGATACCTGTAGTGATGATATCGTCTATCAGTATGACATCAATATCACTTTTGCCCGTATAGACAAAATCTCTTGGATGTTCTAAACGATACTGTAATGTTTTACCCGAATAATTTACTCTATTTTTTGCCATCAATGCACTGTATTGCGGTATGGAATATTTAGTCTTCATCGCACGCGTAAGAAGAGCCACATGTGCATAGCCACTTTTAACATGTTCATCTATACCTACTATGTACACATCCCTGTCATCAGACTCGACAAATTCTTCTATAAACGGTTTCATGGTCATCTTGGCTAATGCTTTGTAGATGCGGTAACCTTCCGGCTTATGTTTGGTATGGAGAAGTGACTCCAGTGTGGAGTATTTGAAGAAGCTAATGACATCCAGAGTGCCTACTTTGCGTGTGCTCACGGTAGGTACAAACAGTTGTTTTTCACATGTTTTACAGATGATATTAAGGCTTAGTTTTGAACAGCTGAAACAACGCATGATAATATCTCCTTTATTACTACATATATTGATTCATATATGCATGATGGTCTACGACCTACTACTTTTTTAGAAAAAGTAGCACAAAAAGCGTCGTTGCTCTCGAATCGCTTCGCTTACTGGACGTCTGCTATGCTGAAAGCATATACGCATCGTCGTGCGACGCTACAAAGGCAAAACTTTTTGCCTTTGCTTTACACGTCTCCAGTTCGCAACGACAATTATTTTCTTATATAATTTGCAAAAGAGCTTCAACAGCTCCCATAGGCAGTTCTATCTCTGCTCCGAAACTCTCTCTAGGGTTGATACGTATAAGAGGGATATCAAACCTTTTTGCTATCTGATTAGAGGTGTTTCGTACTGTTGGCACAGCTGTCCCTGCTCCCAACTCAACGATGGCCAGTTTTCCACCCTCTTCTTCTATTTTATCCATCCAGGTAACAAGTCTTTCTCTTTGACCATTGGTACGTGCATACTCCCAGCCAAAGTCTCCAAACATCAAGATATTCGGTCTTGCCATAGCTCCGCAAAAAGGACAGCTTGGTAATGGCTCTTTAGCTCTGAATCCCTCTTCTATCTCTATAACAGTATCATCCGAACTCCACAACATCCCCTCACAGTTATCGATGCATTGCAAGTTATGAATGGAGCCATGACACTCCATCACTCTCTCATCTAAGAAGCCTGACTTTTGAAACTGTCCATCAACATTTGAAGTAAAAATAAAGGCTCCATATTTTTTACTGCTAGATAGTTCTAAAAACATTTTAAAACCTTCATGAGGCTCGGTATCACGGTAAAGGTGTAGTCTATGACCATAAAAAGCCCAAGCCAGCTGAGGGTCAGACTCAAACCACTCAGGATTAGCCATCTCCTCAAACTGAAGCCCCAACTCTTTGGCCTTGGGATAGGCATTCCAAAACCCCTCCACTCCTCTAAAATCAGGTAATCCAGAATCAACACCCATCCCTGCTCCCGCAGTGATAAAAATAGCATCTGCTTCTTCTAATAATTGTTTGGCTTTTTGTATGTTTTGTGTGATATTCATAATTTATTGTATCGAAAGTCACTAAAGTTTTAAAATAACTTCATACACTACATAAGTCTATTCCATATCTAATAATAATTTTTACTAAATTCAGTAAAGATTGAGTATACTATTTCCTCATGATTACAATTTACATATACCACTATACAAAGTAGCTAAGCATAATGAAACTATTTAAATTTATACTAATATTACTCTCTTTCTCTATCTTGCTTCAAGCCAAAACATTTAAAGGAGAAATAGCGTCCTCTGGTAATGTTGGTTGTCAAACATTAACACAAAAAGAGTCTCCTTACATTTCATCTATCTGTGTAGACAAAGTCAAAGTCAAATACAAACTATACAGTATGATGGGAGAACCTGTTGAACTCTATGCTGTGTATTGGGAGCTTAGTCCCATCATCAATCTTAGAACAGGTTCTACACTCATTACCACAATGCCTGCAAAAGTACAAGAAGCCTATGCAAAAATATCACTGCATTATAAAAGTAAATTTATTATAGATTTATACCAATCACACAATTATCGTGCTTCTTTCCGTTTTTCAGGCGGTGCTTTAAAAAAATCCGGGACAGGATATAGTTTTGACACTCCTGGCAGTCCATCCTGGGACAAATATATGCTGAAAAGTGATTCTGGGGATGCGTATTATTCAAAAAAAGAAGCGATCGATATATTTAAATCAACACCGGAACATGCAGCCTCTTTTTCCTTTAACAAGATTGAAAATCTTGCATTTTCAAATCTTTACTCTCTCAATAGTGCGTTGAAACCTAAAAAAGAAAAAAACGCTAAAAAGAAAAAAGGTCAACAGACAACAAAAGAAGATGCACAAAAACAACGAAATCAAACCCAACAGAACATAGATCAAAAAACAAATTCTGCAAATGCAACCAATATGATGAATACATTTAAAACCCCTACTCAAGCGATACAAACAAACACTAATGTACAAACTTCTAACCCTACACCCAGCACAAACAATCAACCGATCAGCCAAAATACAAGCTATGCATACAATGGTACTGTAAATGCCAGTTTACTGCTCCTTATCGATGTTTCAGGCAGTATGAGTGGGGCAAAACTTAGATCAGCAAAACAAGCTGCACTCGAAACGATAGCGGTATCACTGAAAAAAGGGGTAGAGATATCTATTTTGGCCTTCTCTGGAGGGTGTGGTAATCCTATATCAAAACGTATTAACTTTACGACCAATGAACAGAGTCTTACCAGTTTTGTCAATTCACTTTCTTCTGGTGGGGGTACTCCACTTGGGAATGCACTCAAAATTGCAAACAACTACTTATATCAGTCAAAATCCAGTTCTTCACAAACCCAGATGATCATCTTGTTGGCTGATGGTGATGATAACTGTGGTAATATAAGTTCTGTCATGGCAAGTTTAAGAAACAAGGGAATCATCTTTAGACATCAGACCATCGGTCTCGAAGTCAATTCAAACTCCAAAGCCGCTAGACAGCTACAATCTATCGCAACAACATCCGGAGGGGTATATCATCATGTTAGAGACCATAAACAACTTCCTAATATCTTCAAAGAAGCATTGGGTACAATGGAAATACTCGATATGCTCGGAACCTTTGGATCTACCCAAACAAATACTGTAAAGAAGCAACATAAGCCTTCTTCAACCCAAACTATACTCGATGGTTTTTAAAGGAATATATATGAAAAAAACACTACTGATTACTCTCTTAATAATACTGCCTATCATGCTTCATGCTTTACCTAAAGAGATATTGGCTGATAAATATTTAATAGGTGCAAAAACCAGTATTGATAAACAGAATTATCAAACTGCCAATGATTATTTTCAAAAAATTGTTGAACTAGACATTGCACTACCTGATGATTTTTACTTTCAATATGGAAAAAATGCTCTAGCAACAAAAGACTATACTAAGTCTCTTGAATATATCAACCTCTATCTTGAAAAAGCTGGAAGCAGCGGTAAATATTATCGTGAGGCGTTACTAATGTCAAATCAAGCGGAAGAAGGATTAGTAAACCAGAAACAAAAAAGAGAAAGATGGAATCAGTACAGAGAAGAACAAGCAGAGAAAAGAAGACTAGAAGCAGCGATCCCTAGATATACTCTTACTATTTTGCCAACACCATCCAATGCCAAAGTACAGATAAAACATATCAGTGATACTTATGTAGATGGTATAAGACTCAAAAAAGGAACTTATCGTTTAAAAGTATCTAAAAAAGGATACAAGAGTAAAGAGTTTACAGTTAATCTAAACAAAAATATACGTAAATCTGTTAAATTAACAAAGAAAACTACTAAGAAAAAAAGCTCTGGACAAGTTTGGCATTGTACAGCACGAAGTACAAGAGCATCAGGATGGGTAGAAAGAGTTGGTCTGGATAATGCCAAAAGAGGTGCTTTAAAACAGTGTAACATACGAAGACAGACAAGTTCACATTGTCGAATTACCAACTGCTATAAGATACGATAATTTTGTATCTTATTCTTTTTAATGAGAAATTATAGTATTTTTTTATAATTTCAAAGAACGTTATAACTTATCTATAAATTTTATCGACTTAATATGCATGTTCTCTAATCTTATCACAGTGGTTTTTTCTTCAACCTTAGGGAGTATCTCTGCGATCTTTTCATCTTCTATCAATCCTACATTAAAGTGATATTTTTTTAACGCGGGCTTCATAAAAAGGGACATAGCCAAAGAAGGTGCAGAACTAACATCTGCAAGATAGACTGCCTGCTTCTCTTCCAGATACCCTTTATGGGTCTGCAAAAAGGCTTTGACAATTTTACCATTTTTTTTACTAAATGAAATAATAATCTCTTTAGTTTGGGGAGTGATAGCTAATTTCTTATCAAATTGATCAGAAAAACTATCGTAAGGAAATTTATCTTTTACCTTTAGAATATCAGCGAATAATACACCATACAACAATAAAAATATCACTGTGATCTTCATATCTTATCTCATAGGTTTTAGAAAGTGATCAAAATATACTTCTAAAGTATATCTCTGATCACCATCGCATAATGCAACACAAAGAGGTTTAAAAAGAAAATAAGCATCGACGAAGCACGAGATACAAGATGTTCCATGCGTGTACGCTCTTTAGTGTTAGTTTTAAGCGCAATGACAAAGTGAATGACAGTGACGATCAAGAGTACCAGTACCATCCAAAGCTTTATACGTAAAGCATCTATGACTTCTGAATGATAGTCTGCAAATAAAAGCTCTATAAGCCCGTAGTCTGTGATTATATATGAACCTGTACCAAGTAAGAACATCAGCGCAACCACTTCAAAATAACCGAAGATCGGTCCTATATGAGGATAGACTGCTTTTTGTGCTTTTTTATCTCTCATGGTCACACCAAGGGCGAACATAAAGATAGAACCGCCTATCCATGCGATAGCCGCAAGAATGTGTATGTGCAGTGCCCAACCCATCCCCATACTAGCCATCCAACTTTAAAACAGCCATAAACGCTTCTTGCGGTACTTGTACTTTACCGATGGACTTCATACGCTTTTTACCTGCTTTTTGTTTCTCTAAAAGCTTTCTTTTACGGGTAATGTCCCCACCATAACATTTCGCCGTCACATTTTTACCCATGGACTTCACGTTAGAACGAGCGATAACGTTATTTCCAATACTCGCCTGTATAGCCACTTCAAAAAGCTGTCTTGGTATAAGTTCTTTAAGTTGTGCAACAAAAGCAAGTCCTCTTGTACGTGCCTTATCTTCAGGAACGATGATAGAGAGTGAATCTACCACATCACCAGCCACACGGATGTCAAGCTTCACAAGGTTACCCTCTCTAAATCCTATAGGCTCATAGTCAAAACTTGCGTATCCTTTGGTAATGGACTTCAACTTATCGTAAAAGTCCATAACTATCTCGTTCATAGGGATGTCATACTCTAAAAGTACACGCGTTTCATTCAAGTAATCCATTTTTATCTGTATGCCACGACGGTCATTGAGTAGCTTAATGATGTTTCCTAAGTACTCTTGAGGTGTCAAAATAGTTGCTTTGACGTATGGCTCAAAGATTTTATCTATCTTCTGTGGCTCTGGAAGTTCACTTGGATTTTGTATCTCAAGCTCTTCACCGTTTGTTTGTTTTACTTGGTACACAACCGTAGGTGCTGTAGCGATGAGTTCCAGGTTAAATTCACGTTCTAAACGCTCTTTGATCACTTCCATATGAAGCATACCAAGGAAACCAGTTCTAAATCCAGACCCCAATGCCATAGAACTCTCAGGCTCGAAGCTCAAAGAGGAGTCATTGAGCTTAAGTTTGTTCAGTGCGTCACGCAACTCTTCAAACTTGTCTGTCTCTATAGGGTAGATCCCTGCAAATACAAATGGCTTAGCTGGTTCAAACCCATGTATGACTTCTGTAGTAGGGTTTTTCGCATCGGTAATAGTATCACCTACTTGAAGTGAGTCCACTGTTTTAAGTCCCATGACTACGATGCCTATTTCTCCTGTACGTATCTCATCTGTTTTAATAGGATCTATAGGATTTGGATACATGAGGCTGAGAACTTGATGCTCATCTTTGGTTCCCATTACTTTAAGCATTTGACCTTTTTTGATGCTACCGTCAAAAATACGTACAAGTGCAAGTGCACCTAAATAGTTGTCAAACCAAGAGTCATAAATGAGTGCTTTGAGTGGTGCATCTGCATCACCTACCGGTGCAGGAACACGTTCTATGATGCTATCTACAAGTTCTCTAACACCCACACCCGTTTTTGCAGAAACAAGGTTATGCTCCGTTGCATCGATACCGATAGCTTCTTCAAGCTCAGAAAGTACTCTGTCCGGATCAGCCGCAGGAAGGTCTATCTTGTTCACCACAGGTAAAAGTTCAAGGTCATTTTCTATGGCAATGTACACATTGGCAATGGTCTGTGCTTCAACACCTTGCGCCGCATCTACGATAAGCAGTGCCCCATCTGAAGAAGCTAAAGAACGACTCACTTCATAAGAGAAATCCACGTGCCCCGG
This sequence comes from uncultured bacterium, assembly GCA_965602275.1. Classification (GTDB taxonomy): domain Bacteria; phylum Campylobacterota; class Campylobacteria; order Campylobacterales; family Sulfurovaceae; genus Sulfurovum. The sequence goes on from CBFCXZ010000003.1 coordinate 128,964, forward strand.
AGTGTCAATGAGATTAAGGATGTATGGCTCTCCATCTTTTACATAGTCAAGACGTACAGACTGCGCCTTAATGGTAATACCACGCTCTTTTTCTATATCCATCGTATCCATCACTTGAGCAGACATCTGTCTGTCTGTCACTGCACCACACTCTTGTATGATACGGTCAGCCAGTGTGGACTTCCCATGGTCAATGTGTGCGATGATAGAAAAGTTACGTATATTCTTTTGTGGTACTGCTTTTGCCAATGTTGTTTCCTTATATTTACATTCCTATCTCTAGAAATGTAGGGTCGGTTCACCGACCACTCTAACCCATATATTATGATTACGTTTTTGGTCGGTGAACCGACCCTACGTCATTTTTATGTATTCGTCTCAAAGAGTGAATTCACACTCTCGTTATTATGTACTCTTCTGATGACTTCACCAAGCATAGATGCAGTTGAGAGCATTTTGATCTTACTAGACCGTTTTGTCATAGGAATGGTATTGGCTACTACAAGTTCATCGAGTTCACCCTCTTCTATGCGCTCATATGCCGGTCCAGAAAGTACGGGGTGAGTACAACATGCCATCACAGATGTAGCTCCAAGTTTTTTAAGTGCAGCAGCAGCTTTTACCATCGTACCTGCAGTATCTACCATGTCATCGATGAGAATGACATCTTTACCTTCAACATTACCGATGATATTCATCACTTCACTCTCATTGGCTTTTTCACGTCTTTTATCGACGATTACCATGTCAAGTCCAAGCTTATTAGCAAAATATCTTGCTCTTGCCACACCACCGATGTCTGGAGAAGCAATCACTGGATTTTTAAAGTTTTTCGCTCTAATATAATCCATAAACAAGATAGCACCATAAAGGTTATCTACAGGAATGTCAAAAAATCCTTGTATCTGAGAAGCATGAAGGTCTACTGTTACCATACGAGTGATACCCGCTGTCTCCATGAGATTTGCTACAAGTTTCGCTGTGATAGGTACTCTGGGAGCCGCTTTTCTGTCTTGTCTTGCATATCCGTAGTACGGTACAACTGCCGTAATGGACTTCGCAGAAGAACGCTTCAACGCATCTGTCATAATAAGAAGTTCCATTAAATTACCATTTGCCGGTGCAGAAGTAGGCTGGATGATAAATACATCTTTGCCACGTACACTTTCAGAAATTTTAACGTTTATTTCACCATCAGAAAAACGATTGATCGTCGCCTTTGCAAGAGGCATTTCAAGGTAAGTTGCTATCTCCTCAGAGAGTTCAGGGTTTGATGTTCCAGAAAAAATCATATATCCGCTCATAATATGCCTTTATGTCTATGTATTACCATGCTTCATGAGTTACTTCACGTGATAGTTATTTACGCGTATTTTACACAAAACTTGATATGAACCCTCTGAATGAACCCCATTCAAAGGGTTCAAGGTGATTTAAAGCTCGTCGGTACTACACTATTATAAAATTATTTATTTGGATTTATATTTTTCATGATTAGAAAAGCGTTTAAGAAAAAATCTTCAGGCTCCAAGCTTGACAAGTTTATAGAAAAATACAATCTCCCACGTGAGTATCTGAGCATTAACAGAAAAAGTGTCAGTAGAGGCGTTTTAGTAGGTCTGTTTTGGGGTTTTATCCCCATGCCTATGCAGATGCTCGGAGTGATGGCAATGACACCATTTTTACGTTTTAATGTCCCTGTTGCTATCTCGATGGTATGGCTTAGTAATCCTTTCACCATGCCGCCGATGTATTATATGGAGTACCTTACAGGCAATTTAATATTGGGAAAAGAAGGCATAGAGGATATTGAACTGACTATGGAGTGGTTCAGTGAAAATTGGGATGCCATCATTATACCACTCTATACAGGTACAGCATTCTACTCCATCGTCGTCTCATCACTCATTTACTTTTTGATCAATCGATTATGGATCGCTTCAGTGAGGAAAGAAAAGTCTGAAAAAGAGGAGAAAAGGAGAAAGCATAAAAACAAACTATTCTCTTTTGAACCGTCGCATACCCACTCTATTCAAGAGGATGAGAGCAAAAGTGATGAAAAGTAAACAGAATTTAGCAGATCACTCCACCACCAAGTAACCTGTCCCCCTCATAAAACGCAGCGATCTGTCCTTTGGCTAAACCAAAAACAGGTTCATCGAGAACTACTTTAGCTCTACCATCCTTAATTTTAACACTGCAAGGTACAGCATGGGTACGATAACGTACTTTTACATGGCAAGTGAAGTCTGTTAAGTCTTCAAAAAGATTAAGCTGTTTTACTTCAAACTCATTCTCTTCAAGTTTTTCTTTCGTACCTACCACTATCTGATTCACTTCAGGTTTAATAGCAAGGACAAAATGCGGATCATGGGCACCGTTTACAAAGAAACCTCTGCGTTTACCGATAGTGTAATGCATATAACCTTTATGGGTACCTACTACATTGCCATCAGAATCTACCGTTTCACCTGGCATATCTATGTTCATGTGTTTAGCCAATACTTCATCATATGTATTTTCCACAAAACAGATCTCTGAACTCTCTTTTTGTGTGGCCAGGTCTTGCAGTACTTCTATGTTTGCGGCATAGGCTTTAACATCTTCTTTTGCCCATGTTGCAAGAGGAAAAAGAAGTCTGGGTAAAACTTCTTTTTTTACTTCACAGAGAAAATAACTCTGGTCTTTGGTCGGATCATCTGCCATATAGAAAAATTCACCATCACAACGCACATAATGCCCTGTAGCCACATAGTCTGCATTTACACTATCTGCAAACTCGATCATTTTTCCAAACTTGATGGTCCGATTACACATTACACAAGGGTTAGGAGTCAAACCCTCTTTATAACTTTCAACAAAATACTCATAGACTTCTTTATTGAACGCTTCACTCAAGTCATGGAAATGTACTTTAATACCCAGGTAATCCCCTACGCGTTTTGCTTTAGCAAAGTTCTCTTCATGATAGCCCTCTTTATGATGAAGCTTCATATAGACACCCTCTACCTCATAGCCCTCTTTTTGGAGTAAAATAGCCGTAACAGTTGAATCAACTCCGCCACTCATTCCTACCAATACTTTCTTGTTCATTTTCTTACCTCATCTATCTGTACAGCTATCTCTTCATCCACATTGACTAAAGAGCCTTTTGCTATATTTTTCCCATTTACATGAAGTAAAACTTTTTGTAGATTCAGCTGTGCTGTTTCTATTTGATGTCCTACTTCCAGTGTTCTACTTTGAATCACACCAAATGAGAATTCTACTACTTCATATTTTTTACTATTAGTCTGTCTTGTCATACTTTTATTAAGTTTTATAATTTTTATTTTACTATTGCTTCCACTCTCATTCAACACAACATTTGCAGAGATGTTTCCCTCTTCAAGAAGTATCATTTCCAAACGATGCATCCCTAAAAGAAACAGATCTCCAGAAGTAAGTTTTTTTAAGGCATTTTTCTTCACTTGAATAGGAGGAAGCACCAGTTCATACTCAGGGAAAAGTTTATGCTTTTGCATCATCTTTTCCAAGTGGAGAGCTTGCGTTTCAGCCTTCATCTATATCACCAATAAAATGTTCCAAAAGATACTCTTTATTTGCAAGTAAAAGATCATCCGGGACCTCTTGTCCTATAGAGAAATAACTCATAGGAAGTTTATAAAGTAACATAAAATTCAGTAGTGTTCCAAAGTGCCTTGTCTCATCAAACTTAGAGATGATCACAGAGTCAAGATTTAAAAAGGAAAAGTTCTTATAGATATCTTCCATATCTTCATATTTAACTGTTGCAGAGAGTACAAGTTGTACCTCCATATTTCTGGCTCCATCTGAATTCACAAACTCTACAGTTCTAATAAATTTTTGCGTATCATAAGGAGACATACCAGCCGTATCGATAAGGATAATATCATAGTCTGTCAACTGTTCCAACTGCTCTTGAAACTCTTCCACAGATGAGACAGAGTGATGCTCTATCTGCATAATGTCTGCATAGTGTGCAAGCTGTTCTATGGCTCCTACTTTATAACTGTCAAGATTTAGCAGTGCTACTTTATACGGTCTATCTAACAAGTAGGCATAACGTGCTGCAAGCTTGGCAATAGTTGTGGTCTTACCAACACCCGTAGGACCTACAAGCATCATCACTTTGGGTGTACTGAGGTCTTCTTCTTTTACTTTAAGTACTTCATCTATCTCTTCAAGCAGATAAGAGACTAAAAGTGAGGTCTCTTCAACCACTTGTGTACCGATAAGCGACCTGAACACTTCATCAAGCCAACGCTCTGCAATACCTTTTTTCATAAAAAGTGTTTTGACCTCTTCTATGATACTGTTAGACTCAACATTACTAGACTCATCCAGTTCCAGTAAACCATCTTTCATCTGCTCCAGTTGTGCTTTAAGTTCACCTATCTCTTCGAGTAATGTCTCATCTTCATCACTGCTACCGTTATCTATCGACATATCACCAAAAGATTTTTCCATAAAAAGCTCTGTTGGTACAGCAATGACTACTTCACATCGTAATACGCCATCATCATATTTCAATTGTTTTGCAGAGACAAGAGATACATCATTGCCATATTTTTGGACTGCCTGTTCATAAGCACCTTTAGGGTCTGAAGCTACAAATGTTTCGTTGATCATCACACACTACCTTTCATCATTGATAATGGAATCAACACAGAGTCTCTTTGCATCCAAGCAGGATGAGGCAAAGTTAAGCTCTTTGTATCCATTTTTACATTTTCATAAAATATTATATCTATATCTAGCGTTCTTGGTCCATCTTTAAAAAGACGCTTTCGTCCAAAAACTTTCTCCACATGTAACATATATCGTAATAATGCCTGTGGTGTCAAGTGTGTCTCCACAAGTATCAACGAGTTATAGAAATCACCTTGTTCCAAATAGCCAAAAGGAGGGTTTTTTAAGATCGGTGCTGTCTCTATCATGTGTACAAAAGACGAACGTTTTAAATAAAAAAACAGATGTTCAAAACGACGTACGACATCACCTATATTGCCACCGATACCAAGGAGTGCCTTCTGTCCACCTCTACTCGGAGTAACATAAGGAAAGTGTCTCTTTACTATCAAGCTGTTTTTACTGTCTAACTTTCTCTTTATCATAGCATAACTCTACAACACCACAGTTTTTCCATCTACCATCGCTACCATATCTTCAATACGTATACCAAACTCACTTGGTATGTAAATACCTGGCTCTATGGTATAAACCATACCATCTTCGATGATCGTATCTGATTTGGTTGAGATATATGGCATCTCATGAATATCCAAACCTACTCCATGTCCTGTAGAATGCACATAATACTCTCCAAATCCTGCTTTCGTAATGATATCACGAGTGAGAGCATCTACTTTTTTAGCTTTCATGCCTGAACGTGCTTTGGCTATGGCATGATCATGGGCTTTAAGAACGGTGTCATAGGCTTTTTGTATCTTTTTACGTTTAAACGTTTGTTTGGTGTTAAACTTAAAGTCTTTACCTGCTTCTACAGTGCGTGTACGGTCTGAACAGTAACGTTTATATTTTAACCCCGCATCAACAAGTAAAAGGTCACCCTTCTTCAGTCTATTTTTAGTAGGCATGGCATGAGGTTTAGCTGCATTTGCATTCACTGCGACAATAGGATCAAAACTCAATTCATACTTTCCAAAACCACCCAGAACAGACTTTGCTGTATGGGTTAGATCATACTCATTCTTTCCAAAACCATTTTTACTGAACTCTTTAGCCAATGCTTTAAAAGCTTTAGCACCAAGCTTTGCAGCTTTAGCCAATATCTTCAACTCTTCATCACTTTTAATGATACGCTTTTTATGCGAGAAGTCCAACTCTGCTTTGAAATTGACTTTGCATTGTGAAGTCACTTTCTCAAACCCTGCTACTGACCACTCTTTAGGGTCAAAAACAACTTTTTTGACTTTGGTTTTTTTAAGTAACTTTACAGCACGTCCATAAAGGTCACCATCTATCACTACCTTTGCACCCTTTACACTCTGTTGTGCTTCTATGGTATATCGACTGTCAGTGATAAAAAATGCTTCAGAGCCCAAAGAGAGATAAAGTGCATTATCACAACTGTATCCACATTCATAATAAATAGCATTTTCATCTTTGAGCATGTAGTTCATGGGAGTACCTTTAATATACTCTCGTTCCTACGGTTTCCGTAGGAATGCATGTACAATATTACTGAGTAAAGGAAGTGTATTCCGTTTGAATACTCGTATGCATTACCACGGAAACCGTGGTAACGAGAAGATGGATTTATTGGTTTTATTACGCTTGTGCTTGTACTTGCGCTTTTGCCTGCTGCGCTTGTTTCATCGCAGCTACTTCAGAAAGTATCTGTGTCATACCAACCATTGCCAAGTGGTAACCAAACGGTCCCATACCTATGATCTGTCCTGCACATACAGGTGCTATAAGTGACTTATGTCTAAACTCTTCTCTTTGGTGAATGTTTGAAAGATGTACTTCAAGTGTCGGAAGTTGCACTGCAGCAATAGCATCACGAATAGCAATAGATGTATGTGTATAAGCCGCCGGGTTGATGATGATACCGTTAGCCTCACCGATACACTCTTGAATACGATCAACGATCTCACCCTCTAAGTTACTTTGAAAAAATTCAATTTCAATCTTATTTTGATCTGCAAATGATTTCATTTGTGAGTGAATGTCCTCTAATTTCATTTGACCATAGATATTTTGTTCTCTAATACCTAGCATGTTTAAGTTTGGACCTTGGATTACTACGATTTTCATGGTTACACCTTGTTTATATTATTTGGGTATTATTTTACCTAAATACTATTAACATGAGGCAAAATGAAGATAATAAATACAGACTTTATCTATACACCTGATGGCTTTATTCAAAATCAAGCTGTTGCATTTACAGATACCATTCAAGATATAGATACGTTAGAAACACTTAAAAAGAAATATCCGGATGCCAAAGTGATAAAAACAGAAGAAAATTCTATACTCTACCCCGGCTTTATCAACACCCATGTACACCTGGAATTCTCAGCGAATAAGACTTCACTTCAATACGGCTCATTCATGCCTTGGCTTGACTCTGTCATTGAACATCGTGATGATCTCATGGGGGCTTGTGATAATGCCATGATGCAAAAAGAATGTGAAGAGATGATGCGTTCAGGTATCACCACATTTGGAGCCATATCAAGTTTTGGTAATGAACTTGAAGTCTGTGAGAAAACCCCGCAACGTGTTGTTTTCTTCAATGAACTCATCGGTTCCAATGCCATGTATGCAGATATGCTTTATGGTGATTTTATGGAGAGGGTCAAAGCATCACAGAGTTGTGAGGAAAGCTCTCGCATCACCCCTGCCGTTGCTATACACTCACCCTACTCAGTGCATCCTATTATCTTACAAAAAGCGGTTAATGTAGCCAAGCAAAGTAATCTGCCACTCTGCGCTCATTTTTTAGAGTCCCAAGCCGAAAGAGAGTGGCTTGAGTCAGGTTCTGGTGATTTTAAAGCATTTTTTGAGAAATACTTTAACACCTCCACTCCTGTAACAAACATAGAAGAGTTCATACATGCTTTCGATACCTATCCTACACACTTCACCCACTGTGTACAGGCTACAAAAGAAGAGTTGGACTACTTAGCGCACAAGGGACACTCCATCGCCCACTGTCCTCGTTCAAACCGTTATTTAGGCTGTGGTAGACTTAAGATAGAAGAACTCAACCTTCCTTTTTCTGTAGCTACAGATGGATTGAGTTCAAATGACTCTCTTAGTATCTTTGATGAGCTTAGAGCTACACTGATGCTGCATAATGACATTCCTATCCAAGAGCTGGCAACACAGCTTCTACAAACTGTCACTGCTGATGCAGCGGATATACTTCACCTTAACTGTGGTAAGATAGAAGTAGACAAATTAGCTGATTTTACTGTAGTCACTCTACCAGAAGCACCAAAAAGAGAAGAAGAGATAGCCCTTTGGACGATCTTGCATACCAAGGCGGTTTCACAAGTTTATATTGGTGGAGTCGAAACGACTCCTCATTCGCCAAAGGCGAACTTCAGTGAGATGAACTGAAGATGAGCTTTGCTTATCTTCAAGAAGAAAAATCAATAGGAGAAAGATATGTTTAGTGCTATAGGAAAAACTATTAAATGGATAGGTCAACATTTTATGGGGATGCTCTTTCTACTCATCGTAGCAGTAGTTTTTATGCCAAAATCAGAAACAACGCTTAACCCGGCAAATCTTCAGGAAATTGAGTTACTAGGTCCCATTATGAGTGCAGATGAGATCATAAAAGAGATAGAAAAAGCACAAAAAGATCCAAAGATCAAAGGTATACTTCTCAATGTGAACTCTCCAGGTGGTGCAGTACCTCCTTCTATTGAGATAGCCTATGCCATCAAAGAACTCAAAAAACATAAACCTGTCATCGCCTATGCCTCTGGCATCATGACAAGTGGGAGCTATTACGCTTCCATCTATGCAAATAAGATCATTGCCAACCCTGGTTCTATTGTTGGTTCTATCGGGGTCATTATGCAAAGTGTAAATGCTGAAGAACTCATGAAGACCATAGGTGTTAAGCCACAGACAGTGAAACAAGGTACCTACAAAGAAGCAGGGACTCCTACAAGAGAATGGACAGCCCAAGAGAGAGCCGAACTGGAAACACTTACCAAAGACACTTACGACCTTTTCGTCAAAGATGTAGCCACTGCCAGAGGTTTGGACATCAATGCCTCAAAAAGTTATGCAGATGCACATATCTTCTCTTCAAAAAGAGCTAAAGAGGCAGGGCTTATAGATGAGATAGGTACAAAAATGACAGCTAAAATACAAGTAGCCTCACTGGCAAAGGTAAAGAAACCTGTATGGAAAGAGAAAGATAAACTAGAAAGTTTTATAGAGAAACTGGGTACCCAAAGCATTCTCAAGCTTCATAGTTATTTTTATGGGTTGAAAGCATCACTCTAAATCATTATTCTTTCCATCACTTATAGTTATGTTATAATTAAAAAAAGGTTGGTAATCACGTACTACACGTACGAAAAGTGCAGGTTCAACGACCTGGTTAAAAGGATAATTCAATGCTGATTAGTACATTATATCATCATATTAATGCAGATAAATACTCAAATACACTTTTTGTGTTTAAACAACATCTTGAATATATAATAGAAAATTTTAATATTGTTGTACCTGGTGATAATTTAAGTGGCAAGGATATCTGTTTAACATTTGATGATGCCTATTATGATTTTTATCATTATGTCTATCCTTTACTTAAAAAGCATAACATTAAAGTAGTTTTAGCAGTACCTACAGATTTTATTTTAGATAAGTGTGATTTGGATGTTGAAAAAAGATTATCTATTTTGCATGATAATACCTATAAACATAAAGAGGCGTTTTGTACTTATGAAGAGCTTAAAGAGATGAGTGACAGTGGGTTAGTAACAATCGCGTCACATACATCTTCACATAGTAATCTAAATGAGACGCAAGATCTAGAGTATGAAATAGTATATTCTAAAAAAATTTTACAAGAGAAAATTGGAGTCCCGGTAGATAGTTTAGTTTTCCCATTTGGAAAATATAATGAAAGTGTTCTTGCATTTTCAAAAAAACATTATAAATATATTTTTAGAATAGGCAATGGGGTCAATAAAGATTTTAATGGGATAAAAGGTGTTATATATAGAGTCAACGGAGATGATTTACATCATCCAAAATCTATTTTTTCAATGAAAAATATGTTAAAATATACATTTAAATCATGGATTAAATCCTTTTAGGAATATTATGCAAATCTCAACAGTAATTATTGTCAAAAATGGTGCGAAAACTATAGCTAATACTCTTGATAGCTTAAAAGAGTTTAATGATGTAGTTGTTTATGACAATGGATCAACAGACGGTACACAAGAAATTACAAAAAAATATGATAATGTTAATTTGATCGAAGGTGATTTTTTAGGCTTTGGTCCCACTAAAAACAAAGCTGTATCTTATGCCAAGCATGATTGGATACTTATTCTTGATAGTGATGAGGTGATTGATGAAACATTATTGCAAACATTAAAGAGTAAAAAGCTGAATAAAAATTGTGTTTATTTATTAAATTTTCAAGCATATTATAAAGATATTCGAATTAAACATTGTGGATGGACTAATCAAAAAAAACGAATTTATCATAGGCATGTAACAAGACTGAATGATAATTTACTCCATGAAAATATTATAGATAAAGGTTTAATGCTAGTTGAACTTCAAGGCAATGTAAAACATTATAGCTATTCAAGTATTAGTGATTTTATTATAAAATCAGATAGATATTCAACTATATTTGCCAACGAAAATGTAGGAAAGAAATCTTCTTCTCCATTTAAAGCCTTTGCTAATGCAACTTTTACTTTTATCAAAACCTATATATTAAAAAAAGGGTTTTTAGATGGATATGCCGGATTGGTAGTAGCAGTATCTCAGGCTACTTCTAATTTTTATAAATATATAAAACTTTATGAAAAGAACAAAGAGCTTATCAAATAAAGTACCTACTGCCCTAACAGCATTAGTCTGTAAATAGTTTGCTATCACTTTGTAGGTAGTGACTTTTCCTTTGGGTATCTAAGCAATAGCACTCCAGACCGACTCTTGAAAATTTGTTGCCATTTTATTTCACCTTCAACACAACTTTTCTATGCTTATCGTAGAGAACATACTCCGTAACTCTGCTCTTTTTAGGTAGAGTCACAGAAAGAGTATTTTTATCCAGGTAGACCACCTTCAAATCTCTTGATTTTTTCAGCCCTTTAAGTATATCTTTCTTAGATATAGGCTGAAAATACAAGATCACCGTTTTCCCAGCTTTTACAGGTACACTGTTTTTCTTCCCTACTACCTTAAACAGAGGTTCTCTGGGTTTTATAGTAGAGAAACTCCAACGTTTTTGGACTCTTTTACCATCTGCAAGGGCTTCAAACTCTACTCGATAGGTTGTACCATACTCCAATCTCTTTAAAGGCATAAAGGCAAACTGCAATGTAGTGAAACGATGGTTTTTATCATTTTTGTGTGTAAGCACTTTGTACTTTGTTATCTCTTTACCTTCAGCATCGAAAAGACGAAACTTTTTAAGCTTTACATTTGTATAAGAAGCAGGGTTCAATTGTACAGAGACAGGGTATCCACTCACTCTGGATCCAGGAAGAGGATGAGGATTCTCAGTGTAAAATACTGGTGGAATATTTTTAGCATCTGAATATGGATAAAGTACCACTTGACTATTTTTTAGTCTTATCTCATTTTGCCTTTCCTGCAAGAGATATTCAGGTACAACTATACTACTATCTTTGCAAAGGTTCTGTATATAGAAAAACCCATTTTGTTTAGAGTAATATTTTTTACATAGTTTAGCAATTTCAGTAGAACCTATATTATAGACAAAAGAAGATGTGATCCTTCGCTTTTTCTTAGTAAAAGCACTGCCTATTCCTATCTCATCTTTATCAAAATTCAAAAAGACAAAACGATGATAGATCGCTGCAAAAAGTGTATCTATAGATTGATGAGAAGTTTTTGTATTCACAGAGACATTTTCCATTACTGCTTTAGTATCATACCCCGCTCGCAGTACTCTGTCTGAAGGCATTTTACCCGTATATCCTCCCCAGCCCCTTTTCTCATAATGTCCATTTTTTTGCTGTCGTACAAGATATTTTGCATGTGATGCAGCTGCTTTGGCTAACTTCTTATTAGGTTTAAACTGGATAAGTCCTGCATCTTGGCGAATGCTATTGAGGTAGCCAAGTGCATTTTGATCCTCTTTTGCATGAAGCGTAACAAACGTGAGTAGAAGAACAACAACTAAACGTAATAAAGTTATACTCTTATATCTCATTTGCTGCTTGTAAAAAATCATCTGCAATCGTTTGTGGATCTTCCAATCCTATAGAAACACGAATAAGTCCTTCATGCACACCTAAAAACTTACGTGCTACCTCATCAAAATCACTGTAAATTGTACTGGTCATATGCAGGGCAAGTGTTCTATTGTCTCCAATGTTAGCCGTTTGTGTTACCAGTCTAAGCTTGTTCAATAAAGTAAATGCTTTCTCTTTGCTTCCACAATCTAAAGTCAACAGTGGTCCACAGCCATGCTCAAAGTCAAGTTGATATCTTGCATAGTCTTCACTTTCAGGTAAAGAAGGATGGTTCACACTTACACCCTCAGGTAATTCTTCATCTAATATTTTTGCCACTTGTACTACAGATTTATTGATGCGTTCTACACGTAAAGAGAGTGTTTCAAGCCCTAAAAGTGTTAAAAATGAACCAAAAGCATTGGCAGTCATACCCATGTCTCTGATAGCACGTTTTTTACAGATAGGAATAAAGGCTTTCTTACCCATTTTTTTGACGATCTTATGCACATCTGCATACTTTTCATTAAGTAGTTTATCACCCTCTTCTTTGACTGCTCTAAACACAGCAACACCACCAAGTGCTGCGGAGTGTCCACTCATATTCTTCGTTGAAGAGTGCACTACGATATCAGCTCCCAATACTAATGGCTGTACGATAAGCGGCGTGGCAGTATTGTCTACCACCAGCAGTGTTTCATGTACGTTACATAAGTCAACGATTCTTTTCATATCCGGCAGTCTAAGACTTGGATTTCCCACACTCTCCATAAGCACGATCTTTACACCTGCGTTGAGTTTAGCTTCTATATGCATAAAATCATCTACATCACAAAAGCTATTGGTCACCCCAAAACGTTTCATGGTTTCGTTGATAAGTGTATACGTGCCGCCAAAAAAACCACCGATACAAAGCACTTCATCTCCAGTTTTTAAAAAGGCTGTAGTCACCATAGAGATGGCTCCCATACCTGAAGCAGTAGCGATGGCACCCAAGCCACCTTCCATCTTGGCAACGACTGACTCCAATTTTGTATTGGTAGGATTTCCCACTCTTGCATAGAGTGGACTGTTGACCTCACCCGCAAAAATACCTTCTGCCTGCTCAGCATCTTCATATCCAAAAGCAGCGGAAGGAACGATTGTTGGAGCAATAGGTCCTACCTTAGAACCTACACTTTGTACCAGTAGTGTATTGTAGTAGTTAAAATCTTTGAGCATTTTATATCCTATATCGAATAATTCAGTGTTTGATTCGCTGTTTCTTGATAATTTTTAAGTTCTGAAAGAGGAATATCAAAAACATTTAACACACCTGCTCTGATATCTTCCCAAAAAAGTTTTAGTGTAGGATTATCTGTTCTACAGATCTCAGAGAGTGCATCCGTCTCAAGTATCATTATAACATCTTTAAGTGTGATATCTTTAAGCTTCTTAGCAAGTTTATACCCACCTCGGGCACCTTTTATACTTGTGAGGACACCCTGTTTTTTAAGCTCTAAAAGTATCTGTTCTAAAAAATTTTGGGGGACAGAGGCACGTGCTGCGATCTCTTTGATCTTTAGTACTTCATTTTCTGGCATAGAACCCAGTTCATGAAGTGCTGCAACAGCATAGATGGTTTTAGTAGAGATTCCTGTCATTTTTAAAACTCGCTTTTATGAATTCAATAGCGTAGTATATCTTACATCCGATACAAAAGTCGAATAGTGTTTCAAGTAATGCACAAACAAATAAGACAAGAGCTATCATCGTAGCAACTATCGGCAAACCTGCTGCAAACAACAATACAAGGATCATAGAAGTCACTAAACCCATATAAAGAGCAAAACGCTTAGGAGATTCATCACACCATTTCGGTGTGATATTCCAACCTTCAAGAATAAACTTACCGATCACATGAAAAGGACTCAAATTTGATTTTCTTGCAACTCTCATTACAAAATCAAAAAGCAAAACCAGTGCGAACAAGATCTCTTGTGTAAATAAAAGTGCCACTGTAAAGAGTGCCACTTGAAAAGATATCACTCTCGCCATATTTGAATCAACTCTTCTAGTAGATATTGGGCATGAGGGAGACATCACTTTTCCTTTAAATTTATTTACAATCTCAGCACTTCTAAAAACCCTAGAGCTTCACCACATTTTAGTTTTCACCTTAGCTTTTAACAATATAAGGAAGGGGATAACAACCTACTAAGGAAAACTAAAATGCCCTTGTCCAATGTGAATTATCTAGGGTTTTTAGAAGTGCTTTTAATTATTATTAACGAAGTATAACCAAAAATAATTTTAATGTCAAGTAAATCAATAGATTTTATTGTAATAAATAAAAAATCTATATATACACAGCAAATGCACACTTACGTACTATCATAAACAAAAGCTTTAAAGGAAAATGATGCAATTGACTCATAAAGATATTGTTTGTGGTATGGATGTATCATCAGATACTCCTCACTTTAGTACTTATCATGAAAAAAAGTATTATTTTTGTTCTAAACATTGTTTAGATAAATTTGAAACAGATCCTCAAAGCTATATTGAAAATCCTGATGATAAGCATTCTGTTCAGTGTACCACAGGCTGTGATCATCCTTTACATCCTGTTGATGATAAAGCAACTACTATCTACACTTGCCCCATGCACCCGGAGATACAACAAAAAGGACCGGGCAGCTGTCCTAAATGCGGGATGGCACTTGAGCCAATGGTCGCACAGGTAGAGGATGCTGAAGATGAAGAGCTACACTATATGAACCGTAGATTTTGGATAAGTGCTCTCCTTTCCATCCCTCTGTTTATTTTAGCAATGACAGCTGACCTGCTACCTTCCCTGCTTCCTTCATGGCTCTCCATGCAAACAGTACAGTGGATTTCATTTTTCCTGGCTACACCTGTAGTGCTTTGGGGAGGATGGCCATTTTTTGTAAGGGGTTGGAACTCTGTAAAAACATGGAATCTCAATATGTTCACACTCATTGCACTAGGTGTATCTGTCGCATGGGTATATAGTATCATAGCCCTCTTCTTCCCTCAACTCTTCCCAACCTCCATGCATATGGATGGAGATTTGGTCGATGTCTATTTTGAGTCTGCGGCAGTGATCATTACACTGGTTCTGCTGGGTCAAGTACTTGAACTTCGTGCCCGATCACAGACCAACTCTGCCATCCAGATGTTACTTGGACTCGCTCCAAATACAGCTCGTATCGTAAGAGAAGATGGAACCGAAGAAGACATTGCTTTAGAGGAGGTGATGGTAGGAGATATTTTACGCATACGTCCGGGTGATAAAGTACCGGTCGATGGTGTGGTCATAGACGGAGAGAGTAACATTGACGAAGCCATGGTCACAGGTGAACCACTAGCTGTGACAAAAAGAAAAGGTGACACACTCATAGGGGCTACGGTCAATACAACGGGTACACTACTCATGAGAACCCAGAAGATCGGTGCAGATACACTGCTTTCACAGATCGTAGATATGGTTGCCCAAGCACAACGTTCACGTGCACCTATCCAAAAACTTGCAGATGTGGTTGCCGGTTATTTTGTACCTATCGTGGTCATCGTAGCGGTATTGGCATTTGCAGGATGGTGGGTATGGGGACCGGAACCCCGTTTAACCTACGCCATCGTCAGTGCAGTAGCTGTACTTATCATCGCTTGTCCATGTGCATTGGGTCTTGCTACACCAGTCTCCATCATGGTAGGTACAGGCAGAGGAGCTGCTGCGGGGGTTCTCATTAAAAATGCGGAAGCCCTTGAGACACTGGAGAAAGTAGATACTCTGGTCGTAGATAAAACAGGTACTTTGACAGAAGGCAGTCCCAAATTAGTCACCATTGAAGTTAAAAAAGGCATAAATGAAAATGAGCTTCTTCAAAAAGTTGCGACACTTGAACGCGCAAGCGAACACCCTTTAGCCCAAGCTATCATTGAAGGTGCGAAAGAGAGAAACCTGAAGCTTGGTAAAACAGCCGATTTCAAATCTATCACAGGGCAAGGGGTAACAGGTATTGTAGATGGTATTGAAGTAGCTATAGGAAATATTAAATTATTGGAAAGCCTAGGTATAGAAGCCTATGACCTCCCCGACATCGCTGAACAATACAGGCAAGAGGGACAAACTGTCATGCTTATAGCTCTAGATGGAAAAGCAGCCGGTGTGGCAGGAGTGACAGATCCTATTAAAGAGTCTACCCCGGAAGCTATAGCACAACTCCATAAACAAGGTATCAAGATAGTGATGCTTACAGGAGACAATGGAACAACCGCTCAGGCAGTGGCAAAAAAACTTAACATAGACCAAGTACAGGCAGAAGTCTCACCTGAGGAAAAATCAAAAGTAGTACAATCCCTTCAGGCACAGGGACACCATGTTGCCATGGCAGGAGACGGCATTAACGATGCACCCGCCTTAGCAAGAGCCCATGTCGGTATCGCTATGGGTACAGGTACAGATGTGGCTATGGAGAGTGCCGGAATAACATTGATAAAAGGTGACCTGCTGGGCATAGTCAGAGCCATTAAACTAAGCCATGCCACCATGAGCAACATACGTCAAAATCTCTTCTTCGCATTTATCTATAACGCTATAGGTGTGCCTATTGCCGCAGGTGTACTCTACCCTGTTTTTGGGATACTGCTTTCACCGGTTATTGCAGCAGCAGCCATGAGTTTCTCTTCTGTTTCTGTGATCACTAATGCTTTGAGGCTTAGGGGGTTGGAGCTTTAGACCAAAGTACGAAATGAATTTTAATTTTTTATTGAATACAAAATGATTTTAACCTATTGGTCATACTTTTCCTTATAAAACCTTCTATATAGCACATTTTATAAGGTTTTATATACTTGGATGCATAATAATGGTCTCTAAACGTCGCTACAGCGATAAACGTTATAAAATATGTTAGATTATAAGGTTTTAAAGTAAAGAGGTGAACTTGGAACATAAAAATATTTTAAATAGTATATAAACACCCAAGTTCATAAACTGGAGGTCGAGGGTTCGAATCTCTCACTACCTTCTGTTAACGCCTTTATTTACTGGCTTTACGCTCACTTCAAAAAATGACTCTGCCAATTTTTTATAATTTACTCATACTTTACTCGTAAGGGAACATAGTTATTATCTGAAGTACTTCTTTTATTAAATTAATTATTCATAAAATCTTAATTACACACATAATGCACATTCATCTATTATATTATGAGTATATGGCTTATGACTCTATTACTTTAATAAAAGAAGGAGTAAAGATTATGGATGAAAATAGCAAATGCCCAGTAACAGACAGCACTCACAAACATACATCCGGTAGAGGCACATCGAACCGGGATTGGTGGCCGAACCAATTAAACCTTAAGATTCTTCATCAAAACTCTCCCATGAGCAATCCGATGGGCGAGGAGTTCAACTACGCTGAAGAATTCAAGAAACTCGACCTGGATGCCCTGAAGAAGGACCTCTATGCACTGATGACCAACTCGCAGGACTGGTGGCCGGCGGATTACGGCCATTATGGGCCTTTATTCATCCGGATGGCATGGCATAGTGCCGGCACGTATCGCACCGGTGACGGTCGCGGCGGAGCAGGGTCTGGTAATCAGCGCTTGGCGCCTCTCAACAGTTGGCCTGACAACGTGAACCTCGACAAGGCGCGCCGTCTGCTCTGGCCGATCAAGCAGAAATACGGCAACAAAATCTCCTGGGCCGACCTAATGATCCTCGCCGGTAACTGCGCGCTGGAGTCGATGGGATTCAAGACGTTCGGCTTCGGCGGCGGGCGCGAAGACGTCTGGGAGCCGGAAGAGGACATTTACTGGGGGACCGAGAGCGAGTGGCTTGGTGACAAGCGCTACTCCGGTGATCGGGACCTCGAGAATCCTCTCGCCGCCGTGCAAATGGGACTGATCTACGTGAACCCGGAAGGACCGAACGGCGAACCGAGTGCTGTAGCTTCTGGCCGCGACATTCGAGAAACCTTCGCGCGTATGGCCATGAACGACGAAGAAACTGTCGCTCTCGTCGCTGGAGGACACACATTCGGCAAATGTCACGGCGCCAGCAGTGCTTCCCATGTAGGTTCTGAGCCTGAGGGCGCTGGCATCGAAGAGCAAGGTCTCGGCTGGAAGAGCAGTTTCGGAAGCGGCAAAGGCGGTGATACGATCAGCAGCGGCATCGAAGGGGCCTGGACCCCGACCCCGATCCAGTGGGACAACAGCTATTTCGACACCCTGTTCGGTTACGATTGGGATCTGGTTAAAAGCCCCGCTGGAGCCTGGCAGTGGGTCCCGGTTAATCCGGATGAAAAGGATCTCGCGCCTGCCGCTCACGATCCGTCGAAGCGGGTTACGACCATCATGACCACGGCGGACCTCGCTCTGAGGATGGATCCTATCTATGGGCCGATCTCTAAACGCTTCCACGAAAACCCGGAGGAGTTCGCAGATGTATTTGCCCGGGCGTGGTTCAAGCTGACGCACCGCGACATGGGCCCCTGCTCACGCTATCTCGGTGCGGAGGTTCCAGTTGAGGAATTGATCTGGCAAGATCCGGTACCCGCAGTCGATCATGAGCTGATCGACGCGCAGGATATCGCAGATATCAAGGACAATATTCTTGCTGCAGACCTGTCTGTCTCCCAATTGGTCTCGACCGCCTGGGCGTCGGCATCCACGTTCCGCGGCTCCGACATGCGCGGTGGTGCGAACGGGGCACGCCTTCGTCTCGCGCCGCAGAAGGATTGGGAAGTCAACCAGCCGGCCCAACTGAAGACGGTGCTGGCGATCCTTGAGGGAATACAAAAGGAGTTCAACAGCGCGCAGTCCGGCGGGAAAATGGTTTCGCTCGCCGACTTGATTGTCCTAGGAGGATGCGCAGGTGTCGAGCAAGCTGCGAAGAATGCCGATCACGATGTGACCGTTCCCTTCATGCCGGGACGTACGGATGCGTCGCAGGAGCAAACTGACGTGGTGTCATTCGCTGTACTCGAACCGGCTGCTGATGGGTTCCGAAACTACCTCAAAACCAAATACGCCGTATCAGCAGAGGAGATGCTGGTTGATCGGGCGCAACTGCTAACACTGACCGCTCCTGAGATGACGGTTCTCGTTGGCGGTATGCGCGTTTTGAATGCCAACTTCGGGCAGTCCCAGCACGGCGTCTTCACCAAGCGGCCAGAGACGCTCACCAATGACTTCTTCGTGAATCTGCTCGACATGAGCACGACGTGGAAGGCAACCTCGGAAGACGAAGACGTGTTCGAGGGTCGTGATCGCGCAACGGGCGAACTCAAGTGGACCGGCACCCGTGTCGACCTCATCTTCGGCTCGAACTCCCAACTCCGGGCCTTGGCGGAAGTCTACGGATGTGAGGACTCCCAGGAGAAGTTCCTGCACGACTTTGTAGCGGTATGGAAAAAGGTAATGAACCTTGACCGCTTCGACCTCGTCTGAACGTAGCATATACGTCTTCGAGGGCTTCTGAAGTGAAATGCAACGATACGATGACTCGCTAATAATTTACATTCAGTGCGAGGTGTCGGAAGACAACAAGTGGGTATCATAACAGAAATGGGGTGCTCAAAAAACGGTCAGCCAATATTTGGTTCAGCAGACGGTGCCTAGTGCGCCGCTACTGAACCTTGTCATTAGAAAATGTAGTTAAAACATAATAAACAATGGTACTTCTGTGAAAATAAAAATAGTAAAATACAGTTATTCATTGTTGTTGCTAATAAATTATTGAGGTAACAATTTGCTACTCTTAAAAACGAAACATGAACCAAAACATCTTATCTTATAAAATATATAATTTTATAAGGTTTTCATTTTCAAATAATTATCATTAAACTTCTTCTTTCCTATCCAATCATCTACACACGGCGTACACAGAGTATCGTTAAAATTCCTATAGATTAAATCAATAGGACAATACATGCGTATCTTTCTCTCCATCTTATTTACTTTGAGCATGCTCCAAGCACAAAGCATCAACCAACTGATACAACAATCACTCAAGAAGCACCCTTCGCTCAAAACCATACAGCATCGCCTCTCTGCCATGGATGAACGTATAGAAAAGAGTCAGCAGTGGGCAAATCCAGACCTTTCATTGACGATCAATGATATCCAGTTTGAGGATCCTTTGGATCGATCATTGGAACCGATGCAATACAATGCCGTCAACTTTAAACAGAAGTTTCCCTGGTTTGGAAAACTTGCTGCAAGAAAGACGTATGCACAGGAACAGAAGCATGTTGTCTTGGATTCCTATGAAGCAGCACGTGTTCAACTGGCACTTCAGATAAGGACAACTGCTTACACCATTAAAGAACTTGAAGCCCGTATCGCTATTTTGCATAGTTACAGTCAGCTTGCCAGACAAAACATCAAGCTCTATACAGATACCATTGCTACCGACAGTATGAGCCATGCAGGCAGCATCACTGCAGAGCTTTCACTCTCTAAAATAGAAATACGCTCAGAACGCTACAGATCACTACTCAAATCTCAAAAAGAGAAACTCTCTTATTTGATACAAAGAAAAGTAACAAAGGTCAATGACACACTACGCATCCAAAAAGCAGGATCGCTTAAACGATACCTTAATAAAATTTCACATAATCCCACCTATCATATGAAACTTTCTCAAAATAGAGTAGCCGATGCGAACAAAGTACTTTTAGATCTTGAGTCAAATCCTGACCCTTATGTCAAAGTAGGCTACTTTAATCGTCAAGAGTATAATGACTATGCTTCTGTTACTGTAGGTTTTTCTCTGCCAATTTATGACACAGAGGGACTTAACTCAGAGATAGCCAGAAAAGAAGCTCTCTCCAGTCTAAGTGCATCTTTGGACTACAAGGCATTTTTAGAGAGTGAGATACGTGCAAATTATGCAAAACTCAAAGAGGCATACCGTATCTATCACATTATACAGGTAAAAAGTCTCCCTCAACTGGGACATCTGCTTGAGCTAAGTTCATCTGCCATAGAAGAAGGTGCTGATCTTTTTACCTATACCAATATACTTGAACAAAAACTTGCATTGGAAGAGGAGAGTATCGCTATCAAAGCAGAATACTTACGGACTAAAGCCAAACTCAAAGCACTTACAGGAGTTATATAATGCATCCATACATCATCATCTTACTTGTTACATTTACTGTATCACTCCAGGCAGAAATGAAATGTGAAGCAGGAAAATACAGCACAGGGAAAAGTATAATAAAAAAAGAGATTCCCAAAAAAGAAGTTGTTGAAAAAGACGTTGTTGAAAAAGAGCATACGCAAGAAATAAAAAAAAGAGATACAACACAAAGCAAACTAACAATTGAACAACACTTTAATGTTAAAACTATTAATGTGGAACGTTTATCTACAGCAAAAGAGCAGGTGAACTACGGTTATATTGTAGCTCAAGACTCACGTAAAGTAGATGTTGTGGCATGGTTTTCCGGTTATGTAGAAAAACTGTTTTCTGATACCCTCTACAAGAAGGTAGAAAAAGGCGAAGCCTTGGCTACTGTCTATTCTCCAGAGGTCTATAAATCAAAACAGGATTATCTAAACTCCCTCAACTTCAATGCCAAACGCCCTGCTCCAGGTATGCTCAAAAGTGCAAAAGCAAAACTCAGACTTTTAGGCGTAAGCAATGATGAGATAAATTATGTTAGAAATGTACGACGGGTAAATGAACTTACTACCATTTATGCCCCTATATCAGGATGGATCTTTCAAAAGAATATTAATCAAGGTTCTGCCTTTAATCCACAAAAAAAACTCTTTCAAATTATAAATCTTGATAGAGTATGGCTTGAGGCTAAACTCTTTCAAAATGAGTTAGAGGGTCTTAAACAACTTCACAACTTTAAAGTTAAGCTCAAAGGATTACAAAAAGATTTTAACGCTACAAAAAACCTACTCTATCCGATGCTTGACCCTAAAGAAGCTACAGCTACTTTACGTTTAGACATAGACAACAGTGAAGGTCTCTTAAAACCCGGTATGTATGCAAAAGTCCATGCCTCAGCAGACAGTGCTTCACACCTTGTCATACCACGTACTGCTGCTATGCGTAAAAATGATACCTGGTATGCTTTTCTTGCAACAGAGTTTAAAGGTGAGTATGAACCTGTAAAAATTGAGGTTAAACCACTTGACAACAGCTATTTCAAACTCATTTCAGGACTAAATGAAGGTGATAATATCGTGAATAATGCACTCTTCATGATGGATTCAGATGCCCAGATCAATGGTATATACTGATGATAGAGAAACTCATAGCCTTTAGTGTAAAAAACCGTTTTTTAGTCTTGATGGCAACTCTTTTTATCATCGTAGGATCCATTTGGTCTATGAAAAACACCCCTCTGGATGCCCTGCCTGACCTCTCTCCTCCACAGGTGATCGTGCAGGTGACATGGAAAGGACAAAGTCCGGAGATCATAGAGGATCAGGGTACATATCCATTGGTTTCACAATTTCTTGCCATCTCGAACATCGAGACAGTACGCGGATTTTCTACTTATGAAAATGCACTGATCTACATCATCTTTAAAGAAGACACTGACCTTTACTGGGCACGTTCCCGTGTACTTGAACAACTCGCCTCCATCCAGAGTCAACTTCCCGACAACATGGAGGTTTCTCTTGGTCCGGATGCTTCCGGTGTAGGCTGGGTGTATGAGTATGCCCTGACTTCACAAACTAAAACTTTAGATGAACTGCGTACCCTGCAGGACTATTACTACAAATATGCACTGATGGGTGTAGATGGCGTAAGTGAAGTAGCAAGCATCGGCGGATTTGTACCTACATACCAGATCACCGTCAATAACGATGCTCTTGTGCAGTACAATCTCTCCATTAACGATATCTCCAAAACACTCAAAGACAATAACAACGATACAGGGGGTCGTATCGTTATACAAAATGGATATGAGTGGATGGTACAGGCCAAAGGATACATCAAAGACTTAGATGAGATACGCCAGCTTGTCATCACCACCAAAGACGGTGTACCGCTTACACTTTCTCAAGTAGGTCGAGTTGAGATGGTACCCGCAGCAAGAAGAGGTATGGCAGACCTCAATGGTGAAGGAGAAGTTGTTGGCGGTATCGTGATAGTACGCTATGGTGCAGATGTTTATGGTGCACTTGAACGCATCAATGCAAAGATGGCAGAACTCAAAGTAGAAGGGGTAGAGGTTATTACCACCTATGACCGTTCAGATCTTATCACTAAAGCCATAGATACACTCAAAACTACATTGATCGAAGAGAGTATTATCGTCGTTATCATTATCGGGCTTTTTTTGCTGCATTTACGCTCTTCACTTATCGTACTCATAGTCTTGCCTCTTACTATAGGTTTGACTTTTTTACTGATGAAACTCTTTGGTATAGGTTCAAACATCATGAGTCTCGGAGGGATAGCCATTGCCATAGGTGCCATGGTAGATGCCTCCATCGTCATGATAGAAAATGCACACAAAGCCATACATAAATTAGAGAACAAATATAGTAGAGCGCTCACAGATCATGAACGTATTGCCAGTATCGTTAAAGCTTCACAAGTGGTAGGTCGCCCTATCTTTTTTGCACTGGCTTTGGTCGTTGTCTCCTTCTTACCTATCTTTGCACTCTCAGGTCAGGAAGGGCTTCTCTTCACCCCTCTGGCATTTACTAAAACCTTTGCTATGACAGCAGGGGCACTTCTGGCTGTTACGTTGGTACCTGTGTTGATGATATACTTTGTGAGAGGAAAGATCATTCCAGAATCCAAAAATCCACTGAACCGTTTCTTCATCTGGCTCTATAATCCTATTTTGGTTTATGGATTAAAACTCAAATATCTGGTCATCGGGCTTGCCATTGGCGTACTTGCTTTTATGGTACCGCTCTACCAAAAACTCAACTGGGAATTCATGCCCATGCTCAATGAACAGAGTTTTATGTATATGCCTGTCACACCTTATGGTATCTCTGTGGATCAAAGTAAGGTTTTAACGCAAAAAACCGATAAAATCATCAAAAGTTTTCCAGAAGTAGCTACCGTCTTTGGTAAAGGAGGCCGTGCAAATTCTGCGACTGACCCTGCGCCACTGGGGATGATAGAGACCATCATCATTTTTAAGCCAAAAAGTGAGTGGAGAGAAGGTATGACACATGAAAAGCTCATGGCAGAGATGGAAGAAGCACTCCAAGTACCAGGACTGGTAAACTCATGGACGTACCCTATCCGTGGGCGTATCGATATGTTGCTTTCAGGTATCCGTACCCCTATAGGCATTAAACTCTATGGGAAAGAGGCTAAAGATTTGCAAGAAGTAGCACAAAAGATAGAGAGTAAACTACGCAACTTAAAAAGTACACAGTCTGTATTTTCAGACCAAGCCAGTGCAGGTTTTTTCATCGACATTGATATTGATACTGAAGCCCTACAGCGTTACAACATTTCAAAATCCATTATTCAGGAATACACAGCTGCTGCCATAGGGGGTAAGAAGATCACAACGATGTACAAAGGATTGGAACGTTACCCCATAGCACTTCGTTTTGAAGAGGAAGAGAGACGCAACCTTGATGACATACGAAACATACAGGTTAAAACCCCTCTGGGATTTGTACCTCTCTCCACCTTTGCCAAAGTACAATACCGAGAGAGTGCTTCCGTCATTAAGAGTGAGATGGCGACACCTGTCACTTTTATCTATATTACCCCGCAAACAGGATTAAGTGCTACAAGTTACAAAGAAGAAGCCATAGAGGTACTCAAAGATCTAAAATTACCTTCAGGATACTACATAGAGTGGGCAGGACAGTCTGAGTACTTGGAATCTGCGATGGAGAAGATAAAGTGGATCATCCCTACGGTTCTTTTGGTTATTTTAGTACTCATCTACTTTGCATTAGGACAAATGGCTCCAACCCTCATTGTATTCTTTACGCTCCCTTTTGCCTTGCTGGGTGGACTTATCTACATCGATATGTTACAGTTCAACATGAGCATCGCTGTCATCGTAGGGTTTTTGGCTCTTTTGGGTGTCGCTGCAGAGACTGCCATCGTGATGATAGTTTACCTGCAGGAGAGTGTAGAGGAGATGCATGAAAAAATGGGTGAGAAGTTTGATCTCAAACATTTGAATGATGCTATTTACGAAGGTGCCGTACAAAGAGTTCGTCCTAAACTTATGACAGTATTTGCCATTTTGGCCGGACTTCTACCTATCATGTACACCCAAGGTGTAGGTTCCGAAGTCATGCAGCGTATAGCGGCACCTATGATAGGCGGAGTAGTAAGTTCTGCGGTACTTAGCTTGCTACTCATCCCTATCTTCTACGAAATGTATGAGAAAAGACAATTAAAGAAATGATGTAGCGTGGGCATTCCTGCCCACGAATGAGTGAAGCAAAAATATTTGTATTTCAATTGCAAGCAATTGTTCATGGCAGGAATGCCCACGCTACGAAAAAATGAGGATATGAAAATGAAATTAAAATTTATTATGATTACATCTGTAGCTTTATTAATACTTTCTGGATGCAGTCAAAAAGAGGATAAAGAGTCCCTCACAGAGGGCGGAATGAAATGTGGAGCAGGAAAATGCGGTGCAAGTATGGTAGACGGTTCTACAGTACTGGTCAAGAAAAAGATGAATATATTAAAGCAGCTAAAAGAAGATGACAGTAGACGTGACTGTGTGCTCAAAGCCACATCCACCAAAGCACTTTACAATTGTGTACGTGTTTTAGAGACTGGTAGACTAAGTACTAAATGTTCAAGTGACAATACAAAAAAGATACCTAAAAAAGAGGTCTCAACAATGAAATGCGAAGCGGGAAAATGTGGAAGTATGTAAAGTAATAATTACTATTGGTGAAATTTAGAAAAAAGAGGATTTTCAAAAGCCAAAAGGCTTTTGAAAAGAAGTTTTACTTCATCGCAGCGATATGATCTGCAACAGCTTTGATAGCAGCGTCATCCAAAGAAGCTACTTGACCTTTCATAAGTGCACCCATTCCGTGTGCATTAAGTGTACCTGCTTTGTAACCGTTAAGTTGCTCAACAGTTTTTGCAGCATCTTGACCAGTAATAATAGCTGATTTACCAAGAGCAGCTTTTTCACCGTTTGCACCATGACATCCAGCACATTTAGCGTAAGCAGCAGCACCATCAGCCATAAGTAGTGTAGAAGCAGCGAATAACATTGAGATTGCGATTTTTTTCATTTTAATTCCTTAATAATATAATTTAACTCGATATTGTAACATTTCGAGTTTACATAAAGATACAGAAAGTATCTAAAAGCATTCTAAATGCGACAAGTCGCATGAGCCAACTGCTGAAGTTAACTCAGCGTTAGCGTAGTGTATGGAGCTTTGCTCTATACACGTTCCCTTAACAAGAAGGTACGTTACCTGAATCAGATGCATACTCATGTGCGAAATCATATACATGTGGAACATATTTATCTTTTAGTTTAAGACCTGGACAGATTTTTGCTGCTTCTTCAGCAAACTTTCCTGCACCCTGAAGTTCTTTCCACTCATCCTGTGTATGTGTTGCTGCAAATTTTGCACCAGACATACCACATGAAGCTTTCATTTTTTTCATATAAAGTTTTTGCCCCTTTTTAACATCTGCAGAAGCAGTAGTTGAAAGTACTGCAAGTCCAAGTAAAGCAGAAACTGCTATTTTAGTCATTTTAGTCATTTAACATCCTTTTAATTTTAAGATAAAAGATAATACCATGAAATTGTGAAAAGATTGTGAAGAAGAAGCAGAAAAGAGAAGCAGAAAAGAAAAAACTGCTTCTAGAAGTTACACTTATTAAAAAGTTAGACTTATCATAAACATAAGATTAATTTAACATTTAGGTACTACGCCATCTTTTGCGTACTTCACAGAAAACTCATAAACATGTTCCCACCAGGATGGTTTGATCTTATCCAATTTTAATCGTGGACATATTTTTTTTGCCTCTTCTGGGAATTTTCCGTCATCATAAATATCTTCCCATTCTGCTTGTGTATGATGTCTAGCAAACTTTACACCAGAAAATTTACATTTCTTACGAAACTTTTTCTTAAAAAGTTTTTGACCTTTAGTTGCACCAGCTGTTGCAACAGTTGGCATACTTACCATTATAAAGAGCACCAGTGATACTATCCCGATTATTTTTTTACGACTCAGCATTTAGTGCTTCGCTTGTACTGAATTTTAATTCTTGTCATCTTTAACCTTCATATTAATATAATATATTGTTATTTTAATGTATTGTTATCCCGAAACATTGTATCTACTTCAACTTATCAAAAACCTTAAACTTTTCCCAATATATATCTATTGCGTCGTTAAGCTCTTTTTTGTTTAATGTACTCTTCTTTTTTATCCCATAGCTATCTATAAACAGTTCAGACATTACCGAAATACTTTTAGAAGGATAACGTAAATAGTGTTTCAATACAGCTTTCACATTTTCTTCTCCACTATAAGTCTGCAAATATTCTTTAAACATTTGCTGTAATGAAGTGGGGAGATCTTTATGGCATCCTACACAATTACGCTCATATGCATCTTGCGAAAAGACTCCTGTGGTCAAGGCAATAAATAAAACTACTTTTTTTACCATTTCAACACCACCCTTGTTCCTTCTCCCTCTTTTGATTCTACTTCTATCTTGATATTATATTCATCAACAATTTTTTTAACGATACTCAAGCCTACACCAAAACCACCTTCACTTTGATTAAATCTCATATAACGATCGAACATAAATGGTACCTTCTCTTTGTCTATACCGATCCCTGTATCCCAGATCATCAACATACCTTGACGTAGTTTTATTCCTACAACTCCACCACGTTTATTATATTTAATCGCGTTAGAGATAAGATTATCGATCACACGGGTAAATTTACGTTTATCTACCATCATCGTTGCATCTTCCAGATCTAATTCATATTTCAATTGCTTTGAATCAGCCAAAATAAAAAAATACTCTGCCCTGTTACGTAACAGAGTATGAAGTTCTATCATTTCATCTTCATTCTCTTGCTCTTGTTCCAAAGTCAAATAGGTTAAATCTTTATAGAGTGTTGATACTGTTTTAGCAGCAATGTTGATACGATTGAGCTTCTTCTTATTCTTCTCTATCATTACATCCGTATCCATCATTTCAATGTTTGCAAGTATCGCTGAAAGTGGTGTATTGAGTTCATGGGTTGTATCTTTTATAAACCGGTCAAGCAACATGATGGAATCACGCATAGGTCTTAAGAATAACTTTGCCAAAAAAAGACCAAATAATATAAAAAGAAAAAATGCAATGAGACCATAACCTAAGATATGCTTCCATATCCCTCCACGCCATGCACCATCATCCTCAACTTCTATGATGAGATATTTTGTACCTAAATAATAGGTGTCTAATGTTTTCACAAAATGTATATGTTTATTCGTAATGTAGATCTCTTCATCAAAACGTATGGATTCATCACCCAAAATAGAAAAGATCTTCTTGAATTCTATATCATAAATAGCTGATCTGAATCGTGGGTCTCTTGGGTAAGTGGTTCTTTCATCAA
The DNA here is from genome assembly GCA_965602275.1 of uncultured bacterium. Taxonomy (GTDB): domain Bacteria; phylum Campylobacterota; class Campylobacteria; order Campylobacterales; family Sulfurovaceae; genus Sulfurovum. Next base: position 157,535 of record CBFCXZ010000003.1, read on the forward strand.
AAAAGTAATGCAATACTTTGAGTCTTTTTGTTTGTATATAGGCATATTTTGTAAGGGAAGCCCGCTGATCGGAGAGCATCAGTTTTTCTTGACTTTGATAGTAAAAGACTGAAAGTAACGTAATCATAAAAATGACCATCGCTACATAAAGTGTCAGGAATCTAAGAAGAGATTTCTTTTCACTTTTCAGTAATGAATTTGTAGCCTTGTTTTTTGATACTAACAATTCTTTCCTTACCTATGATCTTACGAAGGTTTTTGATATAGGTACGAAGTGCTGTGTCACTAGGCTCTTCATCAAAATCCCATAAATGTTTATAAATACGCTCGTGCGCGAGAACCTCTCCCTCTGTTTTCATAAAAAGCTTCAAGAGTCTTGACTCTTTATTACCTAAGGAAACACTGTTCTCATCGATGACAAGTTCATTATTCTTAATATCATACGCGATATTTTGAGAGATCTGTATCAACTCTTTAGTCTCATGGAAAAAACCTCTTTTAAGCAGGGTCTCTACCCGTATATGTAACTCTTTAAGTGCAAAAGGTTTACGAATATAGTCATCACAACCACTCTCAAACCCTTTTTCCAGATCATCGACAGAGTCCATTGAGGTAATAAAAATCGCAGGAGCCACAACTCCCTCTTTTCTACTCTCTTTGAGAAGATCAAAACCATTGATACCGGGAGTATTTACATCTAAGAGAAGCAGATCATATTTACTCTCATAAAGTTTCTCCTGTGCTTCATGTCCATCATAGACAGAGACTACTTTGTAGCCTTGCTCTTCAAGGAATTCTGTGACTGTTTCATTGAGGTTTGCATCATCTTCTAATAATAATATTTTACTCATTTACAGATACTGCCTTACCCAACTTTGCAAACGTCCGGCACTTAAAGCTCCACTAAGCCGTTCAACTTCTTTACCATTTTTAAATACGATAAGTGTAGGGATACTCTGGATACCATACTGTCCACCCAAAGCCTGTTGCTCTTCTGTATTTACTTTTAAAAACTGTGCTTGAAGCGGCATTGATAAAGCAGCCTCTTCGTAAGCTGGAGCCATCTGTAAACAAGGACCACACCAAGGTGCCCAAAAGTCTACAACAACAGGAATATCGCTATTGGCTAAAAATGTACCCAGTTTTCCAGGATCTACTGAAACAGGTTTACTCTCAAGAAGTGAATTTTTACATGAGCCACAATTTGCTTTAGTATACTGCTCTTTTTTAGGAATACGATTTACTTTGAGACAATGTGGACATACTATGTTTACATTCATTAAAAATTACTCCAATATTAGATTAGTTTTTACTTTGTTAGGTATTATAGCACAGATAATAAATACAAATTAAATAACTATTAAAAAAGGATTTTAAATGGCAAAACAAGAACTCATAGTCGGTGGCGGATGTTTCTGGTGCACCGAAGCAGTATTTGAACTGCTTAAAGGTGTAAGTGATGTTGAGAGTGGCTATGCAAACGGACAAACACTCAACCCAACTTACAGAGACATTTGTACAGGTGAAACAGGTCATGCAGAAGTCATCAAGATCACCTATGATGACAGCATTATCACTTCAGATACCCTGCTTGACATCTTTTTTGTAGTGCATAACCCTACTACCTTGAATCAGCAAGGTGCAGACAGAGGAACCCAATACCGATCAACTATTCTTTACACAGACGAAGAGACCAAAGATGCAGCCGAAGCAGCTATGGAAGCTGCACAAGCAGACTATGCTGATCCCATCATTACTACTATAGAACCTTTAGATGTCTACTACAAAGCTGAAGATTATCATCAAGATTATTATCGTCAAAACTCTATGCAAGGGTATTGTATGGCAGTCATACCACCAAAGTTAGCGAAGTTAAAAGCAAAGTTTGCCAAAGAGATGGCATAGGCTATCTATCACCTAAAGGATCATCACTCCTATTCTTAACCTTTCTCTCTTGCTCTTCAGAGATATTGGGCTGAGAGAACTCGACTTTTCCGGCAATGATACAGCCTTTACACCCAGGTTCACAGTGATGATGGAGTTTTAAACACCACTCTTTGTCATCATCTTTTGTACCCATATATTGACAACCCCAACCACTACTCATCTCAATACCTTATCTCAAAACCATCAGTTGTAAAATCTGCTTCATTAAAGATCTCATATTTAACTTCTTCCACAGAACTTAAAGGCGAACCTTCATTAAGTATCTTCATAAAAGTATCAAAATCATCATCAAATACTTCAGCCACTACCTCTACTGTACCATCACTTAGATTTTGTATGTATCCTTTATACTGTTTCTTCATCATGTTCTGCGAAACAAATTTTCTATAGAATACCCCTTGTACATGACCAAAGATAATGAATTTATACCACTCCACATTCATTCCTTAGGTTTTCTAAAAACTCTAAAATACGTTTCTGAAACAAAATATCCTCTTCATTATCCATACACGTATGCAGTTGCATAAGTAACTCCATATCTATCTTTTCACAAAAACGTTTTACCTCTTTAGTCTCTTTTTGTACCTGCTGGACAAGATGTTCAAAGTCAAGCCCATTATTAGTGATGATCTTCGTATGGTATTCATTAACTGCATCTATAAGTAACTCCGCCCTGTCCTGATCATCACCATAGATACTATAGGCTATCTCTTTGAGCTTTTGCTTCTCACACTCACATATCTCACCATTTGCTGATATCATCAGTGTCAATATCTTTGCTCTGTACTCTAAAGAGCTATGGTGATAAACCAATAACTCTCTAAATATTTTCATAATATTACGTTTAAATGATTTAAACATTCCTATCCTTCTAAGCAGACAGAGCAATGCTATGTCACTACATATATTTAACACCATTTTAACAAAATTTTACTATAGTTACACATTAATATTTGCAGCAAGTAAATACACAAAAAATTTTAATAGGCAAAAAATGAACAATATCGACCTTGTCATCATCCTTAGTACAGCTTTTTTAGGTAGTGTTGGACACTGCATCGGGATGTGTGGAGGTATCGTTGTAGCCTATAGCTCCACTAAGATAGACCAAACTTCATCATGGGTAACACAAACCATCTCTCATCTTGCCTATAACTTTGGACGTACCACTACCTATACTATCTTAGGTGCTATGTTTGGACTTCTTGGAAAAGCTATTGCTTTTACCCCTACGACCAAAGGTGTACTTTTTGTACTTACAGGTTTGCTAATGATACTTGCGGGGCTATCACTTGTCGGTAATCTTAAATTTTTAAACTCTGCAGAGTGGTCTGTCTCTAAAAACAGCTGGTATCAAAACAGTTTTAGAAAACTCATCAACAGCAGATCCCTTCAAAGCTTCTTTTTACTGGGTATGCTTAATGGTATCATTCCCTGTGGTTTAGTCTACTCCTTCGCCATTTTTGCAGCAAGTACAGCAAGTCCTTTATGGGGTGCTATAGTGATGGCAACCTTTGGACTGGCTACTATTCCTGCTCTTTTTTTCCTGGGCACTATCACTAAATTTCTGCAAAAAGGTTCTCTGCGCGGAACCATGATGAAACTAGCAGCTATGCTTGTTATCTTTTATGGCCTCTATACACTCTATAAAGGGTACAACTTCATAGCACACCCTAAAGAGACACAAGAGATGATAGACAGTATGCAATCTGGTAGTATTAAGAGTAAATTAGAAGGTAAATGTGGGGGCATGAAATGTGCTCCAGGAAAATGTGGTTAATAGTTCATTTATCCTTTTAAACTATCATTAAAATGACCGCTTTAATTTAAAAGGAGAAATTATGTCAAAAATAGTAAAAGTTATCGAGGTACTTGCCCAGTCAGAAAAAAGTTGGGAAGATGCAGCAGCAGGTGCAGTAAAAGCTGCAAGTAAATCCGTTGATAATATCAAGTCAATCAACATTGTCAATATGAGTGCAAAAGTAAATGGTAATAAAATCACAACATACCGTATCAATGCAAAAATCTCTTTTGTTATTGGTAAAAGAAAGTAGTCTCTTCTTCATTTGTGGGCAGTGCCAAAGGTATACACTTCAATAAATGCCCACACTACATTATAATTTAGCTATAATTCTTTCATGAATCACATAAAAATTTACGCCTATAACCATACTCCACTTCAGTTTGATTTTAAACAAACAGTTGAACGTTTCTTTGTTGAAGAGATACCTCTTTACAGCTCCACAGGTACAGGAAACTACCTTATACTCAAGATAAAAAAAACAGACATGAGTACATGGAAGCTCATCACAGTACTTGCTAAAGCCACAGGGCTACAAGAACGTGACATAGGCTATGCAGGGTTAAAAGACAAGAATGCTACAACCATACAGTATATCTCCCTGCCTAAGCAGTATGAAAAAGAACTCAATAAAAATCTTACCACTGAAAAGATAGAGATACTTGAACGTACCTACAACAAAGCACCTATCAAGATAGGTCAACTCAAAGGCAATCGATTTTCTATCGTGTTGCAACACATCAATGAAAAAGATGCTAAGTTCTTTAACACTACGGCAAAAAAGATGCAAGTGGATGGTATACCAAATTATTACGGTTACCAACGTTTTGGTGAAGACAGCCGTTCTTACTTACAGGGTAAAGAGATAGCCCATTCAGGTAAACGTCTTAAGGGAAGTAAAGAGAAACTCCTTGTCTCAGCCTACCAAAGCTACCTCTATAACAGATGGTTAGGTTCACGAGTAAAACTCTCAACAATCATTACTAGTAATAAAGCAGATGAAGCTGCAAAAAAACTACAGTATCCATTAGAACTGGTTAAAGTTTTAGCCAAACAGCCTCAGTTTTTCAAACTCTTCTTAGGTGACATCATCATGCCCTACCCCTATGGAAAAACTAACTTCGTAAAAGACATGACACAAAGTGCCCAATCCTTTGAACAGAAGAAGATCTCCCCAACAGGATTACTTTGTGGTGCGAATGCCCTACGTGCTAAAAGTGATGCTTATTACCTAGAGGAAGAGTATGATGATACTGAGTTAAGTTCTTTGAAGGGTGATAGACGTTTTGCCTGGATATGGCCTAACGAGGTGGAAACTAACTACGATAAAGATACTAAAAGTCTTACGGTTGAGTTTTACCTTCCTAAAGGGTCGTATGCAACTACCTTTTTGGAAGAGATCGGAAAGTTTAGTCTCAAAGGAGACTAGTCTTCCTTTTTAGGAAGAAACTTACCACAGCCTTTATCTGGTGTTCCACCAAAACTCTTTACTTCTCTTGCTGTACCATTTTCATAAATTACTGTTCTTTCACACTTTGGTGCATCTACACAACTTTCGTTACTACATCCGATATCTTCAGGTACTGCCATTTTATTTCCTTCTATTATTTTAAGATTCGACATTTAGTGTCTCACTGTACTGCATTTTAATGTTTGTAATTATTTTTTGATTTCAAAACTTTTAGTTTTAAAGAGATGAAACTTTGTTGCCACTTCACTGTTTTCCAGATCCAAACTTTTTAGCATTTTTTTATTGACCAGGTAATACCCAATGGTCACTTCAACTTTATCACCATTTTTCAATGCATAGTCATAGCTTACTACTCTTTTTTCATTGCCTTTGACTGCTGTGTCTTTTACTACCTCTTTTGCTAACCACGGAGGCGTTGGTTTACCATCTGCACCGATGACTCTTGCAAAATTTTTATTTTCCAACTCTACTGTTTTCCCATCTCTTATCACCTTAGCTCTTAGCTGCATCATACGCATAGGATGCAGTGACAAAGCATGAGAGCTTTTGTTGTCGATAATGATATCAAATTTAGTAATACTTTCATTAAGATCAAGACCAACATATTTACCTAACATATCTTGATGAGAATGTGTTCCTGGGAATCCATGAAAAGCATGTTCTTTCGTTTCATTCATGTTTGAAACACTCCCTTGGACTTTTGGCATATGACAACTTACACAATTGGTACCGTCAAGCTCATGTTTCACATTTGTTGAACAGACATTCATATCATACTTGTTTTTCTTATGTGAATGACAACCGATACAGACATTGCCACCATTAAAATGTGCACTGTCTGTTTTTATCTTGTGAAATGGTGACTCAATATGCTCTTTGAGTGACCCAAAATAAGATTTTTCTTCTTTAGAAACCACATTGATATTCATCATTCTATCGTGCTTAATAGACTCTATTCTATGACAATATGCACAAGAGATCCCCTCCATTTGGGTACTGTTGTTAGCATCAGGTACTACACCATTGTGCTTTGTTACCAAAGCATCTATGTTTGAAGCAGCAGGGGTATGACACTTGGCACAGGCATAGGACTCCAGTTTCGTATTTTTAGGGTGCTTTTTCCACACAGCAGCATGGATCTCATCTTCAAAGATAGATGCTTTGGCATGTTGAGTTGATTTAAACTCTTTATAGATAGTAGGATGGCATGATTTACATGTTTCACTGGGCTCGAAAGTATGGTTTGCAGATAGAAAATAAGTAAGTAAAAAAAGAAGGGGAATTATTGTTTTCATCGGAACTCCATTCATAGCATTAAATTATTATTTGTATAATTCCGCATTATACATTATTTGCCTAAATTTAGTATTAAGCCACTTATCGTCTTCCTCGCCCCCTCTTCTTATCTTTTTTATCTGACTTTGGTTTAGCAGCATCATATGCTTTAAATCCATCACGTTTAGTCGTTTTACGTTTTTTACTCTTAGGAGTAACAGAGGATTTTTTCTTTTTTTTACCAAAAGCCCCATCTGCATTTTTATGTTCATTTTTATTTTTACGTGCACCCTTTTGTGTGAGTATCACTTTAGGTGCATAGCCTTCAAGCTTTTCTTGTGGTAGCGTTTTACCCATCAGACGTTCTACATCTTTAAGTGCAACCATCTCAGTAGGTGATATAAGGGTGATCGCTAATCCTTTAGCCCCTGCTCTACCCGTACGACCGATACGGTGGATGTAGTCGCCTGTAACGTGAGGAATATCATAGTTCATCACTACACCAAGTGTTGGGATGTCCAGTCCACGTGCAGCAATGTCTGTGGCTACAAGTACACGTACTTTTCCCTCTTTGAAACCTTCTAATGCACGACTTCTCTCTCCAGAACCTTTACCTCCGTGAATAACAGATGTTTTAAGCCCGGAGAGATTAAGTTCAGTGGCTACTTCATCTGCCACCTCTTTTTTACGTACAAAGACAAGGACTTGCTTGTAGTTACGTGAACCTATAAGGTAGGAAAGTAATTCTGCTTTTTTCTCTGCTATAACAGGATATACAATTTGGCTGACTGAGCTTGCCGAAGTCCCCATACTGTCCACTTCTATGAGTTTAGGTCTATGAAGTATCTGATCTGCCAGTCGTTTTACGCTTCCCGTGAGTGTTGCAGAGATGAGTACGTTTTGTCTTCTTGATGGAAGATGTTGGAGTATCTTACTTACTTCATGTACAAAACCCATATCTAAAATCGTATCTGCTTCATCCAGTACCAAATAGTCAACACTTTCAAGATTGACATTTTTTTGTCCTATATGCTCTAAGAGACGTCCACTTGTTGCTACGATGATATCTACACCGGCTTTAAGTCTATTGGCTTGTGATGTTAAATTTGCACCACCAAAAAGGACAATACTTTTCAGAGGAAGATACTTTCCATACGCTTCTATACTTGCATGGACTTGTTTTGCTAGTTCACGTGTAGGTACCAAAATGACTGCTTTAGGATAATGCTGTCCCTGTACAAAGTTTTTTGTTAACTCTTGAAGAATAGGTAAAGAAAACCCTGCTGTTTTCCCTGTACCTGTTTGTGCCCCTGCCATAATATCACGACGTGTAAACATTGCAGGTATGAGTGCCTTTTGTATGGGTGTGGCAGACTCATAGCCTTTATCACTCAATGCTTTTAAAATCTCTGGAGATAATCCAAGTGTAGCTAATGACACAATTTACTCTATCTCGTTAGGAATACTGTCTAATCTGCGTTTTAGACGCATTTTTTGTTTTGCAACTTCTCTCATATCTGCATCGCTGTCACTCTCATCAACAATTTCAACACCCAAGATAGTCTCAACACAATCTTCAAGCGTGACAATCCCTTCTGTCTGATCATAACCATCAAGTACCAAAAACATATGCTCTTTTTTCTTAATGAAAAGATCTAAAGCTTTAGAGACAGGTAAGTTTTCACTAATTTTAAAAATATCTTTTTTAACACTTTTCAAAGCAACACTATCATCTTTAAGGGCTTGTTGAAAGATCTTCTTAGTCATTACTATACCTGTAATATTTTCGATACTATCAGTATACACAGGCACCCTTGAAAATTTAAATATGGCTTCTTCATTCTCTACGATATCTTTAATACTCCTGCTACCATCCAAGGCAAAAACCACTGTCCTAGGTGTTAGGATCTCTTTGATTCTTATCTTGTCAAGGAGGAGTATGTTTTCTATAACATCTGATTCTTTTTCCCCAAGTACACCTTCATCTTCACTTAGCAGTGTACTCTCTATAAGCTCTGCTTTTGTCAAGCTCATCGTGTCGGTATCTTTGCTGATACGGTTTGTTACAAAGAGTGTCATTAAGATAATAGGATACGTAAGCCAGATAAAAAAACGTATCACATACGCAGCAGTAGGTGCCAATGACTTCCAATACACAGCCCCTATCGTTTTAGGTATGATCTCAGAGAGAAACAAAATAGCAAAAGTTAAAACAATAGAGACATAAACTACAGCACCCGTACCATAAATACTCTCTGCTTGAGCTCCCACTGCTGCTGCACCAAGTGTATTGGCTACAGTATTTAAAATCAAAATAGAAGCAATTGACTTGTTTATCCCAATTTTATGTGATTTTAGGAGTGCCCCCGTTGTAGGACTTTCCTTTTCCAATACGGAAATATATGCCATATTGACAGAGAGTAAGACTGATTCTAAGATCGAACAGATAAACGATATGATCACCGCAGCAAAAAAATATAAAAGTAACAAGTCCATTTGACTGAAAAATCCTTTGAGAACCCTCTTGGGGCTCTATAATAAAATAATGGTCGCGAGACCTAAAAAGCTGAAGAAGCCTACCACATCAGTAACTGTTGTTAAAATCACTGTACTTCCGATAGCAGGGTCAACATCCATACGCTTAAGCAATAACGGTACCATAGAACCAAAAAACCCTGCACTCAACAGATTGATGATCATTGAGATTGCTATGACTACACCCAGCATCCCTTTATCAAACCATATTGAGGCTATTAACCCCATGATTATAGCAAAAAACAGACCATTTGCGAGAGAGAGTATCACCTCTTTTTTAATCGTACGATAAGCATCATGTTTAGCGATGTCACCAAGGGCAAGTTGACGTACAACAACAGTAAGACTCTGTGTACCTGCATTGCCACCCATAGAAGCCACAATAGGCATCAAGATAGCCAAAGCAACAAGGCTCTGTAGGGTTTCCTCAAAAAGCCCTATCACCAATGATGCAGCAATGGCTGTCATAAGGTTTATGCTTAACCACACCGCACGCACTTTTCCTGCTTTGAAGATGCCTTCATCCTCTTCAGCATCATCATTGACCCCTGCGAGGTTATACATTTGGTCCGTTGCATGTTCATTGATAATGTCATAAATATCATCTGAAGTAATACGTCCAAGCAGTATCCCATAATCATCAACAATAGGCATGGAAGCCAGATCATACTCTTGAAACTTTTGTACAATATCACGAATGTCATCATGGTCGTGTCCAATAACAGGCTTATACTTTTCAGGATTTTCTTCGATATTCTCTTGTAGCGTTTTATCAAAATTAAACACAAGAAGATTATCTAAACCTATACCAAAACGCAAATCATTTTTTTCATCTGTAACGAAAAGATAATTAACATTTTCAAGTTCATCTTTTCTTCTAAGTTCTGCAAAGTCTTTAATGACATCATGCACATTTTGATGTAAATTGGCTGTATATACTTCAATCTGCATATAAGCACCCGCTTCATCTTCATCATACTGCTTGAGTTGTAAGATATCTGCCTGATCATCTTCATCTAACTGGTTAAAAACTGCTTTAGCTATGCTATGATCAACCTCTTCAAGTTCTTGCATAAAGTCTGTTTGATCATCACTCTCCAGCTCTGCAACTGATTGGGCAATTTCCTCTGTAGTAAAAGCCTCAACCACATCTTCAAAATATCTATCTGGAAGTTCCAGTGCAACATCAGCAATAAGTTCTTTAGGTATGGCTAGTACTGCTTCATTGAAGCTTTTTTCATTTAGATCTTTAAGAAGATTTGCTATTTCCGAGGGGTGCAGTTCATCATGTTGATGTGCATTTAAATATTGTGTGAGTTTATCCATATGATGCCCCTTTTAAAGATAGTTATATGATGAAATTATACTTTATTAAATTGAATACTGCGTGAAGAGTTTTATTTTAGAAAGAAGAAAAGCAAAATATAATGCAAGATGAGCAAACTCATCTTGCATTACTACTAGACCTCGATATCACATTTTTTAGTGATGATACATAGAGGACAGAAGTTTGAAAGTCCTGCGATAAGTGGGATAATACCCAAATAGAACCATTTAATTCCTGTATATGCGCCTGCACCGATAAGTGCAAGTCCAAGAACGATTCTGATCGGTCTACATACTACTCTGATTTTATTTACATCCATCTTTGTTCCTTAATGTTTTGTATTGTGAAACTATACTATAGATTTCTTAGAATTAAATAAGAGAGAATGACTCCTATTGAAATAGGAGTCATGAAGTGTTCTGTTTATTAAAGTTGTGGACCTGCTGATGCATAGTCAAATTCACCACCATTACCATCATAACGATGAAAATTCTCAATGAACATTGCAGCAAGTTTATCACGTTGTGTATCAAAAGCTTCTTTATCAGGCCATGCATTACGTGGGTTAAGAAGATTTGGATCTATATTACCAAGAGTTTTTGGCACTTGAAGAGCAAATGTTTTTGTGATGTCAAAATCACAATCATTGATACTACCATCAAGAATAGCATCAATACATGCTCTTGTATCTTTAATACTCATACGTTTACCCGTACCATAAGGACCACCGGTCCAACCAGTGTTTACAAGATACACATGTACACCATGTTCATCTATTTTTGTACCAAGAAGCTTTGCATACTCAGTTGGGTGCAGTGGTAAAAATGCTTCACCGAAACATGCTGAAAATGTAGCTACCGGTTCAGTGATACCTCTCTCCGTTCCTGCTACTTTAGCTGTATAACCACTAAGGAAATAATACATCGCCTGCTCTTTACTAAGCTTACTTACTGGAGGAAGTACGCCAAATGCATCTGCTGTAAGGAAAATAATATTATTTGGGTGCCCCGCTTGTAAGTCCTCTTTATGATTTTCAATGTGTTCAATAGGATATGAAACTCTTGTATTCTCTGTTTTTGAACCATCTGTGTAATCTACTTTACCATTTATATCAGCTACAACATTTTCTAAAAGTGCATTTTTTACAATGGCACCAAAGATCTCTGGCTCAGATTTAGCATCTAAGTTGATCACTTTGGCATAACATCCACCTTCAAAGTTAAAGACACCATGTTCATCCCAACCATGTTCATCATCACCGATGAGTGCTCTGTGAGGATCAGTAGAAAGTGTCGTTTTACCCGTACCTGAAAGTCCAAAGAAAAGACATACATCTTCATTTTTACCAACATTTGCTGAACAATGCATAGAGAGTTTACCCTCAAGTGGTAACCAGTAGTTCATCATAGAGAAGATACCTTTCTTCATCTCACCACCATACCAGGTTCCTCCGATGATACCAATATTGTCTTCTACATTAAAGACTACATACACATCAGAGTGCAAACCATGTTCTTTGTATTTTTCATCTGTAGTTTTACATGCATTATATACGGTAAAATCCGGTTCAAAGTTCTCCAACTCTTCTTCAGTAGGACGAATGAACATATTTTTCACAAAGTGTGCCTGCCATGATACTTCAGTGATAAATCTTACTGATCTTTTACTTGCAGCACTTGCTCCGGCATATACATCTGTTACATAAATATTTTTACCGGAAAGCTGTGTTAAAGTAATATCTAAAAGTTCTTCATATATCTCTTTATCTATTTTGGCATTTACATCACCCCAAGCAATATTCTCATTTGATGGTGCCTGATCTACAAAGTATTTATCTTTAGGACTACGCCCTGTGAAGATGCCTGTATCACACATTGCTGCACCTGATGTAGAGATCTTACACTCTCCACGATTGACTTCGTGAGCTTGTAGTTCATCATAACTCAAATTGTAATAGACATCGCCGATATCTTTTAATCCTAGTTTATCAAGTCCGTTGGGCGTTTTGGTACTCATAGTATCCTCTTTGTTTTTTTTATTATTAGAACGTGAAACGGACTAAGTCCATTTCACTACACTGACACTGAGTCTACTTCAGCAGCAGGCCCATGCGAATAGTCGCATTTTAATTTACTTATTTCTAAGTATACTCTTTCTCTATTTAAATATTGATAGCAATACACCTGCTGCTACTGCTGAACCGATAACACCGGCCACGTTCGGTCCCATAGCATGCATGAGTAGAACATTACCTGGCTTCTCTTCAGAACCTACTTTACTAACAACTCTCGCTGACATCGGTACCGCAGAAACCCCTGCTGCACCGATAAGTGGGTTGATAGGCTCTTTTGAAAACTTATTCATGATCTTAGCCATAATTACACCCATCGCTGTACCTGCAGAAAATGCAAGTAGACCAATGATCATGATCCCCATAGTCTCTACAACAAGGAATTTGTCCGCTGCCAGTTTTGAACCAACACCCAATCCAAGGAATATCGTTACGATATTGATCAGTGAGTTTTGCATTGTATCACTGAGTCTGTCTACAACACCTGACTCTTTTGCAAAGTTACCAAAAGCAAATGCACCGATAAGTGGTGTTGACTCTGGTAGTATCAAGATAGAAAGCATTAAAACAACTATAGGAAAAATAAGTTTTTCCAGTCTGTGTACTTTTCTACTGGTTTTCATCACAATTTGACGCTCTTCTTTATTTGTTAAAAGTCTCATTATAGGAGGCTGTATAACAGGTACAAGTGCCATATATGAATAAGCAGCAACTGCAATAGCACCTAACATATCTGGTGCAAGTCTGTTAGCAATAAAGATAGAGGTCGGGCCATCTGCACCACCGATAATACTGATCGCAGACGCATCTTGCAGACTAAATCCTATGGCAACGGCTCCAACAAGTGAACCAAAAATACCAAATTGTGCCGCTCCGCCAAGAATAGCTGTTTTAGGGTTCGCCAGAAGCGGACCAAAGTCTGTCATCGCACCAACACCCATAAAGATAAGCAGAGGGAAGAACTCATTGGCTATACCCATATTATAGATGATACCCAACATACCATGCTCTCCGCCTATGCCTGCAAGAGGGATGTTGGCCAGTAACCCACCAAAGGCTATAGGTATCAACAACAATGGTTCAAAATTTTTCGCAATAGCTAAATAGAAGAGAATAAATACAATAATGACCATAATAATACGACCTAAAGAAGACTCAAACCAAGTCATCTCTCTTTCATACTTTGCCCCTTTTGGCTCAGAAGTCGTTTCTCCATCATTTACATCAAGGATAGCTTTAATACCGGTAGTTTCCCAGAAACTACCCATCAATTCACCAATACTCTTTGGTGTATACTCGTTTTCTTTTACACTCTCTTGTGTAACAGCCCCTGCATCATGAGAAGAAGAAGCTCCAGCCATTGATGTAAGTGCAACCATGGCAAACAGCAAAGAGAGAAGTATCTGTTTGATATTCATTTCTACTCCATTGTGGCAAGAAGTTGTGCGTCAGCGACCGTATCATTGACATTGACATTGATAGAAGCGATTTTTCCCGTTTTAGGTGCAGTAATATCGATCTCCATTTTCATTGCCTCAAGAATCATGATGACTTCACCTTCTTCTGCACTGTCACCTGGATTTTTAATGATTTTCCATACATTACCCGGTGTTTGAGAGTGTATTTCTACGCTTCCTTCTCCACCACTTGGTGCGGCAGCTGCCGCAGCAGGTGCAGCTGTTGTTGCTGCTGGTGCAATTTGAATATCACCTTCACCCTCTGCTACTTGTACACTATATTGTTTACCATCTACTACTACTGTATAATTTCCTGCCATTTCTGCTTCTCCACTGTTATTTTTACCTTTTCTTATCATGAGAGGGCCTTCACCCTTCAAGAACGCAATACCTTTTTGATCACATGCACCTGCAATGAAAATATTTTCATCTGATGTTTCCAAACCTTCTTCTTCAAGTACTTTTGTCCAGTGTGCGATAGATTTTGTCTCATCACGGTCAGCAATATCTAAAGGATTTTCTGTTGTTGGTTCAAGATTCAGTTTTTCGCTTGCAAGCTTGATAATCTCATCATCTGCTTTGACCGGTGTTTTACCAAAGTAACCAAGCACCATACGTCCATATCCCGGAGCGATCTGCTTCCACGGACCAAACATGACGTTTGCATACGCCTGTTGCCAGTAGAACTGACTTACAGGTGTTACAGACGTACCGTAACCACCACGCTCTACAACCTCTTTCATCGCAGCGATCACTGAATCAAATTTTTCCAGATCACCTGAATCTCTCATCATTTGAGTATTGGCAGTTAAAGCACCACCAGGCATAGGTGAGAATGGGATCAGAGGTGAAACCTGTGTCGCTTCAGGTGGGATCATATACTCGGAAAGACACTCTTTAAGTCTCTCTTCATACTTAAGTATTTTATCTAGTTTCAAATCACCAAGGTTATAGTTTGTTCCCTTGGTTGCATGTAGCATCGTAAGAATATCCGGTTGAGATGTTCCGCCACTTACAGGTGAAGCAGCCATATCAATACCATTTGCCCCAGCTTCAAGTGCTGCAAGGTAAGACGCTACAGAGACACCTGCTGTTTCATGCGTGTGAAGTCTAAGATGAACGCTGTCACCAAGAAGTTTTCTGGCCATTGCGATCGTTTCATAGACTTTATGAGGGTTAGCTGTACCGGAAGCATCTTTAAAACAAACGCTGTCATATGCGATACCACTATCTAAGATATTTCTTAATGTTTTTTCATAGAAGGAAACATCATGTGCACCTTTACATCCTGGAGGAAGATCCATCATTGTCACAACAACTTCATGGTTAAGACCATGCTTTTTGATACACTCTGCAGAATATGCAAGATTGTTCACATCATTGAGTGCATCAAAATTTCTTACAGTTGTTGTACCATGCTTTTTAAACATTTTTGCGAAAAGATCGATCATTTCACGGCTACCTGTATCAAGCATTACAGTGTTAATACCACGTGAAAGTACTTGCAGGTTGGCATCCGGTCCAACGATCTCTCTAAAACCGTCCATCATTTCAAAAGCATTCTCCTGAAGATAGAAGTAGAGTGATTGAAATCTTGCTCCACCACCAAATTCAAAGTGTGAAATTCCTGCTTGTTTCGCTGCTTCTACCGCAGGAAAGAAGTCATCCATAAGAACACGACCGCCAAAGACAGATTGAAATCCATCTCTAAAAGTAGTGTCCATTACATCGATATATTTTTTAGCCATTTACGATACCTTCTTTATGATTATTATTTTTTGCGAAATTCTGTTACCGCTGCAATGATCGCTGCGATACGCTGTGATTCATCAGACTGACCCGAAGAAGTGGGTGCCTTTGGTGTCTCTTCAGGAAAGTATTTATTAATGATCTTTGCCTGTAGTTTTACGACTTGTACAAGTATGATAAGGAAGGCAAAAACAACTACCATCCCCAAAACCATAAACTTTAAACTTTCGCCTATCAAGTTAACATCTTCCATATAGCCTCACTTTAGAAATTGTTTTATATTCAAATTTTAAAACAGTTTTGCTTGTTTCAAGTTAAAAAAAAGCAATTATCTTCTTTTTTTTCTGCGATTGTTGTTTCGCGTAGCTTTTTGCTCACCTACATAGCCTTGCATCATCTCATCTACTGTGTTTTGGTCAAAACCGATTTGTGAACCAACATTATGGTGTTCTCTCTCTATAAAGCAAGAGATCAGCTTCTCTAAAAGTAACTCTCTATCCATATCACCCATATGTGCTATCAATGCATTCGCATCATTATGTATATGCATATCTCTAATTTGATCAGCCAAGTACTCACGACTGGATTCATCTATACCCTCTCCACCCTGGATGGTAGCAAGACGCATGTCTGCTCCTACCTCTTTTTGGATACGCTGCAACTCTCTAAACTCTTCTGTAGTTACCAAGGTGATCGCTTGACCACTCTTACCAGCACGTCCCGTACGACCTATACGGTGTACATAACTCTGCGGATCAAAAGGAATATGGTAGTTGAAAACATGCGTTACATCTTTCACATCAAGTCCACGTGCTGCTACATCTGTAGCGACCATGATTTTAGTCTCCCCTCTTCTATAAGCTTTGATCACTACTTCTCTATCCATCTGCTCCAGGTCACCGTGTAAACCACTTGCGTTAAAGCCTAAAGCTTGCAGATGCTCAGCCAGCCTATCTACTTCTCTTTTCATACGACAAAAGATGATACACTTATTGGTCTTTTCTGTTTCAAGAAGTTTAACAATAGCCTCATCTCTTTGACTTTCATTGATCACATAATAACGCTGATCAATAATATTGTTTGTTGTCTCTTCATCCCCTACTACAGAGATAAACTCTGGTCTATAAAGAATGTTACTTGCAAGTTCTTTGATAGGCTCTGGCATCGTTGCTGAGAAAAGCAGCGTCTGTCTGTTTTGAGGGATGTATTCAAATATCTCTTTGATCTCTTCCAGGAATCCCATATCAAGCATTTCATCTGCTTCATCAAGTACCACTATCTCCGGATTGAAAACATCAATTTTTCCTTTTTTGTAAAGGTCTTTAAGTCTCCCCGGTGTTGCTACAACGATCTGTACACCTTTATGAATGAGTGCGATCTGACGACCATACCCTACGCCACCATACACTGTAAGTGTACGAATACCTGCAAAACGTCCAAGATGATATAATTCATCTGCTACTTGTGTTGCAAGCTCTCTAGTTGGTGTGATGACCAACGCTCTTTCTATCTCACCTTTTGCAAGTTTGTCCATCATAGGCAAACCAAAAGCTGCTGTTTTCCCTGTACCCGTATGGGCTTGTCCTACCATATCACTACCATTATTGATGATCGGTATAGCCATCTCTTGGATGGGACTTGGCTCTTTAAAGCCTGCTATTTTCACACCCTTAAACAGATCAGGGTGAAAATCAAATTCACTAAATTTCATAATGTTTACCTTTAAAATACGAGGTCAACCTCGCTCATGTCCAAAAATCTTTTTGAACTTAAGAGAGTCTCCTCTGGAAACTCTATAAATTCAACTTTCACATGTAGGGTCGGTTTACCGACCACGATACATCTTTCCAATCATAAAATGGTCGGTAAACCGACCCTACGTTTATATAATCATCAACAAAATTATCCCAAAAATTATCCTATAAATACCAAATGCTACAAAAGTAAACCTCTGAATAAAAGCAAGGAAAAGTTTGATCGTCAAGTATGCTACTACAAATGCTGTCACAAAACCTATGATGAATGCATCCCAGTTTGCATCTGCAAAATCTTGATAGTGTTTAAGTAAGTCATACCCGGTTACCGTTGCCATTACAGGTATTGCAAGTAAGAATGAAAATTCTGTAGAGGTTTTTCTATCTAAATGAGCTAAAAGCCCACCAATGATAGTGGCACCTGCTCTACTTGTCCCGGGAATAAGTGAGAATACTTGTGCCAATCCTACCCAGAGTGATTGTGTATAACTTACCTTTTCGACATCACTAACATGAAACTCTTTCTCTACATAAAAATACTCTACGATAAGGAAAACAAACCCACCAATAATAAACATCCAAGCTACAGTTTCAACATTAAAAAGTGTTTTGATCTGATCTTTAAAGATGAAACCTACAACAGCAAGAGGTAAAAATGCAACAATAAGTTTTGTCCAAAGGTCTATTTTCTTGAAGGTGATTTTTTCTTTATAGATAAGCATCACAGCAAGTATAGCTGCAAATTGAATGATGACTTGATAAGCCTTGGTAAGTGCATTTTCCGAAACACCTAAAAATTTACTGGCAATTATCATATGCCCAGTAGAAGATATGGGCAAGAACTCTGTAAAACCTTCGATAATACCGATGATTATCGCTTGAAAAATATCCAATACTACCCTTTAAATCATGCTACTAAAATAGCTCTCATCTTTTGTCAATAACTCTTGAGGAGTTCCACTATCGACTACTTTCCCATCTTCTAATACATAGATGAACTCAGCACTTTTGATCGTACTGATCCTATGTGCGATGGTTATAACCGTTTTATCTTTTAAAAAGTCTTGAAGTGCATCAAACAGTCTTACTTCTGTATGCACATCCAAAGCCGAGGTTGATTCATCAAAAATAACCACTTTAGGATCACTTAAAATCATCCTTGCTATGGCTACTCTTTGTCGCTGTCCACCACTCAACTTGATACCATCTTTTCCAACAAGCGTATCAAGACCTTTATCTAAACGCTCTATGACATCACTCAGTTGTGCGATCTCTAATGCATTTTGCACCATTCCATCACTATACTCTTTGCCAAGCGTTAGATTAAACAACATTGTATCATTAAAGAGTTTAGGATGTTGCAAGATGAGATGAATATTTTCTCTGATTGTAGAGAGTTTCAATGCTTTGTTCGATACACCTTCATAAAGTATTTCTCCTTCATCAAAAGGATAAAAACCTACAAGGATATTTGCCAGAGTAGTCTTTCCACTTCCGCTGGCTCCGACTATAGCTACTTTACAGCCTCTCCCTATGTACATATTAATATTTTCTAATATAGGTTTATCTTTCAAGTAGCTAAAGGATAGTTCATTTACTTTTATATCTATTGCTTTAGAAGTTTCAAACGGATTGATCATTTGCTCTACTAAAGGCTCTTGCTCCATCTCATAGATACTATTGATACGTTTACATGCAGCTTTGGCTGTAGCCAGAACATACTGAAAGTTAATGATATCTTGCGTTGGAGAGACCATCACCCAAAGGTAAGAGAAGATAGCGAGCATTAACCCCACAGACAAGTCACTATAGGCAACAGCCAAGATACTTACTGCTCTAAAGACTTCATAGCCTGCCAAGAAGATCAAGTAGGAGAACTTGATGGCTGCATCACTCTTATAGCCGTAATTTACAGAGTGTTCTTTAAGCTCTTTGGCTTTGGTTTCACTCTGCTTAAAGAAGTATTCTTCTTTATTTGCCGCACGTATCTGATGAAAAAGTTCAAGGGTTTCAGTCAGAGAGGATTGGAACAGTTCTACTGCTTTGTTCTCCTCTTTTTTCAGGTTACCGATATTGCGGGATAACTTTACAGTAAAAAGCACCACTATGGGATTGGTGATCAAGATAAAGAGTGCTAGTTGCCAATGTATCCAAAACAGTACCACTGCAGAGAAGAGCATTATCAATACAGCAACGATAAGTTTCGAGATAGTCGAACTTACAAAACCATCGATAGTTTCCACATCTGTAACAAGCTTAGAGGTCACTGC
>CBFCXZ010000004.1:0-128669 GCA_965602275.1 uncultured bacterium
AATTGGCTTCTTCTTTGGGTTGAATTTGCAAGTGGCTCTATTTTATAAGGTTTTACAAACAGGACATCTTGTCCGTTATTGCCAGAAATCAACAAATAGAGGAACACTTTGTCCAAATAACGGCTATTCTCAAGCTAAAAGGACATTAGTAATTATTATAATACTATGAATAACTAGAAAAATATACTAATTTTACCTCTTTATCATACATATCAAGACATTCCCGATATACTATTAATGCTGAACTAACGTAATAGTAGGACATTGTGTTCCGTTAATAAATAGTTGTACGCACCCGCGGAGCGGATGCGTGCAACGGGCGTGCTGATCACTGAACGTGACCACTGCCATTCGTTGGTAACACCATACCTTTACTCATCCTTTTTCTAGCTTGGAGATATACATGTACCATCATCGTCTCGTAATTTCATACAAGGGCACCAGCTACTTTGGCTGGCAAGACCTAGGTACAATCGAACAAAGGCCCACTGTCCAGGCAAGTATCCACCAAGTACTCAAAAAAATCTGCAAATATAAAAGCTGTACTATTTCCGCAGCAAGTCGAACCGATGCTGGTGTCCACGCACAGGGGCAAGTTATAAAAATCTCTATCGCCCTAGCAATCGAATCAGGAAAACTTCTGCTTGGCATGAATTCACTATTGCCCGATGATATCCGTATCCTGCAATGCGAACCCTGTGCCGCAGAATTTAATTCGAATAAAGACAGCAAGAGCAAAGAGTATCATTATTACTTTTGTACGAACACAATCTACAACCCAGTTCTCAATGATATCGTTGCGCATATCCCCTCTAATAGTAAAGCCTCAGCTACAGGGTCACTTGATATAGAACTTATGCAACGAGCCTGTAAACTCTTCATTGGCGAACATGATTTTTATAGCTTCGCGAAACGAGATGCTAGTATGAGTTCAACCTTCCGTACTATTTTTAGCTGTGAAATATTGCAAGCTCAACCTTCAACCTTCGGCAATAAAATTTACTATCTTAAAATCGTGGGCAAGGGCTTTCTAAGGCACATGGTTCGGTATATTACGGGTGCTTTATTTGCGCTGGGGAGAAACCAGCTTAGACTGAGTGATATTAGTGAAGCACTAGTGAAGCACAAAGAGGAAAAGATCAGTTCCAGAGCCAAGTCACGAGGGCTACATTTGATTCAAATTTCTTATTAGAGTTAAAAATACTTGAATTCAAATAATAAGACTATAATGTATTCCTCATTCCCATCGTCCCCCATGGGAACGAGAAAAAACAATCTTAATTTAAGGGTTCATCAAAAACACCTAAGGAATACACCTAATGAATGGAACAACCAACGATTCGAAAAAACTGTTAGTACTCAATAAGCCAAAGGGTTATGTGGTCACACGATCTGACGAACTTGGGCGAAAAACAGTTTATGATCTTTTGCCTGATTGGGTTTTTAATGACGGATGGATGCCCATCGGACGCCTTGATCTAGAATCTAAGGGGCTTCTATTATTCACAACCAACGGCAAAATCGGCGACGCGTTGACCAGACCTGGGAATTGCATTAAGGTATACGAAATCTGGGTCAGGGGCCACGTAACAGACGAACATATTGCAGCGGCTATGAAAGGAGTGGAAAGCAAGCATGGTCTACTGAAAGCTCTTGACGTCGAAAAAATAGGCATTGGTGGCGCGAAAACAAAACTCAGGATAAAAATTGACGAGGGTAAAAATCGGCATATCCGCCGACTTTTTGGGGCCCTGAAAGACCCAAAATTTGGGACGCCTTTAAAGGTCTTAAACTTGAACCGAATCAGCATTGGCAGTTTTAAACTCAACATAGAAATCGGTAAGTGGCGTTACCTTTCATTGGAAGAAGAGAGAATGCTAATTAAAAATCTTGATTAACACGAAGGGCTATCTTTTACCTTCCTCCAGCTTTTCCCACGTTCTTTTTATAAACAGGATAAAAAATTTATAACAAATCGTTGCACCTGACATTTTTCCGCTATGCTCCCAAATACAGGTGAACTTAAACGTTACATGACTCTTTGTTCCCTAAAAACCAAAACCTTATAATCTAATATATTTTATAACGTTTATCGCTGTAGCGACGTTTAGAGACCATAAATATGTAACCAAGTATATAAAACCTTATAAAATGTGCTATATAGGAGGTTTTATAATGAAAGTTTGCAGAGCTGGTAAAAAATAAAATTGGTGAAACTAGAACTTACTTTTTCTGTAAAAACACTCCACTCTCCACATGTTCCGTATGTGGGAACTGGTCATACATCGCGGCTTCTACTACATCATGGGTATTTGTGAGTGTCTCTAAATCTCGTGCTAGTGTTTCGGGGTTACAGGAGATGTAGATGATGTTTTCTATGTTTGAAATGAGTTCTATGGTTCCCTCATCCAGTCCAGCACGCGGAGGATCAACCAATACCGTAGAAAAATCATAAGATTTCAAGTCTATCTCTTTGAGTCTGTTAAAGACTCTTTTTTCATTTAATGCTTCAGTCATCTCTTCAGAAGCCAGCCTTGCAAAAGTGATATTCTCCACACCATTGAGTTTACAGTTTTCAAGTGCAGCATGGATGGAACGTTTGCTTATCTCCGTAGCTAGAACTTTATCGAAATAATGAGAAAGAGGTAAGGTGAAATTTCCCAGTCCACAATAACTCTCTAAAAAATCTCCATGCCCTACTTTTTTAGCCTGCTTGATCGCCCACTCTATCATCTTAACATTGACTGTAGGGTTTGGCTGTGTAAAACCACTCTCATACTGTACATAGGTAAAAGTTTTACCATCTATATCAAGCTTCTCAGTAACAAACTCATCTGAAAGAATGACCTTTTGTTTACGACTTCGTCCCATTATCTTACAGTTCAATTCATCTTCAAGCAACCTAGCCTCAGCAGTCCAAACATCATCTAATTTTCTATGATAGAGCATAGTAATAAGACATTCATCTGTCGTTGTAGCTAAAAATTCCACCGCAAAAAGACGATGCTTTAAAACTTCTGTTGAAGCATTGATCTTTTCCAATAATTTCCACATACGTTTTTCTATAGATTCTATAACTTTAGGGCACTCTTCTATATTGATAGCACCTTTTTTTTCTATGTTCCCCATAGCATAATCACATCTGTCACCCTCATGCCAGATACGAAACTCTGATCTTGCGCGGTAATGGTCCCAAGGAGAATCAAACACTTCTAATTTGTCACTATAAAAAGGAGCCAAAAGCCCACTTACTCTCTCTTCTTTTCGCTTCAACTGTTCTGCATAACTTATCTCATAGAGCCCACAGGAACCACAAGATCCAAAATGTTTACATGTCATTTATCACTCACTTAATTTCAATTAGATATAATCACGATATTATAATAATTATGTATTTTATCTAAAAGGTGTAAAAAATGTCTATAAGCGTCGTAATACTCGCAGCAGGTCAAGGTACAAGAATGAAGTCAACCACCCCTAAGGTACTTCATGAAATCTCTGGGAAGTCTATGTTGTTTCATGCTATTGATGCAGCTAAAAATGTCTCTGATGATATTACAGTAGTACTCTATCATCAGGCTGAACGTATTCAAAAAGAGATAGAAGAAGCATATGAAGGCATCCGTTTTCATATGCAAGATGCCCAACGCTTTCCGGGTACTGGTGGCGCTATGAAAGGTGTCGAAGTGAAACATACTAAGGCACTTATACTAAATGGTGATATGCCTCTTGTCACCACAGACTCTCTTCGATCACTCATGGATGGTGATGCAGACATTAATATGTCTGTGATCAAGCTGGATAATCCAAGTGGCTATGGACGTGTCGTGATTTTAGATGGTAATGTACATGAGATAGTGGAAGAGAAAGACTGTATCCCGGCACAAAAAGAGATACAAACAGTCAACGCTGGAGTTTACTGTGTCAAAAAAGAGTTACTCGATAGTTATATTCCTGCACTCAATAATGATAATGCCCAAAAGGAATATTACCTGACTGACATTGTGAAGATGGCTGTAGATGAAGGTAAAACAGTACACCCTGTTATTGTACAGGAAGAAGAGTTTAAAGGGGTCAACTCTAAACTTGACCTTGCTCATGCTGAAGAGATCATGCAAAGACGTATCAGAACCGAGTGGATGAAAGCTGGTGTCAGTATGCGTTTGCCTGAGACCATCTACATTGATTCCAGAGCTACTTTTGAAGGTGAATGTATGCTGGAAAATGGCGTAAGCATTCAAGGAAACTGTCACATCATCTCTTCACACATCAAAACACACTCCATCATAGAAGATTCACACATTGAGAATTCTGATATAGGACCGATAGGGCGCATAAGACCGCAGAGTAGACTTATAGATTCACATGTTGGCAATTTTGTAGAAGTGAAAAAATCTACACTTACCGGTGTGAAGGCTGGCCACTTAGCGTATATCGGTGATGCGAGTATAGATGAAGGAACAAACCTTGGTGCAGGTGTGATCACGTGTAACTATGATGGAAAAAATAAATACAAAACCGTTATCGGTAAAAATGTCTTTGTCGGGTCTGATACTCAAATTGTTGCTCCTGTGACCATAGCAGACGATGTCCTCATCGCCGCGGGTACAACGGTCAATAAAGATGTAGAAAAAGGTAATCTGGTTATCTCCAGAACACAGATGAAAACTGTCAAAAACTTCTTTTATAAGTTTTTTGGAGAGAAGTAATATGCAGATCAATTTAACTGGAAAATCTGTTTTACTTGGCGTTACAGGCAGTATCTCTGCATACAAAGCATGTGACCTTGCCAGACTTTTTGTAAAAGCAGGTGCGCAAGTATATGTTGTTATGACACCCAGTGCTGAACGCTTTGTCTCCGCACTGACCTTTGAAGCACTGACCAGGAACCCTGTGCTGACAGAAAGCTCTGAAAGTTGGAGTTCTGAACTCAACCACATTGAGGTAGGAAAAAAATGTGATGCATTTATCGTTGCTCCTGCTACTGCGAACACACTCAACAAACTGAGTAAAGGGTTAGCAGACAATATCTTAACGCAAACTGCCCTTGCTTATGCCGGTCCTATGCTTGTGGCTCCCGCAGCAAATACGCAAATGCTTAAAAATCACTATACCGTGGGTAGCCTTAAAATGCTTGGTGTAAACGACTATACGATCATAGAGCCTCAAGAGAAACTTTTAGCCTGTGGTGATGTAGGATCTGGCGCGTTAGCTGAGCCTTCAGAGATCTTTTTTGAAACAGCTAAGATCCTTTTAAAAGAAGACTTTTGGGAAGATAGACGTGTTGTTGTTACAGGTGGAGGCACAAGAGAGAAGATAGACGAAGTACGTTACCTCTCTAACTTCTCTTCAGGGAAAATGTCAAAATCTCTTTGTCTCTCTCTTTACCTCAAAGGTGCTGATGTCTGTTATCTTACCACTATGGGGAATGAAGGGTTGCCACAAAGCATTTATACCATCGATGTTGAAGATACTCAGGAACTTTTAGACTATACGCAAGATGCTATCCGTGTAGCTAAAAAAGGGAAGATGAGTAAACCTTCTATGAACAGTTCTGACAGACATCTCATACAAAAGGAGCCTTATCTCTTTATGGTAGCAGCTGTTTCTGACTTTACTCCCAAGTTTCCACAAGAGGGTAAACTTAAAAAAAGTATGCTGGGTGAAGCATGGAACCTCGAGTTAAAACAGACAGAAGACATACTTGCTTCTCTGGATAAAATGGATATCAAAACAGTTGCATTTAAAGCAGAGATGGATAGTGAGCATGGTTTAACAAATGCTCAGGCACTTCTTGAAAAAAAGCGTGTAGATGCAGTCTGCTACAACCTATTGAACAATAGTGAAAGTTTCGGTACTTCAGATAATGAGATCACCTTTATCACCAAAGAGAAACAAACACCATTGGGCAGAGCAGATAAACTGACTCTCTCTGACAAAATACTTACTGAAGCAAGGGCACTTCTTCATGAGTGATACCTCTCTTAAACATCTTGCCATTATTATGGACGGCAATGGAAGATGGGCAAAAGAACGTGGATTAAAACGTACCAAAGGTCATGAAAAAGGTGCTGAGACGATACGTGATATCACAACTTATTGTGCTGATCATCCTACGATAGAGACAGTAACTTTGTACGCTTTCAGTACAGAAAACTGGAAACGTCCTAAGCTGGAAGTAGAATTTCTGATGAAATTACTTGACAGATATCTTAAAAATGAACTCTCTACCTATCAAGAACATGGTATTCGTTTTAAAGCCATTGGGAATACAGCTGCATTTTCCAAACCTTTGCAAAAACGTATTGCACAGACAGAAGAACTCACGAAAACAAACACTAAACTCATGCAAGTGCTTGCCCTGAATTATGGTGCCCGGGCAGAGATCACAACTGCTGTGAACCAACTTATCGCAGAGGGTAAAAAAAGTGTTACAGAAGAAGATATCTCCTCAGCACTTCAAACACCTTATACTGATATAGATCTGCTTATACGTACCAGTGGAGAAGAACGTCTTTCTAACTTTCTTTTATGGCAACTGAGTTACTCTGAGTTCCACTTCACCCCTACACTTTGGCCTGACTTCACAGCCAGTGAGTTAGATGAGATCATCAAAGACTTTGAACAACGTACCAGACGCTTTGGAGGTGTTTAATGCAGGAAACCATCTTAATAGAAATAGCAATAATCGTATTTATCTTTGGAACAATGATAGGCTCTTTTTTAAATGTAGTGATCTACCGCATACCAAAAAATGAAAGCATTGTCTTTCCTTCATCAAAGTGTCAAAGTTGTCAAACCAGTCTCAAGTGGTACCATAACATTCCTATCTTTTCTTGGGTTTTTCTAGGTGGTAAATGTGCATTTTGTAAAGAGAAAATATCGGCACAATATCCTATCATTGAATTTCTTACAGGTGTTATCTTTGCAGCACTTTACTTTAAATTAGATCTAGTCTGGTATCTACCTTTTGTCGCAGCTTCTTTTGCTGCATTACTTGCCTTGGTCATGATAGATTTCAAATACATGGCTGTACCAGACAATGTCAACTTTGCTGCACTTATTTTTGCTCTGGTCCAGCCAGAGTTTTTAAATGGACTGATGTATGCAGCTATCGCAGCAGGGGGGCTCTACCTTATAGGTTTACTCTCGTCTTTACTTGCCAGAAAACAGGCTATGGGAGGAGCAGATGTCATTGTTGCTGGAACAATGGGTGCTCTACTGAGTTTTCCTAACTTTTTTGTAGCAATCTTTCTCTCTGCTATCTTAGCTATGATTCCTGCACTCATCTGGAGAGATAAAGGCGTACCTTTTGTACCTTTTTTAGCCTTAGCCACATTTATAGTTTATCTTTATGATGCAGAGGCTGCACAACTGCTGGAGTTTATCATTTATGGTTAATGTAAGAGGGTACATTTCGTCAAATTTCACCAAAGCATTCTTGACTATATTTCTACCCTTTTTTCTTATCATTTCACTTGTATATTTTGTTAAAATAGCTTCACTCACAGCACAGATACAAATAACATTTGCTGAACTGTTCACACTTTACGCTTATTCTATTCCAGATATCATGTTTTATACATTACCACTCTCATTTGTCGCTGCTCTAGCCAATGTACTCATGCAGCTTTCACAGGACAATGAGCTTATCGCACTCTATGCATTAGGACTTAAAGCGAACAAAGTGCTTAGAAGTCTCCTCTTGCTTGGTGTACTCTTTTCCTTACTACTGACATCTATCTCTTTTTTGGCTATGCCACTGAGCAAGCAGTTTTACGCATCATTTAAAGAGTCTAAAAGATCCGAAGCCAAACTTAATATTATAGCCGGGAAGCTAGGTCAAAAGTTTGGGAACTATTATATCTATGTAAAAGAGAAAGAGAATGATATATTTCATGATATTGTTATCTACAATCGTACCAACAAAAATGAAGAGCAGTTTTTCTCATCTCAAAAAGGAAAACTCAATCATCAAAATGGCAGCATCTCTCTTTTACTCAATGATGGTTACGGTTATACCTATTCAGAGATCAAACTACAACAAGCCAAATACAAAACCCTTGAAGTCTATGATAGCAGCAGGAAGCAAAATTTCCATTTTGAAACCATTGTCACATACTGGAGTAAAGCAAAAGATAATGCAAAAATAATGCGTGAAGTTCTCTTTTTTAGTTTTCTAAGTCTTATACCTTTGCTTTCAGTCTATCTTGTGGCATCTTTTACCATGATAAATCCCCGTTATCAAACAAACCGTTCATTTATTGTAATCTTTGCTACGACATTGCTATTCTATATGCTAGCATCCACTTTACAAAAGTGGGGAAATTATGCGATCTTTCTTTTTTTTATTATCGCAGTTTTTCTCTTAGGTAAATGGCTCTTTGCAAAACGAGTAGCAAGATACTTCTAATGAAAGACATTTAATGGGTATTTATCTATGCGTGTAAAAGCAGTCATTGCCTATGATGGAAGTGTGTATCAAGGTTTTCAAAAACAAACCACTACCGACAAAACAGTCACAAGTGATATAGAGAAAGCTTTACGCTCTTTGCAGATAGACTCATCTATCGTAGGAAGTGGACGTACAGATGCCGGCGTACATGCAACAGGACAAGTGATACATTTTGATCTGCCAGAATTTTGGTCTGATCTTAACAAACTCAAGCTAAATCTTAACAGAAAACTAACCCAGATACAGTTCAAATATATCTCTAGTGTTTCTGATGATTTTCATGCACGTTTCTCCGCGAAAAAAAGACTTTATCGCTATGTATTCAAAACACAAAAACCTTCCGTATTTGAACAAAAGTACATCTCATACTATCCAGCAGAGTTTGATACAACTCTACTTACACAAGCCTTAGCCCTCTTTGTGGGGGTACATGACTTTGATCATTTTCATAAAACAGGTACTGTTACCCACACAACCGTAAGAGAAATATATAAAACAAACTACATACAACAAAATAATTATCATTATATCTATTTTCAAGCCAATGGTTTTTTACGGTCACAGGTAAGGATGATGATAGAAGCTGCAATGCAGTGCGCTAGAGGCGAAATAACTGCCACACAACTCAAAGAGCAGATAGAGTGTCAAGAAAAGCATACTACAAAGCTTGCTCCTCCTGAAGGACTTTATCTGGCTAAGATCAACTATTAATCTTTTTTTAACTTCTTTCTAATATCCTCAATATTCGCTTTTTCTTCTAAAGTATCACAACAAAAATCATCTTGTTCTGATAAGCTATGTATTAATGCAAAAGGTTTAGCTCCATTATCTTCAATAAGGTCAACGATCATACATTTCATATTTATAAACGGTTCTGCATCATATATAACAAACATATACTCTGTATCGTCAAGTCTATCTAAAAACTCTTGATCATCGGTAACAATATCCATATTATATTCCAGGTTTTTCAATATGCTTCCATAGAGATTTGCTATTAATGACATGGAGTGATAGACTAAAATATCAGATTTTCTTTTTACCTCAACAACTTTTTCAACTTCTATTGCTGCTATTACCTCTTCTTCACTCTCTGGAGTTTTGGCAACATTATCACTACTCTGCAAATCTACATTTTCTTCTTGTATGTTTTCATCTATTTGTTTTACGCTCTCCCATGTGTCTAAAGTATCATCATGAATCTCTTCATCACTATTGGCTACATCAATACTTTCTTCACTTTCAATAACATTATCTTGATTCTCTTCTTTCTCTATGTCATTTGCGATTGCTTCTTCTACTTCTTCTTTACTTCTAGCAATCTTATGAGAAAAATACTCTTGTATCAGTAAGTTTAATTGTTCAAGCTCTATAGGTTTAGAAATATAATTATCCATACCGGCTTCTATATATTTCTCTCTATCTCCTGCTAAAGCATTTGCTGTTAATGCAACTATAGGGACATGATGCTTACGATGTTTTTC
Source organism: uncultured bacterium (assembly GCA_965602275.1). Classification (GTDB taxonomy): domain Bacteria; phylum Campylobacterota; class Campylobacteria; order Campylobacterales; family Sulfurovaceae; genus Sulfurovum. The sequence goes on from CBFCXZ010000004.1 coordinate 9,940, forward strand.
TTCAAATTCTAGAATCTTTTGGGTTGCTTCAATACCACCCAGCACAGGCATTTGAATATCCATAAATATAATATCGTATTCATTTTGACTACGAAGTTCAACTGCCACTTCACCATTGTTCGCAAGTGTAACCTCCACACCAAAGCCATTCAAAACATTTTTGATCAACTTTTGGTTGATAGCATTATCTTCTGCTACCAATGCATGTATATTTTCAAATGTTATATTACTTTTACTCTCTTGCGTTCGAGACAATTCTTCATTATCTTTCTCTTCATAAACTACTTCCAGTGATTTGAGGGTTTTAGTAAGATTCACCGGCTTATAAAATATTCTATCTATACTGTCCACAAGATCTTTAATACCTTTTTTCTTTTCTGCAGTTGTCATAAGAATAGTTTTTGTATCAAGATTTAAATATTTTTCAAGTTCATCTTTTCTTTGATGGTATCTATGGTCAATAAAGACAACATCCGGTAAAAGTGACTTATCCTCTTCAAGTAGCTCAGTGCCATAATAGACTTTAAACTTAGCACCGGAATAATCAACATAGGCTTCAAGATTTTTATTCATTTCCCGTTCAACATCTGCATCAGGAACTACAAAACCAACATTAAATCCACGCATATTTACTACTGCTCGAGCTTCAGCATCCTCTGTCTTATCAAATGTTAATGTAAAGAAGAAAGTAGAACCCTCATCCTCTACACTTTCTATCTCTAGCTTTCCTCCCATAAATGCGACCAATTTAGCAGAGATCGCCAAACCTAAGCCTGTACCCCCGAATTTTCTACTCGTACTGACATCTGCCTGGGAGAAGGCATCAAATATTTTACTTTGCTGCTCCTCTGTAATACCAATACCAGAATCTGTAACAGAAAATTTAACTGCAGTATCTTGATCACTTTCAGAAAGCTTTTCTATACGAACATCTACCCTACCACTCGCTTTAGTAAATTTAATGGCATTAGAGATAAGGTTGACGATAACCTGAGAAATTTTAGTAGGGTCACCTATGACTGCAGAAGGGAGTTCAGGATCTACATAGATGCCAAATTCAATATCTTTTTCTGCAGCCCTCGCACCATATGACTCTACAGATGCTTCAAACTTCTCAACAGGATCAAATGAAATACTTTCTAATTCAATCTTATCTGCTTTTATTTTAGAAAGGTCAAGTATATCATTTACAATGGTTAACAAGTTATCAGAACTATGTTCTATAACTGAGATAAACTCTTCCTGCTCTTCTGTAACAGGAGTAGATTTCAGCAATTGGGTAAAACCGACAATACCATTCAGAGGTGTACGAATCTCATGAGACATATTCGCAAGAAAGAGGTCTTTAGCTTGATTTGCCTCTTTAATCGTATTGGTTAGAAACTTATATATCTGATTTATTTCTCTATTGTCAATCAAGATCTTCAACTCTTTTTGCTGTTCCAGGTTAAGTACTGCCTCAATATCTTTTAACGTGTCTTCAAACAGTTGTTTATCTTTATTGATATTATAATAAATAATAAACAAGACAAGAAGAAGGAGTAAAGTAAAGAGTGCACCCATTCCATATTCTGTCATAATTTCTTTACTTTGGGAAACTTTATTTTCTGTGTGTTTATTCATGGTTGATTTAAGTACACTCTGTGCCAAGGCAATGTAATTCATCTTTTTTTCAACTTGACTGAACCATTCATTGGTTGCAACAGAGTATTCTCCTGTCTGTGCACCATAAAGAATTTGCACACGTTCATTAGAACCGATCTTACTAAACTCTTCTGGCGTAAGCAGTGCATTGAGTTTCGAAATAATAGCTCTATTGTGTAAGGCATCAAACTCAGGAAGTGTATCATTCACTAAAAGCGCATCCCAGAATACCAAGTCTTCATGAGTCATTTTCCTTGAACCGCTTAAGACAAAGAATATTCCCGTATTTTCCAGCTCAGTATTCTCTTTAAGCTCCGTAAAACTTGTATACGTTGACAAATAACTTTTCATATCTACAGATGGGTCTTGTGCTGATACTATTTTCATAGCTCCCACAAGCGATTTGAAAATTTCATCATGATACACTTCAAAGAAAATATTCTTATAGTCTGAACTTAAAGTATCTACTTTTGTTCTTGCATACTTTAAACTTTCCGAAGCAGCATTTAGCCTTTTACTATATGTTTCAAATTGTTTATTAGCATTCATATAAGTATTTAATTCGATAATAGCGCTATCAACAGCAACTCTTGCTTCTTTTACTTTATCAAATCCTACCTGTCCTTCTGTTCCCATATAGATAGCACTGTAAAGTCTCTCTTTTGCTATCGTATCAAGAACATTATCCATCTCTTCAATAAAATATGTACTTTGTGTACTGTTTCGTGTAGATTCATACTCAACATACGATGTATAAGTATAATAGGAGAAGAATGCCAACACAGCCATAACCACAACGATAAGAAGGTTAAAGATATTTTTATTATTTATAATTTTCATTTTCAATCCTTCTTATTGGTTTTTACTGTGATGAAGTGCTATCTGGGCAACAACATCTTCCATATAGTCAACCGAAGTAAACATAAGTTTTGGGATAAACAGAGTTTCTGACTGACCAAAAAAACTCTTGTTTGCCTTCCATGACTCATTCATTTTTACCTGTGTCTTTTGGAATTCAGCAGGATACGTATAATTATTTATCTGTGCAATATTTTCTTCCAATTTGGTTATTGACTCCTGCATCTGCTCTTTATTCGTAGCACTGTTAAATCCTACATGAATAGCCATATAATACTTGGTAACTCTTTCCAAAAGATATTCCATCTCTTTTGTTACCATCAGCATTTTTTCTTCATCAGAAAAATCATACCTATGTGCATTTGCAATAGAGTCAGCTCCCTCAAGAAGTGTTTCACTATAATCAAGCATCAATGCCGCTCTTTCTTTATCCGCTTTTTCGTTAAATATCTGCTCGATCTGATCTTTACTGTATGCAAGGAATTCGAGGATATCTTTAGTATCTCCATCTTTTGTTGTTGTTGCAATGATCCTAAAGTCATCAGTCAGCTTATCCAATGCTCTATTTAGTCCCCGTTTTACATCCACCTTGTCTTGATTCTTATAGAAGAAAAGATACTCTTTAACCATCTTTTGACTAAGGTATCTAATATTCTCAGAAGCCTCTATAACCTTAATATCCCCTCTGGTTGCAGCGATGGCCTTTTTTGCTTCTACTTCTACCTTTTCTACTACAGGTGTTGTTGCATTTGCCTCTTTTTTCTCAACTTTGGCTTCAGCAAAAAGTGCCACTCCCCATAAGAGAAAAAACGTATAAAATATTTTTTTCATCATTGATCCTTATTTATATAGCTCCACATAAAGCCCTGTGATCTGATTCATTTTTTTAGTAATATTGTCCGTAGTATTGAAAACAATTAATGGTAATCCACCCTTTTCAATATTGAGATAAAATTTATACACGATTTTCCAAAGTCTATCTATTTCATTAAGTTTTCTATTGATTTCCGGTGTATTTGCTGCGTTCGCCATAAGTGCTGCATGAGATTCACTAAATGTTGCTACCGCTTCTTTCATCTGATCAATCGTATTTTTATCTTTAATTCCTGCTTGGTAAGCGATATAATATTTGGCAATACGTTGTGCAAGCATACGCTGCTTACCTGATTGTCCTACGATTTTAGACTCTTGTATCTTAACCGTCTCTTTTAATGAATCAACTACATATTGACTACCTTCCAGCATAGACTCACTTAAATCTATAACCAATTGAGCATTATCAAGTGTAAACTCTTCATTTGCTGTTGATTCAAAGTCTTCCGTACTCATCTCAACAAAAGCAAGAAGATTTTTAATATCAGGATCATTAATAGATTTAACAAGTACTTTATGAGACTCGATAAGCTCAGTAAGAGAATTTTTAAGCTGTTTATTCGCCTTAGATGGTGCGATCTTTTTACCGGCATAAAGATAATCTTTAGCAATACGTTGAGAAAGCATTCTTTGCTTACCTGCCATATCTATCAACTTCACTGTGTCAGCTATAACTGTTACATCTGTTGAGGGTGCTTTTACTTCTTCTGCCATGCTGATTCCAGACAATGCAAATATTGCCACCGCTGCCATACCTACGCTTTTAATCATTTTATTTTTCATTTTTCTTCCCTTTATTTGGTTTCTAAAGCAACATATTTTTGTGTTGCACTATTCATATTTACAAGAATATCATTTGATTTCTTGTATATCAGCGTTGGAACAAATTTTGATTTGGATTTGCTCATCATCTCAAAAAACATAAACGATCTCTTGACTTTTGCTAAAAGTGTTTTAATTTCATCGGTATTCAGACTAGACTTTTCCAGTTCAGCCAATGAAGTTTTGAATAGCTTCATTGCATCATCCAATTTAGTTTTAAACTGAGGATCTTCTACTTCCCAAACTTTCAACATATACAAGCTGGCCATTCTTTGCGAAAGCATTCTCTGTCGCCCTGCTTTATTCACAGTTTCTCCTGATGCCTTTCCTGACTCTTTGGCAAAAAGTTTTGTAGTATCATCTGCTGCCTTAAGAAGGTCATCTAAATCTACTTGAAGTTTTTCAACTTTCTCTTTACTTGGCGCTTCTGAGAGTGTCTGCTTGAGTGGAGTCCAAAGAGCTTCAACTTTTTCTATACTTTTTTTGACCTCATCACTCTTGGTATAAGCTGCAAGAGATTCCATATGGTCCTGGAAGTCATTTGATATCTTTTTAAGATCTTCTCCCGGCTTACCAAAAGTATTTCCCATACCTATCATTGCATAATCTTTCAACATACGCTGTGTAAACATACGTTGTTTACCTGCTATATCAACGGCATGTGTAGGACTGGTTATTTCTATAGCTGACACTGAAGTGGCAAGTATTGCAATAGTAGCCAAACTCATTTTTATTTTTTTTACTATCAATCTATCTTCCTACTTTTCTTGTGCAGCATAGAGTCCCGTTGCCGTGTTCATATCTTTTAACATCTCATTTGATTTTTTATAAATAAGTGTCGGGATAAATTTGCTGCTTGACTTGTTCATAACTTCAAAGAATCTGAATGCTTTTCCTGATTTGTTTAAGAGTATTGTAATTTCAGGTGTACTCATTTCTGACTTCTTGAGCTTTTCAAGAGATGTTCTATATAAGTCCATCGCCTTAGTCATCTTTGTTTTAAATTGAGGATCATCTATCCCCCATACTTTTAACATATAGAGACTAGCCATTCTTTGAGAAAGCATTCTCTGTCTTCCAGATATATTAATAATTTCCCCGGAAGCTTTTCCTGTTTGCTTGGCAAAGAGACCAACTGCTTCATTGGACTGTTTAAGCAGTGCCTCCAGATCTTCTTGCATTTTCCCTGCTTTATCTTTGCTTGGCAGTTCATTTAATGCCAACTGAATAGGATCCCAAAGCACTCTGACTTTTGCCAAACTTTCTTCGGTTGCAGGGTCAGTATTGAACTTTCTAAGTGATGCCAAATGGTTATCGAATGATCCCATTATTTTCTTAAGGTCTTCTCCTGGATTTCCAAAATTATTTTCCAGTCCCACCATCGCATAATCTTTTAACATACGTTGTGTAAACATTCTTTGTTTCCCCGCCACATCTACTGCTACTGAGAGATTTTTTATTTCAATTCCAAATGCAAAACTGGAAAGAAGAGAGGGAAGAAGTACAATTTTTATTGCTTTTTTCATAAAACGAGACACTATAAACTCCTTTATACTTATGTGTATAGTAACCACACTAAAATCCATAAAAAAGTCAAAATATATAGGAGCAGGAGAAGATAAACTCTACTGGCAGTTTGGCGATCTCTATACAAGAGACCCATAACTTTCCGTCCCTGTTTCACAACAAGTTTGGCTTTTTCAAATAAACATAGTATATATTACTTATTTTATTTTATTATACTGCTTGACAACTTTATTAAGTCTTATAAAACAGTATTTCTAAAATCTGGCTAATTTATAAATAAAGAAAATTATTTTTTCAACTTATCACCTATATAACTAACACTTTTGACAGTATAAACTAAAATTGTCAAAAAAATGTCAAAAAAAATGACATATTTCTGCTAAAATATCTAAAAAATGGAGTATCACAATAAACCATGAAACAATTTGTACTCATATCCTCATTCTCACTCATACTCTTAGCTTCTAATGATGCGGAAACCCTCTACCTTAAAAATGCATGTAACTCTTGTCATGGTATGTATGCAGAGGGTATAGGAGCTTCACCTAGACTACAAGGGGTAAGAGAAGATGTATTGTTACGAAGATTAAAAGATCTGCAACAAGGTAAAACACGTACAGCATTTGGTTCAGTGATGATATCTTTTGCCAAATCATTGGATGAGAACCAAACCATAGAAATGGCAAAGTATCTCTCAACTCTTAAAACAACTATTAATGAAGATCGTTATGAGATAGAATATGACTCCGCTGGAGATGGCGGGTCATAATAGAAAACTAAAGTACTTAGTGTGTAGCGATCTGTGGCTTTTCTGTCTCTTGTGGGATCACTTCTACTTTTACTTCTTCAACCTTCTCTTCTGCTGCTTCAAGACTCTCTTTTACTTCTGTTTTTACACTTTCAGCTACAGCTTCAACAGGAGCTATTGTTGTTACGGGTGCAGCTTCTTTTTCTTCAACTTCTTTTTCTGCAGCTTCCGCAGGTTTATTTGCTTCTTGCAACTCTTCAAGTTCTTCTTTAACATCAAAAAGCTCGCTATCAAGCTCTTGTACTTTTTCAACATTTACACCATATTTGTACACAAGTTCTCCACCCTCTTTACCTTGTTTTAATATACCTGCTACAAATAAGATAAGAACCAACAGATAAAGTGCTTTCATTAATCCTCTACTGATCATGGCAGAAAGTAATTTAAATACCAACACTACTACAGAAGCTAACATAAGGTATGTACCAAGAAGCTTATGTTCTTTCACCTCTCCCTGTGCTGCTTCACTAAGTAGAGGGAATGCTTCTTTGCCATCTACACTTCCTGTCAAATATGCTGCTACTGCTGCTACAACAGTTAAAATAAGTAAAAAGAATGAAGCTACCCCAATGGCTCTTTTTTTCACGATAAGGTTAACAACTTCCAACAGGAGAATGATCACTGGTAACGCGATGATAAAATGATCCACTGGCGGGTGCATTAATAGTGGGATATCAAACGGCAGTTCAACTTGTGGTAATTTAAGAGCAGGTAATTCCATACTTCAATCCTTTAATTTATAATTTAGAAAAGTATAACACAAAATTATTTAGTTTCATGTGTTTTGTTTAAAATGGTTTGACAATAACCATAATCACGATAAATATCATCAGAAGTGTTGGCACTTCATTGTAAAATCTAAAGTATTTACCACTTTTATAATACGTATCCGTGATGAGTTTTTTACGGATCATATTGAGTGAAAAACTATACGCGATCAAAAATGCCAAAAAGACCAGTTTCACATACATCCAACCTCCACTTTGTAAAATGCCGGGGTTGAGGTAAAGCATCGCAGCACCGGAGATGATAGATGCCCACATTGCAGGTACACCTATATATGCATAGAGTTTATACTCCTGTATCTTTACCACTTCTCCAAATGCTTCATTATCTGCATGTTCTCTATGATAGATAAAAAGTCTTGGTAAATAAAACAACATTGCCATCCAAGAGGTAAAGCTCATCACATGAAATGCCAATATCCAACTATAATACGCCATTTATTTCTCCAAAACAGTAAAATCTTTGTGACTGTAGATCACTAACTGTAATTTCTTATAATATCCAAGATGGGCATAGTCTATCTTTAGCTTAGACCCATTGGGTGGTGTATCTTTCTTCTTTTTAAAGTAGATGGGAAATTCTTTCCCCTCTATAGTGAATTTTTTATTTCGATAAACTCCTGTTAAATTACGTATCACTTCATTTTGCTTCAACGTACCCGGATATAGCTCTTTACTTGAATGATAGTAAGAATCCAAACTTACCTTCCCTTTCTCTTTAAGTTTTATAACATCTGTCACCTCTTTGAGTCCATGATAACTTGTGATATTTTGCACTAAAAGATCATAACTATAGCCCTCTTTTAAACCTTTCGCACAACCATACAGGTAGACACCTCTACCATGAAGAGTCTGTTTAATGATGGCATGATTTCTACGCTTTAACACAACAATAGCATCTTTCAATCCTATCTCATTATTCAACGCTTCTATACTATAGAGATATTCAATATTTTGACTGACAGTTTTTGTGACTTTTCTTGGTTGTTTTTCAGCTACATACGGTTTCGTATCAAAAAGTGCATAAATGGGTAGATGGTCAGAGTACCCTTTTGCCATATGTTTACCATTTTTATATCTCCAACCGTTGATATACCCTTTTTTGGTAAAAAGATAAGAGGCTTTAAAGACCTTAAAAGAGTTATTGACATAATCTATACCTTGATGGTCAAACATACTTGAAGAAAGCAAGATATGGTCTAACGTACTTCTGTTACCATAAAACTTATGACTCCAACGATACTTGAAAGGAAGTTCCTGCCAAGTGTTGTAATGGGTACCTTTATCCGCTTTTAACATTTGATACTCTTGTGCAAGATTTTTATTTATGGCTGTTTGCAACACATCACCTATGCCAGTTACACCATTGGCATCATCAAGCCTTTTATCCAATGTTAAATGTGCATTATAATTACTGTTTAGATCACCCAGGATAATATATTCTCTCCTTGCCGGTAAAGAGGATATTCTCTTTTGCAGGGTTTTTGCATATTTGATACGTTTACTCTCTACTCCTTTCCTGCTTTTTGCCTTCCAATGGTTTACAAAAAGTGTCAGAGGTTTTCCCTTTACATCTACCTCAACTTCTAAAATATTACGAACAAAAGGTGAATAGCTCACCTGCAATTCTTTTTGATCAAAGATAGGAAATCTTGAGAGAAGTGCAACTTGAATAGGCGCACCCTTTTTATGCGTAATGGCACCATAACGATACTCACAACCTACCCGTTTCAAACGTTTAAGCAGTGCTTCGAATATGATACTGTTCTCCACCTCTTGAACTCCAAGGATATCTGCATTCAGATCACAGATCACTTCAGCTGTATGGTTGAGCTTTATATCCACCATTCTTTTGTTCCAGTTATGTTTACCAGGGATATACTCTTTGTATTCTGTACCTTGAAAATGAGCATCAAAAAGGTTTTCTACATTATAAGTGGCTACTTTGAATTCTTTAGCAAAAAGTAATAATGGAAGTAAAAAGAGAAAGAGAAAGAGATATCGCACAAGCAGTCCTAAATTTTTAAAGGTATTGTAGCGAAGTAAAAGAGAGAAAGGTAAAAAACTGTCAAATTGTAATACTTTAATGATGTAGAGTGAAGACGTATCAATGTGTATGCCTTTAGGCACTGCCCACCCTACAAAACTACTATCTAAACATCTTACTTAACATATCCATAGCACCTTGAGGACCGCCTACCTGTGCAAGCATTTCATCCATAATAGTACCTTCTCCTGATGTTGCCTGATCTACCACTTGTGGAAGTACATCAACTAAAGCACCTTTGGCACTCTCTTCAGAAAGTCCAAGTTGTGAAGCAAATGCAGAGATCTTATCTGACCCTAAAAGATCAGTGATCTGATCCATGGAGATAGATTTATTTTCTCCATTTCCCAACCATGAACCTACGATCTCACCTAAACCATTTTGAGATAATCCACCAACAAGTGCACCAAGATCAAGTCCACCTGCTCCATTTCCAACAAGTCCATTGAGTGCATTAGCGATATCATCTACATCAAGTCCTGTTGTTGCATCATCACTGTTACCCTGAATGAGTGCCCCACCTACTTTTAAAAGATCCATTAAATCCATATTTTTTCCCTTTAATTTTTGATTAGTATATTATAATGTTTCAATTACAAACATAACTGATAGACTTTAATCCTACTTGAATTCATTTTCTTCCTTTATATTAAGAAACAAATTATGCCTCTTAAACTATTAATCTAAAAAATACCTCAAGCGAATTAGCGTACTGTAGTCATCTTTCTCTCCCAATGGTGCACCACCAAATGTAGTCTCTAGCATCAATTCATACTTTTTAGCAAACCTTACAGATGCACCAAGAACAGCATAGCCAGAGTATTTATCTGGTGTAGAAAACTCAACAAGTGTATGGTTAAATGGTTCTATATACTGCATCACACCAGCTACCCAAAAAGATACACTTTCATATGCCCCTTCTACACCAAGTTCTAACTTTCCACTACCACTTTTGTCTATGTTTGCCTCAATAGCTAAGTTATTATATAGATTAAATATTTGATTTAATGCATACGAACCCCATATCCTACTCTGGAGACCAAAAGTAGTATGTGTTTCATCAGAATAAGGTAAATCATTACGAGCATTTCCAGTCAATGAGTGTACAGCATTCTGCAAAGCCTCTCCACCAAAATTACCACTATGGATGAGTTGAGCTCCAATGATCACGTTATACCCATAACCCATATGGTTCCCCGATACCACGTCTCTTAAATAGCTTAGAGATAAGGTATCTATACGTTCCCCATTTACAATATACCTTTGTGTATATGACTTCATGTTCATCTCATAAAATGCTTCACTACTTCTATAGCTTATGCCCAAAGTTCCTGTAAATAAATCATCTCCAATATTTGCACCTGAAGTCTCTCCAAGAATATTTAAGTCATTGCTGTGCATAATGCTTATAGACTTTTCATCTTCTTTTATCGGACTAGCAAAAATAACGCTTGTTATCAATACTGTGCTCATAATTATTTTCAGCATGCATCTTCTCTTATCATAATAGTACTATAGAACTCTCTAAAAGCTCTATCTTCTTTGCTTCTATAAGCTCCGTCAACGTACGCTTAAAGTTCTTCTTACTCATACCAAAAACTTTTTTTATCTCATCAGCATCACTTTTATAGGTGAAAGGTAATTCTCCATCAGCCTCTTTTAGTAATTGTATGATGATACCTTCAGCCTCACCTATCTTCGCTTTAAGTCCTATAGGTTGTAAAGAGAGGTCAAGTTTAAAGTCTTTTCGTACAGATTTTATATAGGTTTTTTTACGGTCACCTATTTTAATATTTTCAAAAATCTCATTGTTAAAAAGCATACCTTCGTACTGATTATCTGCCACTACTTTATAACCAAGTGGTGTTTTCGCCAAAACGATCACATCTAACTCTTTATTTTGGTGCAACCCTTTCATATCACGGTTAAAATACTTTCCTATCTTCTGTGTGGCAAAAAGACGTCCTGTCTGCTCATCCAGACAAACACGCAAAAGATACTTTTTACCGATAGTAAAATGCTCTTTTTGCTGAGAAAGAGGTACAAAAAGGTCTTTAGGCAGTCCCCAGTTTACAAATGCCCCGTATGACTTGTAATCCACAACGGTAAAGTACCCATACTCACCTAACTTCGCATAAGGCATTTTAGTCGTAGCCACAGGACGATCTTCTGAATCTGTATAGATAAACACATCCAACAGTGACCCCATAGGCATTTCATCTTCCATAATATATACATTGGGGAGAAGCACTTCATTATAATCTTCTGCTATGAGGTAGTAACCAAAGTCTGTATCACGCTCTATCTTGAGGGTATTGACTTCACCGATGTTGATTTTTTTGTTTTGGATTTTTTCTGACATGTGTTGTTCCGTTCCATATGAATGTTTTGTGATGTACTCACAATATATTACACGTATTATACCCTAATAAAAACTTTTGATATAATATTCAAAAATTTCATTTAAGGACTATCATGCTACCAGGATTCTTAACCAAAACATCAACTACTAAGTCAGGTAAAAAAGAGAGCCATTTACAGTGGTGGGTCACCCTTATCATGTCATTGGCATTGGCTATAGGAACATGGAACCCTATGGGAAATCATTTTATCCACTACATCAGTAGTTCTAACAACCTTCTTTCCGGATTTACACCTTTTGGGATCCTTATCATGCTTGCACTTTGGTTGCTTGCGATCAAGTCTATTTTCCAAAGTCTTAAACTTTATGGTGCCTTACTCACAGTCGTTATCATTGCTGCTTTCATTTGGGGTCTTCAAGAGTATGGGATTATAGATATAAGTAAGTTTGAACAAGCAGGCTGGGCTGCCACTATCGGTGTAGGGCTTCTTATCTGGTTTGGACTTAACGCCTCTATTATTTGGAAAAAGCTTACAGGTGTTTATACTACAGATATGACTGAAGAAGAGTAACAGTTACTATTTAACTATACTCTCCAAATGCTTCGCAAAGTCTTCAGGTGGAACAAATCCGGTTAAGCTTTTCTCTTGTATATATTTATTGTCTTTACCAAAAAATATGATGTTTGGTGTACCGAAGAGTTCATACTTTTTGAGTAGTGCTTTGTCTTCATCACTGTTGGCTGTCAGATCTATCTTGATGAAAGTAAAGTTTTTGAGCTGCTCTTGTACCCTAGGGTCCGGGAAAGTGATCACTTCAAGTTCTGTACAGGCAGTACATGAATCTTTACCAAAATCTACGACTACAGGTTTATCTGATGCTTTTACCTCTTCCATAAGGCGTTCTACAGAGTAGCCCAAGTGTTTACTTTTGTCTACTTCTACTGTAGCAACACCTTTACCTCCAGAAGTAAATTTTGCAAATGGATGCAGTACAGAAGTGGCTCCGCTGAGTGCACCTACAAAGAGAGATGCCCCATAGAGCATAAAGACCATAGCCAGTAGTTGTGCCAGTTTCATCATTCCTTTGCTCTCAGAACTGTTGTTAAATACACCCATATAAAGTGCAGAGCCCATAAAGAGCAGTGCCCATAAGATCAGGGTCAAACTATCTGGTAAGATACGTGCAAGCATAAAGACTGCAAGCCCAAGCATCATCACACCAAATACTTGTGAAACACGTGTCATCCAACCGCCAGGCTTAGGCATGAACTTACCTGCTCCTATACCTACCAGCAGTAACGGTACACCCATTCCCATGCTCATCACAAAAAGTGCTACTCCACCAAGTAAAGCATCTCCAGTATGGGAGATGAACAGTACTGCTCCACCCAATGGCGGTGCAACACATGGTCCTACGATAAGTGCTGAGAGTAAGCCCATGATGGCAGTTCCAAGTATACCTTTACTTTGCGCATCATCACTGGCTTTGGAGATCTTGGACTGCCAGGAAGTAGGAAGTCCTATCTCATAGTAACCAAAGAGTGAAAATGCAAGGGCAACGAACATCGCAGCGAAGACGGTAAGTACCCAAGGGTTTTGCATCGCTGCTTGTATGTCTGCGCCGAGAAGTCCTGCCACAACACCCACTACTGTGTAGGTGAGTGCCATAGAAACTACATAGACCAAAGAGGTAAAAAAGGCTTTTGCTACACTTGGTTTCTCATCACCAGATTGAGAAACAATGATAGAAGACAAGATAGGGATCATAGGAAATACACAAGGAGTGAGTGCCAATAACAAACCAAAGACAAAGAAAAGTAGGATAATGAAGAATGAGCTTTCACTTCCTAATACATCAGCTATTTTAGCTGTGTTACCCTCTTTTGTCAGAGAAGAGATCTTATCAAAAACACCCTCTTCTTCTACTTTGGAAACAGAGGATTGACTTTTTCCCTGAGTTGCAACAGCAGCAACAGTACTAGTGTTCTTAAATTCAAAAGTTTTTTTCTCAGGTAAATAACAGATACCACGTGAGTTACACCCCTCAAATTCAACGCTGATCGTATAAGGTTCTGATACTTTGGATTCTATGATATCAGTGGGTATTTTTACTAATATTTCACCTTCATGAACTAAATCACCATGCAGATCGTGAGGTTCAGGTTTTTGAATCTCTTTGATCTCAAAGCTTTGAGGCTTTATCACTTTAATATGAAGTGAATCATCGTAAATATAGATCTCTTTACCCAAGGTGATCGTTGCTTCGATCATAGAATCTTTCTTGACAGCTGAAACTTTAAATGCTTCTTCAGGCTTTAAAAAGGTCTGTTTTTTCAAGGCACTTCCAAAATCTGCAAATACAAATGTACTTAAAAGCAGACTTGCTAAAAGTAACATTTTAAAAATATTCCTCATTTTTCCTCTTCTCTCTATTGAAATTTTATACAATTGTATTATGATATGTGTGTATAGTCCGTGTAATATTAACGCATTATAGTCAACCAAATATTAACCTTCAATGTGCAAAAGGTACAAAAATGGCAAATCATCTTAAAAACGAACACTCCCCTTACCTACAGCAACACGCAGACAATCCTATAGACTGGTATCCTTGGGGTGAGAAAGCATTTAAAAAAGCCCAAAAAGAGAATAAACCTATCTTTCTCTCCATTGGTTACAGTTCTTGTCACTGGTGTCATGTAATGGAACATGAATCTTTTGAAGATGAGAAAACAGCAAAGGTCTTAAATGAAGGCTTTATCTCCATCAAGGTGGATCGTGAAGAGCGCCCTGACATCGACAAACATTTTCAAGATGTATACCGGTTAATGAATGGTCGTCCAGGGGGGTGGCCTACCTCTATCTTCCTCACTGAAGACCTTAAACCTTTTTACTCCGCTACCTACATCCCTGATGAACCAAAGTATGGAATGATGAGTTTTAAAGCGCTCCTTGATGTCATCAGCGATAAATACAAAAATGAAAAAGAGACACTTGTAAACGAAGCAGACAGAATACTCCAACACCTCAACCCAAAAGAGGACAAGATACAAGCTACCAAACTGGATGAGAGCATCATAGGCAGGGTGCTAGACCAAGCCAACCAACTCTTTGACAATAAAGATGGCGGGTTTAACAAAGCACCAAAATTCCCACAAGCTTCTACCCTTGATCTACTTCTGGATCTCTACCGTCTCACAGGAGAGAAAGAGGCACTCAATATGAGCATACTCTCACTCTCTTCTATGGCAAAAGGCGGTCTGTATGACCGTGTAGAAGGCGGTTTTTGCCGTTACAGTACCGACAATGAATGGCTGGTGCCACACTTTGAGAAAATGACCTATGACAATGCCCTGCTTTCTGAAGTATATCTCAAAGCATATCATGTGACAAACAATGACTTTTATAAAGATATTGCTTTTGAAACCATTGACTTCATGTTAGAAAAAATGAGTCAAGACAGACTTTTCTACTCTGCCTCTGATGCGGATACAGAAGGTGAAGAAGGCAAATACTTTGTCTACACTTATGACAAGGCACTCAAGTCATTTGAAAAAGCCAACATCCCCAGCAAAGAGCACGAAAAATTAGCAGAAGCTTTACACATTACAAAAGAAGGAAATTTTGAAGGTAAGAACATCATCCGTGTAGATGACCCCAGTTCTTTAGATATACCATACTACAAAGAAGCCATAGAAGCACTGCGAAAACGTAGAGAGAAACGTGTCTATCCATTCATAGATACCAAAGTACTTGTAAGCTGGAATGCTATAATGATAAAGTCTCTCTTCAAAGCTGCCAGAACAGATAGCAAGTACCTCAAACCTGCCATAAAGTCTTTAGACAAGCTATTGGAAACAATGTACATCAACTCTCAACTCTTTCACTCAACACTCATAGGAAAAGAGCCTAAGATACAAGCATTTTTAGAGGATTATGCATTCTTAGGGGAAACACTTATCGAAGCATATGAAAGTACACTCGATGAAACATACCTCATCACTGCTACCAAGCTGGCGAACTCTGCCATAGAAAAATACTATGTGAATGGTAAATGGAAGTTTTCAAGAGGAGAGTTTGAAACTAACGCAGACATTTATGACAGTTCGTACCCCTCTTCCGTTGCAACTATGATCTCACTGCTTTACAGTCTTTCTTCTTTAGTGGACATCGTGTATAAAAAGTTTGTCTTTAAAACATTAGAGATCTACTCTTATGATATCATGCGTCAACCTATCTCCACCCCTAAGATGAGTCGTATGGTCATACGCTATCTCAAAGATGATATCATCATCAAAGCCAAAGAAGAAAAACTTGCACTGCACATCACAGAGCTTGATACCATTACCTACCCGTTTACGTTTATCAAAAATGATACCAATGACGGGTTCATGCTCTGTAACTCAAACAGCTGTTTTGGACATGAAAAAGATTTTGATGGGATTTTGAAGTTTTTAGAAAAAAGATAGTTATGTAACATATGTTACAGACAAACACTATTTATCTTGTCATAATGGTACATCTAAAAATAAAGGATCTATCATGACATGCAATATAGGAAAAATAGAAAGAATTATTAGAGGTGTTGCAGGAGCAGCAGTAATCGCTTGGGGCGTTATGGATCAAAACTGGCTTGGTGCTGTTGGTATTGTACTTTTAGGTACGGCGGCTATCGGTTGGTGTCCTCCTTATGCTCTATTTGGTATTAATACCGGCTGTAAAACAAAAGAAGATTAATTTACCAATTTGTCGGGGTGAGGACATCCAGATCTACTTTATTTGAGTATAATATCTGTAAACATGGAGTACCTATGGCATTAACTTCTTACCCTTTCATAGAAAAACTTGAACCAGAAGCTCTTGAGTTTCTTCAAGCCCATCTTAAACCCATTAAAATCCCTAAAAACAATCTGCTCTTCTATCAAGGTGATATTTGTGACAATATCTTATGGTTGACCAAAGGTGAAGTACGTCTCTATACTCAATCTGACAAAATAGAAGAGATCACCCTCTACACACTGAAAGCAGGAGAACAATGCATCGTTAATACAGCTTCTCTATTCTCACAAACCGAAGCCATCGCATCAGCAGAAACAATGACAGATATAGAAGGTTACCTCATAGATGTTGAAAGTGTTAAAACACTCGCAAAATTAAGTGATGTCTATCAGAGTTACCTTTTTTCCCTCTATCAGCTCCGATTTGCCAGTCTTACAAACCTTATAAATGACATCAAATTCAAACGTTTAGATGAACGTATTTTAGAATTGTTAGAGAAACAAAACGGCAAGATAGTGAAAACGACCCATGAACAGTTAGCCACGGAATTAGGAAGTTCTCGAGTTGTAATAAGCCGTTTACTCAAGGTGCTTGAGTCCAAAGGTAACGTCATGCTTCATCGAGGTAAAATAGAACTCCTGTAACACTTCTGTCAAAGTAATAATTGATATAATCTCCCCTATGAAAGAAAGCATAAAGATATTTGCAGGGGATTTAAAAAATTCTTTTAAAGACCTGCTTCCCATTATCATTGTTGTAGCACTGTTCCAGGGTCTCATCATCCAAGCTGTGCCTGCAAATTTAACTTCTATAGTCATAGGGTTAACTATCGTGGCTGTGGGGCTTGCACTCTTCATCCGTGGTCTTGAACTGGGTATCTTTCCCATAGGAGAAGGACTTGCCGTTGACTTTGCAAAAAAAGGTTCTGTTTTTTGGCTTTTACTCTTTGCATTTACCATAGGTTTCTCCACAACAGTAGCCGAACCAGCTCTCATTGCTATAGCCGATAAAGCTGCACTCATCTCTAATGGGCTTGTTGATGCTTTTTGGCTGCGTATGACAGTGGCTCTCTCTGTAGGTTTTGCCATAGCCCTGGGAACACTTCGTATCTTGCTTGGTCACCCCATTGCATACTACATCATAAGTGGATATATTTTAGTTGTTGTGGTTACTTTTTTTGCACCAAAAGAGATCATCGGTCTGGCATACGATAGTGGTGGGGTCACCACATCAACAGTAACCGTACCATTAGTCGCTGCCCTTGGGATAGGCCTCTCCTCAAGTATTAAAGGTCGTAACCCAGCCATCGATGGTTTTGGTCTCATCGCTTTTGCTTCACTTACCCCTATGATATTTGTACAGATTTACGGCATCATTGTCTACAACTTGGGAGAAGCAACTACGGTAGTTCCAGTTGCTGCAGAAATTGTTGAAGGTACAAAAGCTGTAGCAAGTACCTATACTTTTTCAGCTATGGATACCTTTATGGAACTCATAGGCGTTATCAAAGATGTAGCTCCTATACTCATAGCGATCTTCTTTTTCCAGTACATCATTATCAAAAAACCAGTGGCTCATTTACATAAAATAGTCACAGGTATCATCATGGTTATCTTAGGTCTTTATGCCTTCATCGTAGGGCTTGAAATGGGGCTTTTCCCTATCGGTGAAACAATAGCCTTTCAGCTTACAGATATGGGGAATAACCTACTCATCTACCTTTTTGCCTTCCTTATAGGTTTCTCTACTACCATGGCAGAACCGGCACTTCTGGCCATTGCCATAAAAGCCGAAGAGATAAGTGAAGGAAATATTAAACAAAATGTACTTAGAATTGTAGTAGCATTAGGTGTAGCTATTGGTATAGGGTTAGGTTCTTATCGTATTGTAGCCGGTGATCCTATACATTATTATATCGTTGTTGGGTATATACTGGTCATTATATTTACATACTTTGCACCTAAGTACATCGTGCCTATTGCCTATGACAGTGGTGGGGTGACTACTTCCACAGTTACCGTACCTCTTGTAGCCGCATTGGGACTGGGATTGGCAGAAAATATAGAAGGACGTAATCCACTGATAGATGGATTTGGACTTATTGCTTTTGCATCACTCTTCCCTATGCTTACAGTCATGGGATACGGCATACATGCGGAATATTATAAGAAAAAATCTACTGAAGCAAAAGTAGAACTTTAAATAAGAAAGGGAGAAAACATGAAATTTATAGCACTAATAGCCATAATTCAAGATAAGGATGAAGAAGCGGCTATTAAGGTGGCAAAAGAAGCTGGTGCAGGTTCTGTGACTATCTTACATGGGAAAAATATCGGTCTTGAGGAGAAAAAAGTCTTTTTTGGATTGACACTTGAAGAGAATGTATCTGTACTGCTTTTTGTTTTACCTAGAAGACTTTCCATGAAAGTCATGAAAGCACTGCGAGAGACATTTGATCTGGATAATCATGAAAACAGTGGACTTGCTTTTACTCTGCCTTTAAGTCATGTAGCCGGTCTGGATACCCAAGAGCTTCATAAGTTTGAAGACGATATCAAAATTACACTATAGGAGATTTAGTATGTTAGTAGAAAATGTAATGACACCCAAAGAGAAATTGATTATAATCTCGCCTATGGCGACAGTAAGAGAAGCTTTAAACTTGATGAAAACGCATAAAGTCCGTTCTGTCATCGTAGACAAAACCAAGCCTGATAGTGCTTATGGGTTGCTCACTTTTAAAAATATTTTACAAAGCATTGTAGCTGAAGATGGAGATATCGACCTTTTAAATGTCTATGATATCGCTGCAACTCCAGCCATTTCTGTCTCTGCTAAACTCAATGTCAAATATGCTGCAAGAATGATGGTTCAAAGCAGTATTAAACGTATCTTGGTGCTTGATAACAATGAACTGCATGGCATCTTAACCATGACAGATATCATCGGTATACTTATGGATAGTGTTGAGTAACACTATCACTTATTTTTCATTTTTGGAAAAGTAAGAATAAATGTACTTCCTTTCCCTTTTTGGGAATCTAAGTCCAGTTTTATCTTGTATTCTTTACAGATAGAAAGTACGATATTCAGCCCTATTCCAAAGCCGCCTCTCTCTTCATTTGCACGATGATAACGCTTAAAAATATCTTCTTGCATCTCTTTGTCTATACCAATGCCTGTATCTTTGACTTTTAAAACATATTCTTTGAGGGTGATTGAAATACTATCTCCCACATCTGAATATTTAATTGCATTTGATAAAAGGTTATCGATCAATCTGTAGGCACTACGTTCATTTATAAGTACCTTCGTTGGCTCAAGCTCAAGTTCAATACTGAGTCGTTTAGAGTCTATGAGTTCTTTCACATACTCTACACGTTCATTAATGATATTTTTAAGATCCAACATTTTTTTGGCTTGCATTTTCCCTTCAAGTCTATAGGTCAAAGAGCTATACATTACACTCAATCTTTTTGCACTTGCTTCAAGTCGTTTCAGCTTCTTTTCATCTAGCCCTTTAAGACTTTGTATAGTCATCAATATTGCAGAGATAGGTGTATTGAGTTCATGTGTGGTATCTGAGATAAATTGATCTAAAGACTCTATCTGTTCTCTTACCGGTTTCAAAAATAACCTGCCTAAAAAGTATCCTACCACACCCATTAAAAGAAATGAAAATACTAAATACTCTATGATCTTAATACGTAGTTTATGCAGGGTTTCTAGAAGTTCATTCTCTTTGAGTACAATATAATGTACACCAAGGTGATCACTGCTATCTTCTATAACCGTATAACAACATCCATCTTTTATTGAAAAATCTTCATCAAATGTATCAAAATGTTCTATATCTGTATAGATGGGCTTTTCATTTTTATCATAATATCCTACTTCAAAGCGACAATGTTTTAGATCTTGTAAAAAAGTTTTTTTATCTAAGCTTTCACTGTCATTCTGCATAGCCGCCATAATGATATCAGATGAAAGCATACGTGCCTGATACATCATTTCAAATTTCATGGCACTCTTCATAGCCGTACGGTTATTTTCAAAGAAAAGGTAACCAATGATAGCCAGTAAAACAAATACCGATGAAAGATATAGTGTTAAAAAGCGAAAAAGGGATGTTCGCTCATACGATGTTAAAACGATAACCCTCTCCTTTTATGTTGTCAAAATACTCTTTGGTAAACATCTTTCTTAGGTTTTTAATATAGGTACGTATCGTTGCATGGGCAGGCATATGCTCATCATCCCATACATTCTCTATGATCTCATCACAAGAGATTATTTTACCCGTATTACGGATAAAATACTCCAAAACCTGTGCTTCCTTCTGTCGCATTTCTATGACTTTATCTCCCACAAAAATTTGATGTGCTTTAGGGATGAACTTCATACCATCAAACTCTATCTCTTCTTGTAAACGGTAAAGCCTGACAATGTGTCCGATGCGGGCATGAAGTTCTTCAAGTTCAAAAGGTTTTTTCAAGTAGTCGTCAGCACCAAGGTCGAACCCTTTTTTGAGATCCTCTATGCCTGCAAGTGAGGTGATGTAGATAGCTGGTGTAGTGTTGCCTATCTCACGAAGGTATGAGAGTATTTCAAAACCATCTATACTAGGGACATTAACATCCAGCAACAACATATCATAGCGATTTGCACCTATGGCATCTAAAGCTTTTTCTCCATCAAAATAACTCTCTACTTCATACCCGTTTTCCAAAAGGAACTCTTCGATGATCTCTTGAAGGATCACATCATCTTCAAGCAATAATATTTTCATTGACAGCCTTTGAAAGTTTTTTATGGCTATATTGTAACATAGACTTTGTGTAGTAGAGTACACATGAGTATTTTTGTGATATAATCCATCTATGAAAAAATTAACACTATATTCGATTATGATTTTACTCTTACTGCCGGGATGTACTCAAGTAGTAACAGCCCCTATCTCAATAGCAGGTTCTGCTGTTAGTGCCACCATAGATGTTGCAGGTTCTGCCGTAGGTGCAGTTGTAGGTTCAGATGATGAAGATTAAAAAATGGTCCTGCTAATGTGACTTCGCGTTGTTAAACTCAGCTATTTCACTCTCTACCATTGCATCTATCATTCTGACATAAAGATCATTGATAAGATTTGGAGAGAGGTCTAAAGAGATCGCCTGTTCTCTTACTCTAGAGATGACAGTATCTATTCTCTCTTCTGCTTTTACTTCATCTATACTCGTTTTAAAATGTGCTATCTGTTTAATATAATTATTTCGTTCTGCGATAAGTGCTACGATCTGCTCATCCACTGTATCTATCTTTGCTCTAGCTTCATTTAATGTAGTACATTTTGTTGTTTCCATATTTTATCCTTGGATGATATCTCTATAATAATTGTATTATAGCCTAAAAATATCTGAAATAATATACTTTATTCTCTTTAGCTATAATTACTACATGAAATACAAAAAACACTTATTTATAACCCTATTAAGCGCTACTCTTCTCTCAGGCAATCTCTTAAATGCTTCAGAAGACACTAATCTGACAACAAGTAAAGACTGGATTGTTTTACCCTATGCATTCACTGCTGAGTCCACTGGTTTTTCTGGGGGGATAGGCGTAATCAAACAAGGGTTATTTCAACCTCAAACTACATTGGTTGCTTCTGTATTTGGTGGTGTAACGCAAGATATTACTATAAATGGAGAACCCAACGAAGCAAACTTTTCCGGGGGATTCATCTCCTTTACAGACTATAAACTTCCCTATACAAACAGGTTTTTCTTTTCCTTGATGGGGCTAAAAAGTTATTTTCCAAGAGCAAATTACTATATCCATGGTTCAAATGATTCCAATAAAGATGATCTCTTCACCACTTCGGGAGATTCAAACTTTTTCTATACAACTTTTAAATTTGTTCTTCCCCTAGGTGAAGGGCTGGACAATCCTGAAGGGCTATACAGACTTCAAGATGGATTTGCTATGGGTAGAGAAGGTTATGGTGGAGGTACCCCTTTTATAACAGGTAGAACATCTATAGGGTTAAAAACATTTTTCCAATCCAATACTTCCGATGAGACAGAAAGGTGGCAAGATTCCGATTGGTGGGAAAAGGATACAGATGTACCAACATGGGGGTCCAATGGCCTAAGACTTTTCCTTACACATGATAATACAGATTTTGATCTTAACCCATCTAGAGGATACCACTTCCAAGTCCAATACTCAAAAGATTTTGGAAAAGGAGAGTCACTGCAAAGTTGGGACTTCCTGGAGTTTAAATACAATCAATACTTTGATCTTGATACTTTCTCTTTTACCAAACAAAATGTTCTTGCTCTAAGTATGTGGACGGGATACTCTTACTCTTGGGATAATGATAGTGAAATCGCTCCTGGTTTTAATGCGCATCGTCCTCCTATGTGGGAAGGTGCTAGATTAGGTGGATTTAATCGTATGAGAGGCTATGATAACAACCGCTTCTCAGACAAAGCAGTATTTTATGCTACTGCAGAATACAGAGCCATTCTTAACTGGAACCCCCTAAAAAAGAACTCCTTGATTCCTGTTGCTGTAGATTGGTTTCAGGTTGTGGGATTTGTAGAAGTGGGAAGAGTACATGACCAATACAATTTTGATCTTTTAAGTGATATGAAATATGATGTAGGTATCAGTTTACGCGCAATGGCAGCACAGTTACCAGTACGTCTAGATATTGCTTATAGTGATGAAGGTACAAATATGTGGGTAATGATACAGCAGCCATTTGATTTTTAAGAGAATATCAAACAATACAAAATTCACGTAGGGTCGGTTTACCGACCATATATTCCCATATATATTTAACTTCCTAACCACAAAACCTTAATTTTTGGTCGATAAATCGACCCTACAAGATATTTTTTTATATTGGAAATATTATTGGATTTATAAGGATATGTTCCCATGCAAAGCATGGGAACAAGAAGAGATTAGCTTTGTGAAGTAGAGTCTTACTCTACTTCAGCATCGATAACATCGTCATCATCTGCTTTTTTAGCACCTTGTGCTGCATCTGCTCCGCCTTGCTCTTTAGCGTACATTGCTTCTGCAAGTTTGTGACTTTTCTCAGTCAATGCTTTTACTTTCTCTTCGATCTGCTCTTTTGTTGCAGAGTCATCTTTGAGTACAGTTTCAAGCTCTTCGATAGCCGCTTCAATACTTGCTTTTTCTGTAGCATCGAAATTTTCACCTAAGTCAGTCAATGACTTTCTAGTTTGGTGCACAAGTGCATCCGCTTGATTTCTAGTTTCAACTACTTCTTTTCTTTTTTCATCTTCCGCTTTATGTGCTTCAGCATCTTGTACCATTTTTTCGATCTCTTCATCAGAAAGTCCTGACGAACCAGTGATCTTGATCTCTTGAGATTTACCGGTACCTTTGTCACTTGCTGAAACAGTCAAGATACCATTTGCATCGATATCAAATGTTACTTCGATCTGTGGTACACCTCTTGGTGCTGCAGGGATATCTCTAAGCTCGAACATACCCAGTGATTTGTTGTCTTTTGAAAACTCTCTTTCACCCTGAAGTACATGGATACTTACTGCAGGCTGGTTATCTTCTGCTGTAGAGAATACTTGTGACTTCTTCGCTGGGATCGTTGTTCCTTTTTCGATCACTTTCGTTGTCACTCCACCTAAAGTTTCAATACCAAGACTCAATGGCGTTACATCAAGAAGTAATACATCTTTCACATCACCTGCAAGTACACCACCCTGGATAGCAGCACCAAGAGCAACAACTTCATCCGGATTTACAGATTTGTTAAGCTCTTTTCCAAAGAATGCCTGTACTTTCTCTTGTACCAATGGTACTCTTGTTGAACCACCGACCATTACAACTTCTTTTACATCATTTTTACTAAGACCTGCATCTTTAAGTACACCCTCGATCGTCTTGATCGTACTATCCACAAGATCTGCAACAAGTGACTCAAATTTTGCTCTTGTAATTTTAGTTACCAAGTGTTTTGGTCCAGAAGCATCTGCTGTAATAAACGGAAGGTTTATCTCAGTTTCAGTTGCAGATGAAAGCTCTTTTTTTGCTGCTTCAGCTGCATCTTTTACTCTTTGAAGTGCCATAACATCCGCTTTGATATCGATACCTGTCTCAGATTTAAACTCATCTGCTACAAAATCGATCACACGGTTATCAAAATCATCCCCACCAAGGAATGCATCTCCACCCGTAGAAAGTACTTCAACAACACCATCACCTGTTTCAAGTGCAGTAACATCAAATGTACCACCACCAAGATCGTAAACTACGATCTGCTCTGCTTCTTTCTTATCAAGACCATAAGCAAGTGCCGCTGATGTCGGTTCATTGATGATTCTAAGTACGTTAAGACCTGCGATAGTTCCTGCTTCTTTGGTTGCTTTTCTTTGTGCATCATTGAAATATGCCGGTACCGTAATAACTGCATCCGTTACTGTCTCACCAAGGTAAGCTTCTGCATCCTCTTTCATCTTTATAAGTACTTTTGCAGAGATCTCTTGAGGGGTATATGTCTTCTCAGCCACTTCAATCGCACATGCACCGTTTCTGTCGATCACATGATACGGAAGTCTCTCTTTTGCTTCAGCCGCTTTTGGCTCATCACACATAAGACCCATGATCCTCTTAATAGAGTAGATCGTCTTCTCAGGGTTTGTCACAGCTTGTCTTTTAGCAGATTCACCTACAAGTACTTCACCCTTGTCTGTAAATGCAACGATAGAAGGAGTAGTATTCTTTCCCTCTTTGTTCGCAATGATCGCCGATTCTCCATTTGTATACACTGCCATTGCAGAGTTTGTTGTTCCTAAATCTATTCCTAATACTTTTCCCATATTATATATCCTTTATTTTATTTCTTATTTGTAGGGTCGGTTTACCGACCAAATAATTTGTATTTCAATTGTATGAGTGGTCGGTAAACCGACCCTACATTATATAAAATCTATTTACAGGTACTAACCATCGCCGGACGTAAAACTCTATCCTTAATGGTATATCCTTTTTGCATCACTTGAACCACATCACCAACTTCATGCGCATCACTCTCAATTTGCATAATGGCTTGATGTACTTCCGGATCAAACTCACCTTCGCACGCTATCTCTTTAATACTGTTTTTTTCAAGTATCTTTTTGAGTTGTTCAAAAGTAAGATTTACACCCTCTTTCATATTGGCTAATACTTCTGTATCTTCTTCACTGTTCTCTGCAGTTTCAATAGAAGCCAATGCATTATCAAAAGAGTCCATTACTGCTAAAATATCTTTGGCAAAACTCTCATTTGCATAAGCTACCGCATTCATCTTATCTTTCTCTAAACGTCTTTTGCTATTTTCAAAGTCAGCATGTGCTCTAAGAAACTTATCTTTCCAATCTGCTGCTTCAGCAAGTGCGGCTTCAAGAGGATCGACTTCTACAGTCTCTTCTGCTTCATTCTCTTGAGGTTCTACAACTTCTTCAGCCTGATCGGCTTCAAGATTTTCATTCTCTTGACTCATAAACAGATCTCCTTTTTAATATAATTACATGCATTTATTTCTAATGCTTGAGAGTATTATACAACATTGAGTTAGTCTTTGTCAAGTATAACCTTAATATTTTTCATAAACTAAGTTTAGTGGATATGACTAAACTATAAAAATAAGCAGGAAGTATATTTGGCATAGGTGTATATTTGTTAAGCTATTTTAAATTTTTTAGTGTAAATTTCTAAGGATTTTTGTTGAGCTGTACGTAGATTTGTGGGTTTGGGTAAGAGAGGCTACATCAAGTAGCTGACCGCACACATCCCACAAAGATGCGTGCAAATCAATAATAAAGACTAGAAATTTAGTTTCTGATGCCTAGATCTGTTTTGATAGTATTCCATCTAGCAAGATCTGTGTTTTTAAGATATCTCATAAGTCTTCTTCTCTGACCTACTAGTTTAAGTAGTCCAAGTCTTGAAGAGTGATCTTTTTTATTTGTTTTAAGGTGCTCAGTAAGGTAAATAATTCTCTCTGTGATAAGAGCTACTTGTACTTCTGTTGAACCTGTATCGTTGTTGCCTCTAGCATATTTAGCAATTATTTCTGCTTTTTTCGCCTGATCTAAAGCCATAATGACCTCCTGATTGGTAATTTAATTTCCAAAACTCAATTTGGGAACGCAATAATATCATATTAAACTTACCTAAGACTTATGGATACTATCAAATCTACATCTAATCTAATTTAGAGTAAAATACTCCTAATTAACTAAACCCTATTATTATAGTATAGGGTTAAAGGCTTATATAATGTTATTAACACGTGCAAGTGAATACGCTCTACTCTCTTTAGACAGTATACGAAAATCCGATAAACCTGTCGGTGCAGAACAATTAGCTAATGAACTTAATATACCTAAAAGCTTCCTTGCTAAGATTTTACAGAGTCTTGCCAAACAAGGTATTTTGGAGTCACGTAAAGGTGCACATGGTGGTTTTGTACTTGCCCAAGATATACATGAGATCACTATCAACAGTATTATACTCGCGGCAGAGGGTAAACCCCCTGCAGTATTTGACTGCACCAGCTATTCACATACTTGTCCAAGTGGTGCCATTGGAACCTGTGCTATCTCTCCATTTTTAGCAAACTTCCAAACCAGGATAGATGACTTCTTAAATGGCCTTACACTAGGAGACATACTATAAAAGGATTGCTAACGCTGAGTTGCACCTAAAGGTGTATTTCCTTCGGTTACTTCAGCAGTTGGCTTATGCGACTAGTCGAATTCTGCGGCTATATTAAATCTAAATTAGGTTACTTTAAAATGCAACAACATGTTTACCACCTCTCTCACATAGACCTTGATGGCTATGGATGCCAATACCTTTCACAACAATGTTTCAATACCATAGAGTGCTATAATGCCAACTATGGTCCTGAAGTCACTGCACGCCTTGAAGAGATAGTCAAGAAGATCGAACAAGATAAATTCTTGTATGGAGATGATGTAGAAGCACTCATACTTATCACAGACCTTAACCTTACAAGTAAAGAGGGAAACTGGATAGAAAAAGAAGCTATCCGTATAGGTGCAAAACTCCAACTTCTTGATCATCATGCTACAGGCAGTTCTGCTGCTGAGCGTTTTGCCTGGTATAAACTTGACACTTCACGTTGTGCGACACTCATTACTTATGATTGGTTGCAAGAACATTATGCTTTTGACAAAGAGAACAGTTTAGCAACTATTGTGAAAGCAATCAATGCCATTGATATATGGGTCAGTGATGATACACTTTTCGAATACGGAAAAGTAATGCTTGGGATGATCTCTGGAGCAAGAGAAGTAAATCGTATCTTATTCCCTGCGCAAGACAGAGCCTTTAAGCTTTCACTCATAGAAGCAGCGAAAGAGAGAGTAGCTAGTAAAAATGCACCCATACAACTGGATGATGACCTTCACCAGATCAAAAAAAGTTTTTTCAAACAAGAAGAGAACAATACAAAAGACAACCTCGTAGCCTTCTATGTGACAGACCTTTTAACCAAAGACAAACAGCGTCTTACCATTAACTATAAAGGGTATAAAGGAATACTGGGATATAACGTAGGTAATACTTCTATCATCGGTAATACCTGTATGCTGAACAACCCGGACTATGACTTCTATATGGATATCAATTTCAGAGGGAACTTTTCACTTAGAAGTAACAACAAGCTAGACGTTTCACAAATGGCAGCACACATTGGAAACGGTGGGGGACACCCCAATGCAAGTGGTGGTAAGCTAGAAGGATACAAAGACTCTTTTGTCTATGCCAATGTACGTAAATTCGTACAAGATTATATCGATAAGAAACTCTCTTAATTCAATATTAACCCTGTTCAAATAGCAGAAAGGATAGTATTAACACTATCCTTTGCATCTCCAAATAACATGCGTGTATTCTCTTTGGATTAAAATTCACTTAATATTAAACTGTTATACTTAACCCATAAGAGATAGCATTTCTATTTAATAAAGTAAGTAATGTTATGGTAATACTCTTAACATATAATATGATAAAGCTAAACCTATCGTGAGGTAGGGACAGAAAGCCATGGGTCTTTTAGCAGAAAATGCCGGAAGATCGCCAGGTTACCTATGAAACAAAGATATAGTAATGCAATGTGCATATGAGATATCTATGCTATTTTTCTTTCAGGTTACCTCTCTTCTCTTGTTCCTTCTCCTTTGTTTAGTATCAAACAAAAGGATTTTCATGTACAACTCACATGCACTTATAAGATGGATCTCAGTTCTCTTTATTTCATTGTTTTTAACAAACTGTGGTGGTGGCAGCTCAGATGGTGTGACCACTATTACTGGAGGAGGAGAAGGAACTGCTTCTGATCCAAAATACGATATTAGCTATAAAGGTCTTACTTTCTATTATCAAGATTTGGCACCATCTGACTATAAACTCAATCAACTTACCAATGATGAATTTAACACATTGGGAGCTGCACAGAAACTACAGGTGGCAAATACACTCTTAAGTACACTCTTCTTTGGGTACCCACAAAAAGTACTACAGGAAAAGATCGATTCTGATAACTTTATTGCGGGAATACGTAGTGGTATGGAAGAAGAGAGAACAGATAAAGCATGGCTGGAGAGCTATATTTTAGATGAAGATAAGTTTAGACAATACAGTAGCTATAGTGAGCCACAAGCCATTAATATTTTGAGCCGTTTTTATGCGATGAAAGATCTGGATAGTTACTTCTTAAAAAACTGGGTTGCCTATATCTTAACACAGACGATCATGTTCTCACCTGCTTATGAACTGAGCACAACACATACACCTAACATTTCCAGAGTGTATAATCGTATCGTTACCTTCCTTAATGAAGAAGGGGGAATGCGTTATATTACATATGTGCATATGATGAGCGAGGATAACTGGAGAAGATTTAGAAGTCCGGAAGATAATGGTAGAGAGATGTTGGAGATCTATCAGTTTGATATGGATGATACACATGTACCTATTGCAGGTAAAGCATTACAAAATTGGAAATTGAATACAAACAGTGATACACTCGAAGTTAGTCTCAATCAAAATACTCAAGCACTCAATCTTTTTGGTACGACTATTTATAATGGTGATGACTTTTACCGTGAACTGGTTAAAGCTGATCTCTTTACAAAAGGTGTTACACAGAGACTTGTAGACTTTTTCTTCCCAGAGACAAGTACAGCGAGAAAACAACAGATCACTGACAGTATTGTTTCAAGCGGGCCGGAAACATGGCAGGATATTTTGCTTCAAATTGTCTTCTCTGAAGAGTATCTACTCCATAATAACCGAGCCAAAAGTGCGGAAGAGACTTTTTTCTCATTGGCAAAAAAAATGGACTATAAACATAAAGATAGTACTTTTTACTATTTTAAAGAAAATCTGGAAAATATGCACCAGGCAACCATGAAATATAAACTTGGAAAACTCGAACGTGTACCACAGGATACTCTCTCCTTTGCCCATTATCACAAATTTGTTAGGGAAGAAGTGCTTCTTAAAAGGTCAAACCCTGATGCGATCGATGACTATGGCTCTTGGTCTAGACCAGGATGGAGTGATAGCTTCATAGCCTATGAGAATTTTGATTATGACAGTAACAGTGACACAGTTAGCTTGGATACTTTTGTGCACTACCTCTTTAAAACTACAGTTGCACGGGAAGCAACAAGTGAAGAACTGAAGCTTTTTAGAGATCATATGATCGAATCACGAGATGGCAAACAACTCTTTCGCTATGAATTCAATATGTTCGTTACTTATGATGATCCAGAGAGACAAGCAAGCAAAAGAGAAGAATATAAAAGAAATATTGCATTCATTGTATTGGAATATATTTCAAGATTAGACGTAACATACAGACAAAGAGAGGTACAATAACATGGAACGAAGAAAATTTATAAAATTATCCTTAGCTGCAGGTGCTGCAATACTTTTACCTGATTTTACTTATGCAGCAAATCTGGATGTGAGCCAGATCAACTTCTCCAGCGGGAGCTACACAACAAATAATGCACAAACCATTATGATATTCATGTATGGCGGGGCAAGTCAGTTAGCCGGGAACATTAGTAATATAGAAGAGATAGAGAGTAAATCACAAAGTAGTTATGACTACTTTCGAGGTGTTACCAAAACAGTAAATGGTTGTTGGCAAGAGGCTGGTGGTATCGATATGGAAACACTGATGGACAATGGTGACATGACACTGTTTCGATGCTGCTATTCAGCAGTAAGAGAAGAAGCTGGGAACAAAGCACACGGTGAATGTACTCTACAAAACCAGAAAGGTTCATTTGATGAAGATGGCGGAGGAATACTCGCAAATCTTGCACAGATCCTCAAGTCAAACGGCGTAGTCAATGAAAGTACCCTCATGCCATTTGTCACCATGGAAGGAGAATCCAACTTTTATGTTGAAGGAAGTGATCCACTACCAGGTTACCTAAAACCCGTAGGTATCAATGAAAACTTTGATAATCCTTACAAAAGAAACGTAAGAAGATGGACCTATTACACTGAAGCAGAGCAGGATATACCAAACTATAACCGAAGTGATGAAGATGGTGGCTTTGATCCTGCTCTAAGTGGGAAAATGGATACACTGGCACAAAAGAACAACCAAGCAGGAAAAATTAAAGATGCCCTTGGCAGAAGAGATCAACTAAGCACTTTCCTCGACTCTATTGCAGACTCAGTAACACCGGACCTAGGCGTTGATGCTTATCCAGACAACTCTTTTTCTGATAAAATAGAAGCCGCAGTAAAACTACTTGTTAGAAATCCTGATACAAAAGTAGTTACTATTGGTACCGGTGGTCTGGGTGGTTGGGATGACCATAATGAAGCCAGAGACTATGTGATCAGAACAGAGAGACTTTTTGGAGCATTAAAATCAGCAATGGCACACTTGAAAGCAGAAGGGAAAGAACAAAATGTCAACATTATGGTCTTTGGAGAATTTGGAAGAAATGTCAACTTAAACTCTGCAAATGGTTGGGACCATGGAAACCTGCAGAACTTCTATGTTTTAGGTGGGAAAGGCTACTTTAATCATAAAGGTGTTGTAGGGGAGACGATAGTTGAAGATACCGGCAGTATCAATAGACTGTACCTGAAACCTAAAAGTGGAACTTATCAATTTGAACCACTGAGTATCGCAGCAACACTCTATAAAATCTATGGTATTGAAAATCCTGAGATCTTAACCAACAACAATGGAGCCGTTGACCAGCTCTTTACATAGTAAAACTACTTAGTTATATCTTCACTCTCGCTTCTAAAGCACGCGAGAGTGACATTACATCTATATTATCCAACTCTACCCCCGTAGGAACACCCTGCGCGATCTTTGTAAATTTAATATCTAATCCAGTAAGTTTATCTTCTATATAAAGTATCATTGTATCTGTAGCAATACTTGGAGGAAATGCAAAGATGATCTCATCTACACCACCTACAGCATAAAAAAGGTGTGCTTCATCAAGATCTCGTACTTCTGAAACCACATAATAAACTCCATCAAACTGCCTACTCTCTTCTATGGTCAAAATATCTTTTGCACTTTGTACGATACAGAGTTTGGAACTGTCACGGTAAGGATCTGAACAGATACTGCAGAGTTCGTCTTCACTCATATTATGACATTTACTGCACTTCTGGATACTGTTGATACCTGTCTCTAAAGCATGTGCAAGCTTCATCGCGGCAAAACCATCTTCCATCACGGCATGATAGGCTAAACGTATCGCTGTTTTTTTACCTATGGAAGGTAAAGAACCAAAGGCAGATACCAAATTTTCAAAAGCCTCAATTTTATAGTTTTTCATTATGCTCGTTCGTAATCCACAACTTTAGAATACTCTACCACAGTCTTGATGAAATCAACCACTTTAAGGTGTTCAGGGTGTACAGCATAAGCATCTAACCCCTCTTTACTTTCAAACACAGTGATAATACTCAGGTCCATAGCTCTCTCTTCTTTAGAGAAGTTCAGTCCTACGTCTATACTTCTAAGTGTAGGTACAGCACCCATAAGGTTTTCCAACATCTGCTTTGCCTGGATTATATTGGCTTTTTTGTTTTCTTCTTTAAACTGAAATGCTACGATATGCACTATCATAAATAACCCCTAAATATACTTTTCGTGATTATAGCTAAATTATGGTAGAATTCTCCAAAATTACTAGGGGACATTGGTTGAATTCACAGAGTGAATTAAAGCTGTGTCCTCAGACAAAGGTAAAACAATGACAGATATGTGTTATTATGAAGTACTTGAAGTAAGTAAAGACTGTTCAGGTGCAGAACTGAAGAAATCATATAGAAAACTTGCGATGAAATACCATCCAGACAGAAATCCTGATGACAAAGAAGCAGAAGACACTTTCAAGATAGTCAATGAAGCGTATCAAGTCTTAAGTGATGACGAAAAAAGAAGTATCTATGACCGTTATGGCAAAGCTGGACTAGAAGGACAAGGTGGTATGGGCAGCGGCTTTGGCGGAGGAAATATGGATGATATCATGGATATATTCAACTCTATGTTCGGTGGCTCAGGCGGCGGTTTTGGCGGTGGTTTTGGACGTACACGCAGAGACCCCAGCCAAAAATATGCACTGGACTTTGAGATAGAGCTTCCATTGGCATTTCATGAAGCAGTCTTTGGCTGTGAAAAGAAGATTGATATCACTTATAAAACACCTTGTGGTGACTGTGAAGGTACAGGTGCCAAAGATGCCAGGCTAGAGACGTGTGACTACTGTAAAGGGCAAGGGCAAGTACTTATGAGACAAGGACCTATGCAATTTGCACAAACCTGTCCTAAATGTCATGGTGAAGGACAAAGCATCGCTGAAAAATGTGGAAGCTGTAACGGTAAAGGATATCATGAAGAAGATGATACTGTTACCATTAAGATCCCTGCCGGGGTTGACAGTGGAAACCGTTTGCGTGCACAAGGCTATGGAAATGAAGCTAAAAATGGTGCTCGTGGTGACCTCTACCTGACATTCTATGTAGAAGAGGATGAGAACTTCATACGTAATGGAAAAGATATCTACGTAGAAGTACCTGTATTCTTTACACAAGCCATCCTGGGAGAAACTATCACTATCCCTGCACTTGAAGGTGAGCTTGACCTGGAACTCAAACAAAGTACTAAAGATAAAGAGCAGTTTGTCTTTGAGGGAGAAGGTGTAATAGATGTACATGGAGGACGTAAAGGTCGATTGGTTGCACAGATCCGTATGATCTTACCTAAGAAGATCAATGAGGAACAAAAAGAACTGCTTGAACAACTTCAAGAGAGTTACGGCGTAGAGAGTCGTCCTCATAAAAGTACATTTGATTCTGCATTTAGCAGAGTAAAGGGTTGGTTTAAAAACTAAACTATCTTTTAGTATGGACATTCTGTCCATACCACATCCTTATTTATATATTTCATACTCTTAATACCACATACAAAATATTTTTATATTTTTTTTAAAGGATAATTATTTTCCTTTAAGTTTAGAAAAGCTATAATTTCTAAAGGAGAATATTTTTCCTTAACTCTATTAAAAGGATATATCATGGCACGAAGAGGAAATTCGATCATTAAGGGAATTGAAATCAATGAAATAATTACTATTCTAAATAAAGCATATGCAGATGAGTGGTTAGCTTATTATCAATACTTTGTTCAAGCAAAAATTGTTAAAGGCATTATGAAAGATGCAGCTGTTACAGAACTTATTGAACATGCTACAGATGAACTTAGACATGCAAATATGGTGGCAGACAGGATCTTGCAACTAGGTGGAACTCCGCTACTTAACCCACAAGATTGGTTTACACATAGTAATTGTGGATATGAAGAACCAAAAGAGTTTGATGTAGTCAGTCTACTGGAAGACTCTATAAAGGGAGAGCAGTGTGCTATTTCCATCTATTCTAAACTGGCAGATATGACAAGAGAAAAAGACATCGTAACCTACGACATCGTCTCTGAAATACTGGCTGATGAAGTAGAACACGAAGAAGATCTACAGTCACTACATGATGACATTACAGAGTTTGTTGCAGATATCAAGAAAAAAATATAAATTAAATAATAACAAGGAAAAATAAAATGAGACAATACGAGACATACAAGTGTAACAAATGTGGTAACGAGATAGAAGTACAAGAAGTAGGTGGTGGAACACTTATCTGCTGTGGAGAAGAGATGGCGTGCATCACTGAAAATCTTACAGCAGTTAATTTAATGAAAGCATTTGCAGGAGAGAGTCAAGCTAGAAATAAATATGAGTTTTTTGCTGATGTTGCCATGGAAGAAGGGTTACATAGAATCGCAAGACATTTTCAGGAAGCAGCTGACAATGAGAAGTACCATGCTATGGCTGAGTACAAAGCGTATAACCAACTTGTAAACAATATCGAATTAGATACAACAAAGAAAAACCTTACTTACGCAGCAGATGGTGAACGTTACGAACATGAAGAAATGTATCCTAACTTTGAAGCTATTGCCAAAGAAGAGGGACTTAAAGATATCGCCAGACTCTTTAGAGCCATCGGTAAAGTAGAAGTCGAACATGAAGCAGAGTATTTAGCGCTCAAAGCTGCACTTGAAGCCGAAGGGTTCTTCGACAGTGAGAACAATGAAGAGTGGATATGTGAAATATGTGGGCATGTACACCGAGGTAAAAAGGCACCAAAAGCCTGCCCTCTTTGTAAAGTAGGTCAAGAGTATTTCAAAAAGAAATGCCACGATGTAACATCAGGATAACTACTGCACCTTTTGGTGTAGTATGACTTTAGATTCAGAAGCTTCAAAATCAGCGCTATCCATACGTGCATCATAAGCAAGCACATACACATCATCAGCACTTTGTAGATAGTTATTTTCACCAAACTCTGCATAAGCTGTTGCACCTATGGAGATAAGTGCTTGTGTTGGGTAATTACATGCTTTAAGATGTGCTTCTATGTCTTCCAGTGGTCCAAAATCTTCTTGGGTATTCATTTTATCTATAAGCCATGTTTTTAGCTTAGTATAGAAGTAACTGTAGCCAAAGAGCGGTGCATCAACACCATAAGGATGCAATATACCATCACGTTCGACAAAAGAGCAAAGATGATAGTGATCCATCACTCCACCCTCTTCAAATTTATCAATGCTTATCCATTTATCACCGATACCTTTAGAGTTGATCCCCCAAGATTTTTTCTCTGAGATCTTTTTAGCACCCTCTTTACGAATAGTACAGTCGTTAAATGTTGTGAACTTTTGTGCCACAAGATCAGTTACTTGTTTATCATCATTATAGATGATATCAAAAAGTACAGCTATTTCCGGTTCAACTTGTGCATTGGCTTCATAGTTAGGAAGATTGAGTTTATCTGTACCTATAGAGTAAAGCCCTAAAAAAGAGTCAGAGCCCGGTAAATAAAAAGGGAAAATTCCTTTTGGGGCATCCGGTTCAGCTGTCACAACATTTTCAAAATCTTTAAGTTCACCAGCCTGTTCCAAATGATGGGCAAAGTTTCCTGCAACACCTAATCCTATTACTTTCTTTAAATTCATATACACTCTTTTAATTTTTATAAAAGTATACCATGTTGTCGCTATCAAACAAATACACATGAACTGCACATAAAATGTTTATACTATTTCATCCTATCATTAAGAAGGAGAGAAATTGCAAAAGGATAAAAAAGATAATAAAAATATAATTTTAGTCACAGTAATCATTGTTACTTTTTTAATTTTTATGATAGGTACAGTGATCTACACGACAAATAAGGTTTCAAATTGTTCTAGTGGGAAAAAATTAAGAAAAGTATGCACACTAACGCTTCCTAAAAATACACACAGATATATGCTTACTTAAGGAAATTAAATTAAAGAGGATTACATCAAAATAATGTTTAGAAAAGATAATATGGTTACCAAAGAGCATTGGTAACCAGAAGTAAATAACTTAGTTACCCGCTACTGCGTCTTTAAGTGTTTTACCCATTTTAAATTTAGGAGCAGTGTGTGCTGCTTTTGTATAAGTTTTGTCAGTTCCTGGAACTTTACCACTTTTCTCTGCTACTTCTACTGTAGAGAATGTTCCAAAACCTACTAGAGATACTGATTCTTTTTTAACAAGTGCCTCTGTTACTGATGAGATAAACGCTTTTACCGCTCTCTCTGCTGCTGCTTTACTTTCAAACTCACCGTTTTTCTGTACTAATTCTACAAAATCTGCTTTTGTCATTCTTCTTCCTTTTTTTAAGATGCAATCATTATAGCACAACTTAATCTTAAAAAAACATAAAAAGCCCTAAAAAGCCCTAAAAAGCGTTATCTAAAGATACTTTTATAGAAATTTAACTAAAAATTCAGTAAAAATTATTTATCTACTTCATAAGTAATTATGTTGTTGATGTATTGATTATTTAATATTTAAGTAAGAAGATGGTGCGTCAGAGAGGATTTGAACCTCCACACCACTAGGGCACTACCCCCTCAAGGTAGCGTGTCTACCGTTCCACCACTGACGCACGATGTAGACTGGATAGTTTAAAAGTACCATCGAAACTTATATACAACTTTAACGAAATGAGGTTATACAAAAAGTTGTGACGGGATTATAACCATCACAACCTTTTAGTGTCTTTAAAATTAACCGATGAATGGGTTAGCGTAAAGAGCGATAAGCGCAATTACCAATGTATAGATAACTTGTGCTTCGATCATTGCAAGAGCAATAAACATTGTAGTCATTAGTTTACCACCAAGACCTGGGTTTCTAGCAGTACCAGCAATAGTAGCAGCAGCAGTGTTACCCATACCAACAGCTCCACCAAGAGCAGCAAGACCAAGACCAACACCAGCAGCAACTACTGAGTATGCTTTGATCATAGATTCACCATCTGCTTCACCAGCAAATGCAACAGCACCAAGTGCTAAGAAAAGTAAGAAAAACTTTTTCATTTTATATCCTTTAAATTTATGGGCTTTAAGTCCCCGTTGACTGCCTTCAAAAGTCTGTTCGGATAGCGTAAACGATAATGAATTATCGCCAACATAAACATAAATGCTTACATTTCCCTACTGATCACTTTTTATAAACGCTGTAATTATAACTGAAGATGATTTAATTTATGCTAAAAAATTATCTTACTATATCTATATATCTGTTTCCGCTAAAACCCCATAAAATCTCTTTTGGGACCAACCAGTTGCATAATATTTACTTTATAGGTAGACCATCTGCTTAAAATAGCACTTTGCTGACGGTCTAAGGTAATTACATGTTGATCAACCGGCATTCTTTCCTGAGAATCAAGCTGATTTAGCAAATGATTGATCTGTTTATTTGTCATCCCGTAAACCATATTCAGACTCTGATCTTCTAACTGTTCGACAATGACATTAAGTGGTCTGCCATCTGCTAAAATCACTTGCATTATGTAAAAAGAACTGCTAAAGTAGACGACTCTGACATATCTGGCATCAAATACAATTTTAATTGTATCTATAGTCGGGTAATAGAACTCATACATATCATCAGTTCTAGCTTTTTCGTACACAACCATGTTACCCTCACTAAGTTGTAGAAGCTTCTGATCAATAAAGAGTGTACCAAAATTATTCATACGATTATTTATAAATCTACTGTCGACCTGAAGATGTTTGTCATTAACCTGTAGTACAAGCTGACTATTTTTATAAGAGAGGTCTGTAGTACTACAGCCAGTTAAAAAAGCTAACATAAATATTGTAATTAAAAATTTTACCACTCTATACAGCCTAACCTCTTATATGATGATTATGCCAAATACTCTGGTGTTGCCAACTCTACTTTTTTACCTTTTTGCTCCATCACCACTACAGTGATCTCATCCCCTTCACTGTATCTCTCAGGCAGGTTGTTGACTCTCTCTTTAGCCACTTTGGAAATGTGTAACAGTGCATCAAATCCGTCTGGCATTTCAACAAAGAGTCCAAAGTCTACTATCTTTTTGACTTTACCCTGATAGCTTTCACCTACTTTATATTCCATCTGCTTTTTCACAGGTGCCGAGGCTATGTTTTCAATGTGTGCTTTAGCTGCTTCTACTTTTGCTTTATCACCACCAGCTACTTTAACACCCCCGACATCACGATCAAGGTCTATGCTCACTTCAAATCTTTCGATAATTTCACGAATCGTCGCACCTGCTTTACCGATGATATCACCTATCTTGGAAGGATGTACTGTAAAATGTTCAGTACTTGGCAGTGCCTCACTTGTAACGATATTTTGTTCAGCCTCTTCCATCAGTTCAAGAATATGGTTTAACCCTTTACTTGCTTTTTCGAGTGCATCTTTCAATACATTTAAATCTATACCGCCTAGCTTGATATCCATCTGAAGTGCAGTAATACCATGTTTTGTCCCTGCTACTTTAAAATCCATATCTCCATCATGATCTTCAAGTCCCATAATATCTGTAAGAACCGCATACTTATCACCATTTGCAACAAGTCCCATAGCGATACCTGCTACAAGATCAACCATCTCAATTTCTGCCCCACGCAATGCCAAAGCACCACCACATATAGTCGCCATAGAAGAAGAGCCATTACTCTCTAAAATTTCAGAAACCAAACGGATACTTCCATCATAATTCAGATCGATAACAGGCTCTAATGCTCTTTTCCCAAGATTGCCATGCCCTAACTCTCTTCTCCCTGGTGCACCTATATATTTTGCTTCACCAACAGAATATCCAGGGAAATTATAATGTACCATGAATTTCTCTGATTGAGAATTCTTCTCAGTGATGAGCTCATACATTTGTGCATCTTTTTTATCACCAAGTGTCACCGTAACCAATGCTTGAGTCTGTCCACGCGTAAAGAGACATGAACCATGCACTGAAGGTAAAAGGTTTGTCTCGATACTGATCGGTCTTACCTCATCCAATGCTCTACCGTCTGCTCTGATATTTTTATCCAGGATCATTGCTCTTACAACTGTCTTCTTATAGCGTTCAAGTACTTTGGAAACCAACTCTTTATCTGCTTCTTTACCTTCAGATTCTAAAGCTTCTATAATTCTTGATCGTACTTTTTTAAGCTCAGTAGAACGCTCACTTTTTGCCATGTGCGAGATAGCTTTTTCTACATCTTCCGCATAGTTGTTTTCAATATAAGCATAGAGTGATTCATTTACTTTATCTTCAGCCAAAGTAAGTTCTAACGGTTCTCTTACTAAAGGTGTAAATGCCTCTTCATATGCTGATGTTGCTTGCTCTATAGCTTCACCTGCAGTTGCGATAACATCTACAAGTGCTGTTTCATTAAACTCATTTGCATTCTGTACAGAGTCATTTTCAGAGGCAAGTGTACGCATCTCTATCATCACTACATCTTTTCCTGAACCTACAACAAGAAGGTCAAGTTCACTGTTGGCTTGCTGAGAGAGTGTTGGGTTGATAACGATATCATCATCAACCGTTCCTATTCTTACTGCTGCAATGCTTGTTGAAAAAGGAATATCTGAGATGAACAATGCTGCATTGGCTGCATGAAGCGCAGCGACTTGCATATCTACCTCTTCATCTGAACTTACGACCATAATACTGATCGTTACAGGAAAATAAAAGCCTTTGGGAAACAGAGGTCTCAATGAACGGTCTACGATACGAGAGGTCAAAGTTTCAAAGTCTCCTGGTTTTGTCTCTCTTTTGATGAACCCACCAGGGATTTTAGCCGCAGCGTAAGATTTTTCCATATACTGCACAGTTAAAGGAAGAAAATCTTCATCTACTGCTTTTTCATCTATAGCAACTGCCGCTATCAATACTGCTTTGCCTTGTCTGTACATCACTGCACCGCTGGCTTGTTTAGCTACTTTGTTAAATTCATATTTCTCTTCAAGACTATTTACATTTATTTCTATTATTTGTTCTTGCATGCGTTCTTTTATCCTTTTTATTATATATTATTAGCACTAAGCTTCCTTCAGCAGGAGGCTCACGCGACTTGTCGCTTTAATCTTTTTTTGTTTCATCTTCTTTATGTATCTGTTTTTCTTTACTTTTCATTTCTTGCTGTTTCACTATCTCAGATATCTCTTCAAAGTCCAATCTCTCAAAATCTTTATAATAGTATTCTATCGAAATATAGTCTTGTACCTTATGAGGGCAAAATACACCATCACAGACAGAGAGTAGGTTTTCATACACAGTTTTATCTAAAATAGGTGTTGCAATATAAATATTTTTAGCTTCTCTAGCGATCACCGATTTGAGTGCTACCATCATAGTAAGTCCTGTTTCTATGCACTCATCTGCAAGTACAACATATTTCCCTTTAAGTGAAACCAGTTCTTTGCCTTTGCGATACTTATAAACATAGGCAAGCACCTCCTCTTCATACTTACGGTGTGCTTCACTATAAATATAGTCTTCACTAATATCAAAAGAGTCTATCAACGCCTTATGCATTACAACCTCTTCTGTCTCAGAAACCATTGCAATTGCCAATTCAGGATTATTTGGTGCTAAAATAGACTCAGTAAGAAGAATATCCATTTGTGCCTCTGTTGCTTTAGCGATCTTATCTGCAAAATAGACACCTTCTTCACTCACACCTATCACAACTGTTTCATTATTTTGCAACAACTTAAGAGGCAGTGTTTCTATAAGTTTAACTGCTGCATCCTCTTTGTTTTCAAAATAAGCATTAAGGTTTGAATCGCTGGACATAATCCGCTCCTGGGAATTGTTTATTTACTTCATTTTCATCAAAAGTATAACGAAACTCTTCTATATACTTCATCAAAAGTTTATACGCATAGTTGATTTGCTCCATTTTTGCTGCATCCCCTCCCAGATCAGGGTGGTACTTTTTGGCAAAAAAGTGATACTGTTTTTTAATATCTGTTTTAGTGATCAATTTAGGTAAACCCAAAATATCTAAAGCTTTATCGATCTCTTCCATAGGACTATGCATTACTTCATACTTTCTGTTCCTATCCCACCAAAAGGGATAAAGTTAAATTGTACAAAAAAAGTATTGTCTGTTGTATATCCTGTAGGTCTTGGCGTAATATCTTGTCTTACAGAAGCAGCCATACTCCAACAGTCTTGCTTGTAACTTCCTCCAAATCTCCACTGTTTACTTGAAGATTCATCTATATTATAAGTCAATCCACCATTAAAATTGATCCTCTCATTGTAGGTATAACCAAAATATAAACTCACATCATTTGCCGGTAGTATATTGGGTTGATCAACTAATACCTGTTTATAAGTATGCCCTAAAGTAAAATAATACTCTTTTTCACGCAATGAAATACGACTTGATGATGCACGTACTTTATTAAACTCAGGAGCATAGACCATATCATTATAAAATTGCCACTTTTTAAAATTGTACTGCATTTCATTACTTATGTCTGCAAACTTATACGCTCTGTCTACATAATATCTTTGCGAAAGACGTTGATAAAATTTCAACTTCATGTTTTTATCATAGAAATAGTGACTCAAAGAAAAAGCATAATGTTCTTCAGGCAAACCTACTGAAAAAAGTTCTTTCTGATCCTCCGTAAGTTTATCAAATTCAACTGGACTTTCACTTTCATTACCAGGCTTTACATACTCCAATGAAGGCTGCAATACATGTATAAAATTATCATAGTTTTTTGTCAGATCCGTAAAGAATTTTACTTTATGAATACTACTGTAATATTCAAACTCATCATAAAGATAACTTTCATTACCAAAAAAGAACTTACTATAATAGAGATCTTCAGCGAGTGAAAGATTTAAGAAATCATCAAAAAAGGAAGTAGTGAACTCTAAGGGTATTTTCATCTCTGCCTGCTTAAGCGTAGTACCTTCCTTTCTATCAAAATTTTTAACTTGGAAATCAACATTGTAGGTAAGGTTGCTCCATAAAAAATGATCTAAATATTTATGTAGTTGTATAGAAGGAAGTATCTGTAGTGTGTCATCATTATCCACTTTTCGCGTATCTATAAAATATTTTGCATTGACCCCTGCATAATAATCATTATTATATAAAAAATAATTTAATCGTGATTCTTGCAGTGGTACCAATCCAAAATGTTCAAGTTGGGTCTGTTGCAGGTTAAGGTAATCAATATCATTTAAAAATGTTGTATTAATATATAACCCATCCGTAAAACCTTGAGGCAACTTGTCAGAAAATATTTTAGAAGATTCATAGTTGAATTCCAGCCCATAGTGACTGTTGTTTGGAAGGTTATTTTCTTCTACATAACTTTCCTTATCTTTAAAATACCCTGCTCTTAACTTTCCAGAGGAGTGTTCACTGTCTACAAAACGTAAAGTTGCGTAAAGTCCTATACTTCGGTTTGTACGGATCTGTGGGTTGAATTCCATATCCATACTTGGTGAAATCGCCCAAAAAACAGGCTGCTCATAGATAAAACCTTCTTCACTTGTATAACCAAACAGAGGGAATAAAAGACCAGAACTTCTCTCTTTATGTGTTGAAAAAGCCAAATAAGGAGAATAGATAATAGGTATATCCCAAAAATAGACCTTTGCATCATACACTTTCATATACTTTTCTTCACTGT
This sequence comes from uncultured bacterium, assembly GCA_965602275.1. Taxonomy (GTDB): domain Bacteria; phylum Campylobacterota; class Campylobacteria; order Campylobacterales; family Sulfurovaceae; genus Sulfurovum. Next base: position 53,110 of record CBFCXZ010000004.1, read on the forward strand.
CATAGAGAGAACGTGAAAAGACCATCTTCCATAAAGGATCATTCACATCACAACTAGAGAGCATACTCATCCCGAAAGTATAATTACCTTCACTGCGATGTGCTTTATCGGTAAAAAGCCAAACATCATTTTCACTCACAAAGAAAAGTTCTTCAAAAGTGACTTCTTTACTCTCTGTCTGTATCTCTAAATGTTTAATATGTTCTTTAGTACCTTGATACCCTATCATTTCAACATTACCGTCCAAAATAAGCAATTTGGTTTTTTTGTCATAAAAAGCTGAAGAAGCTTTGATCATAGAATCTTGATAATAGACGACAACTCCGTCTGTAGCTTTAACGGTTGTCTCGGTTGTATCTAAATGTTTTGCAGTTACTTCTATTTTATTCTTTTCTTCTGCGGCATGCAGTGTTTGTATACTCAACAGAAAAGAGAAGAAAAGTAAAATTTTATACATCTATAACTACACAATTTGAAAGTTTATCATGAAAGGTTTGTCTAAGAGGCATCATAAATGCCATAATGAAACCTAAGTAGAAAAAAACCTCACTCCCGATTCTCAGTAACGCACGTAAAAATGCTTGAATTAGTGATGGTCTATCTCCCATCTTAAGATCGATCACTCTTATCTTCATGATATATTTTCCTAAAGTCATACCATTTTGCCAGACGGGTACCGTATGATAGAGGACTTTTATTGAAAGCATAACAAGAAGGTTGTCAACACTAAATTGTCTTAATTGGGCTTGAATAAGGGTCATCTCTTCTGCTGACATCATGCCAGACGTGTGTGAAGCAATAACAAGCAGTTGATCATAAAAGATGATCAAGAAAAAAAGTGCTACCATGATATCATCTATAACAAATGCACTGATTCTCTTTTGTACACTTGCTATAGGCAGAGAAGTCGACTCAGCCATTAAAATGCCTAGAGTGCCTGATAAGCAATGTCAGTACGACACTGCTTTCCTGCAAAGTGTACTTGACCCACTAACATATATGCACGTGCCTGTGCCTCTTTAATACTGTCACCCACACCTACACAAACAAGCACTCTACCGCCTGTTGCGTAAAGTTTACCATCATCTCCACGACTTACACCAGCATAAGAGATATGTGCATTTTCATTGAGCTCTTCATGGTAAATATCATCTACAATGATCTCGGCAGGAGGTGTGCTTTTATAAGGGTAATCCTTGCTCGCCATTACTACACCAACTGCATATTTGTCATGAAACTCTATTTTGGCATTTTTCAAGTCACCTGTTGCTGCTTTATAAAACAACTCACTTGCAGGTGATTTAAGCAACGGCATTAACTCTTCACATTCAGGATCACCAAAACGAACATTATACTCAAGGATGATAGGCTCACCTTTAACGACCATAACACCGATAAAAAGCACACCTGTAAACGGCATCCCCTCTTCTTCCATCCCTTTAAGGGTCGGCTCTATCACTCTCTCATCTAACTTACGATAGATCTCATCATTGACAAGTGGTGTTGGTGCATAAGCTCCCATACCACCTGTATTTGGACCCTCATCGTTGTTTAGCAGTCTTTTATGGTCTTGCGCAGCCGGCAGAACTACATAATCTTTCCCATCACAAATAGCAAAAACTGAAAGTTCATAACCATCTAAAAACTCTTCAACGACGATAGATGTCCCCGCATCACCAAATGAATTACCCGAAAGCATCTCTCCCGCAGCCTTTTTCGCCGCATCTGCACTCTGAGCTATAATGACACCTTTACCACCACAAAGCCCATCTGCTTTGACTACAATAGGTGCTTCAAGGGTATTGATAAATTTATAGGCATCTTCCAAAGAATCTGTTTCGATATATTTAGCCGTAGGCACATTGTGACGTGCGAGGAAGTTCTTCATGAAAATTTTAGAACCTTCTAACTGTGCAGCCTGCGCTGTTGGTCCAAAGATAGCCAATCCTCTTTTTTCAAAAACATCAACGATACCATCAACCAGTGGTGCTTCAGGTCCAACTATAGTCAGTTCAACATTGTTTGCTTCTACAAAATCAGCCAATTCATTAAAATCACTAATGTCTAAATTCTCACCCAACTCATCTGTAGCCCCATTACCCGGTGCAAAATAGATCTTCTCAACATTTTTATCTTTTTTGAGTGCCAAACCAATAGAATATTCTCTACCACCTGCACCTATCATCAATACGTTCATTTATTTTCTCCGGATAAGTTAATAATTAAGGGGCAAATCCCAAAATGAAGTAGGTGCTATGCTTGTGCGTAAGGGGTTTCTTAAAAATTCAAGGCGAACTGATGGTTCGTCGTAATTTTTAAGGAAGCCCTTGCGTGCAATGATGGCACCTAATTCCCCCGAGTGGCCGTTCTGTTTAAAAAGTCGGCTCTAAAAAGCTAACAATGCAGGAGAGAGTCTCTCTTTAGGGGGCAATTTCTCGTATGGCTAACCACACTCAAACGAAAATGTCCACACACCAAGAGACTACATGTCCCACTAAAATTAATGTTGAACCCCATATACAGTAATCGAACCACTTAGGTTATATACATTATAACCTATTTGGAATTAGAAGCGAATAAGGTACTCTCTAAAATGAAGATTTTGCTATCTCTTTTGCTTTTACGATACATGCATTTATTAGTGGCTCATCTGCCACTACATACTCTGTATTTACAGGAAGATGTACTTTGGTAGCTTTCCCTATAACCACAGCAGTATAACTTTCATCCCATTCAAAATTCTTTAAAAAGCAATGGATGGTTGAAGGAGAAGTAAAGATAATAATAGCGTTTTTTAAAGGCTTTTCTTCAGGGGAGTATTGGATACAGGATGTTTCATAAATGATCTGCTCCTGCAATGTGATCCCCTCTTTCTCCAAAAAGCCTTTAGAGTCAAAGGATATTTCTTTAGGACGAAGGTAGAGCAGTTTTTTATCTCTAAAAAATTGTGCTATATCCGCACTTAAGGATTCACCGTAAAAAGATTTTGGATGATAAATAACCTTGCCCCCTAAATTTTCTATCTGCTTTTTAGTTGCAGCCCCTATCGCTATACATGGATAATTTTTCCAAGAGAAGTCTATCGTATCAGCTGTAATAACAGCTTGTTTAGAAGTAAATATTAGGGTATCACTATGAGAAAAATCTATAGATTTAGCACTGACAGTAAAATCGATCATAGGCAGCGCTATCGTTCCCTCTTTAGGTGTAGGTGATAAAAGATAGATAGCTTTTGCCATTAGTCTACTCTGTTTACTTCTGCTAAAGATGCCCCATTCAACATTGCTATATTCACATCTTCATCATCATATGGGTCAAAATGCGGGGTAATGATCCAGCGTTTTTTTCTCTCTAGTGCCATCATTTGATCTTCTACTTCATCTGCTATACGGTGCGCTTCCAGCAAAAGCATATTGGGACGCAATACCATATGAAATTCAACAAAATTGGTCGTACCGTCTGTACGTGTTTTAAGCCAGTGATAACTCGTAACCTCTGGGTGATTAGAGATGATCTCTCCAATTTTTGCAACAACATCCCCATCCAGGGATTTATCGAGAAGGATCTCTATACCTTCTACGATGATCTCATAGGCAGAATAAATAATATACATTCCAATACCCAAACCAAAGATCGCATCTATGCTGTCCAGTCCTGTGAAGGAGACAAGTCCCAAAGCAACCAGTACAGCGGCATTACTCCAAAGGTCAGTTTTATAATGCAAAGCATCTGCTTTAATGACAAGATTATCTGTCTCTTTTGCTACTTTAAGCAGATACTGTACCAAGAAATAAGTGACAATAATCGAAAACACCATCGCAAAAATAGATGGAGTAAGTAACGTAGTTACAGTACCTTCATCCAATTTCTTAAGTGCTACATAGATAATATAAATACCAGAAATAGTAATCACTGTACCTTCTATGACTGCAGCAATAGCCTGTATCTTTCCTTTACCATACTGATACTCTTCGTCTGGATGTTCTTCTGATTTTTTAATCGCAAAGAAGTTAAAGATGGAAACTGCCATGTCGAGCAGTGAGTCGATAGCTGAAGCTAGTACAGCCACTGAACCACTGGCGATACCGATGATAAGTTTTACAAAGACCAGTACAGTAGCTACTGAACTTGATACGATAGTTGCTTTTTTTTGTGGTGACATTTGTGTTTTCAAGAAAAATCCTGTGAGTTGAGATTATGAAGATTATAACATGAGAAGATTAAATGTAGGGTCGGTTTACCGACCAATAATACTGCATCTTACATAAGGTCGATAAACCGACCCTACGCATTTATTTTCTTAAATAAAATAGGATTTAAAATCTTATATTGCTTTGGTTGCTAGACTTGCCACTCTCTGTGCGAATGCACCTTTATCTTTTGGTTCCAACCCTTCAGAAAGTTTTGCTGAATCCAAAAGTATCCATGAGATATCTGCAAATAGAGTCTCATCACTTAAAGCATCAAGCTTTTTGATCATTTCATGTTCAGGGTTTATCTCTAAGATAAGAGGAGTTTCAGGCATCTCTTGTCCCATTTGAGCAAACATTGCCGCCATCCCAGCCATAGGATCAGAAGGGTCTTTCAGTACACATGATGGACTTGAAGTCAGTCTTGTAGAAGTTTTTACCTCTTTCACCTCTTCACCTAAAACCTCTTTGATCTTATCTGTGAGAGATTTGAACTCTTTACTTATCTCTTCTTTCTCTTCTTCTGTCTTGCTGTCTGGTGCATCTACAGTTGTGATATCCTTAAGACTCCACTCTTTGTAGCTACCGATCATAGGAGAAACAATACTGTCTACCTCTTTATCATCCATGATAAGCACTTCGATATTTGCTTTTTTGTACGCTTCAAGCAGTGGTGAATTTCTCAGTACATTTTCATCTTCACCTGTGATGTAATAGATCTCTTTTTTCTCAGAGTCTCCACGAGATATATAGTCCTCCAATGACACAAGTCCCTCTTCTGTTGAACTTTTATACTTCACAATGTCAAGTAATATCTCTTTATTCATTTGGTCTATATAGATACCTTCTTTGATGACCTTATTATACTGGGCAGTAAATGTCTCTGCCTCTTCACCTTCGAGCTTTTTAATTGCGCCTAATATTTTCTTGACTGAGTTTTGTTTAATATTTGCCAAAATTCTATTTTCCTGAAGCAACTCACGAGAAACATTCAATGGTAAGTCTTCTGAGTCTATGATACCTTTTACAAAACGCAAATACGGAGGTAACAACTCTTTGTCATCATCAGTAATAAACACACGCTTAACATAAAGTTTTACACCAGGTGTGTAATCTGCTCTGTACATATCCATCGGTGCAGTTTTAGGAATATAAAAAAGTGTTGTAAACTCTTGTGAACCTTCTACTCTGTTGTGCAGATAAGTAAGTGGTTCATCATCACCGTGTGCTATAGTTTTATAAAATTCATTATAATCTTCTGCTTTGAGTTCAGACTTTGAAAGTGTCCAGAGTGCTGTAGCCGCATTGATCTGTTCTGATTTGTTCACAGATTTTGTTACAGCGTCATCACCCTCACCTGTTGTTTCATCTTCAGAATAGTTGAGCATGATAGGATATGCGATGTGGTTAGAGTATTTCTTCACTACCTCTTGTGTTTTCCACTTGCTTAAAAATTCTTTCTCTTCTTCTTTGAGTTTTATATAAACGATAGTCCCGTGTTCTTCTTTAGTCACTGGTTTTACTTCATACTCACCTGACCCATCTGTACTGAACATATAAGCTTGCTCTTCACCCGCTTTCTTCGAGATCACATCTACTTTATCTGCAACCATAAAAACAGAGTAGAAACCTACACCAAACTGACCGATAAGATTTGAATCTTTTTTTGCATCACCTGTAAGGTTTTCCATAAATGCTTTTGTACCAGACTTTGCGATTGTTCCAAGATGATCCATAAGATCTGCTTCATTCATACCTATACCGTTATCACCGATAGTAAGAGTCCCATCTGCTTCATCTAGTTTAATGAAGATCTTACCTGACCAGTTGTCATTTTTAAACTTTTCATCTGTAAGTGAAAGGTAGTTAAATTTATCGAGTGCATCACTGGAGTTTGATACAAGTTCTCTGATAAATATCTCTTTGTTTGAGTAAAGTGAGTGTGTCATGAGCTTTAAAAGTTGCCCAATTTCTGTTTGAAACTGATGTTTTGCCATCTATAATTTCCTTCATATCTATATTTTTGGGGAATTATAGTCTATTTTGGTAAATATTTCAAGTTTTTTTGCAAGAATTATTTTAAGTTTGTTTAGTGTTAGTGACTAAAGTATATATTTTGCTATAATTTACGTATGAAAAATTTATATCTTATTAGACATGCCAAATCAGACTGGAACGATGAAAGCAAAAGTGACTTTGACAGAGGGCTTAACAAAAGAGGAGAAAAAGCCATCTTAACCATGGCAAAGGTACTCAAAGAGAAAGAGTTAATGCCTGACCTCATACTCTCAAGTTCAGCCAAAAGAGCTAAACTCACTGCCAAAGGTTTAGCCAAAGAGATAGGGTACAGTGGACAAATAAAATACATAGACGCACTCTATATGGCAGAACCGGAAACGACACACAGACTTATCAAAGATGTCAATAACATGTATGATACTCTTTTCGTAGTAGGACACAACCCAGAGACAACAGAACTTAGCAATATGATGATCGATGACTATATTGACAATGTTCCAACCTTAGGTATAGTAGCCCTAAAGCTACCCATTTATGATTGGAAAGAATTTAAAATAGGGAAAGGGAAAATGCAATTTTTCATCTATCCAAAGATGTTTAAATAAACTTATTTTTTCGAAGTCTTGCATCCCAGTTTTTGATGTTCTGATTCAAGCTCTGCTTTCTTTCTGTTTGCATCTCTTAGCATCTGCTTTTTATTATTACTTACTGTGATCCCTGGTGTTTCTAGCGCTGCTGCAGCTTCTTCTAAGTGGAAAGCACTAGTATTGTTTACAACCTCTATAAATTTATCCACTTTAATCAGTTTTCTATCAATAGTTATACACTCTTCCGTCTTATCAGCAGTGCTTAACCCTACGGAAGCCATTTGATTAGTACAGGCAGTCATAAACGCAGCCATAGATAGAGAAAATAAAGTAAGCAGTAGTATTTGTTTCATTGGTTAAACCTTTTTAGAAATATTATAGCAGAACCATAGCAAATAAACTTTATATCTTAAAAATCAAACCCAAATAACAATTTTGTTGTGGTTTTATTATTTCCAACTGTAGGATCAGGGTTACTGTCATTTATAAAATCATGTGCCAATTTAATAGAGAGAAAATCAAAGAGTGGGACAGTAAAAGTCAAATTTGATCTAAATATCCAATCTTCATCCATATCAGTAAGACTTGGATAATACATAAAAAATCCATCAATGATAAACCTATTGATGTATGCAAGATCATTAAATTGATATTTACCTGACAATTTGATTGCCGCTACGGCGAAGTTTTTATCTGTATAAAGTTCATCAGTATAAGTAGTTGCAGCATATCCTAGACCAATAGAGGGCTCCAACCATTTAGATTTATCAAACTTAAATCTATAACCATACCCCACCGAAGGAATAAAGCGATTTTCAATATGTCTTGGAATATCATAATCAGCTGATAATGCAGCGTAGTAAAATTGATTGTTTTCAAAAGAGTCATCATCACTCACAGCCATTACAAAATTTCAATATCAGCTATCTTAACTGTTCTCTCTTTGTCACCTTCCATGATCTTAAGATACTTATTATCTTCTATACCTACAATACGCCCCCCTCAATATCCATACGGTTAAAAGAAATATGATAATTATATTTAGTATGAATTGATTCGATATCTTTATAGGCGATATAATTTAGTCCTTCGCTATAAAGTAGTTTAAATGAAAGTCTCTCTGGACCAAGGTTCATCACACGTCCATGCAAAACCATCCCATGCACTACGATCGTATCTTTTATTTCTTCCTCTTCAGACGCTTTTTCTATATTCCTCCAGCATGAGAGAAGAGTGTTAGGAAAATGAAAAATGAAAAATATTTGATTAAATTAAAGTGCATTAAGATCCTTTTATAAAAAGATGGATATTTCAGATTAAAAAAATTATATCTTATATTGCTGTTGATTTAGGTTAGAAGTAAGAAGAAGAAAATGTACTGTAGGGTCGGTTTACCGACCATAAACAATGCAATGGTCGGTAAACCGACCCTACAGGTTTTTATATACTTATAAAGTTAAAAAATTACTCCCATTCGATGGTTGCTGGTGGCTTAGAAGATATATCATAAACTACCCTATTGATCCCATCGATCTCATTAATGATCCGACGGCTCATACCCTCAAGTACATCATGTGGAATATGTGCGAATGTAGCGGTCATACCATCTACAGACTCTACCATACGGATACATACTGTGTTGTCGTACGTACGGTTATCACCCATAACACCAACAGACTGCACATTGAGAAGTACAGTAAATGCTTGCCATACTTTGTCGTAGTAGCCTGTAGCTTTGAGTTCTTCTTGCATGATGGCATCTGACTCTCTTATAAGGTGTAACCCATCTTCTGTGACTGCACCCATGGTTCTAATGGCAAGCCCTGGTCCGGGGAATGGGTGTCTGCCTATCATATCTTTAGGAAGTCCAAGTTCAAGACCAAGTTTTCTTACCTCATCTTTGAAGATCTCTCTTAAAGGTTCAACCAGTTCAAAAGTCATCCAGTCTGGCAGACCACCTACATTATGGTGTGACTTGATGGTTTTTGAAGGTCCTTTAACTGAAACTGATTCTATAACATCTGTGTAAAGTGTCCCTTGTGCCAAAAATGCAACATCTGTATGTTTTTTCGCTTCAATATCAAAGATTTCGATAAATTTTTCACCGATAGCTTTTCTTTTCGTCTCTGGATCAGATACACTTTCAAGTGCAGCCATAAACTCTTTTTTGGCATCTACGGTGATAAGAGGGATATCTAACATTTTGAACATTGTTTGTACTTGTTCAGCTTCATCTTTACGAAGCAGTCCCTGATCAACAAATACACAGATGAGCTGCTCTTTAGGAAGTGCTTCATGCAACATCGCAGCTACGACTGAACTGTCTACTCCTCCACTTACACCACAAAGAACTTTTTTATCACCTACTTGTGCTCTAATGCCTTCTATCTTCTCTTTGGCGAAGCTTCCCATATTCCAAGTGCTGTCACACCCACAGATATTTTTAGCAAAGTTTTTAAGCATGGCTGTACCCTCTACCGTGTGGTGTACTTCCGGGTGAAATTGGAAAGCATAGACTTTTCGCTTATCATCTGCTATAGCAGCATACGGTGAGTTTTCACTTGTACCGATGACATCAAACCCTTCAGGGAGTCTTTCTGCTTTATCACCATGACTCATCCATACGATAGAATCATCTGTAATTCCTTTAAAAATAGTAGAATCATTCTCTATCTTGAGTTTTGATTTTCCATACTCATGGTGATCCGCTGCTACTACTTCTCCGCCAAAGTGCTGAGTAATGAGCTGCATACCATAACAGATACCCAATATCGGTAAACCTAAGTCCCAAACACCTTCGTCTGGCTTATATGCATCTTCAGCATAGACAGAAGCTGGTCCACCCGAAAGGATGATCCCTTGTGGTTTACGTGCTTTGATATCTTCAAGACTTTCACGGTATGGTACCACTTCTGTATAGACGCCACTCTCTCTTAGTTTTCTAGCGATGAGTTGTGTGTATTGTGAACCGAAGTCTAAGACTAGGATAGGTACTTGTTTCATGGGTTGTTTCCTTATATTTGTATGGTTAAATCTTGCCACGCACCTTGTTCCCCAAGCTCCCACTTGGGAACAAATAAACAAATTGAAAAAATTTAACTATGCAAATAGTATTGATATACACATTCCCAAGCTGGAGCTTGGGAACGAGAGATATCTATTATTACATGATCCCTAAAATTTGAAACTGCAGATACCAAACAGCCACAGAGACGACATACCCTATAAGCACTGTCCATGCCAATTTCATATGTGATGCAAAGGTATAAATACCGTGCAGTTTACCCATAACCCCAACACCCGCTGCAGAACCAAATGAGATAAGTGAACCACCGACCCCTGCTGTGAGTGTTACCAGCATCCATTGAGAGTGTGCATCTATACCCATATCTGGACTTGATTTAAGTACTGCCGACATCACTGGCACGTTATCTACGATAGCAGAAAGGAATCCCACTCCGATGTTCACTGTAGTTGCACCAAACTGTGTATAGAGTGCAGTGAAATACTCCAGGAAACCTAAGAAATGAAGACCGCCAACCGCAGCCAAGATACCAAAGAAGAAAAGAAGTGTGTCGTTTTCGATCTTGGCGATGAATGAGAAGACGTTTACTGTAGGACATAGAACACCCTCACTATCATATCTTACTTCTTTACTCATCTTGTACACATAAAGTTTTAAAATAGCCAAACCAAACATCATTCCCCACATTGCAGGTAAGTGAAGTACTTGGTGTGAAGTAACTGCTGATGCAATCGTTAAGGCAAAGAGTCCCATAATGATCTTACCACCTGGTGCGATGTGTACTTCTTTTTCACCCTCTGCAAACGGTGGATTACCATTTGGTATAAAACGACTCAAAAGGAATGCAGTAATAAGCCATCCTAAAATAGAAGCAGGGAAAAGGTAAAGAAAATCAACAAAGGTCCCTTTACCGTCAACCCATACCATGAGGGTCGTAATATCTCCAAATGGACTCCATGCACCACCGGCATTAGCTGCTACAACGATGTTAACTGCAGCAGGAACAATGAATGCCTTATTCTCTTTATCGATAGTGATCAATACTGTTGAAAGGATAAGCGCCGTCGTTAAATTGTCTGCAATAGGTGAGATAAAAAATGCTAAGAATCCAGTGATCCAAAAAAGTTTTTTATAGTCATACCCTTTTGAGACAAGGTTATAACGTAAAGCAGAGAAGACATTTCTATCGATCATCGCTTCAATATAGGTCATGGCAACAAAGAGGAAGAAGAATATTCCTGCAATTTCAATGATCAGGATCTCTATCTCATGATGAAGATGCTTTCCATCCAAACCATTTATCGCATAATAAATACCGATAAACATAAAGATGAGTGTTCCCGCAAAAAGTGCCGGTTTAGCTTTGTTTATATGGTATTTATCTTCTGTTGCAATGAAGTAGTATCCTACTACAAATATTGCAAATGAGAGTATCCCTACCCATGTTGTGGTTAAGTCTAAGTGTTGTACTACTTCTGTTGTCATCTATTCTCCTAGTGGTGTCTATGATATGTTTCTATATATTGAAAATCTTTTATATCCATTTTAACTTTCCATATAGTGTGAGCCTAAAGACTCTTTTCTCGCAAGTGCTGCATCTACAATGGCAGAAGCTGTATTAAGTCGTAACTCCAGCAGTCTACCTATCTCTTTATTCTTCATATCATAAATAAGATTTTTTGCTTCGTGCAATCCTTTGGTTGTTCTAATAATGCCTATATCATCCCACATCACTTGACGCAGTTTATGTTTATAGGTTTTGTCACACTCTTTATGCAGAATATTAGCGTAATCTTTCTCAAATTCAGGTGTTTTAAGCACTATTTGCTCTTTACCCAAAAGATCATCCACTGCCCGTTTTGCAAAGACCATTCCTTCAAGCAAAGAGTTGGATGCCAAACGATTGGCTCCATGTACACCTGTTCTGGCAGCTTCACCGATGACATAGAGACCTTCCATCCCTTCTATACAGCCATGGGTATCACATTTTATACCTCCGTTGGCATAATGAAACGCTGGAGAGATAGAAACTTTGTCTTTAGGAAAATGATAACCCAACGCACCAAACGTACGTGTAATATTGGGGAAGCGATGTTCAAACCATTTTTCTTCAAACATAGAGAAATCCAAGTATGCATTAGCACCTGTTTTGCGTTTATAGTCAAAAATACCACGTGCTACGATGTCACGACTTGCCAGTTCTCCTCTTTTATCATAATCAAATAAAAAACGTCTTCCATTTTCATCCACTACATGAGCACCCTCACCCCTCAGTGCTTCAGTAAGCAATAGCTTTCTGGCATAAGGGGTATCAACAAAAACCGTTGGGTGAAACTGCATAAACTCCATATCAGAAAGCTCTATACCCTTTTCAACACAAATCCCATGGATATCCGCAGAGATTGTTCTCGAGTTCGTATTATACGCATAAAGGGAACCGATCCCACCAGATGCGATGATCACATCATCTGCATAAATAGTCGTTGGCTGGTAATTTACACTTGCTTTCACACCATAACATCGACCATCTTCTATAAGCAGGTCATATACCAATGTATTTTTCTGAAGTTGATGCATATTTTGTACCATCATAAAGTAGTGCATATACCGCCCAGTCGCATCACCACCTGCATGAATGATACGCTCTACCGAATGTGCAGCTTCTTTCGTATAGACGATCTTGCCTTGTGCATTTTTATCAAACTCCATGCCTTTGCTAATAATATCAGGTGTGGTTTCAAGTGAAGTACGGGAGAGTATCTCCACTGCTTCTTTATCGTTATGGTAAGCACCTGCGGCCATCGTATCTTCTACATGCACTGGGATATCTGCTTCATTAAGTGCAGTAACCATCCCACCTTGTGCATAAAAGGTATTACACTCCCAAGGGATATCTTTACAGACCACTAAAACCTTTTTACTTTTGGGGATGTTCATCGCAGCATACAAACCTGCGATACCTGCACCGATAATCAAAACATCATATTTTTGCATTTACAATCCTTATTTTTTTACTGTACTACTGTTTTTATCTGCACTGTCTGCTACATACACAGGGTTTGTCTTATGTCCACAACCTGTCATCATGATACAGCAAACAGATGTTATAATAAATGTATGAAAAAAGCGCATATGATTTTGTCTCATCTTACCAATCAACCTCAATTTAGATTTCTAAAGCAGCAGGCATGTTACCAAAAGTATATCAAACTTCTGGGAAGTAAGTACCAAAAGGCTATCGCTTTTGTCTATATCAAAAACGAGACACTTTTTGTAGCAGTTACACACCCTGGCTTTAAAATGGAACTTAATTATAATAGAGATTTATTAAAAAGTGTATTAACACAGCTTACTTCACATGATAATGAATGTGAGATGATGAAAGCTGACAAGGTAGTTGTCTTTCACAGCAAGTATCATCCTGTAGCAAAAGTGGTAGAAGATATCACCACCGTTCCCTATTACAATGAACGAGCAAGTAGTGACTTTGAAATAGAAACGGAAGATGAAGCACTCAAAGAAAAATTTGAAGAGTTAAAAAAAGTTATTAAATGCAATCAGTAGTTCAAAACCTCCCTTCCTCTGCGGGAGTATACCAATATTTTGATACTACAGGAAAGTTGCTTTATGTAGGAAAAGCAAAAAACCTTAAAAATCGTGTCAAAAGCTATTGGCGTTTTACACCGGAATTTACACCTAACCCTACACAGAGTCCACGTATTATCAAGATGCTGCTTGAAGCAAACAAATTAGAATATATCGTCGTGGAAACCGAAGAAGATGCACTTATACTCGAAAACTCTCTCATCAAACAGCTCAAGCCCAAATATAATATTTTACTGCGTGATGACAAAACCTATCCGTACATTTATATAGATGAGTCACAGGAGTATCCTCGTTTTGAGATTACACGAAAAGTAATCAAGGGGAAAGATGTAACTTACTATGGTCCTTTTCCTACAGGAGGGAAAGCACTGCTTGATGCACTCTATGAAGTCTATCCACTGGTTCAAAAAAAGTCTTGTCTCAGAGAGGGAAAAGCCTGCCTTTTTTACCAGATCAAAAAATGTTTAGCACCTTGTGAAGGGAAAGTCACACCTGAAGAGTATGGGGAGATAGTCACTCAAGCAAAAACTTCCATAGTAAAACGTAAAAATCTTATCAACACTTTAGAAGAGAAGATGACATCACTTGCAATGCAGGAACGTTATGAAGAAGCAGGCAGTATGAGAGATACCATTCAAGCGATCTCTTCTCTCACGATCAGCTCCAACATTGACCTGGCAAACCAAATGAACCTCGATATCTTTGCCATACAAAATGGAGATGAGCGAGGGGTCATCGTCAAACTCTTTATGCGTGGAGGAAAGATCATCTCTTCTGCCTATTCTTACTTCAGACACACCCATATCTTTGATGAAAATGAAGCCTATAAACAAGCTTTGTTAGAGTTCTATACTATTGATACACCCAATGTGAGTAAACAGATCCTTACGGCACATACGTTTGAAGACGGCCAACAGGTAGCGCAAACACTAAGCACTCGTTTTGAGACAAAAATAGAAGTGCTTACCCCTCAACGTGGATCAAAAGCTAAACTCATCACCCTGGCACTGCAAAACTGTGAAGAGTTGTTACGCACAAAACAAAGTGATACAGTAATGGAGCAAAAAATAGCAGACCTCTTTGACCTCATGGTCATCCCTTATCGTATAGAGACTTTTGACAACTCACATCTTATGGGTGTTGCCACGGTAGGAGGCATGGTCGTATGGGATGAAGCTAAATGGGATAAAAATTCTTATAGACGCTACACACTGCATGAACGAGATGAGTATGGACAGATGAAAGAGATGCTCTCTCGTCGCATAGCAGACTTTAAAGAACATCCTGCACCAGACCTCTGGATACTCGATGGAGGTCAGGCAAACCTAAATCTTGCACTCGAACTTCTTAAAGAGGAAAATGTAAATCTCGATGTCATCGCCATAGCCAAAGAGAAACTCGATGCCAAAGCCCATCGTGCCAAAGGTGCCGCAAAAGATCTCATTTATACTATCAATGGACTCATAGAATTGAAGCCAAATGACAAACGTTTACACTGGATACAACGTCAAAGGGATGAAGCACATCGCTATGCTATCACCTACCATCAAAACAAAAAACGCAAAGAAGATACTCAGGTTTCACTACTCAACAAAAAAGGTATAGGTAAAGCTACTGTGAAAAAGTTGATCGATTACTTTGGAACATTTGAATCTATTGAAAGCGCTTCCAGGGAAGATCTTGAGAGAGTTACAAATAAGAAAATTTCAAATATTATTAAAGATAATAATCAATAATCGTACCTTATTTGATATTTTTTACTAAAAAATCTCTTAATTCATTCTATTTTTAGTTTAATTGTACTAAAGTTTTATAAGCGGGGTTTTATCTACATTTGCTTTTACTTAATTTATTTAAAGTAAATATAATATAACTTAAAGATTTATAATTAAAAGGCTAAACTCATTGTGAAGTGAGGACAGAAAACCATGGGTCTCATGCAGATTGCCAGGTTACCATAGTAAACTTTATTACTTTCAGTTTACTACGTACTGACATTTCTTCTTGATACAAAAAACAAAAGGGTAAGACAATACTATGAATAGACCTGATCCGATCGACGAAGAACATAAATTTAAAAATGGCTTAATCGTAAGTTCTACAGATTTAAAAGGCATCATTACGTATGCCAATAGAAAATTCTGTGAAATTGCGGGCTATACAAAAGATGAACTTACAGGGAAAAACCATAACATTGTCAGACATCCTGATATGCCAAAAGCAGCCTTTCAAGATGTATGGGACACCATACAAGCAGGAAAAGAGTGGACGGGGATCGTTAAGAATCTTCGAAAAGATGGAAAATATTACTGGGTTTATTCACATATCACTCCTATTGAGACTGATGGAGAGATCACCGGATACACGGCAGCAAGAAGACCTGCTTTAGAGACTGAAGTAGAAGAGAGTATACCTGTCTATAAAGATTTAATAGAGAAAGAAAATAATTAAAAAGGAGTTGTTCATACATGTATTATATCACCAATCAAAACAATCGAATTATTGCTATTGACCCTAAGCTATTAGCCTTACTTGAAGTAGAAAACATAGATGATCTTTATAGAGACATTGCATTAGGAGATATTTTATTCTCTTCACGAAATGAAGAGAATAAAATCACTATTACAAAAGCTCAAAATGAAGAAACATATAATGTAGAGAGCACGGATCTCTCAGGCATGTTAGGAAACATTACTTTAGTTCAAATTCAAACATCTCCTGAAGAATCAATACTTATAGATGATGACAGCTCAACATTTGCATTGGCAGAAAAGGATGAAGAGTCATCTATCACAGAAGATGAGTTGGTTGAGAAGATTCTGGGCTTAGATGTAACTGAAGAGGAGGAACTATCCCTTCGGGATGATGATCTGATCTCTATCAAAGACACTGATGCTTTATTAGAAGAAGACACATCTGTTGTAGATGATTCTGAAGAAGTAGCTGAAGAGAGTAGTGCTACAGAAGAAAATGATGATGCACTTTTTGATCTCATCCTGCCTAGTGCACCTGAAGAGACCATAGATGAAATAACGATCACAGAAGATAAACAAGTAGAAACAGCTGATGACAGCCAAGCTCCTATTATTATTGATGTAAAAAATATCAGTCAAAGCATAGGTATTTCAACTGAAGATTACAATACTTTCTTAAATGAATATATTGATACCGCACTCTCTTTAGAAGAAGATCTTCAGAGTACCCAAGAAGAGAAGCGCTCTAATGCCATTAGCATACTCTCTCATCTCTCAAATGTTCTACACCTCCCTGTTGTCAGCGAAATTGTAACACAAATCAAAAATGCTACAGCAGAGAGTCAAAATACGCATATAAAATCTTTTTATACTACACTTGGCAGACTAACTACCTCCCAGCTAGAAACAGTCAAAGAAGAGACTTCATCTATATTAGACATAGACTCTGATATAAAAGTTGAAGCAATTGATTCTGTAGATATTGAGAGTATAGATCTTTTTGAAGAAGAACCTCTATCTGTACCGGAAGACAAACCTGTTACACCAACAAGTGGAAGCTTTGGTACTATCGATCTCGATGATGTTCAACCTATACACTTTGACTTCCAACTGGAACAAGCTGCCAATGACTTAAGTCTACCGGTAGAACTTATTGAAGAGTTTGTCCATGACTTTATAGATCAGGCACATGCTGAGACCAAAAAGATGTTAGAAGCCTATGAAAAAGGTGATCTGGATACCATCCAGAAAATTGGTCACTTACTCAAAGGGACATCAAGTAATCTTCGCATCAATCCGCTTTCTGATACGCTTTATGAGATACAGTTTTGTGAAGACAGCAGTAAACTGGAAAATTTGATCAAACAATACTGGGGACATTTTTTGTCTTTGGAAACTCAAATTAATATTACATCAAAATAAAAGGAAATAAACGATGACTATTCGTAATAGACTTAAACTGATTGGGCTGGTACCAATTTTACTTCTTGTGTTATTATCAAGTTATTTCTTTATAACTTCATATTTAAACTTTGAAAAAGCAAATGCATTAAAAACTTCACTAAGCAACAATGCTAATCTTAGCCATTCTCTTACTCAAATTGGTAAAGAGCGTGGTTTGTCCGCTCTTTACATGGGAAGTGATCTCAAAGAATTTTCAGATTCACTGACTAAACAGAGAAAAAATACAGATAAAGCCCTGCAGACTCTGAAAACAAGTTTGGTTATTAAAGATACAAGTTATATCCCTTTTCTTCTTACAGTACTAGGTGAGGGTACTCATCTTGACAAAAGTAAATATCAAACACTCTTAACAAATATTGGGACACTTCCAAGCATTAGAAAAGGGGCAGACACCCCTGATGAAGATTTCAAAAAGATATTTTTTGACGGATATACAAAAAAGCTATCTACTCCAATGCTTGACAATCTCCTACAGGTAAACAATTTTGCACTTGACACAGAGATATCTTCACTTGTATCAACACTCTCTCAACTCTATACCGTAAAAGAGAATGCTGGTTTAGAAAGAGGATTTATCTCATATTATATGACAAAAAAAGCCTCTATGTCATTTGATGAAATTGCACTCTGGGATGAATTTAAAACAAAAGCAAATGTTTTTGATATCAAACAAGTTACAAATACAAAACTACGTCAACAATTAGAGCAAATTTTTACTAGCCCTAAAGCGCAAGAAATGCTCACTGAACTCGCAGAGACTTCATCTGCTATTCAAACAGATGTTGATAATGGTGACTACGCAGAAGAGGCTATGGACTGGTTTGCACTTCAAACACAAAAAATATCACTCTTTGCTAAAGCAGAACTGGTAGTTTCAAATACTTTATGGGAAAAAAGTGATATTTACCTCCAAAAACAACTTTTTCTTCTTGCCATAGCTACAGCTATTTGGTTGTTGAGTTTTATCTTGGCATATCTAGGATACACAACTACACGAGATATTACACGAAATATTAAAGAACTTGAAGATGTACTGAACAAAGCCGTGGATGATATGAAAAGCAGTGATCAATACCTTAGTTCAGATACTGCGCATATTGAAAACATTGAGCTGGACACACATGAAGGAACAAAAGAAGCCTATAGGTTCCTTGAAACACTGGTGGACACAGCAAAAGAAGATAAATTAACAGCACTTCAAGCCAATGAAGCGAAATCACTCTTCTTGGCAAATATGTCACATGAAATTCGTACTCCACTCAACGGTATTGTTGGATTTACAGAGATACTAAGAAGTACTGATCTTGATTCGGAACAAAAAGAGTTCCTTTCCATCATTGATAAAAGTTCAGAAAACCTTCTAAGTATTATCAACAACATTCTTGACCTTTCAAAAATCGAGAGTAATAAAATTGAAATTGAAAATATCGTATTTGATGCAGCTGAAGAGTTTGAAAGTGCTGTTGAAACTTATGCAGTTGGTGCAGCTGAGAAAAATATTGATCTTAACTTTTATATGGATCCGACGATCAGTAACAAACTCAAAGGTGATCCAACCAAGATCAAAGAGATCGTCATTAATCTTCTTAGTAATGCTATTAAGTTCACAAGTTATGGCGGAACCATTAATCTTGATATCCAAAAGATACAAAATGGAGATAGTCCACATCCACGAATCAAGTTTTCTGTTCAGGATAATGGTATTGGTATGACAAAAGACCAACAATCACGTATCTTTGATGCATTTTCTCAAGCAGATGTTTCTGTTACCAGAAAATACGGTGGTACAGGTCTTGGACTGACTATTTCCAGTCAATTTGTTGAACTCATGGGTGGCCAGCTTGAACTTGAAAGTGCAAAAGATCATGGAACTACATTCTTTTTCAGCTTACCATTTGAAGAAGTTACATCAACTGAAACAAACTATACACAAGCATTCACTGATATGACCATCGGTAAATATGAACAAGAGATCCCAACAAAACTGGACAACAACTTAGAAACATACTTTGAGTATTTCGGTCCTACAATAAAACATTTTGAATCTGTAGGTGATCTCAAAGAGTTGAATGATGATAATGTATGTAAGAGTTATTGGATCGATATAGACAGGGCAAAACAAAACATCCTATCTGCTATTACAAATATTGACAGATCAAAACTTATCATTATGGCAAATGTAACCAGTCGTAATAAGATCGAAGAGATGGATATTGATCAAGATAATGTAATATTCAAACCTGTTACCCTTACAAAACTTAAAAATATACTAAGCAAAAGTGCAAATACAACACCTCAGCTTATTGATGAAGCTCTACCGTCTCAAGCAACAAAATTTGATGCAAAAGTCTTGGTCACTGAAGACAATATCATTAATCAAAAACTTATCAAACGTATTTTAGAAGAACATGGTATTATGGTTGATCTGGCGAATAATGGTCTTGAATGTTTTGAAAAACGCAGAAACAAAGAGTATGATCTTCTGTTTATGGATATTCAAATGCCGGTAATGGATGGTATAGAAGCTACACATGAAATACTTGACTATGAAGAAGATGAAGAAATACCACATATTCCTATCGTTGCCTTGACAGCAAATGCACTTAAAGGAGACAGAGAAAGATTCCTTGGAGAGGGAATGGACGAGTATATTACCAAACCGATTGAAACAAGTGAATTGCTTTATGTCTTGAATAAGTTTTTATCAGGTAAAGCAAAAATGGTATCCGTAGAAAAAAAGAGCAAAGTGTCTGAAGAAAGTAAAGATATTCAAGAAGAGTCTACATCTGAAGTTCATAAATATGAACCAATTCTCTTAGATGAACTTAGCATGGATATATCTACGAAGAAAAAGATATTGATCGCTAAAAAGTTTCTTTTAGAAGGTAGAGTCTTAACTAAAGTAATTAAGAACTTGGGGTATGAGCATAAAACATTAGATAATATAGATTTACTTGAGGATGAACTCTTATCAGGCAGATATGATATACTCTTCAGTGATGCAGACCTCATTACAGAAAATATCAGTCAGTTCGATGACAATCTAGCTATAATCACTTCGGGAAATTCCAAAGAAGAGATTGAAGATCTTATTAAAAAACACAGAGGATAAAATAAATGGCATTAAAAGTATTGATCGTTGATGATGATTTCATCAACAGAAAGTTATTACACACTCTTCTAAAAAAGAATCCCAGTGTGACAGATATGATAGAAGCAGAAAATGGTTCAGATGCTCTGGATAAATTAAAAAAAGATTCTGACATCAATCTTATTTTATTAGACATTATGATGCCGATCGTTGATGGCATAGAATTTCTAAAGATCTTTAGATCAGATATGGCAAACGGTCATATTCCTGTGATTGTACTCTCAACAGATGACACAAGAAAAACGGAGGTATTTGATAATGGTGCAAATGACTTCTTAAGGAAGCCTGTCAAAGAAGATATGCTCTCTGCTAAAATTGCACAATGGTCTCAAGCATAGATCATAATGCTAAAATTTCTGGTTCCCAAACATAGATTGGGAACCAGAAATTCTTCTTATTTATTTTACAAACACCTCTTTTAAAACTTCATCGATAGTTGAAACTCCAATAATTCTAATATTATTTTTTACTTCATTTGGTATATCATCTAAGTCCCGTTCATAATTTTTCATAGGGATGAGCGCTTTAGATACACCTGCTTTATAGGCAGCAATGAGTTTCTCTTTCAATCCACCAATAGGAAGCACTTTCCCCGTCAACGTTACTTCACCCGTCATAGCTACTCTATTGTCTATTTTTTTAGCACTCAAAATAGACGCTATAGCACTTACCATCGCAATCCCTGCACTTGGCCCATCTTTAGGTGTTGCACCCTCAGGAACATGAATATGGAGATCATAACGCTTATAGACTTCACTTGGATCTATGGTTATACGATCTTCTCTCTCTTTTAAAGTATGTGGTATGGTCGAAGAGGAGATAGCTAACTTTTTTTCATCTATCAGTATCTTTACTACAGAGTGTGCGATACGCACAGACTCTTTCATAACATCACCAAGGCTTCCTGTTAGTTGCAATGCACCCTTACCTTTAATTTTAATGGCTTCTATCGTGAGTACATCTCCACCCACCGCTGTCCATGCAAGCCCAGAGACAACCCCAATCTGCGGTTTAGTATCAACTAAAGAAATTTCAAATACTTTTTTATCCGTAAAGTTTTCCAAATTATTTTTAGTAATACTTACTTTATCTTTTGTTCTGTTTTCTAAAAGTTTTCTAGCACTTTTTCTCATCAAAGAAGCAATTCTACGACGTAGATTTCTCACACCTGCTTCTCTGGTGTATTCATCTATCAATATTTTTAACGCTTTATCGCTAATAGAAAACTCTCTGCGTTTTAAAGCATGTTTTTTAAGCTCCTGAGGGATAAGATAACGTTTGGCTATCTCAAACTTCTCTTTAGGGGTATAGGAATTCAGTCCTATAAACTCCATCCTGTCACGTAGTGGTGATGGTATACGTCCTACATCATTTGCAGTAGCAATGAAGATCGCTTTGCTGAGATCAATATTGAAATTCAGATAATAATCACGATATTTGCTGTTTTGTTCAGGGTCAAGTATCTCTAGCAGTGCAGCAGTAGGATCACCTCTCATACTGCGTCCTACTTTGTCTATCTCATCGAGTACAATGACAGGATCCATACTTTTAGCTTCTATAAGCCCCTGCACAACTCTTCCGGGCATAGCACCGACATAAGTTCTTCTATGTCCTCTAAGTTCATTCACATCTTCCAGTCCACCCAGTGCCATACGCACAAGAGGTCGCCCAAGTGCTGTAGCGATAGAGTTTGCAAGGGAAGTTTTACCTACACCGGGAGGTCCGGCAAAACATAAGATGACCCCTCCTGTCTCTTTTTGCTTAATACCTCTAAGCATTGCAAGTTCTCTCACTGAGAAAAACTCTACGATACGCTCTTTGGGTTTCTCTAAAGAGTAGTGGTCTTTATCAAGTTCACTGGATACATCAAACACAGACAAACTTTTTTTACTTAATTTTCCAAAAGGAAGTTCAAGTACCCACTCCAAATAACTTTGAACTACATGCGCTTCACCACTCTCCGGATGCATACGCGCAAAACGGTCTAACTGCTTACTTATCTCTTTAAATGCATCTTCTTGCATATGCGGTTTAAGCGCTTCCACCTTTCCCCTGAAAGTAGCGATCTCTTCTTCCCTCTGCGTGTCCATGCCCAACTCTTGCTGTATCTCTTTGAGCTGTTCTTTTAAGAAATACTCTTTGTTGGTCTGTTCTATTTTGGTATGTACTTTTGTACGTATCTCTCTTTGTACTTTGGCAGCCTCTATCTCAGAAGTTACCACATCCACAAGCCCAAGTAATCTTTTTTCAATATTTGGCTCTATATAAAGAACATAGGCTATTTCTTTGTCCAGTTTCAACATAGACGAAACAAGATCAGCTATACGATGTGGTTCATCATTTTCCTCTATCGTTCGTACAAGGTCTGCAGGGAAATGACTATTTAATGAAGAGAGTGTTTTTATCTTATCACGAAGAATACCCATCAGAGCATCTGTTTTTAGCTTATTATAGCTATCAAGTTTCACGATATCTATGGTTGCCCGGTTAAATTCACCCTCTTGTGGAGCTAATATTTCTCCACGGGCAAGTCCCTGAAAAAGTATCTTTACTCTACCATCAGGGATATGTACTTTTCGCATGATGGAACCAACCACCCCTACTTTATACATGGCATCAAAGTCACGGTTTCCTTCTTTTCCTGCCACAGAAGAGGTTACAAAAAGTAAAGAGTTGTTTTCCATTGCATCTGTTGCGGCATCTATATCTTTTTGATTGGTTAAAAAGATAGGGCTTATCATAAAAGGGTAGAGAAAAAGTTCATCTTCTACTACGATGGGTAATGTGTTGGGAAATGCATCATAATCACTGAGTTGCATGGTGTGTTCCTTTGTTTATAAAAAATTATTTGATTTTATTTTTATTATGTAGGTCGGGGTGTCCCCACTCCGACACAATATTGTATTTTGTGTAATATTGGATATATTTAACTTTTGTTGGGGTGGGGACACCCCGACCTACAGGTTTAGTCAAAGACCATTCCAATAATCCCTTGTTCAGGTGGCGTAATATCAGTCATTCCAACAACAGAACCACTATTTTTTTCTCTATATATCTTTGCACCTTCAGGCTTACCTGTCCTGTCATAAAGTGCAGCTATATTTTCATTGAGCAAGTACTGGCTCATGTGCAGTCTTATGAGTATGGTGTTCACAAGAGGTGCATAGGATGAACCTGGGTATCTTAAGAGGTATTTGTTTGCATTGCTTATACTGTCCATGATAAGTTTTTGGTCCTTATAGACATCTTTTACCCCAAGAAATGATGCTTTGAGTTTCATAAAGTCTGTATACTCACGGCTTCCATATTCTCCATAACGTTTATTATATTCATCAAGGTAGTAGTTTGCCAAAAGATACTTCTCATCATTCATATGCGCATGTGCAAGCATCATAATGGCTGTTGGCATAAGTGGCGAACGCATATGTTCACTCTTCAAAGAGATATAATACTCATCAGCCTTATCCATGTTTCCATTGCTGATACTGCTTCCTATCTGCTTATACCAATAAAGTGCCGGCTTGTTGAATTCTGTTACTTCATCTTTATTCATACAGCCTACAAGCAAAAACACCAAAGTCATTCCTGCTAAAATACTCTTCTTTAAATTCATATCTACCTCATTATAAATGTAATAACTAATATAATAGCTCAAAGTATGTAAAAAGCGTATTAGCTTTGAGCAGAATTGATGAAAATCTTACATCCTGTTCGTGAAACACACTTATGAGTCGGGCTGTCCAACTATAAATGCATGTCCTGTTTGCTTTTCAATGGTAATGACCAATGGGCTAATACCTGAAGCATCAAAGGTCAATGTAAGGTTACAATCAATTAATATTAGGGAGGAATAATCTGGTGTTAGTGATCCGGTATATCCCCTATGAGGTCTTCCTAAATGATCAAACCCTATATAATTTGACGCACCCGTACAACCTCCACTCCATGCAACATTTCCATCAGAAATACTATGTTTTTTGGTAATAAAAATATTGGGCGATGCATTAGTTTGTCCAGAGATATCAGTTTCGCAAGGTTGATTATTCACCCCCATCATAGAGAATCCATTTGCCGGGTCTATAGCTTCTTCTCCTGCATCAATATTTCCTTCTGTATCTTTATCTGAACCGACATAATAAAAAATCCCATTATCACTACATCCTTCAAAACCAAAACGCCAAAATGCTTTTTGCCATTCATTGTCAATAGGATTGGTTACATCATCCATTAGTGCCATATGTTGTGTATATCGTATAGCTGAAAGTATATTGTCTCCTGCCTCTTGACGCAAATCTCTGTCAAGTCTGGGCATTGCCAATACAGCTAAAATCCCAAGCACTACTATCACCATTACCAATTCTATCATGGTAAATGCAGGTTTTTTAAGATTTATCATTTATCACACCTTAATGAAGTTTTCTAAATTGTATCATAAATAATTGTAATTTCATATCTATTTTATCTTAGGTATGGTATTCTTAAGCTAAGTATTACATAGTGAAAAGCCAAACTTACTGCGAAGTAAGGACGGAAAGCCACGGGTCTCCAGCAGATAGCCGAGCTACCAAACCGTAAGCCGTAACGCTTATGTCATCATTTTCAAATGTAGATACACATTTCACTCAATGCTGTATTTTGAGTAATTAAAAGGTATTATCATGAAAAATTTGACTACTGTTTTTAATTTATTGTTATTTCCATTACTATTTCTAAAACGTATTTCTGTATTCTCGCATCTACCTAAACATTCACCGCAAAGACATTGGAAACACATTATTTTTTCTATATTTGTCATACTCATAACAGCTTCTTCTGTTGCCAATGCAGTTGATTATAATCTAGGTGGGAAAAAAGATGATGCGGAAGAGAAAATCTCAAACGGAAGTATCTCTCGTAATAGTTCTGATCTTGAAATGGCTTATGATCCTGGCGGTACCCCAGATAGAGGGCTGCAGATCATTGGTCTTCGGTTCAATAATGTTTCAATTCCTCAAGGGGCAATTATCACCAGTGCAAGAATTCGTTTCCGTGCAGATGCAGATGACAGTGGAGCTGTCTCTCTTGTTATTTCTGGTGAATCAGTTGATGATGCCAGTGCATTTGGAGGAGATAACTACGAACTTTCGTCACGTATCAATGCAAGAGCTACAACTGCAAAAGTAAACTGGAATCCCGCTGCTTGGGCAGACAACACCTACCACAGAACCAGTGATATCAGTTCTATTGTTCAAGAGATCGTCGATCGTCCTGGTTATGCGGGAGATGACCTTGTTATTTTCATAGAGCCTGGAGCTGGATGTACAGATAGTAGCTGTAGGCGCAGGGCAGATTCACGCAATCAAAGCAGCAGTGATGCAGCACTACTACAAGTTGAATATACTGTACCTCCATCTTGTGCTACACTCAGAGACTCAGATGACCTAACCTCATCCCACACTTCATACACCAACAGCTCAAACTATAATAATTCTGACTGGAATGTCGGTCCAAGTGCCACTGCCATGAGTCGTGCCTATAAATTTACCGTCGATAGAGCCGGAATAGTTGATATCCTTTTGTATGATGTCGATCAGAATCAAGCTAAATTCAGTATCAGTCAAAACGGATGTCCATTAACACTTGATGGCTTAAGTTCATCACAGTTAACGTTTAATGGTCCCGGAGAGTTCTATGTCTATATCTATTATGTGAGTGGTACACACAGTAACATTGAACACAAGCTTGATGTAAACTTCTCGCCTCCTTTAGTAGCCGATGCTACCGATGACAGCTATACAACACTGATAAATAACTCTCTAAGTGAAAATGTACTGATTAACGATAGCGGTGCAGGTCTCTCTGTGACCAGCAATACAAACCCTTCACATGGTGCAGTAACTTTTCAAGCCAATGGTAATTTTATCTATACTCCAGACTCTGGATATAGTGGGAGTGACACTTTTACATACACCATAACTGATACGGGTGGTCACACTGATACGGCTACGGTTACCATAGATATTGTCAATCCGGACGCAGTCAATGCTGTCAATGATAGTTATAGTGCTTTTACAGATACAGCTTTAAGTGGCAATGTGCTGATCAATGATACTGGTACAGCTCTCTCTGTAACCAGCAATACAAACCCTGCAAATGGTACGCTTACCATCACAAGATTTGGTGATTTTGAATATAGATCTGATGCAGGATTTACAGGTACAGATACATTTACATACACTGTTACCGATATAATAGCCGATAGCGATACTGCCACAGTAACCATTACTGTCTCCAACGATACAAACTATACTGAGAGTAGCGAACATGCTTTTGAACTCATAAACCCGCCTTTTACCAGAAATCTGGTGGGTAACTACAATATCGCGGGTAACACGGTAATGTGCCTGACAGACCATTATAGTACTTATGGCGGCACATGCCAAGATGCAGGAATGGAATATCAGACAAGTAACAAAAGGATCAGTAAATATATAGATATAGACGGGGATTCAAGCACTTGGAATTCTACCTCTTCTTATATCGACTTTCCGGATACTTTCGATAGAGATAGGGGACAGAGGATAAAATGGGCAGGTCTCTTCTGGCAAGGCCGTATCAGTACTGATAACGATTATCCTATACACTTTGCTGTAGTAGATGGCAACTCCTATAACTTTGCTGAGATAGGTAAAAATTCTAGCTACGATCCAGATATCGAAAACACGGATGCCAACAGGATAAAACTTAAAATCGATACATCCAACTACAATGACATACAAGCATCAAATGTATTTACATATGACAGTAGTGGGGGTACCACATATGCTGCATTTGCAGATGTCACATCTGTGCTGAGAGCAGGAAACCTCAGTCATGGCAAACACACATTTACGGTAGCCAACCTAACCACGGGAGAAGGTAGGGAAGCTTCCCCGGGAGTCTTTGGTGGATGGTCACTTGTAGTGATATATAATGAGAATGCAGATGGAAAACTTAGAAATATCTCTATCTATAACGGTTTTGTATCCATAGATACAGACAATGATCCTATTGAGATAAGTGGATTTAAACTACCTACAGACGTGGATGAGGATGTTACTTCGCAAATGGCAGTCTTCTCTGGAGAGGGAGAATATCTTTATGGTAGGACACCCTATAGCAGCAGTTCTGACTACATGAAGATCAGTAATTTGAGTGACAGTGGATGGCAAGATATGCCGGGTGCTACCAATCCAAACAATATCTTTGATGCTATACTGGATGGTGTAAAGCGTGATAACATAACCGGACACAGCAACAATCTACAGGTCAATAATGATGGTGTTGACATTGATAACTTTGATGTGACATCCATCATGACACCATACAGAAATGCAAATCCGGATATGAGCAGTATCTTTATCAGCCTCTATTCAAATAATGACTATATCACCCCTAGTATGATTGCATTCTCTGCAGAACTATACAAACCAAATGTATGCTATGACTATGTTGTTAAAAGAGATGAGTATACTATCCCTTCCCAAGGACTAGAGATCAATGCCACTTTTAAAAAGGGTGAAAGACTTAGTATCACTGCAGCTATCAAAAGTCTCGAGAGTGATGTCGATCTGGAACTTTCGGCTGTAGGTATAGATATGAGACAACGAGAGGGAACAGTCTCATTTGACCCAACTGATGCATACTATTCTCTAAGTAATGCCAATACACTACTACCGACTGTTGTAACAAACAACTCTTCACAAGCAAGACCGGAGATAGCCATTGGTAAAAACAGAAATGCTCTTATAGGTGGTACTATAGGGCCATATGAGAGATACTATGCCAAGTTCAACTATGATGTCATAGATGTGAATGCATCTAAATTTGTTGCTGATTTCACTATAGAGTTAAATACAACCATAGACTATGGCTCTGGTCCCATAACCCAGATCTTGCCGCTACAACAGTGTGAACAGTCAGCTGTCTACAACCCGGACTGGCTGGAGTTTAATGTAGAGAGAGACTTTTCTACTGCACCATCTAATGATACAGAACAATATTCACTCTATACACAGATAGCAGGACAAGACTTTGACTACTCTGTAGCTGCTTATACACAGGATGCTAACAACAGATTTACTGTGGAAACTTCTGTTGATGACATGACTGTAGATGTAGAACTCATAGATGCAGAAGCCTTTGATGATAATACTTCATTCTTAAAGTGCTCAAATCCGGAACCAAGCATCATACTTGGCGGATTTGGAAACAGTACATTTGTGCACTTCAACAATGAGAGCAGAGAATATGTCAGAATAAATGATTTTTCCAATACCCGTGCAGTTAAAAATACTGTATTTAGAATGTGGATACTTACAGATGTAAACAACACCATCATACCTCACACGTACAAT
Organism: uncultured bacterium; assembly: GCA_965602275.1. GTDB lineage: Bacteria > Campylobacterota > Campylobacteria > Campylobacterales > Sulfurovaceae > Sulfurovum. The sequence continues at coordinate 82,001 of CBFCXZ010000004.1, forward strand.
AGAACAGATGGAGATAAATTTAAAATAATCTATGACGACAACTATGCAATACTTGATACAGCAATGATATGTGCTGACGACTGTGGTGTCTATGGTGTGGCAGGTAGTTCCGCCTGCTACAACTGTCTTAGAAATAATTTTGCCAAACCTATATGCTCCAGAGACAACTTTGCCATTAGGCCTGAAAGTTACAGGATCTCACTTAGTGACATCGGTGTTGACGGAGAGGCCGCTTCACCTTTAGAGGTCACTCAAAACAATAGCAGTATGACCGACAAATCATTAGCCGCCGGATATGACTATAATCTTACAGGGCAAAGTACTAATTTTAATGGGAGTACCTCTAATGGTTATTATGGTGAAAACTTTTCCATTGCTACACGGAGCACTCTCCCTTCACCAAATGCATATGAAGATATGGCTGTATTACAATTTACCGGCTCTTCAACATGTCAAGACCAAAATCACAGTACCTTGAATATTAAATTTACCAATGGTATTCTTGATACGTATACACTCTCTCATAACAATGTAGGAGACTATGCTTTATGGATAGAGGATAACAGTTGGACCAAGGTTGACCAGGCTAGCCAAAACCCATATAAAACGATATTTGACAACAATTGTCGGGTAGATACAGCTACTGCTGCTCCTGCTTACTGTAATGACTGCATACTGGGTAACAATACTTCAGGGGGAGCAGATACAAAACCGGGTTGTACGATCGACTCCAGCCTCACAGCCAACACTGATTATCAGGAGATTGACTTGACGTTTAATCCTTATCAGTTTGATCTGGATTTACAGTTCGTACGTAGACCTGCAGGCAGCAGTACAGATGGTATTGTATATTTTAGTGACCTAAATGATGATCTGGCTATGTCCATAGGATTTACTGGAAGAATAACCGCGCAAGGATTTGATGGTACACCATTGAATAACTTTATTACAGGTTGTGCTGCTCAGGATATTATGCTGGATGTGAACAAAACAACCCTACCGGGTGCAGTGAACGATATAAACGATATAAATATAAGTTTTCAGCAAGTATTGAATGATATTACAGGAACAACAAACCCGGCTGCCTTAGATGATGTAAATCTTACTTATGATGCTCTTAACTTTACTGATGATCTAAACGGTAGTGCAAATATAAACCTTTTCTACAACTTTGCCAAACCACAAAATGTACCAATGAACCCTGTAGAGGTGAACATCACTCGACTTACAGCAAGCTCGCCTAATGCTTCTTCAAATGCAAATATGAGTACAAACTTTGTACCAGACGGTAACATTAGCGGGGAGATGAGAAGATTTTATTATGCCAGAACTGTACCGGGACAGACTACATATGATGATATTAAAGAGGACTTTGTACTTACTTCCCTTCATGTACAAATATTTTGTTTTGATGCTATAAACCTTGCATTTTGCGCAACAATGGGTTTAGATTCAGTTGCTTATCCTATAGTTGCAAATGAGATTGCTTGGTATAGTGCAAATGCCCATGACCCGGGGGATGGACAGATTACTACTATTGGGATTCAAAGCGGACCAGGAAATATAGCGCCAAGTGGAGGGCCATATCAGTTTAACAGCGGAAGTCGTGCTGATCTGAGAGTAAATTATTCAGGAATTGATAGGCCTGAAACAGATGTAGTAGCAGCAACAGTAGATACATGGCTTAGATATAATGGAAATACCATTGTATATAATGTTATATTTACAAACGATGGGAACTGGGCAGGTATCGGTAAAACAGGAAATGTACTCGATACACTTCCTAAAGACAAAGCCAACAAAAGGATATCGTGGTAATGTATAGAAAATCAACTACCATACCTATGAGAGATGCCATAGCGATGATAGAGCTTATTTTTGCCATTGTCGTCATTGGTATCACACTACTCTCTGCACCACTACTGATGAGTCAAGCCACCAAAAGTGGTTACGTTGCACTTCAACAAGAGTCTATCTCTGCAGCTGCTTCACAGATGGGGCTCATCCTCACACGTACATGGGATGAAGTTGATGCGAACCAGAGTCAAGGGGCTATACTCACAACCACTTATGCTGCCGCACAAAACTTTGCACTAAGAAACTTCACTGCAGGCACAAAAAGGGTAGGAATGGATGGTAATGCCTCTAGAATCACATACTATTTTGCTGACCCATCAGTTACCATACCGGCTTCAACTGCCTTGCAAGCTGATAGTGGCGACCTTGATGACATAGATGATTTTAATGGCAATGATTATAATCTTTCTGTCTATTTGGAAGGTACAGCAAATGCTGAAGATATAGAGACAGCAGAGGGAGACTACATAGACCGACAAATATCCATACGGACAACTGTTGCCTATGGTGACGATGTGCCACGCGGCGTAAATGGTAGTGCATCTGCCAATGATTACAGTGCAACAACCATCACATTCAGTAACCCTTTTTACAATGTAGCAGTAGGTGGACTAACCAGTAACATAAAACTTGTCACTGTAAATCTCACTACCACATCAGCCGTAACAGATCTCAATAAATCTATTACTCTTTCAGCATTCTCTTGTAACTTGGGTTCTTATATAGTTACCAGCCAAAGTTACTAAACTATGAATAGGATAATGCATATGTTCAAGCATAAAAAACTCGCTTTTACGATGATAGAGGTTGTATTCGTCATTACCATTTTAGGTATCGTTGCATCTATAGGTTCTTCTCTTATTGCAAAAACCTATGAGAGTTATATTTTACAACGAGCTCTACATCGTGCTTCTCTTTCTACGGAATTGGCAGCCATGCAACTTGTCAACAGACTCACATTCCGTATCGACAAAACAACCGTAGCAAGAAGACCATCTCCTCCATACGATTATATCACAGTAAGCAGTATCTCCTCTAATGGTGATAATATACATACTGCTCTAGAGTGGATAAGCTATGATGATGACAGTTTTTCTGCCACATCAACACCGGGATGGAGTGGATATGCAGATGTTAGTGACACAAATAACAGTAGGGCTCAATTTGTTACACCCGGTTCAAACCTGGGAACTGCCTCCACCATCATAGGTAACTTGTCTGGTGCTACTGTTTCACTTACAGGAGGAGGTGGTGACCGTCCTGCTATCTTTTTTAATGCTGAAGAATATTTTTCTACTAACGCAAGTACCTCATACGGAGCAAACTGTATGGGACTTGATTATGTTACAAACGATACTTCGTGTGTCTTGTCCGTAAGCGGTACAGTAAATGCAGGGGCAGCGGATAGACTTAATTTTACTGATGCTGCTCATACAGGTAGAGCAAAAACCATTTATGAACACTACAAACTTGCCTGGAGTGCTTATGCTGTAGTTCCTGTATTGATACCAGGTACCACGCTTTATGAATTAAGGCTTTATTACAACTATCAGCCTTGGCATGGGGAAGAGTACACGGGTGCACCATATGCTACACTGTTACGTAATGTCAGTGTATTTAAATTTAGTGAGAGTGGCGGGACAGTGAGATTTAAACTATGTGCACAACAAAATATTGCCGGAACTAAAAATGTGACTATATGTAAAGAGAAGGCCATTATAAGATGATTTGCAGCATTATACTACACGATCTTCAACATAAAATGCGTACACACAGGGAGGGTTTTTCTCTCATCACTGCTATATTCGTCATCGTCTTAATGGCGACAGTAACCTCTCTTATATTAAATACCACAGGCAAAGTCATTAAAGAGACAACCATGCAGTATCGTAATGAACAAGCAAGGCTTCTAGCTAAAAGTTATACTGAACTTGCACTCCTCTCGGTAATGGGACATGATAGAGCTACTCTTGGAAACTGTGTCACTAGGGTCCAAGGAACTATAAACACACTTCAAATAGGTCAAGCAAATCCTACAGGTGGGAATATTGACAATGGTGGGTACACAGTTGAAACTGATATACAATATATAGCAAATGGTTTTCCTGCATCTGGTACTTGCACTATCTTAAATGCTCAAGACCTTCAATCACTTCAGGGTCCCAATATGATCATTGATGTTTATGTAAGATATCAAGATCCCGATCAGCCTACTGCAGCACATCAGATCACCTATCACAGAAGAACGCTTCAAAAACTTTGATCTATCCGTCATTTACCCTTCATTAAGCTTCTTAAGCTACAATTAAGTATGAGTATTTGAGATACTCATATTTTATAACTAAAGGATTTATCATGAATAAAAGTATTACAGGAAGACATTTCGAACTTACTGAGACGATCAAGGCTTATGCAGATGCAGCAGTTGAGGGACTGAACAAATATCATTTAGATATTATCTCAGCAAGTACTATCATCGCAGCAAATGAAAAGCAAGGGAAAAAGGGATTTACTGTAGAATTCATTGTTAATCTTAAAGATAAAAACACCATCGTTATTACTCAAGTAGATAAAGATGTGTATGGTGCCATTGATCTAGCTATAGAGAGAGTTAAAAAATCACTTAGAAGACACGCTGACAAGATCAAAGGTCATAAAATCATGAGTTTCAAAGACTTAGGGGTAGAGGCAGAAGCGGTAGCTGAGTTAGCCAGTGAAGAGACGGAGATCGTTCCTATGGATCTAGAACTTCATAAGCCACTTGATTTTGATGAAGCTATAGAAGCACTCAAAGCAGAGAAAAAAAGACAGTTCATCGTATTTAATGATACAGAGGGACTTATGAGAGTCATGTACAAAAGAGCTGATGGGAAATTCGGTCTATATTAATCATTTATTGTGGTGGTCGGTTATACCGACCCTACAATCATCAACAATCATTTTAATTTCTACTTTTTAATTTTTAATTCGAGATTTTGCGTATGCAACAATCTCCTCATCTTCTCCCATATCCAACCACTTAAATCTTTGACCGCTTTGAATGCTACCATCCAGAATATCACCACTGTCACGAAATTTCAAGTCAAGTTTTGCGATGTCAAAACCATTGGTTGTTTGAGTAAACTGTTCTAGTCTAAAATTTTCTGAACTGTTAGAGTAGAGGTAGCACCAACTCTTTAATCCATTACGCCCTACTCTTCCTCTAAGTTGATGCAAGGTAGCAAGTCCCAGTCTTTCTGCACCTACAATGACTATAAGGGTTAATCTAGGCAGAGAGATACCTACTTCAACAACTGTGGTAGCTAAAAGTATATTTCCCTTTTCTCTAAACTCAAGTAATACTTCTTCTTTTTGTTTATCTTTACCGTGTGTAACATAAACATTATCAAATTTATTTTCCCAAAATCCTCTACTCTCTTCTAAAGACTGATAAGGCACTTCTGTACTCTCTTCTACCAAAGGATAGATGATCAATACTTGATGTTCTTGTGCTATCTCATCTTTAATATGCCCTAATAGATTTGGGAAATCTTGTTTGCCTATGGTTTGGGTCAACACTTCCCGTTCAAATGGTGTAGTGGTAATAAGGCTTACGTCAAGAAGTTCAGACTCCATCATAGCCTGTGTTCTTGGTATGGGTGTAGCGGAAAACTGTATGAAGTGCGGTTTCTTCTCACCTGTACTTACTAACGCTTCCAAACTCTGTCGCTGCTTCGTTCCAAAACGATGTTGCTCATCTACCATCACCAATGAAGCTTGGGGCAGGTCTTCTTTATAGAGTAGTGCATGTGTCCCGATAATAAAGTCTGCATCTGCATAATCCCCCTCATCTTTGCCTTGCATCACCAAAGCCACTTTCACCTCTTTAGGTAAATGTTTACAGGCTTCTTCATAGAGTTGCAAAGCAAGCAGTGAAGTAGGAGCCATCAAGATACTCTTATGGGGTAGTGCCATCATTACTGAAGCCAATATGACCATCGTTTTACCCGAACCCACATCTCCCACTACCATCCGTTTTGCTGCTTTGTCTTCTCTCGCAACATCTTCCTGTATCTGAGCGATAACTGCCATCTGTTCAGGAGTTAAAGTAAAAGGTAAATTTTTTATAAAAGCTTGGATCTCTCCATGCAATGCTCTAAGTGCAGGGAAGTCTACCCTTTTTCCTTTTAGTTTTTTAAGATGATTAAAGGCTTCTACAAATTTTAGCACTTGGACAAAGTCAGGTTTAAAAGCACCGTTTTCATATACCTCTTCCATGCTTTTAGGAAAATGTATATGTATCAAAGTTGCCACCTCTTTAGAGTCCAACCCTTCATTAAAAAGATTTCTCTCAGTGACATAACACTCTATAAGAGAAGCGATCTCACTCTCTTTGAGTACAGTTTTGTACTTAGGGGTTATCTTGCCAATTTGCTTAATGGACTTTGGCTGAGACATTTGCAAGTAGCCCTTATACTCTTCTAGTTTTCCTTGTATCACATGGTTGGAGCCTACTTCAAAAAGCTTATGATGGTAGGGAGTAACTCTAAAAAAAGTAGAAGAGAGTCGTCTTCCAGACTGGGTAAGGTTAAAAGTGACACGAAGTTTACCAGAGTATATACTACTATCTGTCACTTTTGCTTCAAGTGTATGGACTTTACCTAACTCCAGTGAAGTTGAGAGTGTCGTGTCATTGTAAGAAGTAGGGATAATAAGTGCAAGATCAAGCAGTGAGTGGATCTTGAGTTTTTTAAACAGTTGTTTGGCTTCTTCCATCCCCTACTCCTTTTGTTTTGATTATTATACAAAAGTTTTAGAAAGAGAAGAAAAAATATGTCATATTGTCATGTTTTTGTAGGGTGCGTTTGCTAACGCACCTTGAGATACAAGAAAATAAATAGTTTATATTTTAAAATAGCTCAAATTTTTATAAGGTGCATTGACAAACGCACCCTACTTTTTGGTAACGATACTAAAGCTTAGATCAGACAACTCTTTATGTGCTTTGATAAATGTATTCATCTCCTCAAGTGTCACAGTTTCTATTTTCTTTAACTGCTCTTTGGAAAAACCCAGTGGTCTTCCATAGTAATATTCGTTGTAGGCACGGTGTAGCCTTTGAGAGAGTGTTTCTGTACGAAGTGGTTCAGACCCCAGCAAAAATTTCTTTGTATCATCAAGCTCTTTTTGTGTGATACCTTTTTCTACAAATGTATCTACCACCTCTTGCACCAGTTTTTTAGCTTCGTCTTGTGTAGTGAGTTTGGTTTGCAGATATCCACTCAAATAAGAAACCGTTCTTGAACGTACCAAATGGGCATACGCTCCATAAGTGAGTCCACGTTTCACACGGATCTCTTCCATCAGACGGCTGCCAAATCCTGCACCACCAAGTAAATACTCTGCTATCTTGGCTTTATACTGGTCTTTTTCTGTATAAGAGTAGTCAAATGGTGCGGCAAAATAGATGTATGCCTGTTGTGTATCTTCATTTGTAAGTACTACCTCTTTTTTATCTGAAGCTTTGACTGCTTCGATCTCTTTTACCTCTACTTTAGGAAGAAGTTCAAGGATCCCGGTCAAATAGTTTTGTGCTTCTTCAAAAGAGATATCTCCTCCTACAACACCTATGACATTGTTATATCCTAAGTGTGAAGTGATAAAACTTTTCATGTCTTCAAGAGAGATACTCTCTACACTTTCAAGTGTACCATTATAAGGTTTTGCCAACGCAGAACCTTTGAAAAGCACTTCTCTTAACTTAGTTGCGGCAATGTAGTCAAAGTCACCTTTTTTTTGCGTAAGCCAACCTATCTTTTGACGTTTCACTTGCTCTGCTGCTTCTTTTGTATAGTTGGGGTCTCCCAGTAGCTCTTTAAGACGTTCTACTGCATAAGGAAATTCACTTTTCAGTGCTGAGACTTCCACGATAAAACTTTCACGCCCTACATGAGCACCTATGTCCACTGCATGCGCATCAAGCTTCGTTGCAAACCCTACACTACCCTCTTTTGCCGTACCTTCGTTGAGCAGTTTTGCAGACAGATCAGCTAAACCATCTTTGGTACTGCTCAAGTGTCCACTCTCTTTAAATACCAGTTGGATAGAAACAATAGGAATATATTTTCCCTCTTCAAACACAATAGGAACCAAAGCATCTTTTACTTTGATCTCTTTGACCATTTCAGCCATTAACACTCCTTGTAGCATTAGTAATAATATTAATATTTTTTTCATTTTATTTCCTTGTAAATCGCACGAAGTGCGTCTGTCATCTCGAACGACTTTGAAAGCAAAGCGATTCGAGAGAGATGACGATTTTTTGCTTCGTTTTTTCTAAAAAAATGAAGAGAATAACAACGCCACAAGTTTAATAAAAGGCAATTTAAAAAAATTAAAACCTCTCTAAAATCTCATACGCAGTATTACGCTTCGCCGGATTTTCACCGATATCTTTGATGAGTCTTATCATCTCATCCTGATTCATCTCATTTTTAGCTCCTGCAGCGGAGACAACATTCTCTTCCATCATCGTAGAGCCTAGATCGTTGGCACCAAAAAGCAGTGCCATTTGACCAATGTAAGATCCTTGCGTCACCCATGAACTTTGGATATTAGGAACATTATCTAAAAAAAGTCTTGCTACTGCCAAGTATCTCAAATACTGATTTGGAGTCGTTTTGGTAATGGTTGGCAACTCACGTTTGAGTTCCGTATTGTCACTCTGGTATGACCACATAATGAATGCTCTAAATCCACCTGTCTCTTCTTGCAACTGACGCACCAGATCAAAGTGTTCAACTATCTCACGTGTCGTCTCCACTGTTCCGTACATCATTGTGGCAGTAGACTTTATACCTAGTTTATGTGCTTCTCTATGTACTTCCAGCCATGTGTCTTTATCTAGTTTCTTAGGCGCGATGATATCTCTCACCCTGTCAGAAAGTATCTCAGCACCTGCACCGGGAATAGAACTAAGCCCTTTAGCTTTAAGTCGAGCTAAAACCTCTTTAATACTAAGTTTAGAACGCTGTGCAATATAGTCTATCTCTATGGCAGAAAAACCATGAATCGTTACTTGTGGGTATTTGTTGTGGATATGTTCAACTAAGTCTTCATACCACTCTATCTCAAGTTTAGGATGTACCCCACCTTGAAAAAGTATCTGCGTTCCACCGATAGCTAATAGTTCATCTATCTTCTGGTCTATCTCTTCAAACGTTAAGATATAGGCATCTTCTTTTTTCTCATGCGTATAAAAAGCACAAAATTTACAATCCACCCAACAGATATTGGTATAGTTGATGTTTCTATCTACTACAAAAGTAGTCACACCTTTGGGATGCATTTCTTTTTTGCGTGCAAGTGCCATCTGCCCTAAAGTTTTAAGATCAGCATTCTCTATGAGTTCTACTGCTTCATCGATAGTCATGCGTTTTGTTATAGGGCTTGTCAATATTTTCTCCATACTTATCCTTGTAGGGTCGGTTTACCGACCACAAAGAAAAGTTTTATTTATTATAGCATTGGTCGGTAAACCGACCCTACACGAAACACACCTTATTCAGTAGCTGTAGTTTCTTTACCAATAGCATCAAGTACACCATTGATAAACTGTGGTGACTTCTCATCTGCCAACTCTTTAGCAAGTTCTACCGCTTCATTGATGATGATCGCTCTATCTGTTTTAGCTATAAGTATCTCGTAAGCGCCCAGTCTCATGATCGCTTTTTCCACTTTACCAATAGCATCATAATCCCAATCTTTAAGATGGTCCTGAATCTCTTTATCTAACATCTCTAAATTTTCTATAGTACCGTTAAATAGTCCATGGGAAAACTCTCTCTGCTTATTTCGGATCTTACCCTCTTCTAAAATATCATCTGTAAAGCTTGAAATGTTCTCATTACCTAAGTCATAAGCATAAAGCAATCCTACTACTGCTGTTCGTGATTGATGTCTTGTTGCCATGTTTTTCCTATTTTATATTTTATGTGACTAGTCACATGAGCCAACTGCTGAAGTTATCACAGCGATAGCGTAGTTTTTTTAGCTTTGCTCAAAAAGCGTCCTATAATGTTTGTCTAGTAGCCATTAATCAAGCTCACTGTAAAGGTTGATGAGTTCGATAAGTCCTACCATCGCTTCAGCACCCTTGTTACCAGCTTTTGTACCAGCTCTCTCAATAGCTTGTTCTATGCTATTTACTGTAAGAACACCAAATGTTGCCGGTTTACCATGCTTAAGTGTCACAGATGCCACACCTTTTGTTGCTTCTGCCGACACATAGTCAAAGTGCGGTGTTGCACCTCTGATCACTGCACCTAAACAACATACTGCATCATATTTACCTGAAGCAAGTGCTTTGTCCAATGCAAACGGTACTTCAAACGCACCCGGTACTAAAATGAGATCTAGGTCATCTGCATTTCCACCATGCCTTGCATACGCATCCTGTGCACCTTCTACGAGTCTATCTGTAATGAAGTGGTTAAATCTTGCGTTGATGATCGCTACTTTTTTACTCTTGTCTACTGATAAGTTACCTTCTACTATTTTCATCTATTTTCCTTGTTTATTAATTTATTTTTATTCTACTATCATTCTAATTGCATCGATCTGTTTGATCAATGCATCTAATTTTGTTAATTCTATCATATTTGGTCCATCACTCAAAGCAATGCTCGGGTCAAAGTGTGTTTCAAAAAAGAAACCGTCCACTCCAACTGCTGCAGCTGCACGTGAAAGGTAGGGAACAAACGAAGAGTCTCCGCCTGAGCTTGCTCCACCTGAAGCTGGCATCTGCACAGAGTGTGTTGCATCAAAAACTACAGGGGCAAACTCACGCATGGTTCTAAGTCCTCTCATATCGACAATAAGATTACCATAACCAAAAGTTGATCCGCGTTCTGTAAGCCACACATTGTACTTTTTCGCATTTTCATAATTTACTTCACCATCAAAACCTCTGGTTTTAAGCACTTTTGCTACAGAGTGTTCCATTGCAGCAGGTGCTAAAAACTGTCCCTTTTTGATGTTCACTACTGCAGGTGTTTTTGCTGCTGCGACAAGCAGGTCCGTCTGTCGACACAAAAAGGCAGGGATCTGTAGTACATCTGCCACCTCAGCTGCTGCTGCTGGCTGTGTGTAGTCATGCACATCAGTTAAGATCTTGTAACCAAACTGATCTTTGACTTCCTGAAGCATCTTCAGACCTTCTTCCAAACCTGGTCCTCTAAAGCTGTCCAGACTTGTACGGTTGGCTTTATCAAAACTCGCTTTGAAATAAAAGTCTTTGGTACAATCTTCATGATATTTGTTTAGTGACTCTGCAATCCTCATCACATTATCTCTACTCTCTAAGACACAAGGGCCGGCTATTAAAATCATTTAATTCCTTTATTTACCGTAGGGTCGGTAAACCGACCCTACGAGCACATAAATCTTACTTTTTTGAAAAGGCTACAAGTAGTCCTGACATAATAACTAGGATTATACCCAAAACTGTCCAAATATCAGGTATAGGATCCCCCAACATTACCCCTATCACTACTGCAAAGACGATGTTACTGTAACTAATTGTACCAACTATCCCCGCTTTGGTGAGCTCATAGGCTTTGGTCATCAATAGCTGTGAGATCGTAGCAAAAACACCTACTGCAGTGACATACCCCCACTCTACTCCTACAGGCATGACAAACTCAGCAAACATCCAGTCAAAATCCTCTGAAACAGTCACATAAGGTGTGATAAGCATCAAAAAGAGCGGTGCGATCGTACCCACTCCCATAAATGACATCACAATAGCACGTGTATCGTAATACTTTCGAAGTTCCCGTATGGAAGTATAAGCTAATGCAGCACCTATACCGGAGAAGATACCCAGTATGTCATATTTATCAAACGTACCACCCTGAGGTTGAGCCACCAAAACGATACCCACAAATCCTATAATGATGGCAAACAAAGCACTTTTATGTAATTTTTCATTTAAAAACAGATAGGCAAATATAGCTACAAATATCGGTGAGGTTTTATTGTAAGTCACTGCTTCACCCAGAGGGATGTGTGCCATAATGTAAAAGTATGCCAAAAGTGCTGCAAAACCCATAGAACCTCGGAACAGAAGCAATAAAGGTTTACCTCCTGTCTGTTTTAACGGTACTTTATAGATGGCAATTCCTACAAGAATAACCCCAAAAATATTTCTAAAAAAAGTGACTTCTACAGGAGGCAATACTTGACTGACTACTTTGGCAAAACCACCCATAGCTGCGAAGCTTAATGACGCAAGTAACATAAATAGGATACCTCTATCCATATTTTTAATCATTTTCTTCAATAAGCTATCCTGGTTTTTTGTGGAAGTGTAGCATATTTGGGTAAAATGCACGATTGAATCCTCTAAGTAACCTAGATACTCATAATGGGTTTTGCAAATGTAAGATTTTGCAAGAGGCTTTCAAATCCTAGCCAAAGCTAAGATGAAGTAAGCATCTTGTGAAAGATTGCGTTTGCAAAGCACACCCTGTGGGCATCACTAGCTTTCGCCTATGCATCGTTACTCTTTTTTGACTTAGCTACGGGGCTAGGACTTGCCCGTAGGAAATGCCCTTGGGGTGCAAAAGAGTGCCTAGTCTAGACAAAAGCTAGTGATGTTATGAGTATCTAGGTTACTTAGAGGATTCAATGATGAATGAGACAGAATTTTACACAAAACTCTTAGCCCTGCCCGATGGTGCAAATGATGTTTACTATCTTGGTAAACGATACCTACTAAGAAAAGAGACATTACTGGAAGGAAAACTCCTTAAGATCTATGCCGAAGAGTTAGGAGCTAATAATATAGTCAGTGGGAATTATTACCCCACTATGAAAAATGGGATGCTTAAACCTTGTGAAATGTCGGATAAAAAAGTGATAGATTTTGTTTTGCATGCTAAAATTATTTAATACGTTCTGCTACTAGATCTCCAAACAGTATGAGGTCTTTGAGTACAGCTTTTTGTGCTACACCGTCTTCACCCACAGCCAACATTAACTCACCTTTATTGCTTGCAAATATTTTCTGGTAAATAATAGCGGTCATATACCAGTAGTCACCTTCACCTAATGTTTTTTTATACTCTTTAAGTTCTGACTCTTTTGGTATGCGTACTTTAACTTTACCCCCTTGACGTTCTGCACCAACAGCAGAAAATTCATAGGTAGTTGCCTTTGATCTGTCTGTAATCATTTTTGGAAGATTGAAATAGAGTGTCAAAAGGTCATTTTCGCTGTAAAAATCCAATACGGTATGCTTTTTTTCTCTAACTTTATCTTGATTTTTTTTTGTATTATCTTTTGTTACTCTCTTTTTTTTATGATCGATACGATAGATCTTATCAATATGTTTTTTTCCATATGTTATAATCACTTTGTAAGTATCTGAGACAAGCGTACCATTGACGATATGTCCTTTACTGATATGTCTCTCTCTTCTATTTTTGCTGAGTGCTTTAGCTATACCGCTTGCCTTCACCTTTATATCAATGGTGTATGTATCTCCTTTAGTCTCCAAATGCGCATCGCAAACCCCTAATTGACCTAAAATTCCAAAACTCACTTTGTATGAAACATCAAGTACTTTTGCTTGCATCTGTGATATCAATATTAAAACTAAACCTAAAACAAACAAACTCTTTTTCATAACTAGTACTCCTATTGAACCAAATTTTACTATAATTACGTGGATAAAACGTGAAGGATGATAAAAATATGTCAACAATACAATCACTTGAAGAAAATACAACACAAGCTTTGAATGTCATAGAAGATTTAGATATGGGACTTGCTCCGGTAGTACAGAACTGGCTTACGCCTCTCTATACGTCAAAATATGGTCCTTTCTTTCAACAAACTTTATTTGATATTCCACTTGCTAATTTTATTTTAGCAGTTTTGGTTTTTTTATTTATTATGCTTTTACGAAAGATTTTTACTTATATCGTCATTGTCTTTTTACAAAAACTGGCTAAACATTCTGTAACTTACTATGATGACAAGATCATCTCCGCACTTAAAGCACCTATACGATTTGGTTTTATTGTCGTAGGGTTTCATTTCTTTTTTCTACTCATTTTCAAAGAGACAGACACCATCAGGCACATCCTTAATACACTTATAATCTATACTGTTTTTTGGGCTATTCTTGCCATTGCTGAAGTACTGCGTGGGCTCATCTATAGTGTAACCGGGAAATTTAATGCAGAGCTTTCTAAAGAGATAGGAAACTTTGTACTTGCTATCTTGAAGATACTCATATTAGGAATAGGTCTGGGTGCTATGCTTCAGGTTTGGGGTATTAATGTCACAGCACTCGTCGCTTCACTGGGTATCGGTGGTCTTGCTTTTGCCCTGGCTGCCAAAGACACAGCGGCAAATCTCTTTGGCTCTTTTTCACTGCTTGCAGACAAATCCATACGCATAGGAGAGTGGATCAAAGTCAATGGTGTGGAAGGTACAGTAGAAAACATCGGTATGAGAACAACCAAGATCCGCTCTTTTCAAAAATCACTCATCACAGTTCCTAATCATATCGTTGCGAATAATCCTATGGAGAACTTTTCACGAAGAGGGATCAGACGTATCAAAATGCATATAGGCTTAACCTATAGTACGAACAGTGAACAGATCGTTCAAATTATAGATGCCATCAAGCTAATGCTGCAGCAACATGAGGGTATTTCACAAAAAGACTCACTCATGGTCAACTTTGACTCTTTTGGAGACAGTGCTTTAAACATATTCATCTACAGTTTTACAAATACAGCCAATTGGGCAAATTACCTGGATATACGAGAAGATATCCATCTAAAGATCATGAAAATTGTTGAAGAAAATGGATCATCTTTTGCATTTCCTTCACAGTCAATTTATGTTGAGCAGATGCCGGAGAAGAGTGCTAAATAATCCGTAACATACCTCAGTAGTCTTCTGCTATAATACGTTTTAATTATTTAATCAAGATACCTATACGTAGGGTCGGTTTACCGACCATAATCATCTAGGTATTCACAATATTGGTCGGTAAACCGACCCTACGAAAACAGAGAAAGAAATATTAATGCGAGAACAAACACTAAAAAAAGTAGCCATATTAGGACGACCAAACGTAGGGAAGAGCTCACTCTTTAACCGTTTGGCAAGACAGAGAGATGCCATCACTTCAGATATGTCCGGTACCACCAGAGATGTGAAGAAACGTATCGTAACCATTTCAGGTAACCGTGAATTTGAAATACTTGACACAGGAGGGATAGACTATAGTAGCGAACTCTTCTCCAAAGTAGCAGAATTTTCACTTAGAGCGGCAGATGAAGCGGATATTATTTTATATATGGTCGATGGTAAAACATTACCGAGTGAAGAGGACAGAGAACTTTTCTACAAACTTCAAGAACAAGGCAAACCTCTTGCTCTCATCGTGAATAAAATAGACAACGACAAAGAAGAAGAGCGTTACTGGGAGTTTTTAGAGTTTGGTGCAGATGCCACTTTTCCTATGTCAGTGAGTCACAACAGATATTTTAATGACTTCTATGCATGGTTGGAAGAGCTCATTCCTGCTCCCGTAGAAGAAGAAGGGCTTCAACTCACAGAAGATACAGAGATCGATCCGTTTGATGAGATAGTCCGTGACATAAATACCGTACATGAAGAAGAGGTAGATAACAAAATACGCGTTGCCATCATCGGTCGTGTCAATACAGGTAAAAGTTCACTTCTTAATGCACTTTTAGGTGAAGAACGTTCTGTAGTAAGTGATGTTGCCGGAACTACCATAGACCCCATAGATGAAATGATAGAGCATGATGGACATGAAATTACGTTCATAGACACAGCAGGAATACGTAAAAGATCTAAGATAGTTGGCATAGAGAAATATGCGTTAGAACGAACTACAGAGATGCTAAAAAAAGCAAATCTTGTTTTACTTATGCTAGATTCAACCACACAGATCTCAGAATTGGATGAGAGAGTAGCTGGACTTATTGAAGAGCATAAACTTGCATGCCTCATCGTACTTAACAAATGGGATATCAAGGAAGACAGAACATATGAAGAAGTGGTTGATGATATCCGTGATGAACTAAAGTTCTTACACTATGCACCATTTATCACTATCTCTGCAAAAACAGGCTTGCGTGTACACAAAATACTTGATCAAATCGTAGATATTTATGGACGATATAAACAACGCATCCCTACTTCTGAACTAAACGATACGCTGCGTGAAGCCATAAGAAGACACCATGTCCCATCACACAACGGTGCTGTTGTCAATATCAAATTTGCAACACAGTATGAGACTAAACCACCTAAAATAGCCCTCATCACCAACAGACCAGAGTTCTTACACTTCTCATATATACGCTACTTGGCAAACTTCTTCAGATCTAAGTTTGACTTTGAAGGTGTACCATTGGATATTGTTGCCAGAAAACGTGGACAACGAGTAGATGATGAGTAGGGTCGGTTTACCGACCAATACAACCAGTCCAACTTTAAAATAGATGGTCGATAAATCGACCCTACAATTAAATTTGATATAATCTCACAAACAAATCATTTCAGGAATTAAACAATGCGTGTACTTACAGGAATCCAAGCTTCAGGAAAACTTCATATAGGAAACTATTTTGGGGCTATGAAACCGATGATAGAACTTCAAGAAGAGCATGAGCTTTTTACATTTATCGCTAACTATCATTCACTTACTACTTCTAAAGATGCTGCCACACTTAAACAATATACAATAGATGCTGCCGTAGATTACTTATCACTTGGACTTGACCCTGAAAAAACAACATTTTGGGTACAAAGTGATATGCCGGAAGTGCTTGAACTCTACTGGATACTCTCTAAGTTTACGCCTATGGGACTGCTTGAAAGAGCACACAGTTATAAAGATAAAGTAGCCAAAGGCATCGCTGCGAACCACGCACTCTTTAGCTACCCTGTGCTTATGGCAGCAGATATACTGATGTTGGATACAGAAAAAGTACCTGTAGGAAAAGACCAGATCCAACACGTAGAAATGACAAGAGATATTGCTATAAAATTCAACAACGAATATGGAGAGATATTTACACTTCCTGAGCATGTTGTGCAAGAAGATCTTGCTACCATCCCCGGTATAGATGGTCAGAAAATGAGCAAGAGTTACAACAATGCCATCGACCTCTTTATGGATGAGAAACCCCTGCAAAAAAGATGTAACAAGATCATCTCTTCCTCTACACCTCTAGGTGAACCACTTGAATATGAGGGAGATAATATCTATGCACTTGCATCTCTCTTTTTAGATGAAGAACAAAAGCTTGACCTTCAAGCACGTTACAAAAGTGGGAAAGAGGGTTACGGTCACTTTAAAAAGTATCTTAAAGAGCTTATTTGGGATGAGTTGGGTGAAGCCAGAGAAAAAAGAGCGTATTACCTCAACCATATGGACGAGGTAAACGACATTTTGGCACAGGGTGCTAAAAAAGCCAGGAATATAGCCAATACCAAAATGGAAAAAGTAAAAGAGGCGATAGGACTGTAAAGTCCTATCTGTCAAATATCTTCTAGTGCAGCACCTATCGCCATACCTATCTCGTCCACAATCTCTTCTTGATCAAGTTTGACTTTATCATCTTCTGTTTTTTCTTCTTTTATTTGTACATCTGTTTTTACTTTATCTTTTTTATTTATATCTTTTGTATCTGCATAATTTGTTAAACTACCCACATAAGCAGATTTGTCTATAGCTCCAACTGCCGACCCTATATCATCTTTTGCCAATTCAGATGTGACTTGTACCGTATTGGCAGTATTAACTTTTGTTGGGTCTACCTTTACATCTACATCAGTGTATGATTCTAAGTTTTGAAGATAATTGGTTGTTTTAGCTTTTTTAGATTCTTTTTTTGCTGTAGGAATTTCATACGCAACCTCATCTACAAAATTACTATCATCAACCATATTGTATTGTACAATCAAAGTAATAATCAATAGAAATAAAACCACAACGGTTGTTATTGCAACATTTTCTAACATATTTTTCATTTTCACTCCCCTTTATCGATTTATGACTGTTGTAAAGCCTAAAATTTTCCACATTTGAATACCACCACGATAATAAAGTATTTTATCTGCCGGATATCCAAGTTCTAAAAATGTTTTTATAAATTCTGATGATTTATGACACCACAATCCACTACAATAAAAGGTAACATCCATGACTTTATGCGTATCTAATGAACCATCTGCCAATCTTTTTGCTCCCAGCGCTTTAAGTACCTTTTCCAGTTTAGCTTTATTGTTCTTTATTTTAAAAGGTATGTTCACTGCTGAAGGAATGGATTCTGTTTTATAAACTTTTTTAGGTCTAAGATCCACTAAGATACCTTTCTTTTTATTCACTTTGTTTTTCATAAAATGAAGCAGTTCAACTTCACCTATGGTTTGAATATCTTTATGCATCTTAATAGGCTGTATATCCCGACCTGGTCTATATATTTTTGCATATTCTCCGGTGATCTTATTTTTTGTATTTTGTATTCTGTGTACTTTGACTGCCTTACCCTTATGATATACATAAATATAGGACATCTCTGGGGTGATCTTTACTTTATCAAACTGGCCGGCATATATGCTTACTACACATACCAATAGTAATGCTATAATTCTCATTTTGTCTCCTTAGGTACGATCGTAGTTAATCCCAGTAGTTGCCACGCTTGCATACCACCTCTATAATATTTCATCTTACTCTCTGGATATCCTACTTCTATAAGTGCGTTGATCGCAGTAGGTGACTGTCCACACCATGCACCGTTACAATACAAAAGTATTGTTTGAGCTTTGGAAAAATCCCACTCTCCACTCTTATCATACACCCCACCCAACTCTTTTAATACCTTTTCCTGCTCAGGAGAATCATCTAGAAAGTCTTTAAATGGAATATTTACAGCACCAGGAATAGCAGATCTTTCATACCAGTTGGCAAGCCTTGCATCAATAAAAAGACCTTTTTTCTTAGAGATAAAATCCAATACTTCTAATTCACCATACGTTTCAACATCTTTACTTACAGAAAATGGTTCTATGAAAAATGGTGGGGAGGGGCGAGAGGTTAACGCAAAAGTATTTGTCAAATAACTATCTGCTTTCTGGGTACGCTCAATTTTATAGGTTTTCCCGTTCGCCTCAACCTCAACATAAGGCAACCCTTTAACTATCTCAACTACATTAGCATTTACTATAAGTGTGCTAACTACTAAAGAGACCATATATATAAATTTCATTCAAACTCCTTTATTTACTTTATGTAGATTCTAAGAGTTTTATTTATACAAATAAACACTTATACATCTATTGGCAGCTTGACGATCTCTCTGCTATCTTTAGCATAAAAGATTCAAAACTTTCCGACCTTGTTTCACAACAAGTTAGGCTTTTTTCAATACAGTATAACCGTATGGCAGTATTCTATCATCTTTCACTTAATAATCATATATTATATTTACTTAATTTATAAAATTGGTTGAATATAAAATATGCTTATTAACTTAATAAGAATTTAAGTGACTTTTATTAGGAAGAGTTTATTGTTATTTGAATATCAAGAAGAGGAAGTGTACTAAATATTTATCTGTTTTACTTCTGTATGCCCTTCAAGAATATGACCGATAATATGTTTATCAATATTATCTGTACTATAGAGAGTAATCTTTAGTTTGCCATCATTGTTATGCCCTTTTTCCTGACCTAAAGTAAGCAAACGTTTTGCTATAGCATCTCCAGTGTGAATAAGATTGAGATCTCTTTGCATCACTTTTTTGATCACTTCAGCTACCAAGGGGTAATGTGTACAACCTAAAACGATAGTATCTACACTATTTTCCCGCATTGGGGTCAACCATACTTCTAACATCATTTTAGTAATACTACCATGCATGTCACCTTTTTCGATCTGTTCAACCAAACCAGGACATGCCTGTTCAAAAAGTACAACATCTTTTTCAAGAGCCAAATCATTTACCAGCAATTGATACTTATCACCTTTCAGTGTTGCAGGAGTAGCGAGTACACCTACTTTCCCTGTATTGGTCAGTTCAATCGCAGGCTTAATACCTGGTTCTGTACCAATAATAATAAGTGAGGGATAATGCTTTCTGAGATGCTGTATCGCTGCTGAAGTTGCTGTATTACATGCAACAATAAGTGCATCTATTTGATGTGTATCTATAAAATATTGAGTAATTTCAAGGGAGTATTGTAAGATCTGTTCAGGGGTTTTTTCACCATAAGGTGCATTTTTGGTATCGGCGACATAAAAGAGTTCGGCTCCTTTAATGACTTCCGTCATAGCTTGAACAACTGTCAAGCCACCCAAACCAGAATCAAAGACACCAATCTTCATAGGATTTTCCTATGCACCCTCATTCATTATAGAGAGAAATTCTTCATTGGTTTTTGTTTTCATCATTTTAGAGAAAAGGAATTTAAGACCTTCTACCTCTTCCATGTTTTGCATTGCATTTCTAAGTGCCCATACTTTCTGCAGTGTTTCAGGAGTTACCATGAGTTCTTCTTTTCTTGTACCGGACTTTGTTACGTCTATCGCAGGGTAGATACGTCTCTCAGAGACATGACGGCTAAGAATGACTTCCGAGTTACCTGTACCTTTAAACTCTTCAAAGATCACCTCATCCATACGACTTCCAGTCTCTATAAGTGCTGTAGCGATAATAGTCAAAGAACCGCCCTCTTCTATGTTTCTTGCTGCACCGAAGAAACGTTTTGGTTTATGAAGTGCATTTGCATCTACACCACCGGAGAGTACTTTACCTGAACTTGGCGTTACCGTGTTATAGGCACGAGCTAGTCTAGTAATAGAATCAAGCAAGATAATCACATCTTTACCCATTTCTACACGTCTTTTCGCTTTTTCTATCACCATTTCGGCTGTTCTGACATGGTTTTGTGCAGGCAAGTCAAATGTTGAAGCATAAACTTCACCCTTAACAGAACGCTGCATATCTGTAACTTCTTCCGGTCTTTCATCTACAAGCAGCACCATAAGAGATGCATCAGGATTGTTATGTGTCACACCGTGTGCAAGTTCTTTAAGCAGCTCCGTTTTACCCGTTCTTGGGGGAGCTACGACAAGTGCTCTCTGACCCTTACCAATAGGTGTAAACAGATCGAGCACACGCCCTGTCATTTTCATAGGGCTATACTCCATTTTAAGCTGCTCAGATGCATATAGAGGGGTAAGGTTATCAAAAAGTGGTCTCTGTTTAGACTTTTCAGGCGCTACATAATTGATAGCTTCTATCTTGAGAAGTGCATAATACTTCTCTTGGTCTTTAGGAGGACGTACTTGTCCTGTAACGATGTCACCGTTTCTCAGTGCAAATCGCTTAACTTGTGTACCACTTACATACGTGTCATTACTAGAGTTCGCAAAGTTTCCATCTATAGAGCGCAAGAAACCATACCCGTCATTCATTACTTCAAGGATACCTGTATAGAGGATGAATCCACCCTGACTTACTTGTGATTTCAAAATCTCAAAAATGAGGTCTTTACGCTGAAACTCATTTGGATTCTCAACTTTTACTTCTTTAGCGATAGTTACTAATTCTGTAAGTGGGAGTTGTTGGAGATTTTCAATTTTGTAGCCATTTACCGGTACATGTGTTCTGTTTTTTCTGCTAGCGTTAGGTTTTTTAGTGTCGCTCATGATTCCTCTTGTTTTTGAATATGAATTATAGAATGGAGATATACAATAGTCATTAATCCACTATCGTGTAGTAATGATATTATAATCCTTTTTGGCTGAAATGTCAAACTTAACAGCAATATAGTTAAAATCTATAAATAAAAGAATATAATTTAACAAAAGAAAGCCATATATCAAGGAGTAACCCATGTCAGTTGAAGCACATATAGAAAAAGTTTTAAACAATATTAAAGAGTGCAGTCCTGGTCAAGAGGAATTTTATCAAGCAGTACATGAAGTACTCTACTCTTTAGTTCCTTTGTTGGAAGAAGAAGAAAAATATGATATTTTTAATATTTTAGAACGTATCACGGTACCTGAACGTACCATCATTTTTCGTATCAACTGGATAAATGATAATGGAAAGATCCAAACAAATCTAGGATATAGAGTTCAATTCAACTCAGCTATAGGACCCTATAAAGGCGGTCTGCGATTTCACCCCTCTGTCAATTTAGGGATCATCAAATTTTTAGGATTTGAACAGATCTTTAAAAATGCACTCACAGGATTACAAATAGGGGGTGCCAAGGGAGGAAGTAATTTTGATCCCAAAGGAAAAAGTGACAATGAGATCATGCGTTTCTGTCAAGCCCTCATGTCTGAACTTTATAAACACATCGGTGAGAGAAATGATGTACCTGCCGGTGATATCGGTGTAGGGGCAAGAGAGATAGGCTATCTTTTTGGACAGTATAAAAAACTCACAGGTGAGTTTGAAGGGGTACTCACAGGAAAAGGTATCAACTGGGGTGGTTCTAACGCACGGAAAGAGGCTACGGGGTATGGCTCTGTCTATTTTGCAGATAATATTTTAAATAAATATGAAAAAAGTCTGGAAGGTAAAATATGCAGTGTATCAGGTTCCGGGAATGTTGCCATTTACACTATAGAAAAACTCTACGATATGGGAGCCATCCCTGTAACATGCAGTGATAGTAAAGGGACTGTTTACCATGAAAAAGGTATTGACCTTAATTCACTCAAAGCCATTAAAGAGATAAACTACCAATCTCTTGAGGTTTATGCTCAAGTAAACCCTGACTGTATTTATACACCACTAAGCCATTACCCGGAAGGACGTCACATGACATGGGACATTCCTTGTGATATCGCATTCCCCTCTGCTACTGAAAATGAACTGAATCTTGAAGATGCTAAAAGATTGGTTGCCAATGGCTGTATGCTGGTCAATGAAGGAGCCAATATGCCGACCACTCCAGAGGCAATGGTTTATCTAAAAGAAAATAATGTATGGTTTGGTCCGGGTAAAGCAGCTAATGCAGGAGGTGTCACTACCTCTCAGCTTGAGATGAGTCAAAATGCAAGTATGGCTAAATGGAGTTTTGAAGAGGTTGACATCAAACTACGACAGATCATGCGTAACATTTTTGACACTACCTATGAAACCTCAAAAGAGTTTGGCTGTGAAGGTGACCTCATATCCGGAGCAAACATCGCTGGCTTTAGAAAAGTAGCGGATTCGATGATAGATCAGGGATCTGTTTAAAACGCTTTTTGAGCAAAGCCCAAAAAATGTCTCAGAGAAAAATGTGCATCAAAGCACTTTTTATCTATGAGATTGTTGTCACTAGGACAACTTCAGCAGTTGGCTCATGCGACTAGTCGCATTTTAGATATGTCAAAATGTTACATCAAAGCATAAAACAATAAAGGTGGGTAGAGTGCAACCCCTAGAAGAAAAAACCATGATGGTATTTTCCATTCTAACATAGCTGCCAGATCCCCTGGTACTTTTTGTTGGATAAATATCTTTTTAATCAGTTCTAATTTATAGAAAAGATCAAATACTTTAAAGGCTAAAAGAAGGATCATATAGATATTTAAACGATCTGTTACAATCACTACAAAAAGAGTGAAATAAAAAGCTGGGTGCATTAAAAAAAAGAGAAAGATACTCTTTGAGTACCATCCATAAAGCTTTTCCATCACCCCATACAGTGTACTTGCCCGTTGCATGTAGGCTTCGAAAAGTTCTAACATGATTAAAATAGATGTGAATAAAAGTACATTTTCCATGCGAGATTTTACCCATATTTGGATAAGATATCACCAATTTATAAATAAACCCCGGAAGTGGAGACTTCAGTCCCACCTGCACTTTGCAACTTAACTTTAATATGGGACTAAAGTCTCCACTTCCAAGAGCAAAAAAGGAGTTTTCCCTGGCAAACATTGCATGTACCCACTGTAACCTCGAGTTTGATGAATCAGTGATGATCATTGAAGAGGAAGGTGATAAACAACTCTTTTTTTGCTGCAAAGGCTGCCAAGGAGTCTATCATTTGCTTTCAAGTGAAGGTCTCGATACTTTTTATGATAAATTAGGCGATACTAAACTTCAACCTGCTTCCCAAAAGAGTAATGATTTAGAGAAGTTTGATCTGGAAGGTTTTAAAAACAAATACATCACTACCCATGATGATGGACTCTATGAGATCAACCTCATCATAGAAGGTATCCACTGTTCTGCATGTGTCTGGCTCAACGAAAAGGTATTGCATAAAACAGAAGGTGTGTTGGAAGCCACTATCAACTATACCAACAACAAAGCCAAAATTGTATGGGACCCAGACGAGATCCAACTTTCCAAGATCATAGAAACCATTCGTTCCATTGGCTACAATGCCTACCCTTATGACCCTAAACTTCAAGAGGAACGTGCAGTGAAAACACGTAAGGACTACTACTCTCGCATCCTTGTGGCCGTCTTTGGTTCTATGAATATCATGTGGATTGCCATTGCACACTATGCCGGCTATTTCACTGGGATGAAACAAGAGTTTAAAGATATTCTAAATGTAGCTGAGTTCATTCTTGCCACACCTGTACTCTTTTATAGTGGCTGGGTCTTCTTCCGGGGTGCCTATTATGGATACAAAAACAACATAGTCAACATGGACACACTGGTCGCTTCAGGTGCACTCTCTGCCTACATCTACTCTATTTATGCCATGGTCACTCAGCGGGGTGAAGTCTACTTTGACTCTGTTGCCATGATCATCACCTTTGTACTGGTAGGGAAGTACCTTGAAGTATTGAGTAAAAAACATGCAGTTGATACACTGGACAGTATCATGGGGAGTACCCCTACAGAAGTAACAGTGATCACAGATAAAGAGAAATCACTTATCAGCATTGAAAACATCACCCTTGGTGATACCATAGAACTCAAACCCGGAGAAAAAGTAGTCATCGATGGAATTGTCACTTCCGGACAAGGTTCCTTTGATGAAAGTTCATTAACAGGAGAGAGTGAACCAGTTTATAAACAGGAGGGAGACAACATCTTAAGTGGATCTCTCTGTTTAGATTCGGTGCTACGATATGAGGCGACCAAAGATGCTTCTACCTCTTTACTGCACTCTATTGTAAGTCTTCTAGAAGAGTCCATCACCAAAAAACCTCGTATTGAGCAACTGGCTGATGCTGTTTCGGGTTATTTCTCAAGTATCATTCTAGCCATAGCTCTGATTGCCTTTGCAGGCTGGTGGTTCATAGGTGGTGATTTTGAACATGCTCTTATTATTGGTATTTCTGTGATCGTCATCGCCTGTCCTTGTGCTTTAGGTCTGGCTACGCCTATGGCTACGCTCGTGGGCATCAGTATCGCAGCCAAACGAGGCATACTTTTTAAAGAAGCAACTTTTTTAGAGACCATGGCAAAAAGTGACCTCCTTGCACTTGATAAAACAGGTACCATTACAGAGGGTAGACCTTCTGTGCTGCATACACAAACAGTGCAAGAATATGACCACAACTTACTCTATTCTCTCGTTTCTACTTCTAATCACCCTATCTCAAAAGGAATTGCTACATATTTAAGACAAAATAATGAACTCCTACAGGAACTTCCATTAGAAGATATCAAGACGATCCAGGCAAAAGGTATCCAAGCCCTGTATCAAGGGAAAAAACTCATAGGAGGCAATGCTTCCTATATGCAAACATTTGGCTTATCAGTTGATGAACAGACAGAAAATACCCTCTTCTACTTTGCCATAGAAGATCAGCTTGTTGCAAGATTTGAACTGAGTGATACTATAAGAGAGGGTGCAGCAAAAGCTATCAAAGAGATACAAGCCATGGGGGTTCGGGTAGTGATGCTTACAGGAGATCATGAACAAAGTGCACAAAAAGTGGCCCAAGAAGTAGGTATCACTGAAATATATGCCAAACTTCTCCCACAAGAGAAGGCCACGATGATAGATAAATTCCATAAAGAGGGGCATATTGTCGTAATGGCAGGAGATGGTATCAATGATACCATTGCCTTAGCCAAATCAAACATTGCCATAGCTATGGGTAATGGTGCAGATGTGGCTATCTCAGTCAGTGATGTTGTACTGATGGATGAGAAACCGGGGAGTATCTACGAAGCCTACAGACTCTCTAAACGAACCTTTAGAGCAGTTAAAGAAAACTTAGGTTTCTCATTACTGTATAATGTCATCGCTGTACCACTTGCAGTCATGGGATTTGTCAATCCACTCGTGGCTGCTCTCTCTATGAGTTTAAGCTCACTGATCGTGGTAGGGAATTCTATGCGAATTAAAAGTTTGAAATTTAAGGATAAATCATGATCTTTTACGAAAAATTATTTAGTAATTTTCTGCATAAGGCTTTAGCCAAAAGTGAGATGAATTGTGTGGGAGCTTTGCTTCTGCACAAGAAGAAAAAGGATGGAAAATGAGTGAGAATATTGTTATATTAATGATAGGTGTCTCTACTTTTTTAGGTGCACTGGGTCTCATCGCCCTACTTTGGGGTGTAAAAACAGGACAGTTTGATGACCAGTCCAAGTTTATAGACGCCACACATTTTGACAATGAAGAAGATCTACGAGATGCTGTCATGATGGAAGAGAAAAGAAAAGCTCGACTCAAAAAAAGAGAAGAGGAAAAAGAAAAAAAGAAAAACTATATGCCTGCAGATTAAACTATATTATGTTATCATTATATGAATAAATATTAAAGGTAACATCATGTACTTGAAAAAACTCATTTTAACTACACTTTTAGCTACAGGGATACTTCACTCAGAGACAAGTATAGGTATCGATATCAATAACGAGGATGTAGAGATCCTTGGAGAGCTTAATTTTAATTCACTTACAGATTACTCCAGTGGAACAACTTATATTTTAGATGCCAGCTACCTCTATACAGATGGAGACAACTTAGCAGCGGTAGGATTCAGTGGACAAAATACACTGCAAGGTGTAGAAGGACTAACACTGGCATTTGGTGCTAAACTCGTCTTTGCAGAAGATTTTATGGCTCTTCCATTGATGGCGAAAGTAAACTATGCGCTCCCTCTCATCGACACTATACCCACTACATCACTTATAGTAAGTTTTGCCTATGCACCTTCTGTACTTACTTTTTTAGATGGAGAAGCATACTCAGAGTTAAGATTAGAAGCAGACATGGAAGTTATCTCAAATATACATATTTTTACAGGATATCGAAACATAGATACAGACTATGAAGCTGGAGATTATAACTTCAATGATAGCTTTTATGCTGGAATGAAACTTAGTTTTTAACCCAAATCTTGAAATATAATTCTTGCCATCTTTGTAATACTTTCGTTTAAGGAGTTTGTATCAAATTTGAGTCGCACCTGTAGGTTCGGTGATAATTTTACACGAAGCCCTTGAATACAATGATTGCAGGGAGTGCTGTATTTCTATTTCAAGAGTTGGGTTTAATATCTATACAAAATCATTAATACAAAGGGAATGCATGATCAGCAAATCAATTTTTAGAGAATACGATATTCGTGGGATTTTTGAAAAAGAACTAAATGAAACATCTGTCAAACTTATAGGCTTTTACCTTGGTCAAAAAATAGGCGGGGACAAAGTCGTTTCTATTGGTTATGATGCACGTTCCCATTCCCCCATTTTAAGAGACTATCTCACTTCTGGTCTCAATGCAGCAGGGTGTAAAGTGTTAGATATGGGCATGGTAGCAACCCCTGTAAACTACTATAGTAACTATATTGACTTTGATGGCATCACTACCGATGCTTCTATTATGATAACAGGTTCTCATAATCCAAGTGAATACAATGGATTTAAGATCACTGTAGATAAAAGTCCCTTCTTTAGTGCTGACATCTATACCTTAGGTGATGAGATCATAGCAAATCAAGATTTCGTCATCGAGAACAATCTCACAAAAACGGATATAGACGTTAAAACACCCTATATTGACTTCATGGTAAAACAGTTTGACCATCTTAAGAATTTCCCTCAAAAAATTATTATAGATGGAGGAAATGGTGTTGCAGATACTGTTATCACAGATATTTTTGATGCTTTAGCATTTGATTATGAAGGTTTATATCTCGAACCGGATGGCACTTTTCCTAATCACCACCCAGACCCTTCTGTGGAAGAAAATCTTGTTGATATAAAACAAGCATTAGAAAAAAACGGAGACATCGCATTTGCCTATGATGGAGATGCTGATCGTATTGCTGTCTTGACCCATAAATATAACATCAAGGGTGACCAGATGGCACTCCTTTATACCATGAAGATGGAAAAGCCTACCGTCATCGGAGAAGTCAAATGTTCACAGGTCATGTATGATGAACTTGAACGTCGTGGTGCAAAAGCCATCATGTATAAAACTGGCCACTCTAACCTCAAAGTTAAAATGAAAGAGACCAATGCAGACCTTGCCTGTGAAGTAAGTGGTCATATCTTTTTCAAACACCGTTACTTTGGATATGATGACGCCATCTATGCAACACTCAGGATGCTGGAGCTTATCCAAGACGGCATAGACCTTGATGCTGAACTTGATGCTCTTCCTCAAGTTTTCTCTACAGAAGAACTAAAAGTAGAAACCACCGAAGAAGAGAAGTTCCTTATTATCGATAAAGTAAAAGAATTACTAAAAAATCCTCCAAGTGATTTCCCTAAAATTCTTAATATCATCGATGTAGACGGTGTACGTATCAACTTTGAAAAAGGTTGGGGACTCGTGAGAGCAAGTAACACGACTCCTGTACTTGTCACACGTTTTGAGTCAACAGATGAAGATCTTGCAAAAGAGTATGAGATCAAAGTCAATGATCTTATCGTAGAGGCAAAGAGATTAGTGCGTAGTGCGTAGTGCGTAGTGCACAGTACACGATTCTTAACTCTATTCTGCTATAATATTCTTTACAATAATTAGGGAGAGTATATTCAAATGGCTGAGAAAAAAAGACGTAAAGAAGATCGAACTATCACCAAATGCCTTTTTCCTGCTGCAGGTTATGGAACACGTTTCCTCCCTGCAACTAAAGCCATTCCAAAAGAGATGCTTCCAATCCTTACAAAACCTCTAATGCAATATGGTGTAGAAGAAGCTGTTGAAGCAGGTATCCATACTATGGCAATAGTGACCGGTAGAGGTAAACGTGCTATAGAAGACCATTTTGACAGATCTTATGAGCTTGAACAACAGATCAAAGGTAGTTCAAAAGAGCAGCTTATGGCTGAGGTTCGCTCTCTTGTTGCACAATGTACATTTTCTTATACTAGACAAGTAGAGATGAGAGGTTTAGGACACGCCATTCTTACAGGTGAAACACTCATAGGTAATGAACCTTTTGCTGTACTCTTGGCAGATGACCTTTGTACCAATGGTGCCGATGGTATACTTAAACAGATGATAGAAGTGTATGAAAAGTACCGATGCTCCATTGTAGCCATTGAAGAAGTCCCTATGGATCAAACTAACAAATACGGTGTCATAGCCGCTAACTTAATAGATGATACCGATGATACATACAGAGTAATAGACATGGTAGAAAAGCCGGACCCAAAAGATGCACCAAGCAACATGGCTATCATCGGTCGCTACATCCTAACACCGGATATTTTTGATATTCTTAGAGAAACAAAGCCTGGGAAAGGTGGGGAGATACAGATCACCGATGCTTTGCTTGAGCAGGCTAAGCAAGGAAAAGTCATAGCCTTTAAATTTAAAGGTAAACGTTTTGACTGCGGCTCTGTTGATGGTTTTGTTGAAGCTACTAATTATTTTTATGAAAAATCAAAAAGAGAAAATAAATGACTAATATGATTTTATGTGGAGGCTCAGGTACACGTCTTTGGCCCATAAGCCGAGCACTTATGCCTAAGCAGTTTGTTAAATTGTTTAATGATGCATCCCTTTTTCAACTTACTGTTAAACGTAATAAGGCTATATGTGATCAACAATTCATCGTTTCAAATGCTGAACAGTACTTTTTAGCAGTAGATCAACTTGAAGAACTTGCATCTACTCAAAATAAGTTTTTATTAGAACCTATAGGTCGCAATACAGCACCAGCTATCGCTCTTGCATGTTTAGCACTGGACAAAGATGAAATTGTTCTAGTCTCTCCTTCAGATCATCTTATCAAAAATGAAGCGGCTTATGCTAAAGTATTGGAAGAGGCAAAAAAACTGGCAGAAACAGATAACCTTGTTACCTTTGGCATTACTCCGGAGTACGCTGAAACGGGCTATGGATATATAGAGTCAAATGGACAGGATGTAAAAGCCTTTCATGAAAAACCAGATGCGACTACTGCTCAGAAGTATATAGACGCAGGAAATTTTTACTGGAACTCTGGAATGTTCTGTTTTAAAGCGGGTATTTTTTTAGAGGAGTTGAAAAAATATTCTCCTGAGATCTATGAAGCTTCAAAAGTAGCTTTTGAAAATGCAAGATCTAGCGAGGTAATCCGTGTATCTCACGAAGATATGCAAGCTATACCAGAAGACAGCATCGACTACGCAGTTATGGAGAAAAGTTCAAAAGTAAAAGTGCTAGCTTCTGACATCGACTGGTCGGACCTTGGAAGTTTTGATGCCCTAGATGAAGAAATGCCAAAAGATGAAAATGGTAACACAAAATGCGAACATTTTTACACTGTTGATTCAAAAAACAACTTTGTCTACTCAAAAGAGAGAGCCATAGCATTCGTAGGTATTGAAGACCTTATAGTAGTAGATACAGCAGATGCCTTGCTTATCTCTAAAAAAGGTGCTTCTCAAAAAGTAAAAGAGATTGTGAAACAACTGACAACTACTAAATCAGAACTCCATCATATTCACCGGACTGCTCACCGTCCCTGGGGAACTTATACGGTTTTAGAAGAGAACCCTAACTACAAGATAAAACGAATAGTAGTTAAGCCTGGAAAACGCTTAAGCCTTCAAAAACATTTTCACAGAAGTGAACATTGGATCGTTGTATCTGGGACAGCCCTTGTAACAATAGGAGATAAAGAGGTTTTAGTACGGCCTAATGAATCCACTTATATTCCTATGGGTGAGACGCATCGTTTGAAAAACCCCGGTAAAGTTGATGTTGTTTTGATCGAAGCACAAGTAGGTTCTTATCTTGGAGAGGATGACATCGTTCGAATAGAGGATGATTTTGCACGAAAGTAATCCAGGCTATATCAAGGGAGATCTTTTTAAAACTGTTATTGAACATACACCACTTGTTTCAGTCGACCTTATTGTTAAACATAAAGGTAGGATTTTACTTGGGAAAAGAGTCAATAAACCCGCTCAGGGATATTATTTTACACTCGGTGGTAGAGTACTTAAAAATGAGAATATCAAGGATGCCATCAAACGTATTGGCAAGGTGGAATTAGATATAATTATAGATAATAGTACAAAGTTCATCGGTGTTTTTGAACATCTCTATGCTGATAGTATTTTTGACGCTGTTTCGACCCATTATATCAATCTTGGGTATGAGGTAGAAGTATCCGGTCTTGAAAATCTGCCAAAGGATCAACATGCTGATTATCGATGGTTTGATCTTGAGGAGCTGATGCAGAGTGATGAAGTACATAGTTATGTAAAAGACTATTTTACAAAAAAGATGGGCACGGTCCCACAACAAAAGGAGAGTTAAATGGCAAAAAAAGTAGCACTGATCACAGGTATTACAGGACAAGATGGTTCCTATCTTGCAGAGTTCTTACTAAAAAAAGGCTATGAAGTTCACGGTATCAAGAGAAGAACCTCTCTGTTCAACACTGATCGTATTGATCACCTTTATCATGATCCACATATCGAAGGGTTAGATCTAACACTTCACTTTGGTGATATGACCGACTCCATGAACCTCACACGTATTATCCAGGAAGTTCAACCAGATGAGATCTATAATCTTGCTGCTATGAGTCATGTTGCTGTTTCATTTGAAACTCCAGAGTATGTTGCCAATGCTGACGGTACAGGAACGCTTCGCATCTTAGAAGCTGTAAAACTTTTAGGGCTTACAGAAAAAACAAAGATCTACCAGGCTTCTACTTCTGAACTCTATGGAAAAGTACAAGAGACTCCGCAAAGTGAAACAACACCGTTTTATCCTAGAAGTCCTTACGCTGTAGCAAAAATGTATGCCTACTGGATCACCGTAAACTACAGAGAAGCATATGGTATGTTTGCTTGTAACGGTATCCTTTTCAACCACGAATCACCCGTACGTGGTGAAACGTTTGTTACACGTAAGATCACCAGAGCAGCTTCCAAGATTGCATTAGGCTTACAAGAGAAGCTCTACCTGGGTAACCTTGATGCAAAACGTGACTGGGGTCATGCAAAAGATTATGTACGCATGATGTGGATGATCCTGCAAGCAGATGAACCAGAAGACTGGGTTATTGCAACAGGTATAACTACAACAGTAAGAGAATTTGTACGTATGGCATTTGCATATGCCGGTATTGCATTAGAGTTTAAAGGTGAAGGCGTAGATGAAAAAGCATATGTAGTCTCTTGCTCAAACCCTAAATACCAAATGGAAGTTGGAACAGAAGTAGTAGCCGTAGATCCAAGATACTTTAGACCAACAGAGGTTGACCTGCTTTTAGGTGATCCAAGCAAAGCAGAGAAAAAACTGGGATGGAAGCGAGAATATAAGCTAGAAGAGCTTGTTAATGATATGATGGAGTCAGACCTCAAACTCATGACTAAAGATGTTTATCTTCAAGATGGTGGATATAAAACCATGAGTTATTACGAGTAGGATAAAAATCATGAACTTAGATTCTAAAATCTATATAGCTGGACACAGAGGCTTAGTTGGTTCTGCTATTGTCAATAACCTTAAAGCTAAAGGCTATACTAATATCATAAGTAAGACTCATAGTGAGCTTGATCTTTTAGATCAACAAGCAGTAGCAGAATTCTTCCATACTGAAAAACCTGAGTATGTTTTCTTAGCGGCTGCAAAAGTAGGTGGGATTGTGGCTAACAATACCTACCGCGCCGACTTTATCTATGAAAACCTACAGATACAAAATAACATCATTCACCAAAGCTACAAAAACGGCGTCAAAAAACTGATGTTTTTAGGTTCTACCTGTATCTACCCAAAAAATGCACCACAACCGATGCCGGAAGATTGTCTGTTGACGGATACGCTTGAATACACTAATGAACCCTACGCCATAGCAAAGATAGCAGGTATCAAAATGTGTGAAAGTTACAATCTACAGTACGGTACCAACTACATCTCAGTCATGCCTACAAACCTCTACGGTCCTAATGATAATTTCGATCTGGAAAAGTCACATGTACTCCCTGCACTTATCAGAAAGATCCACTGTGCAAAACTTCTAAATGAAGGTAAACACGATGAAGTCGTTAAAGATCTTGGGGTAAAGAACATTGACGAAGCAAAAGAGTATCTAGCTAACTTTGGTGTTAATGAGAACAAAGTAGAGATATGGGGTTCAGGTAAACCAATGCGAGAATTTCTTTGGTCAGAAGACATGGCAGACGCCTGTGTCTTCATCATGGAAAACAGAGACTTCATAGACACATACACAGTAACAAATGGTTCAAATACAACCTGTACGCCAAATGAAGTCAAAAATCAAGAGATTCGTAACACCCACATTAACATCGGGACAGGTATTGACATCTCTATTAGAGAGTTGGCAGAAACCATCAAAGAGACCGTTGGTTTTAAAGGTGAACTCTACTTCAATACAGATAAGCCTGACGGAACCATGAAAAAACTAACGGATGTTTCTAAGCTTCATAATCTTGGGTGGAAGCATAAAGTAGAATTGAAAGATGGGATAGAAAAAATGTATAATTGGTATAAGGAACTAAAATGATAACAAAAGAACGATTAACGCATTTAAAACAGCTGGAAGCTGAATCAATTCATATTTTACGGGAAGTAGCAGCAGAGTTCACCAACCCGGTAATGATGTACTCTGTAGGGAAAGACTCCTCAGTCATGCTGCATCTTGCGATGAAAGCATTTGCTCCAAGTAAACTTCCTTTTCCGCTTTTACACGTCGACACACTTTGGAAATTCAAAGAGATGATCGAGTTCCGTGACCAACGTGTGAAAGACTTAGGTTTTGACCTTCTTGTCCACTCTAACCCGGAAGGTATAGAGATGAACATCTCTCCCTTTGAACACGGTTCTAAAGTCCATACAGACGTTATGAAAACAGAAGGTCTAAAACAAGCCCTTAACCAAGGCGGCTATGACGCTATCATCGGTGGGGCGCGTCGTGACGAAGAGAAGTCTCGTGCCAAAGAGCGTCTCTTCTCTTTTCGTGACAAACACCACCGTTGGGATCCTAAAAACCAACGCCCTGAACTTTGGAATGTCTATAACACAGCCATTCAAAAAGGAGAAAGCGTTCGTGTCTTTCCGATAAGCAACTGGACAGAATTAGACATCTGGCAGTACATCTACCTCGAAGGTATCCCTATCCCTTCACTCTATTTTGCAAAAGAGCATGATGTAGTCGAAATGGACGGTGTCAAGATAATGGTCGATGATGACCGTATGCCAGAAGAACTTCGTAAAACAGCTAAAAAAGAGATGGTACGTTTTAGAACTTTAGGATGTTATCCTCTAACAGGTGCAATCAATTCGACAGCAACAACCCTACCAGAGATCATCAAAGAGATGTTACTTTCAACAAGTAGTGAACGTGAAGGTCGCCTCATAGATAAAGATCAAGAAGGCGCAATGGAATTGAAAAAGATCGAGGGATATTTTTAATGGATATTATTAACTACTTAAAAGAACACGAAAACAAAGATATGCTCCGCTTTCTAACATGTGGATCTGTGGATGATGGCAAAAGTACTTTGATTGGTCGTATGCTCTATGATTCAAAAATGATCTTTGATGATCAACTAGCAGCAGCAGAGAGTGAAAGTAAGAAGTACGGAACGACTGGTGAAAAGATCGATATGGCATTGCTTGTCGATGGTCTTCAAAGTGAAAGAGAACAAGGGATCACCATCGATGTAGCTTACCGTTTTTTTGCCACAGAGAACCGTAAATTTATTATAGCAGACACTCCGGGTCATGAACAGTACACAAGAAACATGGTAACAGGTGCTTCCACTGCAGATGTAGCGATTATCCTCATCGATGCCCGTAAAGGTATCTTGACACAAACACGTCGTCACAGTTTTATTGTCTCTCTTTTAGGGATCGAACATGTTATCGTTGCTATCAATAAAATGGATTTAGTAGACTTCAGTGAAGATACATTCAATGAGATCTCTAAAGCCTATGGTGAACTGGCAGATGAATTAGGTATCAAAAACACATATTATATCCCAGTATCTGCGCTTGAAGGTGATAACGTTGTTGATAAAAGTGAGAACACACCATGGTACGATGGTAAACCAATGCTTGGCTTACTTGATAGTATGGATGTTACTAAAGAAGCAAAAACAGAAAACTTTAGATTCCCTGTACAGTACGTCAATCGTCCAAACCTTGACTTTAGAGGGTTCTGCGGAACCATTGCAGCTGGATCAGTAAAAGTAGGTGATGAAATCACCGTTCTGCCTTCAGGTAAAAGTACCAAAGTTAAAAGTATCATCAATGGTGGAGATATCACTGAGGCAGATCGAAATGCTACAACTACAGAAGCGTATGCTCCTATGGCTATAACAATCACTACAGAAGATGAAGTAGATATCTCTCGTGGAGATATGATAGTCCATACTAAAAATATGCCAAGAGTTTCAAATTCTTTGAAAGTAATGCTGGTCTGGATGGATGAGAAACCTATGGATACAAGACGTAGTTATGATATCAAAAGAGCTACCTCCGTAGTATCTGGAAGCTTTGAACATATTAACTATAAAATTGATGTAAACACTTATGAAAGAACACAAGTAGATACACTTGAACTCAATGATATTGCTTCATGTAAAATGTTACTTACCCGTCCTATTGCAGCAGATGCTTATAAAGATAATAGATTAACTGGTAGTTTTATCGTTGTAGATCGCATTACTAACAATACCGTAGGTGCTGGTATGATCATCGGAGTAAGTCGTCGTGATGAGGATGCAAAAAAGATCGCAGGTAAAAACTATACAGATGCAGAAAGGGCATTGAATCAGTATATACGCACTCATTTCCCTGAGTGGGACTGTAAAGAAGTCTAACATACAGAGAGATCAATCAAAGACCTCTGGTCAAACCTGTCTCAAAAATGAGTCCCATTTCCAGAAT
The DNA here is from genome assembly GCA_965602275.1 of uncultured bacterium. GTDB lineage: Bacteria > Campylobacterota > Campylobacteria > Campylobacterales > Sulfurovaceae > Sulfurovum. The sequence goes on from CBFCXZ010000004.1 coordinate 118,199, forward strand.
TAGAAAAATATTTTAATAATTGGTTCACTCCAATTATTTTATTTTTTTAAGAATAGTAAGATTATAATTATTCTATAATAAATATGGTATTTTAAACTAAGGTGAAATTCAGAGTTATTGAATTTCTGTCATTAGAAAAAGCTTTAGCATTATTCAACATTATGCTGGAAGCAATACATGAAAATAAAAAAAGGTAGAAAAAATGAATAGAATACATGTCTCAACTCTTACATCGATTATATTGGCTTCAGCGGTTATGGTGTCACAAGTAAATGCTGAAGAGACTTTTGAATCTCCTGTAAATATAAATCCTCAACCAACTAAAGATTATGCTGGTACAATCTATACCGGTACCTGGTTAACCGCAGGTAGCATTGACGAATTTCTTATTCAAAACAGCAGTAATAGTCAAACTGCTTTGCTTGTATCATCAACCGGAAATGTAAATTTGGCAAATGAGGTATATATCGATAGAGATCAAGTAGAAATGGGAATTGGAACAACTTCTCCAGAAGAGACATTACACATAAAAGGTAATGGAAATATCTTATTAGAACAAGATGGTGCTTCCAAGTGGAAAATAACTACAAGGGTAGATGGAGGCATTTTATTGCGAGACATGTTCAGCAGCAACGATCCATTTGCCATCAATGCAAATGCCCCAACTGATTCATTGAATATCGCATCAAACGGTGATATAGGAATGGGAACAGCTTCTCCACTGGCTACACTTGATGTTCGTGGTGATATCGCCTCCACAGGTGATATCACCTCCACATGGGTAGGTTCCAACATCGTAGGTGACGGTCTAACAAACTTGATGGTTTTATCTGCAAACAATAGTGCTGTGGGTGGCTCTATCACATCTGATGCTGGTTTTCAACTGGTAAATGGAAGTACGTCAAAAGGCTGGAACTTTAGAACTAACAGTGGTGGTGATTCGTTCCAGGCAACATTACAGGGGACCGGAGGATCGGAGTTCACTGTTACGAATGCAACTGCGAATGTCTCAGGAACAGAACTCTACTTAGGAAATGGAGCTAAAAATGTAGGTGGGGTATGGATCAATGCATCCAGTCGTGCATTAAAAGAAAATATCAAACCTCTTAGTACAAAAGAAGCCCTAACAGCATTCAGTAAACTTCAACCTGTTACCTATAACTATAAAACAGACAAGTCTGAAAAAGTCGTAGGGTTCATCGCTGAAGATGTTCCGGAATTAGTTTCCATAAACAGTCGTGATGGTTTAAGTTCTATGGATATGGTCGCTGTACTTACCAAGGTGGTGCAGGAGCAGGATAAATCTTTGGCTGAAACAAAAGCTGAGCTAAAAAAAGCTCAAGAAAAGATTGCAAAACTAGAAACCATGCAAAAACGTCTGGCAAAAGTAGAATCACTTTTGACAAATCTTGCATTAGACACCTCTAACAGTAAAACAGAGGAAGTTGCTTTCAATACAAAGTAATCTCACTAACACTACAAAGTCTGAAAGATCAGGCTTTGTAGCTACAAAATCTTTCTTTTCCATTTTAAAATTTCTTTTTATAGGTATCTTAGTCTAAGTAACTAAATATTATAATATTTACTAATCATTAATAAAGGAGAAAATTATAATGATCAGAACCAATGTAACACGAAGCATCATAGTTGCAAGTCTACTCTGCGGATCCGTATGGGCAGCAGCTCCGCAGATAGGTACTGCTAAACAGCTTTCACTTTCACCTCCATCAGTTCCACAAAAATTAGCACCTGTAAAACAGGCAAAACCAAACAAAGCGACGCAAGCAGTCTCTCCAAAATATAGAGAAGGCGAAGTGATCGTCAAGTATAAGTCCGGTATCAAGAAAGCAACTGTCAACAGTTCATCATCTGCACAAGGTTTTAAAGTTGTAAAAACATACTCAAAGTTGACAAAAAAGAATCTGATAACAGTACTTAAGTCAACTAAAACAACCCAAGAGATGATCAAGATACTAAAAGCTGATCCAAACGTAGAATCTGTCTCACCAAACTACATCCGACAGCTTGATGCTACTGCTCCAAATGATCCGGATTTTAACCAACTGTGGGGTATGAACAATACAGGACAAACAGGTGGAAGCAGTGATGCGGATATCGATGCTGTAGAGGCATGGGATGTAACAACCGGTTCTTCTGATGTTGTGGTTGCTGTTTTCGATACAGGTGTCGACTATACACACACTGATCTCAAAACTAATTTATGGGTAAACCAAGGGGAAACCCCGGATGATGGCATAGATAATGATGGCAATGGCTATATCGATGATATCTATGGATATGATGTTGCAGCAGATATCACTGGCAATAATGATGGTGATCCGCTGGATGTCCATGGTCATGGTACCCATGTATCTGGAACTATCGGGGCTTCCGGAAATGATGGCTTTGGTATCTCCGGGGTTAACTGGGATGTAAATATCATGACCTTAAAGATTTTTCCACCTGGTGCAGGTGCAAGTGATAGTGATATTTTTGAAGCTATCGAATATGTCCAGACCATGAAAGAACGTGGAGTCAACATAGTTGCTATCAATGCTTCCTATGGCGGTGGCGGCGGTGATCAGGCTGATACTATGAATACAGCTATCAAAGGGCTTGGCGATGCAGGTATCATTTTCTGTGCAGCAGCAGGGAATGATGGAGTTGATAATGATACTACACCACATTTTCCTTCATCTTATAATGCTGATAATATCATTTCAGTAGCTTCTACAGACCATAATGATGAGCTTTCCTGGTTCTCAAATTATGGAGCAACAAGTGTGGATCTTGCTGCCCCCGGAAGTAGTATTTTGAGTACTATGAAATATAATGTGGATTATACACCACAAGTGGGAGATCCTTATTTCAACACTGTAGATAATGGTGCAGATTGGAGTCAAGGCGGGGACGGTGCTGTATGGGCCTTTTCAACATCTAATGTACATAGTGCATCCTATTCCTTGACAGACTCCCCAGATGGAAATTATCCGGATGACAGTTTTACCTATATATTACCAGCGGCATCAATCGATCTGACTGGCATGGCAAATGAAAATCTTGCTCTTGGTTTCTGGGCCGTACTTGACTTGGAGGATGGTTATGATTTCCTGCATGTATACTTCTCAGCAGATGGAGGAGCAAACTGGACTGTGATGGAGTCATTTACCGGAGAAAGTCAGCCTATGCAGTCTTATTCCCTAGAAATTCCTGATTCGTTTCAAACAAATGATTTTTTATATTTATTTGCAGTACAAAGTGATTATATTTATAATTATGATGGTGTATATATAGATGATATCGGCATTGGTGTCGGTACACGTACAAGTGACCGCTATGCAACATGGAACGGAACTTCTATGGCAGCACCTCATGTTACTGGTGCGGTGGCTCTTCTATCTGCATCTTACACAGGCGATACGGTAGCTAGCAGAAAAGCACGGATCCTTGATAATGTTGATACTCCAGATAGCCTTGCCGGCAAACTTCTCACAGAGGGAAGAATGAACCTCAAAAGTGCTATTGGTACAGGTGGCATATGTCAGGAAGGTTACCATTATAAGCAGGGGACAACAATCTGTATTGCAGGTACTCCTGCAGATGATCCAGGTTACTACCTACCATCTTGTGTCGATGGAGAACGACTGATACAGGGTACAGAAAATTGTGTATCAATTACACCTGTAGACCCTACGGGTATCTATCTTCCAAGTTGTCCTGAAGGTGAACAACTGATACAGGGAACAGAAGTATGCGCAGCTATACCAAGCTAACTATAAGTCAATAGAAAAATGTATTTAAAACTAAAAAAGGAAAATAAATGAAAAACATAAGCAAACTTGTTACCAAAGGCGTAATTTTATCGATGATCTTATCTAGTGGGGTAGCTATGGCTGCGTCTGGGGCTGATGAGACTTTTAAAAACATGACTCTTGAAGAGCGTCTCTATCAATATGATGGTTTTGGTGCACAATGGGGATTTGATGTAGGTTCTGATGGCTTATGGCTTGTCCCAAAAGCACCTGTAGGGGGCACATACAGTGCTCCATTTAAACTACGTAATACTGCGGATGACAATACGCTTGTCATTGGGGGTAATGATGAAGGAGCTGAAGGTTATGTAGGAATTGGTACAGATGCTCCTTCTGCAAAGTTGGATGTGAATGGGACAGTGGTTGCAACTTGGACTGGTTCAAACACCGTGGGAGATGGTTTAAAAAATCTGATTACTTTATCTGCAACCAATAGTGCTGTGGGTGGCCCAATCACATCTGATGCTGGTTTTCGACTGGTAAATGGAAGTACGTCAAAAGGCTGGAACTTTAGAACCAACAGTGGAGGTGATGCGTTCCAGGCGACACTACAAGGGACAGGTGGTTCAGAGTTTACAGTAACAAATGCTACATCTAATGTCAGTGGGACAGAACTCTATTTAGGTAATGGTGCCAAAAATGTAGGAGGTGTGTGGATTAACGCTTCTAGTCGTGCATTAAAAGAAAATATCAAACCTCTTAGTACAAAAGAAGCCCTAACCGCTTTCAATAAACTTCAGCCTGTTACATATAACTACAAGTCTGATAAAAAAGAACAAGTCGTCGGATTCATCGCAGAAGATGTACCTGAACTTGTTGCTATTAAAAGCCGTGACGGTTTGAGTTCTATGGATATGGTTGCTGTGCTTACCAAGGTGGTGCAGGAGCAGGATAAATCTTTGGCTGAAACAAAAGCTGAGCTGAAAGCAAAGGATGCTGAAATGAAAGAAATGAAAGCTGAAATTGCTGAACTTAAAGTGATGCAAAAACGATTGTCCAAGATGGAGTCACTTTTGACAAACCTAGCTTTAGATACATCAAAGATGCAGAAAGAAAAAGTCTCAATAAAATAAAAGTTTCCCGCAGGAGCGGGAACACTCTAAACTTCTCAACCAGCATTTGGCTTTTATAAATTCAAAAATTTTGGCATAGGAAAAAGAAAACTATATATTCCCTCAAACCAATATCTAGCATGCTTTTCCTCTCTACTCATATAATTTTTAACTTTTAGTCTTTTTTTAGCATAAAAGTCTTATACTTAAAGAGAGAGAGAAAGTATGTATTTATTATTTTCTTATTAGGTTGAATTCAGTTTGATGGATTCTGAGCAAATTTTCAGAAAGGGGTTTAGTATGAAGAGAAACAATATCTTGGCAAAACTACTAGTCGCAGGAGTAGTGAGCAGTGTAAGTGCCTTTGCAATAATGACGGTAGATAAATCAAATGGGGTTCTGACAGTAACATCAGATATAAGTGGAACAGTTATAGCAAAAGTCATTGGACCAAATGATGAAGTGGTTGTGAATGAAAAGTATGAGGGTAACTCTTTCACGTGGTCGCCATCTGGAGTTGATGGAGCTTATCGTTATGATGTGAGAGTTGTTCCTGCAACGCAAAAAATTACTTCTACTAACACACAAGCAATTAATAATGCTCAAGCAGTTGCAGGAAAAACTTCAGGTGCCAAAAGTGACTATGCTGGTGGCTCTATAGAAATCAGAAATGCTCAAATGGTTTCAAATCAAACAGAGGAAGGGTAAAATTATGAAAAAAATAAGTATGTCCAAAGTAACTATGATTTTATTAGCATCATTGGCTAGCACTTCATCTACATATGCTGCCGATTTAACTGCATCAAGTTCTACCCCACGTATTAATTTTGTAGACACCGATAGTGGTACGAATGTTATAGATATTGTCACTACTGACGGTGGTTTTTTTAATATATATGATCCAGTCAATAATGATTGGATCATCTGGGGCTATTCGACTGGCAATTCATCTAATACTTTTCAGTATGATAGTTCAGGTGATATCAACCTAGCAGACGGTTCTGTCTTTATAGATAGATCAGAAAAGAGTATGGGGATTGGGACAGTAGCACCAGAAACTTCACTGCATATTGCAGGAGATGGAGATATTAGATCCGATTACAGTGGACATGGTTGGAAGTTGGATAACAATGGGGCGTGGTTTAATATAGGATCAACTACGACATTTTGGCCATTTTCAATTCATGAGGATGCACCAGCAATGTCACTACAGATTGTAGCGGATGGCGATATTGGATTGGGTACAAATTCCCCACAAGCAAAACTTGATGTTCGTGGTGATATTGAAGCAACATGGAGTGGTTCAAACACAGTAGGAGATGGTCTAACAAATCTGATTACTTTATCTGCAACCAATAGTGATGTAGGTGGCTCAATCACATCTGATGCTGGTTTTCGCCTGGTAAACGGAAGTACATCAAAAGGCTGGAACTTTAGAACTAACAGTGGTGGTGATTCGTTCCAGGCAACATTACAGGGGACCGGAGGATCGGAGTTCACTGTTACGAATGCAACTGCGAATGTCTCAGGAACAGAACTCTACTTAGGAAATGGAGCTAAAAATGTAGGTGGGGTATGGATCAATGCATCCAGTCGTGCATTAAAAGAAAATATCAAACCTCTTAGTACAAAAGAAGCCCTAACAGCATTCAGTAAACTTCAACCTGTTACCTATAACTATAAAACAGACAAGTCTGAAAAAGTCGTAGGGTTCATCGCTGAAGATGTTCCGGAATTAGTTTCCATAAACAGTCGTGATGGTTTAAGTTCTATGGATATGGTCGCTGTACTTACCAAGGTGGTGCAGGAGCAGGATAAATCTTTGGCTGAAACAAAAGCTGAGCTAAAAAAAGCTCAAGAAAAGATTGCAAAACTAGAAACCATGCAAAAACGTCTGGCAAAAGTAGAATCACTTTTGACAAATCTTGCATTAGACACCTCTAACAGTAAAACAGAGGAAGTTGCTTTCAATACAAAGTAATCTCACTAACACTACAAAGTCTGAAAGATCAGGCTTTGTAGCTACAAAATCTTTCTTTTCCATTTTAAAATTTCTTTTTATAGGTATCTTAGTCTAAGTAACTAAATATTATAATATTTACTAATCATTAATAAAGGAGAAAATTATAATGATCAGAACCAATGTAACACGAAGCATCATAGTTGCAAGTCTACTCTGCGGATCCGTATGGGCAGCAGCTCCGCAGATAGGTACTGCTAAACAGCTTTCACTTTCACCTCCATCAGTTCCACAAAAATTAGCACCTGTAAAACAGGCAAAACCAAACAAAGCGACGCAAGCAGTCTCTCCAAAATATAGAGAAGGCGAAGTGATCGTCAAGTATAAGTCCGGTATCAAGAAAGCAACTGTCAACAGTTCATCATCTGCACAAGGTTTTAAAGTTGTAAAAACATACTCAAAGTTGACAAAAAAGAATCTGATAACAGTACTTAAGTCAACTAAAACAACCCAAGAGATGATCAAGATACTAAAAGCTGATCCAAACGTAGAATCTGTCTCACCAAACTACATCCGACAGCTTGATGCTACTGCTCCAAATGATCCGGATTTTAACCAACTGTGGGGTATGAACAATACAGGACAAACAGGTGGAAGCAGTGATGCGGATATCGATGCTGTAGAGGCATGGGATGTAACAACCGGTTCTTCTGATGTTGTGGTTGCTGTTTTCGATACAGGTGTCGACTATACACACACTGATCTCAAAACTAATTTATGGGTAAACCAAGGGGAAACCCCGGATGATGGCATAGATAATGATGGCAATGGCTATATCGATGATATCTATGGATATGATGTTGCAGCAGATATCACTGGCAATAATGATGGTGATCCGCTGGATGTCCATGGTCATGGTACCCATGTATCTGGAACTATCGGGGCTTCCGGAAATGATGGCTTTGGTATCTCCGGGGTTAACTGGGATGTAAATATCATGACCTTAAAGATTTTTCCACCTGGTGCAGGTGCAAGTGATAGTGATATTTTTGAAGCTATCGAATATGTCCAGACCATGAAAGAACGTGGAGTCAACATAGTTGCTATCAATGCTTCCTATGGCGGTGGCGGCGGTGATCAGGCTGATACTATGAATACAGCTATCAAAGGGCTTGGCGATGCAGGTATCATTTTCTGTGCAGCAGCAGGGAATGATGGAGTTGATAATGATACTACACCACATTTTCCTTCATCTTATAATGCTGATAATATCATTTCAGTAGCTTCTACAGACCATAATGATGAGCTTTCCTGGTTCTCAAATTATGGAGCAACAAGTGTGGATCTTGCTGCCCCCGGAAGTAGTATTTTGAGTACTATGAAATATAATGTGGATTATACACCACAAGTGGGAGATCCTTATTTCAACACTGTAGATAATGGTGCAGATTGGAGTCAAGGCGGGGACGGTGCTGTATGGGCCTTTTCAACATCTAATGTACATAGTGCATCCTATTCCTTGACAGACTCCCCAGATGGAAATTATCCGGATGACAGTTTTACCTATATATTACCAGCGGCATCAATCGATCTGACTGGCATGGCAAATGAAAATCTTGCTCTTGGTTTCTGGGCCGTACTTGACTTGGAGGATGGTTATGATTTCCTGCATGTATACTTCTCAGCAGATGGAGGAGCAAACTGGACTGTGATGGAGTCATTTACCGGAGAAAGTCAGCCTATGCAGTCTTATTCCCTAGAAATTCCTGATTCGTTTCAAACAAATGATTTTTTATATTTATTTGCAGTACAAAGTGATTATATTTATAATTATGATGGTGTATATATAGATGATATCGGCATTGGTGTCGGTACACGTACAAGTGACCGCTATGCAACATGGAACGGAACTTCTATGGCAGCACCTCATGTTACTGGTGCGGTGGCTCTTCTATCTGCATCTTACACAGGCGATACGGTAGCTAGCAGAAAAGCACGGATCCTTGATAATGTTGATACTCCAGATAGCCTTGCCGGCAAACTTCTCACAGAGGGAAGAATGAACCTCAAAAGTGCTATTGGTACAGGTGGCATATGTCAGGAAGGTTACCATTATAAGCAGGGGACAACAATCTGTATTGCAGGTACTCCTGCAGATGATCCAGGTTACTACCTACCATCTTGTGTCGATGGAGAACGACTGATACAGGGTACAGAAAATTGTGTATCAATTACACCTGTAGACCCTACGGGTATCTATCTTCCAAGTTGTCCTGAAGGTGAACAACTGATACAGGGAACAGAAGTATGCGCAGCTATACCAAGCTAACTATAAGTCAATAGAAAAATGTATTTAAAACTAAAAAAGGAAAATAAATGAAAAACATAAGCAAACTTGTTACCAAAGGCGTAATTTTATCGATGATCTTATCTAGTGGGGTAGCTATGGCTGCGTCTGGGGCTGATGAGACTTTTAAAAACATGACTCTTGAAGAGCGTCTCTATCAATATGATGGTTTTGGTGCACAATGGGGATTTGATGTAGGTTCTGATGGCTTATGGCTTGTCCCAAAAGCACCTGTAGGGGGCACATACAGTGCTCCATTTAAACTACGTAATACTGCGGATGACAATACGCTTGTCATTGGGGGTAATGATGAAGGAGCTGAAGGTTATGTAGGAATTGGTACAGATGCTCCTTCTGCAAAGTTGGATGTGAATGGGACAGTGGTTGCAACTTGGACTGGTTCAAACACCGTGGGAGATGGTTTAAAAAATCTGATTACTTTATCTGCAACCAATAGTGCTGTGGGTGGCCCAATCACATCTGATGCTGGTTTTCGACTGGTAAATGGAAGTACGTCAAAAGGCTGGAACTTTAGAACCAACAGTGGAGGTGATGCGTTCCAGGCGACACTACAAGGGACAGGTGGTTCAGAGTTTACAGTAACAAATGCTACATCTAATGTCAGTGGGACAGAACTCTATTTAGGTAATGGTGCCAAAAATGTAGGAGGTGTGTGGATTAACGCTTCTAGTCGTGCATTAAAAGAAAATATCAAACCTCTTAGTACAAAAGAAGCCCTAACCGCTTTCAATAAACTTCAGCCTGTTACATATAACTACAAGTCTGATAAAAAAGAACAAGTCGTCGGATTCATCGCAGAAGATGTACCTGAACTTGTTGCTATTAAAAGCCGTGACGGTTTGAGTTCTATGGATATGGTTGCTGTGCTTACCAAGGTGGTGCAGGAGCAGGATAAATCTTTGGCTGAAACAAAAGCTGAGCTGAAAGCAAAGGATGCTGAAATGAAAGAAATGAAAGCTGAAATTGCTGAACTTAAAGTGATGCAAAAACGATTGTCCAAGATGGAGTCACTTTTGACAAACCTAGCTTTAGATACATCAAAGATGCAGAAAGAAAAAGTCTCAATAAAATAAAAGTTTCCCGCAGGAGCGGGAACACTCTAAACTTCTCAACCAGCATTTGGCTTTTATAAATTCAAAAATTTTGGCATAGGAAAAAGAAAACTATATATTCCCTCAAACCAATATCTAGCATGCTTTTCCTCTCTACTCATATAATTTTTAACTTTTAGTCTTTTTTTAGCATAAAAGTCTTATACTTAAAGAGAGAGAGAAAGTAT
>CBFCXZ010000005.1:0-126163 GCA_965602275.1 uncultured bacterium
TTTTTGCCCGGTACTCTGTCACCAGATCGACGAGATCATCCAAAATGTGTTTCACAAAAGGGCAATGGTTGCACATAAAAATTACCAGAAGAGCCGGGGCTCCTTTGAAATCTTCTATTGATACCAGATTGCCTTTGGTGTTGGGTAAACCGACCCTACGGTTAATTTAATTAATATCATGTTGGGTCTGTTTACCGACCACATACAACCTATTAGTGAAGATCCGCGTTTAACTTCACTTCTCTTGTACTTCTTCTAGCGATGATCTCACCTGTTAAAGAGTTTTGTCTAAAGTGGATACCATCAAGTCCTTGAAGCTCTTCACCTTTAAAAGTCGTTTTAGTATCAAGATTTGCTTCTGGGTTTGCTGCTTTAATCTTCTCTAACTCTTCAGGAGCGATCTTGATCTTCGTACCAGCCAAGATAGTGATACCCGCATCTACGATACATGCATCTCCAAGAGGAAGCCCCGTCACTGAGTTTGCACCAAGAAGAGTGTTTTCACCGATACTGATAGGGTTACCGTCTGTTCCGGAAAGTACACCAAGGATACTCGCACCACCACCTACATCTGAACCGGCACCAACGATAGCAGATGAAGAGATACGACCCTCAACCATTACCGGACCAAGTGTTCCTGCATTGAAGTTAATGTATGAAGCACCTGGCATTACAGTTGTACCAGCTGCAAGCTGAGCACCCATACGTACTTTAGAAGCTTCCAAGATACGTGTATTGTCTGCAGGGATCACATGCTGTAAGAATCTTGGGAACTTATCTACAGAATCTACTGTCGGGTATGTACCGTTCAGTTTCATTTCGATCTCATTGTCTCTAAGGTAGTCAAGCTCATAAGGTGTATTCCCTACCCATGCTACATTAGACAGGATACCAAATGCACCATTGAGATTAACTTTTCTCAACTCTGCTTTAGAGAGAGAAAGTGCATAAAGTTTCAAGTAAACAGCCTCAACCGATTCAGCATTTGCATCTTCAAACAAAAATACAATTCTGAAATTTTTACCGATATCTTCCATAGAAGAGAGTGCTTTGATCACTTGTACATTTTTATGTGCATCACCTGTTGCTTCTGCTACATAGGGAGCAAATGCTGCCATTGCATTGGCTACGAAGTTATCGTTGATCGTTGCCACAAATTCAGAACCTGAAAAATCTACAGTACATTTCGCTTCTTCAAGTGCTTTGATGAACACAGCTGCTGAACCAAAATTCTCTTTCCAGTTAATGAGTCCAAAGTTTGCCTGAAGTACCTTCTCTGCATTTTTCTGACCTCTATCCACTCTCGCGATACCAAATGCCATAGGCTCTCTGTACCCTGCTTGTGAAGTAACGTCTGTTACCAATTGTTTAAATGCGTCTGTTGATGTGATTGTTTCAATTGCCATTGAATTCTCCTAAATATAATAAAAATAATTTAAAGAGATTATACATGTTTTTATTTAAAATAGTGTAAAATCCCGCCATGAAACACTTACGAGGCTATACTAGACGCTACTTCTCATTAGCAATTATTGCGATGTACTCAACACTCAATAAGTTGTGTACGATAGACAGCAATTTCCAGTACCATAAATATGCCTTTAAAGTACAAGAGTATAAAACTTCCCCTCCTGCGATGTCTGTATAACCCGTAGGGTGCGTTTGCCAACGCACCTTTGACATATCAAATTCAATTACACATTTAAAATTCATGGTGCGTTAGTACCCCAAGGGCACTTCCTTTGGGCGCCACGCACCCTACAATATAAAATTATTTACAGGAAACAAAATGACAATCAAATCGCTCAGCCTTATAACGGCTACACTACTTCTCACAACAAACAGTTATGCAGACGAAACACTGGAGCCTATCACTGTAGTCTCTACCAACAAAACAGCACAATCCATCACAAACACTACTTCAAATGTAACTGTCATAACCTCAGAAGAGATTGAAGAGAAAGGCTACCAAACTGTAGCACAAACTATCAACACTGTAGCAGGTATCTCTGTTGCTAGCTCCGGTGGACTTGGACAGCAGACTTCATTTTTTGTCAGAGGTACGGACTCTGGTAAGGTACTCGTACTGTTAGACGGTATGCGTCTCAACGATCCAAGCACCACCAATGGTACAGCACTGCTTGACAGCCTCACCACAAGTAACATCCAACAAATCGAGATCGTTAAAGGAGGTTCAAGCAGCATTTGGGGTTCAAATGCCTCTGCCGGTGTGATCAACATCATCACCAAAGAAGCCAAAGATGGTCTGCACGGTTCACTTGCATTAAGCTATGGGTCATACAATACCAGAGGTGCAGATGCAGACCTCTCATATAAAGATGAAAAGATCATCACACAGGTACTTGCTTCATACCTAAAGACCGATGGCTTTTCTGCTCTTGCACCAAGATCTGCGGAAGAAGATGGATATGAAAATAAAAACTATAATATCAAATTTGGCTATGCCTTTAATGAAAATAATAAACTTTCACTAAGTTATAACCGGATCAAAACAGAGACTCAGTATGATGACAGCTACTCCATGGATCAGGCAAATGATGATTACAGTCATGCTACTTCTGACCAGGAAAACTATGCATTGGATTACAGCTTCAAACGTGATAACTACTCTGCTGTTTTCCATGCAAGTAAAGGTGAATACAATAGAGACTATTTTACAACAGGCTTTTTCGGAGATGGACACAATGTCTATAAAGCAACACTCAAAGAGTACTCTTTGATCAATGCCTATGACTACACAGTCGGCAAGGCTGTTTTAGGATTAGAATATAAAGATACAGATGGATTTAACCAATACAATACCTTTCCGGAAAGCCAGGCAGACTATACGAATAAAGCCATTTTTCTTTCAAATACTTACAATATCAATGAAAACACACTCTTGGAAACCAACCTAAGATATGATAACTATGATGCATTTGAAAACAAAACAACCTATAAACTTGGGATCAAACATGATCACCTCTTTCTTAAAGGTTTTACAACATCTGCAAACTACTACACCTCATATGATACACCAAGTTCTTACCAGTTAGCCAATTCAACATTTGGTACACTGCTTAAACCAAGTTATACCAAAGGGTTTGATATCTCAGCAAACTATAAAGAGTTACTTTCCATTACCTACTTTAACAATGAAGTAGAAGATGGTATAGACTATGACTATACGAACTATGGGTACTACAACGTCGATGGTAAAGAGAAATTTGAAGGTTTAGAACTCCAGAGCTCATATGCACTGCCATCATTCAACCTCAACCTCTCTGCGAACTATACCCACCTTTTCAAATATGAAAAAGAGGATGGTACAGATCTTTTAAGACGTCCAAAAGATACATTGAATGCAGCAGTAGACTACTATACAGACTCCGATACACACTTTGGGATCAATGCGCAGTACATTGGTGACCGTATAGACACAGATGGAGGATTCCCAGTTGCTTCTGAAGTTTCAACAGGTAACTATACTGTTTGGAATATGAACTTCGGTACAAAGATCATGAATGATATCGACCTTACTGTCCATGCAAAAAACATCTTCGATAAAGAGTACCAATCAGTATACGGATATGCAACAGAAGGCAGATCAGCTTATGCTAAAATAAAGTATAGCTTTTAGGATATAATTACCCATGCTAAAACTCATCCCATCCTGGTTTATCAGATACAAATTTTTCAACTCCCTCTTTTTGGGACTGAGTGTGGGTGCCATCTTCACACTCTATGCTCCATTGGAGCCTTCTATCTATTCACTGGGTGGTGTCTTGCTTGCTGTAGCGATGCTCATCGTTGCAAGATTTTATCATACTATCCTCAATGCAAAATGGTTTTTCAGAATTTCACTTTCTGTAGAGATTGTTCTACTCTTAGCCATGCTCTATTTTCTTTATGCTTCTTACAACTATCAAACTGCACTTGTCCTCTACATCGGATATCAAATCACCTTTGTTTTTGGGTCTTATCTCATAAGAGCGGAAACACTTTTACTCAAGACAGATACGCTTTTAACCAAACTCGATACCGTCAAACAACTGGGATATCTTTTTGGCATGGGCTTCGCTTATTTTTTTTACAAGGTCCTTACATTCTACGGTATAGACGATAATCAAACACAAGTCTATGACTTGCATTTTTTACTCATCACTATTGAAATTATAGTTATTGTATTGATCTTTAAAAGCTTTAAAAAGGTAGAAGCGTGAGTTATAAAAAATGGTTCCAATCACATGGGAAAAAACACAAAAAGGTCATGCAGAAACTGACTAAACTAAGTGATGACGAAGTCATAGCGTACTTTAGATTTGAAAATATAGTTGAAAAAGAACCTGATTTTTGTCCACTCTATAAAGAGAAGAAAAAATGCCATGATATGGAAGAGTTGAACTGCTATCTTTGTGCCTGTCCCAACTTTAGATTTGATGATGAGGGCATTTCAAAGAAAGAGTCTAAAACTATCTACAGTGCCTGTAACATTGACTCTAAAGACGGAGATATCTTTCAAACAGAAGAAGCCATACACCAAAACTGTTCTGGATGTTTGGTACCACACCGGGAAGCATACATTAAAAAACATTTTTCCAGAGATTGGTTTGAGATCATGAAGAAGGTACATTCATAGACAATTGAACCCTCTCAATTAGTCATCATAAATATCAATGATCCCATAGTCATCATAATAGCTGTCTCTACCTCTTCCCGCTATATAGTCACGAGCCTCACCCTCAATATAAACATAAGTACCCACTGTGGCCCAACGATACATCTTTTGTGCAAATCCATTTTTCAGACGAATACAGCCATGTGAAGTAGGTTTATTTGGTACATATCCTAAGTGCATAGTGATACCACTGTTGGTCAGTCTCATCATATAAGGCATCTTGGCACCACCATTGGGTTTTGGCCAGAGGTTAGACTTATGGTGACGTTTCTTTTGGATGATCGTAAATTCGCCATTGGGTGTCTCTCTCCCCGCTTTACCGGATGAAATACGTCCCTCAAAAACAACAAATCCATCTTCAATCGCATATGCTCTTTGGTTTGAAAGATCTATCAAGACCTCTTTATACGTTTCATACGCAAAAAGTGTTGATGAGGATAACCCTATAGCAAACAAAATAGCAATGATTTTTTTCATTATTTATGCCTTACTATACCCATCAGGATTCATGCTCTGCCAACGCCAACTGTCTTCACACATCTCGTCAATACCCCTCTTTGCTTCCCAACCCAATATCTCTTTGGCATAGCTGGGATCAGCATAACATTCAGCGATATCTCCACTGCGTCGTGGTGCAATACAGTAAGGTACTTCTTTACCCGATGCTCTCTCAAATGCTTTAACCATATCCAGTACAGAATAGCCGTTCCCTGTCCCTAAATTGACGGTCATCACTTCTGTAAGATCTTTCATCTTTTCTAATGCTTTGACATGACCGTCTGCAAGATCCACTACATGAATATAGTCTCTTACTCCTGTACCATCAGGAGTATCATAGTCATCACCAAAGACACTTAGACAGCTTCGTTTTCCCACGGCTATTTGTGCGATAAAAGGCATAAGGTTATTGGGAATGCCATTTGGATCTTCACCTATGGTACCGGAGCTATGTGCCCCTACCGGGTTAAAGTAACGCAAGAGTACGATCTTCCAACTCTCATCTGAGACATACAGATCACGTAACATCTCTTCAACAAAAAGTTTAGTTCTCCCATAGGGATTAGTCGCAGAAAGGGGAAAGTTCTCTTTAATGGGAGTAGTATGAGGATCACCGTAAACGGTAGCAGAAGAAGAGAAGACTATGGACTTACAACCATGTTCAGCCATCACTTCACAAAGTACAGCAGTTCCGTGTACATTGTTATCATAATATTTGAGTGGTTGTGCTACTGACTCACCTACAGCCTTAAGCCCTGCAAAGTGGATAACAGCATCGATCTTGTGAACATTAAAAGTTTTATGAAGGTCTTCCCTGTTTCGTATATCACCCTCGACCACTTCGATCTTTTGCTTCACTATCTTCTCAACCCTGCTGATGCTCTCTTTGGATGCATTGCAAAAGTTATCAAATACTACAACCTCATGCCCTGCTTCCATAAGTAGTATACAAGTATGTGATCCAATATACCCCGCTCCACCTGTAACTAAAATCTTCAAGTTCTTTCCTCTTCATACAGTTTTTTAGATTATATCAAATAAGTGCTAAGGTCGAGTTGCTTTGCAACAGTACTGAGCATGAGCATTAAACGTTGAGAAAGAGTGAGAGCCTGTTTAGAGTTACAGCTCTAAGAACTCGATCTCAGCTTCATACAGCTTATCAAGAAGCAGTTGGTCTGCATTTGAAATGCTTGGCTGATGCTCTTCGATCGCCTCGATGATCTTCGAGAAAAGATAATGCTCCGTCTCTCTTTCATCCAATGTGCCTTTATGTGGCGAAACCATAGAAGATGTAACATGATCTATGATAAATGTATTCATACCTTGAGAAAAAGGTGGTCTGTAGCATACTGAGAATAGTTTTAATTCGGGTGTTGTTTTAGACATCTGCTATCCTTTTATTATTGTCGTTAACATAGGATATCTAAAACTCGTTTATTTGTATAGGTGATGTTTCCATGAACTCTCAATAGCAATACTAGATCTCTATACTTTACATGCATATATACCCAAGAATAACCATAACAGTATTTCTTGCATAAAATTATATGTACTAGAAAGATAAATGCTTAATTTGAGTTCTGTGGTTTGTTTTACTTAAGAAATAGTTTGTAATTGAAAATGATAAATGAAAATATAGACTTGCCACCTAATTAAACCTTAAGGCTGAAAAGTACTGTAAGAACGTTGTTTGTAGTGGCTCCGGATGCTGGATTCGAACCAGCGACCAAGTGATTAACAGTCACCTACTCTACCGCTGAGCTAATCCGGAATGATTGTGAAATAAGCGAGTGCTTGTTTCGTGGGTGAGATTATAGGGAAAAAGACCTTTAATGTCAAGGATTTTTTAGGCTTTTTTATAAAATTTTACACCATTTGTCTCAACAAGCTTTATTTTCTGTTTATGTAAAAGATTTTCTGCTCTTTTTTGACTCTCTTCATCAAAAAGTGCTTCAATATCTTCCTGGGTCAGAGGACGTTTTGACAATGTTTCGAGTATCTCTTCATAGGAGTAGCTAGATGATGATATATCTGCTTTTTTACGTGATGCTATGTAAACTGGAAGTATACTGTCAAAAAGATGGCTGATGTGTAGTAACTCTTCATAACTTACCGGTTTTACGTCAAATGCAGGAGGTCTGTCTATGGTTCCTATGTCTATGCGTGTGGGTTGGAGTTTGAGTAAGTATTCGTTTAGTTTGGCTATCTCTTCTTCATTATCATTAAGCGTTTTTACTATGAGGATCTCTATAACCAATGGTCCGGAGTATTTACTTTTAAACTCTAACATCCCTGCTTTAATGTTTTCAACATCTATACCAGAGTGAGAACGATCAAGTTTTTTGAGACATTTTTGTGTTGCACAATCTAAAGAGAGTTTGACTTCATCTAATTTCAGTAAAGCTTCTTGTACTTTAACATCATCTATTGTAGATGCATTGGTAAGTATGAGTGTTTTTATTTTACCTTTAAAGATATTTATCTCATCTATCAACTCTGAGAGATAGGGATAAAGCGTAGGTTCACCGTTTGCAGTAAGCGTGATGAAGTCTACATCATCATGTTCTCTAAGTGCAGTTTTAAGTGCAACGATAACTTCCTCTACACTTACAACATCATCATAAGCATCCATCGTTTTTGCAGGATCCAGCTCACAGTAAAGACAGTCAAAATTACACTGCTTCTTACCTGGGCTCAGGTCAATACCTAAAGATTTACCAAAACGACGAGAATGTATAGGACCAAAAATGATGTTCATCTTACCTCTTTTCAAGCAAACGCTTACTGTACTTCTCTAACTTTTTTTCAAAAGATGTAACGGAGTCACTCTCTATCATTTTAGCACGCTTTTCCAATTTATACCCCAATTTGGCTTCAAACTTTAAAAGTGCAATTTTCTTATAAAGTTCCATGATCTTCAAATTGGTCAATCCGCCTAGAAAATTTCGTATGAGGATAAGTTCTTCTCTTCTGTTCTCTTCGTTCTTTATCCCTATTTCTCTAAGTGTGGTCAATGCTTCTTTATAGGTATTACTGTCGATGAGTTCCAAATCATACTTTGTATATATAAAATACTTTGCAACAGTAGAAAAATAATGTTTGTAGGGTATCTTTATTTTCTCTACTTTTTTAGAGCCCCATATGTATTTGGCTGCAATTGTGTTAAAGTCTCTCCTAAGTAGTTCTAACTCTGCATTTACAGGCAGCAGTTTCCCCTCGTCTCCAAGCATAAAGTTTCTGTTAAATGCCATGGAGATACTGTTCATCACATTTTGAAATTCTGTTTTTGCATT
This sequence comes from uncultured bacterium, assembly GCA_965602275.1. Taxonomy (GTDB): domain Bacteria; phylum Campylobacterota; class Campylobacteria; order Campylobacterales; family Sulfurovaceae; genus Sulfurovum. Next base: position 8,470 of record CBFCXZ010000005.1, read on the forward strand.
GCTCGATTGATTCAGAAGTGCGATGAGAAGATCTTTTATCTTCATCTTTTCAAAGTGTTTTTCTTCCTGTTCAGGCAGCACTTGTGTTTTCAAGTGTACGACTTTGCGTACTTCTTTGACACGCACTTCACTTTTGATGGTACGCAGGAGTATTTCTCTGAGTTTTTCTTTACTGTAAATATTGAGTGAATCGATAATATCAGTCACACGATATCTGTTCTCATCTGCTAGATCCATAGCTTGACACACAATCGTTTTACCTGATGTGTTTTGTATCTTTAGCCCTTTGGATGCAAAATATTTCTCTTCCTGCTTCATGGCATGTGCATGATACTTTACCAAATACTGATATTCAGGATATTCATCTAACTCACCGACACGTTTCAACAAAGATGCCAAGGCATATTCTTTCACATCTTGGGGTAAGTTGTCATAGAGTCCATACTTTTCTATACGACGAAAGTTATTGAGGTTTGCATTAAAATGTAGGGGTGTTTTAAATGTTTTTGAAGCATCTTGAAGCATCTTGTCAAGGATCACTTCTCCGTCATGACTATAGGCAGTGTGTCCTATGTCATGTAGTAGCCCTACTATCTTTCCTATGTTGAAAAAATTGAGGTCAATGTCATTACCTAGTTGACGACTCAAGTGATTGAGCAGATACTCTGTACTTAAGCCAACTTCAACGGAGTGGCTGTAACGGTTACGTATACTGTCTTTGGTTCTTCTAGAGAGATACATCGGTATATCTTTAAGACGCACAAATACTTTGTGACCAACGATACCAAGTTCACATTCTTCGACTGCAATGTGATAGTTCTCTCTATTCATACTTCCCTTTCAGGACTATTATTTTTTTCCAGAAACTCTCTGACACTCAGATACAAAGTGTTTAGCATTTTCAACAGGTACGTCAGGTAGGATGCCGTGACCAAGGTTAAAGATATGCCTTTTGCCGCCCATAACATCCTGTATAGCTTCTACACATGCTGTGGTTGCTTCTTTGTCGTAGAGTCTGCATGGCTCCATATTTCCTTGGAGTACATACTTGTCTCCAAGTTTTTCTTTGGCAAGTGACATAGGAGTTGACCAGTCTACACCAAATACATCGAAGTTTCCATACACTTTATCTAAAAATGCCGGGATACCTTTAGGGAACATGATGATAGGCGTATCAGGGTATTTTGATTTAAGATAGTCTGCTATCTCAACCATGTATTTCCATGAGAATTCATCATATTTACCTGGTTCTATGGCTGCTGCCCATGAATCAAAGATCTGAACTACATCGATACCAGCCTGGATCTGTTTTTCCATATAGAGTTTTACTACTTCTGTCACTTTTGCAAGTATGTTGTGTAAAAGTTCCGGGTTTGAGTACATCATCTTTTTACAGATGTTATATGTCTTTGTACCTTGACCTTCTATCATGTATGTAGCAAGTGTCCATGGTGCACCTGTGAAACCGATGAGCGCTATATCATCACCTCTGTCATCAAGTTGTTTTCTAAGAAGTTCAATAGTCTCAAAAACATAGGTAAGTTTACTTGCAGCCTCATCACCACCGATGAGTCTATCTACATCTGCTTGTGTTTCTATAGGATCAGAGAACTTTGGTCCTTCACCTTTCACAAAACTCAAGTCCATCCCCATCTCATCCGGGATGACGAGAATATCAGAAAATAAAATAGCCGCATCTACACCTACGATATCAAGCGGCTGGATAGTTACTTCTGCTGCTTTTTCAGGGTTGTGACATAAGTTAAGGAAGTTTCCTGCCTCAGCACGTACTGCCATGTACTCTGGCAGATAACGTCCTGCTTGTCTCATCATCCATACTGGAGTATATGGTGTCTCTTTACCTAAACATGCATCTACAAAAATCTTACCCATTATTTACCTACCTTACCTAAAAAATATAACCCTACTGCAAGCGCTGCAATAGAAAGTGCAAAATACAACATCTCTAATGCTGTTGTAAAGTTTGTATGTAAAACTCTCTGGAAAAAGTTTACTACCAAAACCATGACAATGACTTTTGCTATCTTGTCTTTAAGTTGATCAAGAGAGTGAATAGCCAGTAATTTACTACCGTTTTTACCCTCTGCTGCTTCTATGTCTGAAATGAAAAGTTCGTACAGACCAAAAGAGAAGATGAACATCACAACCGCGATAAGATAGAGGTCTACTGCACCGATGATACCCGCAACGATATCTTCATGAAAGTTTTCAGGATGTGCACCTGTGATGATTGTGTTAAATGTGTAAACACCCACACCCCAAATATCCATAGAAGCAACAACAAATAATATAATAGCTCCCAATAACCCAAAAACAACTGCCAATAAGACAATAAATCTACTATTCCAAATGGCACCTTCAAATAATTTTTCTATCATTATACATTTTCCTCTAATTTAATCCATTTTTGTGCAATTCTCACTGCATTGGTTGCAGCACCTACTCTTACTTGATCGGCAACACCCCAAAGGTGTAAGATATTATCTGCAAACAGATCTTTTCTGATACGCCCTACATAGGTCTCATCTGTATCTGTCGCTATGATAGGCATCGGGTATTCATTTTTAGACATGTCATCTATAACAGTAACATTTTCAAAATCACCCAATACTTCTCTTGCTTTATCTACATTTACATCTACATCATTTTCAAATGTTATAGTAATAGACTCAGAGTGACTTCTCAGTACAGGTACACGAACACACGTTGCAGAAAGTGCAAAATCTGTATGCATGATCTTAGCAGTCTCATTCACCATTTTCATTTCTTCTTTAGTGTAACCATTTTCCTGTGGTACATCAATGTGAGGGATGACATTGAGGGCAATCTGATGAGCAAATGCTTCTACTTTTGCTTCATCAAGTGTAAAGTTGAAGAAAGCTTGCATTTGAAGAACAAGCTCTTCCATACCTTGCTTCCCTGCTCCACTTACAGCCTGATATGTACTTACATCTACTCTTTTTATGCCATAAAGGTCATGAAGTGGCTTAAGCAACTGTACCATTTGGATAGTAGAACAGTTTGGATTAGCTATGATACCTGTATCTTCCCAGAGTTCTATATCTTCAGGGTTTACTTCAGGTACCACAAGTGGCACTTTCGGATCCATTCTAAAGTGAGACGTGTTGTCGATGACCACTGCCCCAGCTTCTACTGCATACTTTGCAAAGTGAGCAGAGATACTTCCACCTGCTGAGAAAAAAGCGATATCGATGTCGCTACCCTCAAAAACTTCTTCAGTCAACTCTTCTATCTTATAGCTTTTACCTTGACACTCTATCTCTTCACCTACAGATCTTGCACTTGCAAGTGGCAATAGATCACCTATAGGAAACTTAACCTCATCCAATACTCTAAAAAGCTCTTCACCAACGGCACCAGAGGCACCGACTACTGCTACGTTATATTTTTTATGACTCGGCATTTAGTGCCTCCCTATACTGAAATTTATTTATTGTCACGCTATTCTAATCCTAATGTATCATCTGTATTTTCACCATCTAACTCATCTGGTCTTTCTTCTTTTTGACATTTTGCGATGCTCACAACTTTGTCTTTTGCCTCTACGTTGACTATCTTCACACCTGAAGTATTTCTACCTGCTTTACGGATGGTCTCCATATCAACACGTATCATCTTACCGATACTTGTTAAACACATCAAGTCTTTGTCTTCTTCAACAAATACCACACCTACAACATCACCGGTCTTAGGTGTAAGTTTCATAGAGATCACACCCTTACCAGCTCTGTTTTGCTCACGGTACTCATTCGCAGTGGTACGTTTACCAAGACCTTTTTCACTCATCATAAGAAGCTCATCATTTTCATCTTCTATGGTGGTAGCACCACATACGTAGTCACCCTCTATCTTAAACTTGATAGCAGTTACACCACGTGCTACTCTACCTATCTCTCTCGCATCTTCTACTTTAAATCTGATACACAGACCTTTTTTCGTCGCTACAAAGAGCCACTTTGTATCTGGTTTTACGATTTTCGCTTCTACAAGAGCATCATTTTCATCAAGGTTGATGGCTCTTACTCCATTGCTTCTGATGTTCGCATACTCCGAAAGGTTTGTTCTCTTCACAATACCATTTTGAGTAAAGAACACAAGTCCTTTGTCAGCCTCAAAATCAGTCGTAGGGATGATAGCCATGATCTTCTCATCCTTCTGAAGGTTAATGAGGTTCACAACCGCCTTACCTTTAGCCGTACGAGAACCCTCTGGAATACGGTAAACTTTAAGCCAGTAGAGTTGTCCTCTATCTGTTACGAACATGAGTGTATCATGTGTATTGGACGTAAAGAATTTCTCGATGAAGTCATCATCATACGTAGTTACAGCTATTTTGCCTTTACCACCACGATGTTGTTTCTCATACTGTTTGACCGGTACACGTTTGATGTACCCACGGTGTGTGATCGTTACAACCATCGGCTCATTTGGAATGAGGTCTTCGATATCGATATCATCATAATCATCTACGATCTCTGTACGACGAGGTGTTGTATATTTGTCACCTATTTCAATAAGCTCTTCACGGATGATCTGATTGATCTTCTCTTCACTCTTCAAGATACCTTCAAGATATGCGATAGTCTTAAGAAGCTCTGCTAACTCGTTTTCGATCTTTTCTATCTCAAGACCTGTAAGACGTCTAAGTCTCATCTCCAAGATAGCTTTAGCCTGGATCTCTGAGAGTTTGAAACGACTCATGAGGTTTTCTCTTGCTTCTACATCATCAGAACTTGCACGGATGATCTTGATCACTTCATCGATGTTATCGACAGCAATCTTAAGACCTTCCAAGATGTGTGCTCTTGCTCTTGCTTTTTCAAGATCAAAGATCGTTCTTCTAATGACAACCGTTTTTCTATGGTTCAAGAAAAGGTCAAAAAGCTCCATCAGTTTAAAGACTTTTGGTTCTTTGTTTGCGATAGCAAGCATGATGATACCAAAGGTCACTTGCATCTGTGTAGATTTGAAAAGGTTATTCAGTACGATCTCGCTCATCGCGTCACGCTTAAGTTCAAAGACCACACGGATACCCTCTCTATCTGATTCATCACGCAGTTCAGAGATACCTTCTATATGCTTATCGCGTACAAGTTGCGCGATGTTCTCTATGAGTCTTGACTTGTTCACCTGGAAAGGAAGTTCATCGATCACGATAACCTCTCTAGACCCTTTTTGCTCTATATGTGTCTTTGCACGTACTTTGATACGCCCACGTCCAGTTGTATAGGCATCTGTAATTCCTTTACGTCCAAAGATGATACCACCCGTTGGGAAATCAGGACCGTGTACGATCTTCATCATATCTTCAACAGTTGATTCTGGACTGTCTATACGTAATACAAGCGCTTCTATAAGCTCATCGAGTCTATGAGGAGGAATGTTCGTCGCCATACCAACTGCGATACCGCTTGAACCGTTGAGTAGCAAGTTTGGCACACGCGCAGGAAGAACATCTGGTTCAATCATAGAGTCGTCGTAGTTTGGTACATAATCAACCGTATCTTTATCGAGGTCGTTAAGAAGCTCTTCTGCTATCTTTGTCATACGTGCTTCGGTATATCTCATCGCTGCAGCGTTATCACCATCGACTGAACCGAAGTTTCCTTGACCATCTACAAGCGGTGCCTGCATAGAGAAGTCTTGTGCCATACGTACAAGTGCATCATACACAGAGTTGTCACCATGCGGGTGATACTTACCGATAACATCCCCGACGATACGTGCAGACTTTTTATATGGACTTCTATGTGAGAGATGAAGGTCATTCATCGCATAGAGGATTCTTCTGTGTACAGGCTTAAGACCATCACGTGCATCCGGTAACGCTCTACCGATGATAACAGACATCGAATAATCAAGATAGCTCGCTTTGATACTATCTTCTATCAATACCTCTTCAACATTTTGTTCTTCAAACAAATCAGACATTCTCTTCCTTTAAATCAAAGTTGAAAGATTTTATCTAATAGAGTTGATAAATATGCTTAAAAATGGCTCAAAATCGCTGTTAGGGGTCTTAAAATGGATTTTCAAACTTTATAATCTTTTTTGGTTAACATAATATTTATCTATAAGTGGCTTATTTTGCTTTTTTGCTTCATTCTATTCATTAACATTCTTTTAACATACTTAGAATATAATGCAAATAAAAAAACAAGGACAAAAAAGTGCCAATAGAACAGATAAAAGATATCGTAGATTATGGAGTAATAGGTTTACTGATTTTCTTGAGTTTCATCACCTTTGCCTTTGCCATAGAGAGAATACTCTTCTACCGTAGTATCAAACTTACAGACTATAGTAACAAAACTGCCTTGGAACTTGACATTTCAAAACATTTACCCACCATCGCATCTATTGGTTCAAATGCTCCTTACATTGGGCTGCTTGGTACTGTACTTGCTATTATTATCACCTTTTACATCATCGGTGACCAGCAAGACACCATCAACCCTGGCGAGATCATGAAACACTTAGCCCTTGCACTGAAAGCTACAGCTGCCGGTCTCATGGTAGCTATTCCTGCGACAGTTATCTACAATGCCCTGCTCACCAAAGTAGATACACTTTTAGCAAAATGGGAAATAGCCCAAGATGAGAAAAAGAATGCGTAATTTTTTATTTTTTAAGAGCGACAAGTCGCGAGAGCACTCTGCTGAAGAGTCCTTTTTGGACTTGTTCAAAAAGGATCTTATTAAATGAGAAGGGAACGTTTTGATCAGATGAATGTTGTACCATTCATTGACATTGTATTGGTACTGCTGGTCATCGTACTTGCTACGGCTACCTTCGTAACAAACCAAACCATTAAGGTTGACTTGCCCTCTGCCAGTTCCAAAAAGAGTGAAGAGAAGAAAAGTATCCAGATCGCTGTAAACAAAGAAGGAGTGTACTCTTATGGGAAAGAAATATTGAATCTTGAGCTTATTAGAGAGAGGCTCATGAAACTTGATCCTAAAAAAGATCTTATCTCTCTACGTATGGATAAAAGCAGTGAGTTTCAATATTTTGTAGATATTATTGATATTCTGAAGACTAAAGGGTTTGAGAATATTTCTATTATTACGCAAAAATAATCTTTATCTTGTAGGGTCGGTTTACCGACCAATAACTGTTTCACTTCAATAAAACTTCCAATAATCTAAACTGTGGCATTGTTTCTCTCATACTTTTCTAGAAAAGTATGCAAAAATCGACACTACTCTCAAATCGCTTCGCTTACAAAGGTGTTCGTAATATCAATGTCGTACTGTGTACGATTAATACCGTATCGCAAGGCGATACCCCTCATTAATCACACAAAGTGTGCATCTGTCGTGGCAAACGCCCTTGAAAGCAACGCGATTCGAGAGCTACGACGCTTTTTTGCTTCGTTTTTTCTAAAAAAATGAAGAGAGAAATAACACCTCAATGAAGATAAAGGGAAACCTAAATAAAACAAAAAGCATGTATTATGATATCATCATCATATAAGGACGTTTCAACTTCTCAGTTAACTGATACAAACTCACAGAACGCCCTTCTCTTGCAAACTCTCTTCCATCCATAAAGACTATCATCGTAGGCACAGAAAAGACTTGAAAGTGTGCGGAGATCTCTGCGTTTTCATGTGCATCCAGGTAGATCTGTTGAAGTTGAGGGAACTCTTTATCAAACACCTCTTTAAACTTAGGTCTAAGTGCATGGCACACGTTACAGTTCTCTCCTGAGAAATATAGGAGTACTCCTACTTCTTCTCTTATAGTTGTTTGTAGTTGTTCCAGGGTCATCTGTTTATCCTCAAAAAATTTAAAAATTATAACGATTAAGAACTACAACTAAGCTTCTTATTTTTAAACACATCCGGTGTGACCTCAGCCCATCTTTCAAATGCTTCATGTTCCTCATATGGATTTTGAGCAATAGTAAAGAGTGCATCCACCAATGTAAAGTCACCCTCTTCTGCAGCATCTATTGCTTCTTGGAGCATATAGTTTTTAAGTACAAACTTTGGATTGATCTGTAACATTTTCTGTTGCCTCTCTTCTACTGTTGAACTGTTCTCTTTAAGTCGCTCATCATAGCTGTCCAACCAATCATTCATAGGATTGTGGAAGAGACCTAGTTTTAGGAGTGCAGTTCTCTCTCCGTCATAGCGGCTGAGTGTCCTGAAGAAAAGTGTGTAGTCTATGGTCAGACCTTGCATCATACCGAAGAGGTGTGTGAGAAGTTCACCATCTTTGGGTTCCAACTTGTCTAACCCTAACTTTTTACCCATGAGGTACATAATGCGTTCTGTGTAGAGTCTTCCATAGTGGGTAAGGACTTTTTCCATCTTTTCTATGTTCACCAATGGAGAGAGTGCTTCCATCAAAGCTCTGAGGTTCCATTCTCCTATGGAGGGCTGGTTTCCAAAACTATAACGTCCGTGAGCGTCAGTATGGTTACAGACGTTGTTGATATCATAATCATCCAAGAATGCATACGGACCGTAGTCTATAGTAAGCCCTGCTATGGACATGTTGTCTGTATTCATCACACCATGGTTGAAGCCTACAGCTTGCCACTCTGCCATAAGTCTGGCTGTTTTTCCTACCACCTCTGTAAAAAAGTGCAAATAACAATTCTCTTCACCCACCAAGTGAGGATAAGACTCTGCGATGGCATAATCTGCCAATGCTTCTAACTCTTCAAACTTCTTTTTATGTGCAAAATACTCAAAGGTACCAAAACGTACCCAGGAAGGAGAGACACGAAGGACAATGGCTGTTGTTTCCCAGTCTTCTCTGTAGACTTGCTGTTCTGAACCTATGAGTGCCAAAGCTCTGGTTGTTTCAATACCCAGTCCATACATTGCTTCGCTCATAAGGTATTCACGTATGGAAGACCGCAATACGGCTCTACCATCACCCGAACGAGAGTAACGTGTCAGCCCTGCACCTTTAAGTTGCAGATGTTGATTGCCCCATGAAGAAGAGACCGTCCCTATGTTTATCGCACGTCCATCTCCCAAACGTGGAACATAAAAACCAAACTGATGTCCTGCATAGCACATAGCAAAAGTATCAGAGCCTTCCAGCTGCAAAACACCATTGACAAAGTCTACAAATGCATCACAGTATAACTCTTCTATATCTATATCCAATACTTTTGCCATCTCTTCATTGGCATGGATCAAAAACGTCTTTTTAAGTGGTGTTGGCTGTACTCTTGTATAGCACAACTCTGGAAGGTCTAGGTAAGGGTTTGTTAGTTTGATTTCGTTTAATTTCATAGTTGCATATTACCCATGGAAACTTTGATGCGACTTAAGCCAAATAGGAGTATAATAACGCCAATTATATACGAAGGAAACAGATATGGGTAGAGCATTCGAATACCGTAAAGCAGCAAAAATGAAACGATGGGGGACAATGTCCAGAGTCTTCCCTAAACTGGGTAAGATCATCACTATGGCAGCCAAAGATGGCGGACAAGACCCAGACATGAACCCTAAACTTCGTACTGCTATCATCAATGCCAAAGCACAAAATATGCCGAAGGACAACATTGAAGCAGCTATAAAAAGAGCATCTGCAAAAGATGCTGCGGACATTAAAGAGTTAACTTATGATGTAAAAGCACACCATGGCGTACAGATGATCATTGAATGTGCTACAGACAATAACACAAGAACAGTTGCAAACGTAAAAGCAATTCTTAGCAGAAACGGTGGAGAGATGCTCACGTCTGGTTCATTAAACTTCATGTTCACAAAAAAATCTGTATTTGTATTTGATAAAACAGAAGATATGGACATTGAAGAGCTTGAACTTGACCTCATCGACTTTGGTCTTGAAGAGATAGAAGAAGATGTAGAACCACAAGAAGATGCTGACGACAAAGAAATCGTTAGAATTTACGGTGAATTTACTTCGTTTGGTGACCTGACTCATGCTCTTGAAGACAAAGGTATAGAGGTTAAAAAAGCAACTATTGAGTTCATTGCCAATACACCTATTGAACTTAGTGATGATCAAATAGGAGAAATTGATTCACTCATCGACAAACTTGAAGATGATGAAGATGTTCAGAATATTTATACAAATATCAACTAATTATTAACTATCATACCACTAAGGAATAAGCGGTGGTGTGATCTTCTCTCCTAGTTTTGCATAACTCTTTCCAATACGTGCGATCGCATCTAACTCTAAACTCATTTTTTCTTTATCCGTGATAATAGATTCATCGATATAAAGATGTTTGATCTCTATGATCACAGGGATGGTCTTGCTCCCCTTCAGATCAACTTCTTGCAGATACTCACAAAAGAAGGCTGCTTTCACACCCTCTACCATCGGAGGAAAATCATCAAATACCTTTTGTGTAGCTATATCAAACACTTCCGCTTCACTCTGAGAAGCATCTAAACCTTTGGAGCTGTAATGCATCGCTTCGAGATGCGGTTCATCTACCAAACATACTACACATTTTTTATGTTCACGAAGATTACGGAGTGTATCTTTTGGTGTTCCATCAGGACGATGTCCGATAGATACGATCATAGTAGGAGGATTTGAAGAGAGTCCTGTAAAATAAGAGAAAGGAGCGATGTTGAGTACTTCCCCTTCAGTCACTATCCACGCAATAGGACGAGGGATAATAAGTTGTGCCATGAGATTATATTTCTCATTGAGCACTCTGTCTTTAAAGTCTATTAGCATTTTAATCCTTTTCTGTAGCGTGGGCAGGAATGCCCACGCTACATTAATGTCCGTGCTGCTCTACAAACTGCTCATAATCACCTTCAAAGTCTATCACTGTACCATCTTCATTGAGTTTGATGATACGGTTGGCAAATGCATCGATGAGCTCTCTATCGTGAGAGACACAAATGACTCCACCTTTGTAGTTATGCAGTGCTTCACCCAATGAAACAATAGCTTCTAGGTCAAGGTGGTTGTTTGGCTCATCCATGACTAAGAAGTTTGTTGAATCCATCATGATCTTAGAAAGCATAACACGGTGTTTCTCTCCACCTGAACAGGCATCTATCTTTTTCTTCTGTTCTTCACCTGAAAAGAGCATACGACCCAATGTTTTTCTAATGTCATCTATATGCCATTTAGGGTCAAATCCTTGTATCCACTGTGGCAACTCTTCATCACCTACTACCAAGTCTGTAGTATTTTGAGGAAAGTAACTATGCGTAATAGTCTGCCCCCATTTAAATGTTCCTGCATCTGCTTCGACCTCTTCCATAAGGATCTTGAGCAGTGTTGTTTTACCTACACCATTGGTACCGATAAGTGCTACCTTGTCATCTTTATTTATTTTGAACGTAAGGTTTTCAAATACTTTTTCACCGTCATAACTTTTAGAAAGCCCTTCTACTTCAAGTACTTCATTACCAATATCTCTGTGTGCCTTAAACATGATAGACGGGTCACGACGTGACGAGAGTTTAATGGCTTGAACATCTAACTTATCAAGTTGTTTTTGTCTTGATGTAGCTTGTTTGGCTTTAGAAGCATTCGCGGAAAATCTTCTGATGAACCCTTCCAGTTCTTCTTTTTCTTTTAGTGCTTTCCCTCTATCTGTCTCAGCCTGTTTGGCTATGAGATTTGCCGCAATATACCACTCATCATAGTTTCCTGTAAACTCACGGATATTCTGAAAATCCAGGTCAAGGATGTGTGTGACTACACCATTAATGAAGTGTCTGTCGTGAGAGATAACAAGCAGTGTACCTTCATGACGTTTAAGCTCATTTTCCAACCATGAGATCGTCTCCATATCAAGGTTGTTGGTAGGCTCATCCAGTAGGAGTACATCTGGCTTGAGGAAAAGTACTTGTGCTAGTAAGATCTTGAACTTGTCACCGCCTGTGAGTGAAGACATAAGGTCACCCTGTTGCGAAACAGGAAAACCTAAAGATTGAAGAAGTTTCTCTATCTTGACATCTGACTCATAGGTAGGGTCTTCATCTGCACAGATCATTTCAAGTTCACCTAGACGATTATTGACTGCATCATCCTCGAAATCCCCCTCCATGTAAAGTTTTTCTTTCTCTTTTTGCGCATCAAATAGTTTTTTATTTCCATACAGTACTGCATCTGTAAGTGTGTAGTCTTCAAAGGCATACTGGTTTTGACTAAGCATCCCCAGTTTGAGTCCTGGCTGAAGCTGAACTTCACCATCACTCTGTTCTATTTCTCCTGCTAGAATCTTCATAAATGTAGATTTACCCGCACCATTGGCACCGATGAGTCCGTAGCGTTTTCCTACATCCAAAGTCATGTTGATCTTGTCGAAAAGAACTCTTTTCCCGTAACGTTGTGTTAAATTCACTGTACTTAGCAAGTTGTATCCTTGTATATTTTATATCTTAAATAATTAATGCGATTTTATCATAATGTGCTGAAAGTGGGAATAACAGATAAATAGTGACGAAACAATTAAATATTTTCAGTATCAATTAAGAGAGTTTTCTTCATAATCGCACATACTATATGCACAGGAAATATTATGGAAAGAAGAGACTTTTTTAAAAAAGCCATTGTAGTCGCAGGGTCAGCAGCTGTAGGAAACAGTATCGTAGAGGCTGGAGAGACAGGGCACCCTATAGATAACAGACAAGTCTCGGATATTGCTTTTCCTGAAAAAAGACCTCTTATTACTTACTCAGACAGACCTCCACTTTTAGAGACTCCAAGAGAAGTATTTACCTCTGCACTCACACCAAATGACCTCTTTTTTGTACGCTGGCATATGCCGATGATACCAAAATATATCAATCCAAACACCTTCTCTATCAGTATAAACGGACTAGTAGAAAAAGAGATCAATATTTCACTAAAAGCGCTTAAAACAGAGTTTGAGCAAGTAGAATTGACCGCTGTGCTTCAATGTGGAGGCAATAACCGTACTGCTTTTAAACCTACTGCGGGTGGTATTCAGTGGGGAGTTGGTGCTATGGGTTGTGCCAAATGGAAAGGCGTTAGACTAAAAGATGTACTCAAAAAAGCCGGACTCAAAAAAGAAGCTGCATGGATAGGCTTTAACGGAGAAGATAAAGCCGTATACAGTGAGACAGCCAACTTTGTGCGTGAACTCAAACTTGAACACCTTAATGACAATATTATTCTAGCCTTCCAGATGAATGGGGAAGATCTACCGTATCTTAATGGCTATCCTCTAAGATTGATCATTCCAGGTGTCTATTCAGACTCTTGGATCAAGATGATATCAAACATCACTGCTACAAAAGAGAAACAAAAACTACACTTCATGGAAAAGGCATACCGTATACCGGACAATGAATGTGAATGTGAAACACCTGAAGAGCTAGTACAAAAAACCAAACCTATAGAGGAGATGAATGTAAACTCCATTATAGGCTACCCTGTTACAGGTACAAAAGTAAGAAATGATTCCAATCTGGTTGTAAGAGGTGTTGCATTTGATGGTGGACACGGTATCAAAAAAGTACAGATCTCCATAGATGGCGGGCAGATGTGGGAAGATGCACTGCTCGATGATGGCAGTGCAGGAAAATATGCATACAGAGCCTTCACCTATACATTCAAACCTAAAAACAATGGTAAACAAACCATCATGTGTAAAGCCACCAATGAAAAAGGGGAAGCGCAGCCCTTTGCCAAAGATATCCAATGGAACCATGGCGGGTACAAATACAACGGTATTGATGAAGTTACAGTAGAGGTGGTGTCATGATGCGAAAATTACTATTTATACTTCTTTTTATAAGCACAACACTCTTTGCACAGGTAGAGGGTGGCATTAACGTTCCCTATGTGGATTTTCCTATGAAAGAAGGGAAAGGCATGTACTCTACAAGAGGAAAATGCAATATGTGTCACTCCTGGGGATACACCCTAAACCAAGGGTTACAGTCTAAAAAGTTTTGGAGAGAAAAGGTAATGAAGATGATCGTTGTCTTTAAAGCTCCTATAAAAACCCAAAAAGATATAGATACAGTTGTAAATTACCTCTTTGAAAATTATGGGAATGGGGAGCTTGAGTAGGGATTTATCCCAAGAGCTCCACAACATTCTCAATAGGTCTTCCTATGACAGCCTTGCCGTCTTTGATGATAATAGGTCTCTCTATGAGCTTTGGGTTTTCCACCATTGCCTCTATGAGTTTATCCTCATCTTCTACATCTTTAAGTCCAAGCTCTTTGTAGATATCTTCTTTTGTTCTCATAAGCTCTCTTGCATTCATACCAAGCTGAGACAATAACGTTTTAAGCTCCTCTTTTGTCGGTGGGGTATCAAGGTATTTTACTACCTCTGTATCTACACCTTTCTCTTCTAAAAGTGTCATAGAATTTCTTGATTTACTGCATCTTGGGTTATGCCAGATGGTTACTTTTGCCATATTATTTTCCTTTAATCTATTTTTTATATATCCTGATCCGGGTCTAACTCTTTAGGGATCTTCTTACTTGTTTGTGCACCGAGCTCTTTAAGTTGTTGTACCTGTCTGACAAGATTACCTTTCCCGTCACTCAGTTTATTTTTTGCCGCAGAAAAACTCCCCTGAATACCGTCTATCTGCTTAGATATTTTCATAAGATCTTCAGAAAACCCGACAAATTTATCGTACATTGCTCCTGCTCTTCTGGCTATCTCCTGGGCATTTTGATTTTGGCGTTCATACTTCCAGACATTTTCAACTGCACGCATAGCTACAAGCAATGTGGTTGGTCCGACAAGGAGTATTTTTTTCTTAAAGGCATTATCATAGATACTGCTGTCATGTTCTAAAGCTACTGCGAGTGCTCCTTCTATAGGCATGAACATAAAGATGAAATCTAAAGTATTGACCTCTTTAAGACGCTCATAATTCTTACGAGAGAGTCCTTCTACATGCAACTTGATAGAATCCAAGTGTGCAGCTAAGTACTCTGTCTTGGTTGATTCATCCTCCGCATTTACAAAACGCTCATACGCGAGTAATGAAGTCTTTGCATCAATGATAAGGTCTCTGTTATCAGGAAGATGCACGATAACATCCGGTCGCAATACTTCATTATCATCTGTACGGAGACTTACTTCTCTTTCAAACTCAAAGCCTTTACGCAATCCTGAAGCTTCCAGTACATGTTCAAGTACCATTTCACCCCAGACGCCTTGTGTTTTATTCTCACCCTTAAGGGCATTGGTGAGGTTGATGGCATCTTTGCTTATCTTTTCATTGAGTTCTTTGAGTGAATTGATCTCATTTCTAAGGATCGCTCTATCCTGGCTTTCAGTGTTATATGTATCTGCTACCTGTTTTTTAAACTCAGTAATTTGCGTTTGAAGCGGCTTAATCATACTGTCTAGATTCTGTTTGGAAAACTCTGCAAATTTTTGTGAGTTTCCATCAAAGATCTGTTTTGCCAACTGTTCAAACTCATCTTTGATCTCTTTTTTATGCTCTTGCATCATCTCAAGTCTATTTGAGGCATGTCTGCTCTCTGTCTCCAACTTGGTAAGCAAGCGTGCATTGTTAATACGGTGTTTACTGTTATCTTCTACCAAATGTTCATGACGTTCTTGCAGTACTTTATGTTCTTCCCACAATTTTTCATAGTTACCTTCTGTACTTTCAAGCATAGTAGATACATGGCTGTGTTCTTTCTCTAAGGCATTATATTTTGATTGTGTACTTTGCACCTCTTCTATTTTGGAGGCCAGATCTTCTTTGGTTTGCATGAACTGCTGCAACTCTTGCTCATTGCTTGCATTTTTTATCTTTACTGCCTGTAACTCTCTTTCAATCAAATCTATCTTGATGTTTTTCTCTTTATCCAGCTCTTTAAAGTCCCACAACTTATCACTTTGTGATTTCACTTTGGTTGAAAATATAACAACAATAAGTACGATAACCAATAAAACAACCAGTGCAATACCAGAAATAAGCATCAAGGTTGAATCATTTTGGATCTTCAAAAGTAGTTCTTGCATGTTAACCTCTTATCATGTCATAGTTTTTAGGATAATTACACTTCATGCTTTCAGGTGACAAGTTCCCTTTACCATACTGCATCTTTTTAAATACGATCTGCACTTTATTGTCTAAGTCATCAAAGTAAGCGATACTGTGAAGTTGTTGCTTGGCATCTACCTGTATTGTATAGTTTATGTTTTCATATTTGGTCACATAGATATTCTTACTATGCTCTTTTGCTTTTTTTAAAATTTTGGCAAGATCAAACCCTTTGTTGATAAGGTAGTTTGAAACCTGCTCCAGATCATGGTCAACTACCAGTAATTCAAACCCATTTGTACACACCTCTTTTTTAGTAGGTTTAAGATACTCCCACTTTAATAAAGTCTTATTTGAAAAACGTACTTTTCCACTATAATCAATGCTCTTTTTCTTTGCATTTGTGATCTTTTGCGTAAAATCTGCTTGAAAATTCTCTGGTAGCATGATAGGTGCTGCAAACAGCGTTGAAATAGATAATAATCCAATCAATAATAATCTCATAAATATTCCTTTTATAACTCGAAATATACCAAAATATCACTTGGTATGGGGTAATATATGTCATATTCTCATAAAATTGTATAGTAACTGTGGTATTGAAATGATCAAGCTAATAATAGTAATAATAACAACTGCTAACGACATATTAATGACTTTTTAGATAAAATAATCGGAATTTATAAAAGGCAAAAACTACTATGATTAAAAGCGTACTCAAAATCTTTGGCACACAAAATGACAAAATTGTAAAAAACTATCTCAAAAAAGTAAAAAACATCAATGCACTCGAATCTAACTATGAGAATTTAAGTGACGAAGAGTTACAAACTGCATTTGCTGCCCTCAAAGAAGCAGTACAAAGCGGCACAAAAAGTTTGGATGATGTGCTCTATGAGTCATTTGCTATTACACGTGAAGCCAGTAAACGTGTACTTGGATTAAGACACTACGATGTGCAAATGGTTGGGGGTATGGTCCTTAACGATGGTGACATCGCAGAGATGAAGACGGGTGAAGGTAAAACACTTGTAGCCACACTCGCTGTTATCCTTAATGCAATGACAGGTAAAGGTGTTCATGTTGTTACTGTGAACGACTATCTTGCCAAAAGAGACTCCGAAGAGATGGGTGTACTCTATAAGTTCTTAGGTTACAGTGTCGGATGTCTTACTGCTGATGTGCATGATGAGATGGGTAGACAGGCACAGTATAATGCCGATATCACTTATGGTACAAACAATGAGTATGGTTTTGACTACCTTCGTGATAACATGAAAGTACGTGCTGAAGAGAAAGTACAACGTAAGCACAACTATGCCATCGTGGATGAAGTGGATTCCATCCTTATCGATGAGGCACGTACACCACTCATCATCTCTGGCCCGACACAAAGAGATCACAACCATTATGCAAGAGCTGATGAGATAGCAAAAAAGATGGAACGTGGGGAGAAGATAAAAACCAAAGCGGGTGAAGACGAACAAACTACTGGTGACTTTATCGTAGATGAGAAAAACAGAACGATCGTCATGACAGAAGATGGACTGCTAAAAGCACAAGAGCTTTTTGAAGTAGAGAACCTCTACAACCTTGAAAATGCAGCCCTTTCTCATCACTTGGATCAAGCACTTAAAGCACACTATATCTTTGAAAAAGATGTCGACTATGTTGTACAGAATAATGAGATTATCATC
Source organism: uncultured bacterium (assembly GCA_965602275.1). Classification (GTDB taxonomy): domain Bacteria; phylum Campylobacterota; class Campylobacteria; order Campylobacterales; family Sulfurovaceae; genus Sulfurovum. Next base: position 26,172 of record CBFCXZ010000005.1, read on the forward strand.
GTAGATGAATTTACGGGAAGACTTTCTGAAGGTCGTAGATACTCTGAAGGACTGCACCAGGCACTTGAAGCAAAAGAGGGTGTAGAGATACAAGAAGAGTCTCAAACACTTGCTGAGATCACGTATCAGAACTACTTTAGACTCTATGAAAAACTCGCAGGTATGACAGGTACTGCACAAACAGAGGCAACAGAGTTTGCACAGATTTACAACCTGGATGTTATCTCTATTCCTACCAATGTACCTATCGCAAGAGATGATAAAAATGACCTTATCTATAATACTGAACGGGAGAAACTGGATGCAGTAGTAAGAAGAGTAAGAGAACTCAATGCCAAAGGTCAACCTGTACTTATAGGTACAGCATCCATTGAGAAATCTGAAATGATCGATGAGAGACTTAAAAAAGAGAAGATCCCTCATAACATGCTCAATGCAAAGAACCACGCACAAGAAGCAGAGATCATTATGAATGCCGGTCAAAAAGGTGCTGTAACTGTTGCCACAAACATGGCAGGTCGTGGGGTCGATATCAAGATCAATGATGAAGTGAAAAGTCTTGGCGGACTTATGATACTTGGTACAGAGCGTCATGAAAGTAGACGTATAGATAACCAACTCAGAGGTCGTTCAGGGCGTCAAGGTGATGCAGGTGAGAGTCAATTCTTCCTCAGCCTTGATGACAACCTCTTACGTATTTTCGGTGGAGAGAAGATCAGAAATATTATGAACAAACTTGGTGTTGAAGAGGGTGAATACATCGATTCTAAGATAGTTACCAGATCTGTTGAAAAAGCACAGAAAAAAGTAGAAAATCAACACTACGAGTCAAGAAAACATATCTTAGAGTATGATGATGTAGCCAACCACCAAAGAAAAGCGATCTATGGCTTTAGAAATCAACTTTTAGACCCAGAGTTTGATATCGCAGCAAAGATCAAAGAGAACCGTGCAGAGTACATTGATCATCTTTTAGCAGAGTGTGAGATCTATGATGGAATGCCTAAAGAAGACTTCAATGTTGAAAAACTTGGAGTACTCATCAAAGAAGAACTGAATGTAGAAGTAGATCATCAACACTTTGTAGACAAAGAGGTGGAAGAGCTTACTGGCATGATCACTGAGATGATGGAGAACATTTATGAAGAAAAAATGTCTCAGATCGATCCGGAGCAGAGAACTGAAATTGAACGTATCTTGTACCTTCAGGTACTTGACCCTCAATGGAGAGATCACCTTTATGAGATGGATGTACTTAAAACGGGTATCGGGCTTAGAGGATACAACCAAAAAGATCCACTCACTGAATATAAACAAGACAGTTACAAACTCTTTACAGATTTGGTACAACGTATCAAATTTGAAGCGGTCAAAGTACTTCAACTTGTACAGTTCAACTTTGAATCTCCAGAAGAGGAAGAGGCAGCAGTTGAGCAGATCAGAGAAGAGTTAGAGAATGATGTTGCAGATGCACAACTTAATCAATCTTTTGAAGAAGGTGTGATCGCTGAAGATTCTGCTACCCTTAAACCTATAACAGGAACCAAAAAGCCAAAAAGAAATGAGCCTTGTCCATGTGGTTCTGGTAAAAAATATAAAAACTGTTGTGGTAAAAGTGGACCAAAAAAAGGTCTTTTGGCATAATGTCCACTCCCGCTAAACTTCCCTCACCTAACAAGAAGTTTGTTGGGCATATCATCAAACACTATCTGAAATATGACAGAGAGAATCCTTTTATTTTCATCTCTGCCATGCTTGCCTTTTTAGGTATTGCAACAGGGGTAATGGTACTAATGATCGCTATGGGGATCATGAATGGAACACAAAAAGAGTTTACCAAACGTCTTTTTGTTATGAACTACCCTCTTACTATACTTCCTCTTGAAGAAAACTCTGTAAATGACGATCTCGTTCAAACACTCTCGAAGAAATTCCCTCATTTAAAATTCAGTCCATACTATACCACTCAAGTCATTACTAAAAATGATGGTGCGGTACAGGGTTCATTACTCTATGGTGTAGATTACAACAAAGAGAGTGAGGTCAATCCTATCTTTGAAAAAGCCAAAGGCAATACAGAGAGTAAATTTAGAGTCGTTGTAGGTGATGCTCTCTCTTTTGAGATGAATGCACCTAAAGGCAAAAAAGTGACCCTTTACTTTTCGGAACAACAAGCCATTGGTTTTGGAACCATGCCGCTTCAAAAACGTTTCATCATTGATGGTGTTTTTGATTCTGGTCTAAAAGCTTATGATAAAGCTATCATGTATACTTCTCTTGAAGCATTTGAGAAACTACTCAAACGTCAGCATGGTACCTATGATGGTCTGCATATCTACACTGAAAACCCACTCAAAGAAATAGACAGCATTAAAAGTGCTTTACCTGAAATGGTAGTCATAGAAGGTTGGTGGCAACAAAATGGTAACTTCTTTACTGCTATGGAGATGGAGAAAAAAGCCCTCTTTTTGGTTTTGCTGCTCATCATACTTGTAGCATCACTGAACATTATTTCCTCTCTTTTAATGACCGTCATGAGCAGACGAAGCGAGATCGCTCTAATGCGCACACTGGGAGCCACTCAAGTAGAGATAAGGTCTATCTTCTTCAGACTGGGACTCATCATAGGCACAGCAGGCATCATTGCAGGTACCCTACTTGGTAGTCTCGGTATATGGGTACTTAAGACCTTTGATATTATTTCTATGCCTGAAGACGTTTATGGTACCTCTAAGCTCCCTGTAGATCTAACCATGAATGATTTTGGACTTATTATCCTTGGAACTTCTATCATCATCTTACTCTCTGCACTCTACCCGGCAAAAAAAGCATCACAGACAGATCCATTAACTGTTTTAAGAAATGAATAAAATCATCCGGTAGCTGAGCCTCTCAAAGCTTACTTATTAATAATATGAGCTGGTGATTCAAGTGTACGCTTTAAAAAGTGAAGTGGTAAAGTGAGTATATCTTCTGCTGTAGTTGTTTGCACTTTTGGCTTTTCCAAAGTTCCTGTAATTTTCAGTCCAACTGTCATACTCTTATCTTTTCCCATCAAAATATAACCTACTAGAGGAAGACTGCCAAGAAACTTTCCTATTTCTCTTGCTGTCTGTATAGCCAGATCCATTTTAATGGTTTTCTTTTTGATGTTCACTTCTCCCTTACCAACGATCGTTGCAGAACCCCCTTTAATATAAACAGAGTCAAAAATGATTTTATCTCCTATCACTCTATATTCAATAACACCCTCTTTGATCTTAAATCCTTTTTCTGAAAAACCTGGATTTTGTAAAGTGGCTAAAGCAGGAAGGGTATTGATAAACGCCAAAGTATTGTTGTAAGTTTTAAAATCACTCATCACTCCACCCTCAACAATAATCTGCCCTTTCATCACTTTATCTGGGTTACCGGACATTTTAACTGTATAGCGTCCTTTTTTTAATCCTTTAAAATGAATGAAAGGGTGTAACATTTTATCTTTTACACGTAAAGCTTGCATGGAAAATAGTTTTCCTTTTTTATTGAACTTTACAATGTCTCCACCTGAACTTCCTATGGCGTTAATATTACCGTTTGATTTTACTTCTATATCATAGCTATCTGTTACAAGCGTATATTTATCATATCTTAGTTTACTATTTTGTCCTAAAATCAGTAATCTTTTAATTTTACCCTTATTCACTTTTTCTCTTGAAGATAAAAACTTTTTAAGATCTATATTTAGATTTTTAAGTTTTATACGTGATTTAGCAGCATTAAAATGTAATCTCTTATTGAAAGCATAAAAATCTATACCATTTTTTGTAATCTTACCGCTACACGGTACTCTAGTATGGCAAACATTCTCTTTGTCATAAAGGACACATGATCTTCTATGAAGTTTTCCCTTAAAGGTATAGGTCTCAAAGTCTTTAGTCGTAATATCAAGATTTCCTCCATCTATCTGTAATCCTATATTTTTAAGGTAAGGTTTGATCTTCTCTATTTTTCCTACCTGTATCAACATATCTTTAGGACGATTCACTATCTTCAGTTTCAATGTCGGTAACTCAACTATAATATTTTTACTATAATCCAAAGTCAATGGCAATAGTTTGTTTTCAAGGACAAGGAATTTCTCTTTTTCCCCTCCTATACTGATCTGCTTCGCATCAAAGACAAGATCAACTTTTTTTTCTTTAAGATCTATCTTTCCGTTTGCTCTACCTTCATACCAACTCTCTTTTAGATCAATATCCTTGAGAGTGACAAATCCTTTGTCATACTGTACATTTCCTTTAAGGACAGGCAGTCTTACCTTGTTGATATAAACATCTCCTTCTTCCAGATCAACATTAACAAATACGGAAGTTTTTTGACTAGATTCCTTTAACGGTATATCTATCTTCACATCCACTTTAGCCATGCTACCTTTTTGTGTAACAGGAATCTGCAGATCATATGCTTTAAGTATCTCATGCACTACACTATCGATCACAGATTTAATATGCAGATCAACTATAAGGGTTGTAGGGTTTTTCCCTGCCAAGTCTACAATAGATACTTTACTTCCTGATAAATCTCTGTCTTTATACATAGGATTTTTTAAGTCAAAATAGAGTCCACCTTTTTCATAGGTTAAAATACAACTTTCTGCCAATACTGGTGACAATTTCTCTTTATAGTAAATTTTAACATCCTCCAAAAGTGCGTTTCCTTTAAGTGCATCAAAATCCATCTTAAAGCCATCATTCTTGATCTCTCCTCTTCCACTCAAAGCGTATAATCTATATTTTTTTGCCTGAACTTTTTCAACGATCCAACTTTTTATAGTCTCATTCAATGGAAATTTGTCTATAAGTATTTTCAGATCCGTAAACTCTTCGCTATTAAGCGTAAAGTCTATAGTGTTATTCTCTTTACTTGCCTTAAATCTTCCCTTAATATGATAGGCATTAAATTCACCCTTTGTCTCCAACCTGTCACTATTTATATCATAAACAAATTGTCCTTTTATATCAATATTATCTTTTTTGAGATACAACATGGACACATCTGCGATATACTTCTCTCCTTCTCTTTGTATATTACCCGCGATCTCATAATCATCACTACCAACATAAAGTATATCATCTATAAAAATAATATTTAACTCATTGTTTTGAAAATGGATTTTTTCTAACTCTATATAATCAAAAAAGGTAAAAAGATATTTGATATTGTCAAACGTTTTATCTAAATTATCAAACGAAGGTTTAGCTTTACTTTGAGGGATAACTATATTATGTGCTTTAAGTATGAGTTTTTTATCAAGTTTGATGTATAATCCATCTATCTTGTAGTGACCAAAAGTAAGGTTATCTGCATGTATGCCTACTTTTAGCCAATAGAAAAGAGCCACAAAAAGGATAACCAAAAAGATGAGTGTATTACGCAATACCATATGGAAAACATGGATAGTATGGGCAGAAAACATTGCACTTGTTTTTATCATCTCTTTTGCCTTTTACACTACACTACCCATCAAAACAACACAAACACTCTTTGTGCCTCAAGGCTCTATAGGAAACATTATATCACAGCTGACTAAAAAAGGCTACGCATTAAGTAAGATCGACACGTATATACTCCGACTTATAGGCACACCAAAAAGTGGCTGGGTCTACATAGGAGAAAATGAACTCAATCGCATTGATTTTCTCTATAAACTTACAAATGCCAAAGCTATGATACACAAAGTCACACTCATCCCCGGAGAAACTTCTGAACTCTTTTTTGATGACCTTTCAAAAAAACTACAATTGGAAAAATCTAAACTTCAAAAATATTATCAAGAATTCTCTTTCTACCCTGAAGCAGGGATCTATGCAGATACCTACCATGTCCCTTATGGTATAAAAGAGAAACATCTCATACATTTTCTTGTAAGAGAATCAGAAAAAAAGTATAAAAGTATTTCAGAAAAAATTTATGGGAACTATAGTCAAAAACAGTGGCAAAAAGTACTGATCATCGCTTCTATCATTCAAAAAGAAGCAGCAAGTAATCAAGAGATGCCATTGGTCTCGTCAGTAATCTATAACCGCCTTAAAAAAGGGATGCGATTACAGATGGACGGGACACTGAATTATGGTAAATACTCACATATCAAAGTTACCCCAGAGCGTATCCGTACGGATGAAAGTACTTTTAACACTTACAAGCACAAAGGTTTGCCACCCTCACCCATAGGATCAGTCAGTATTTCTGCCATTACTGCAGCCATAAAACCTGCAAAAACAGACTACCTCTACTTTATGAAAAATGATAAAGGCGTACATGACTTTGCAAAAACTTTTAAAACCCATCGCAGGAATATTCAGAAAGCTAAATAATTAACTGAACGATATTCAAAACAATCATCACAACAAATCCAACACGAGCAATGAGGAGTGGGTTTTTCTCTATAAATGAAATATTTTTATCAAAATATGGCTTTACTTTAGTAGGGTTGCCTAGCTCATAGAGCATCTCTGAGTAGTTATGATAGCGTTTATCTGTATCTGTCTCAACTGCACGTAAGATAATACTCTCCAGCCAATCTGGTATTTTTGCATTGTATTTTGTAGGATGTTTTGGGTTTTTATCGAAATTTGGATTTTGAAAAGGTTCTATCTCTCCAAAGGGGTATTTTTGTGTGAGTGCTTCATAGAGTGTTACACCAACGGCATAGACTTCAGTCTGCTCTGTGATAGGTGCTTTTGCAAAGCGTTCTGGTGCTAAATAGGAAGGTGTTCCTGCACGTGTCACATCACTATACGCTTCTGTAATACTTCCAAAATCCACCATCTTGAAGACCAGCTTTTCTTTACGTCTCGTTATGATAATATTTTCCGGTTTGATATCTCCATGTACCAGATCCAGCTTAGTCAAAAACTGTGACATCTTGAGCAAAAAGCCTGCCAACTCAATACTCATATCTACCGAAAGTGGTTTTTTAGCTGTAAATTCTTTTAGAGATACTCCTTCGATGAAACTCATAATGTAGTAACGATGTGTACGTTTTTTAGGGATCACTGCCTTAGGAAAAAACCCTGCTTTAAGACGTTTTGCCATCCAGACTTCTTTCACAAAAATATCTAGCATTGCCTCATCATCTTTGGCTTCGGGTAGAGCAAATTTAATGACATACTGCATTCCTTTGTTCTCGCAAAGCCAGGTACGGTTGTTTTGTATGAGAGGTTTAATGAGCCTATAGCCATCTACCACTTCATCTATTTTATACTGTTCCTGAATGATCAGATCACTCTGTTTAAGTTTCAGCCTTGGATCAAGATCTTTGATCTCAAGGACAACAGCTGTAGTATCATCCGGCAGCTTGTCATCGTGTAGTTTAGAGGCTTTTTTAACCAGAAAAGAAGCTCCCATATGAAGACCTTCTGCCAGTACCTCATTTGAGAGTTCATTATAGAGACCATCACTACAAAGAAGAATCTGGTCTTTTGCTTGCAAATTGTTTTCAAAATAATAGGATTCTACACCCTCTTCCAACCCCATAGCAGAAGTAAGCACACTCTCCATACCCTCTTCATCCATAGAGTGATCAGAGGAGAGTTGTGCAAACTGTCCATTTCTACCCAAATAAATACGACTGTCCCCTACATTGGCACCATAAAGTCTGTCACCTTCTATGACAACTAAAGTCAGTGTTGTAACCAGTTCTTCCCTCTCATAATCTTCCATAGATTCAAGATAAAGCACTCGGTTTATATTCTCTATAAAATGTCGCATAGACTTTTCCATACTCCAGGACTTAGGTCTATTTTTAAGAGAATGCACTAAAAAATTACACGTTCTTTTAGCAGCCTCAGCCCCTTGACTTGCAGACCCAACCCCATCACACACCACTGCCACAGTAATATTCTCCATCACCTTCACTTCAAAAAAGTCATCCCCTTTAAGTTGGGTACCTTTAGCTAAAGTAAATCCTGATGTTTCGATGTTTTGTTTTGACATGGAGTGCCTTTGTGAATATTCTAAATTATATGATAAAGATTATGACATAATTTAAAATAAATTTTAAATTTTATAAGATTATCCCATAATTATGAAGATAGCGTCTATGCTTGAGTTTAGGGTGCTTGCAGAAAATTATAGGTTAGCTGTAGCTAATCAATGATTTTCTGTGAGTGCCCTAGGCTCAATGATAGATGCTAGTTTTATGATTATTAGATCATTCCGCCAGAGTTAACACCCCATGTAGTTCTCCATCTAGTTTTCACTAAACTAAGCCCTAAGATCGCAACAACAACAACCGCTGCAAAGATCAGGAATCCAGCTGTATATCCGTCAAAGGCACCTTTTGACCAACCAAGTGTTTTGATAAGCGCTGTACCACCTAATCCACCAGCACATCCAACAAGTCCTGTCATGATACCGATATCTTTACCAAATCTTTGAGGTACAAGTTGGAAAACAGCACCGTTTGCCATACCCAGGTTTGCCATGATCAGGAACAATACAAAGATCGCTACAAAGAACGGCAACTTAACTGTTGCTGTGATAGTTACAAGCAATGCAACCATACCATAGAAGAAATAAAGTGATTTCACACCACCTATCTTATCGGCAGTATTTCCACCAAATGGTCTTAACACAGCACCTGCAAAGATACACAGTGCTCCAAAATATCCAGCAACAACTTTTACATTGCTTTCATCTAAAACATCAAGTCCAAACGCTTCCATGTCAACACTGTATGTATTCATAAGATACACTTTCATATATCCTGCAAATCCTACAAATCCACCAAACGAAATAGCATAAAAGAGTGAGAACCACCAAGTATCTTTATCTTTAAGCAGTTTTCCATAATCTTTGAGTTTTTTAGGTCTTGCTTTATATACAGACTCAGGTGCATCTTTTGCCAAAAATGCATACGCGATAAACACTACGATAGCCATAGCAGCACCTACACCAAATACTGATGCCCATCCCCAAAGTTCAGCGATCTTAGGAGCAAACAGGAAGTCGATAACAACACCGATGTTACCAGCCCCAGCAATACCAAGAACAACACCTTGAAGTTTTGGCGGATACCACTGTCCAGCCTGTGGAAGTGCAACCGCAAAAGAAGCTCCTGCAAAACCAAGCCCAAGTGCAACTATAAGTAATGCATTATATGTGATACTGTCACCCATAAAGAATGCTGTTGATAGTGCTGCAATTACGATAGCTTGAGAAATCAATGCTGTCGTTTTAGCACCAAGTTTATCAACACCGAATCCCAACACGATTCTTAAGATTGCTCCAGATAAAATAGGAAGTGAAAGCAGTGTTGCTTTTTCCCCAGCTGTCATAATGTGACCAGTTAGTGCAAGTGCTTCAGCAATTTCTGTAGAAAGTGGTCCAAGCATGGTCCACACCATAAAACTCATATCAAAATATAAAAAAGCCATGAACAATGTTTGCCCGTGTCCCTGTCCTTTTAAATCTTTAAATCCTGCCATTTTGTCTCCTTAAAATAAATATTATGCGAAGTATATACTGAAATTATAGAAATGATAACCAACCTAGTGATTAATTTTTAATCAATTATATTATCCTGCTATATGGGCGCTTTAAAGAGTAAGTTTAATAATGGAATTAGTAAGTTGATTAAAATTTAATCACTAAAATAATCAAAAGCTTGTATGCCTCTGATACAATAAAGGAAGATTATCGCAGGAGACATTTATCATAATGGAAGCATTAGAAAAAGCTTTAGAAGCAAGAAGTAAAAAAGTCAATAAAGTAGAAAATACCAAAGCACTCAAAGCACCTATGGATGTACATGAGCAGTTAGAAGAGATCGCTGCAGCGGGTTATGAGAACTTAACAAAAGAAGACAGTACATACTTTCTAAAATGTTTTGGTCTTTTTGACAAAGGTGAAGACTTTATGCTTAGAGTGCGTGTGCCTATAGGGCAACTGAACAATGCACAAGCTATTCGCATCGGTGAAGTAGCAAAAGAGTATGGCAATGACTATATAGATATTACTACACGTATGCAGATAGAGTTGCGTTATTTACAAATAGAAGACATCGCTAAAGTACTTCAAGCACTTAAAGAAGTAGGCATCTCTACCTTCCAGACAGGTGCGGACAATCCTCGTAACATAGTGACTGACCCACTTGATGGTATCGCTTATGACAATATGATAGAGACGAAACCTATCGTAGATAAGCTTCAATCCTTAACTATAGAAAATCCTGAATGGATCTCTGCTTTACCTCGTAAATTTAACACAGGGATATTAGGTTCACTCTCTAACACTTGTAATATCTTTGGTCATGACTGCTGTTTTGTACTTGCAAACAGTAACGGTGAATTTGGATTTAATGTCTACCTGGGTGCTCGTGTTGGAGTACAATCAAGTGATGCAAATCTTTTTGTCCGTGTAGAAGAAGTACCGGCATTGTATATGGCACTTTTAGAAGTCTTTAAAACTTATGGGTACAGAGACAACCGTAATAAAAACCGTCTTTACTTTTTACTTAAAGATGTAGGAGTATCAGCCTTTGTAGAAGCCATCAAAAAAGAAGCAGGATTAAACTTTGCTCCAGCAGGTCAGACATTAGTACAGTCACAAAATATCGCTTTAGGTGCAAACCGTGTCTTACAGCGTAATGGAAAGTTTGCCTATAAACTCATCGTTCCTTCAGGGATATTCTCCGGTACGGACATGATAGAGCTTGCCAAGTCTGCACAAACATTTGGTTCAGGAGATATCCGACTCTCTTATGATCAGAACTGTTATATTGTCGATATAGACAAAGAGCAATTCACTGCTTTTGAAGAAGAAGCCATCATTCAAAAGTATCAACCTTTTGATAATATCTACTTCAATGATATGATTGCCTGTGCAGGAACACAAACCTGTAGTTTTGGAGTTATCCCCAACAAACCTGATGCCATAGCAATGGCAGAATTTTTAAAGTCTGAAGTAGCTATTGAGGGTGGAACCGTACGTATGAACTGGTCTGCCTGTCCTAAAGGCTGTGGTGTACATGGCATCGCTGATATCGGATTTGAGGGATGTAAAGCCAAAGATGATGAAGGCAACCGTGTAGACGGTGTGCATATCTTTTTGGGCGGGAAAATCACACGTAGAGCTAAAGAAGCACGGTTGCTGCATAAAACCCTGCCTATCGTAGAAGCCAAACATCATGTGAAGTATCTGCTTAAAACATACGCATCATTAAAGCAAAGAGCAGAGACTTTTGAAGCTTTTGAAGAGAGATATTTAAGTGCGCACTACAGTTATCAGGCTTTAGGGTTTTATACAAAGATCAATTATGTTTTAAATGACAAACTTAGATTGGGTGTACACTTTGAACTTGAGAAAGACCCTAAAACTTACGTCAAAGAAGAGTTTGAACTTTTTGATTTTGGGTTAAGACTTTTTAAACTCCTTACCGGTGAAAAACGTTATGAAGCTGTAGAGAACTTTGAGATAGTCAAAACAGACATGAGAAAGATCAAAAGAGATGAAGTAAGCAAGATCAACCCTAAGGTACCGGAAAAATTAAGTGAGGTCATTTATAATATGACACATCACGACAAAAGAGAGAGAGCACAAGTATTTTCAGAACTGCTTGTGGCCTTGAAAGAAGTATAGTATGGAACAAACCGTATGTGCTTACTGTGGAGTAGGATGTAAATTTGAGATAAAAAATAACAAACTAAAAGGGCTAAAAAGTTATCCTGCCAATCAAGGACTCTCTTGTGCAAAAGGTATGTCCCAAATTGACAGCATTTACACAAACAGACTCTTAATACCACAAACCAGAGTTTCTACGGATGATGATTTTCAAAACACTAGTTACGACCACATACTGAAAAGTATTGCCGATAAGATCAAAGTGACTGACCCACAAAAAATAGGATTTTATCTTTCGGGACAAATGCTCAACGAAGACTATTATGTTGCCAATAAACTAGCCAAAGGTTTCATAGGTACACCTCATTGCGACACCAACTCCAGAACCTGTATGGCAAGTGCGGTTGTAGGCTACAAAAAGTCATTTGGTGTGGATTATGTGCCAGTAAGAATGGAAGAGTTGGAACACAGTAACCTCCTTATACTCATCGGAGCCAATACTGCAGAAGCCCATGTCGTACTACATAACAAGATCAAAAAAGCACAAAAAAAAGGATTAAAAGTTGTAGTTATAGATCCTAGATTTACGCTTACTGCCAAAAATGCCGATCTATACATACCTCTTAAAGTCGGAACAGATATAGACCTTTTAAATCTACTTGCAATAAAGTTGATAAAGTCTGGACATATAGATAGTGATTTTATAAAAGATCATAGCAACAACTACCACAGCTATAAAGAGAAGCTCTTGGCACTTGATGAAAAAGTACTCTTAGGTAGTACGCAGCTTTCTGCAGATATTTTTGAAGCTTTTTATCAACTTGTTGTAGAAAGTAAAAATATTATCACTGCATGGACTATGGGTGTAAACCAGTCTATTCAGGGTGTAGATAAAAATCTTGCTATCCATAATTTACATATACTCACCGGAAAGATAAACAAGAAAGGTTCCGGTCCCTTGTCTCTAACGGGTCAACCTAATGCAATGGGAGGGAGAGAGGTTGGAGGCCTAAGCACTACACTTGCTGTGCATTTAGATTACAATGAAGAGAACTGTCAAAAAGTGGCAGAGTTTTGGAAAAGCGACAAGCTTCCAAAAGCAAACGGTCTCACTGCTTTTGAGATGATAGAAAAAGCAGATCAGAATGAACTTGACATACTTATCATCTGCCATACAGATCCTGTCTACCATCTGCCACACAGAAATTTTGTTGAAGAAGCTATGAAAAAAGTAGATTTAGTTGTAGAGATCAATGCATATGAAGGAAGTGAAACATCAAAATTTGCCCATATACAAATACCTGCTGTACCTTTTGGACAAAAAGAAGGAACACAAACGAATCTAGATAGAACACTAACAAGAGCTATCTCTTTTGAAGATAAAAATGGTCTACTGCAGGATTGGGAAGTCTTTGCCGGGCTAGGTAAATATTTAGGCTATGAAAAAGCATTTAACTTTAAAAACTCCCAAGAAGTTTTTGAAGAGTATCAAATGATGACTAAGCTAAGTAAAAATGGGCATCTTGACATTTATAAAGCTGATTATGTGGCTTTGAAAACATCACCTTTTATATGGGGAGACAAGCTCTTTTCTAAAAATATCTTTGCGACCCCAAACCAAAAGGCAAACCTCTTTTTTGTAGAAAACAAAAAGCTATCTGAACAAACCTCTGCAAGCTATCCCTTTACACTCCTTACAGGACGCACAAGAGATCAATGGCACTCAGGAAGTAAAACTGCACAGATCGATACTCTGCTCAAACATAAGACTTTAGAATTTGTAGAGATACATCCCAAAGATGCCAAAACACTTAATATAAATGAAGGTGAAAGTGTCAAAATTTCTTCTCTTAGAGGCGAACTTGTAGCAAGCGTGATATTTGCTGACATAAACAGAGATACAATTTTCATCCCTGTCTCACACAGAGATATTAATTATCTGACAGATGACAAACTGGATCCTCTCTCAAAAGAACCTGATTACAACCACAGTGCAGTAAAGATAGAAAAAATAGATTAAATAATATACGCAATCTCTGCCTGTGAGTTAAGTCTCATGGGTGGTCCCCAAAATCCGATACCACTATTAACATAGATATAAGAGCCTTGTGAGAGTTGGTGCAATCCTTTAACGTAAGGTTGCTGTAGTTTTACCAGATGGTTAAATGGCCAAATCTGCCCTCCATGGGTATGGCCACTGAGAATGAGATCAGGTTTGTACCCTTTTAGTTCTTCTATAAACTTTGGTTGATGCGCCAAGAGTATCGTTTGATAGTTAGTGTTACACTCTTGAAATGCCTTATCAATATTAGGTTCAAACAGATTAATCCGATAACCAAAAAGATCAGTGACACCTACAATATTGAGTTTCAGTTCATTGATAGTTACACTCTCATTGAGCAGAGGCTTTATATTGGTTTCTTTCATAAAAGTGATGATCTCAAAAGGATTATGAAAATATTCATGATTACCAAGGATATAGTAAATTCCGTATTTTGATCGAATATGGGTAAGTTCAAGAACAGACTCTTTAACTGCCTCTATTTTTGTATCAATAAGATCACCGGTAATGACAACAATATCGGCTTTGAGAGAATTGATCTTTTCCACAGAATGTTTGACAAATTCTCTGTCGATCAACCCCCCTATATGCAAGTCACTGATCTGTACGATCGAAAAATCAAAAAGATTAGGTTTTACTACATTGATAACGGGCTCTTTCGTTCCTTCATACACCGCTGTACTGACATAGCCCGCAGAGAGCGCCAGCATCATACCATCTCCACTTTTTTTGATAAAATCCCGTTTTGACTGATCCACATTTTTCAGTGTTTTGTGAAAGAGATGGATAAATTCATGAACGACCAGATACAAAAGAAGGACAAATGAAATACCTATAGAAATAGAAAAAAGATAGTAAAGAGAAGCAGATACGATATCTGTATATCGTCCCAATACATAGAAAATATTTGAAATAAAATTAAAACCCAAGAGTATAGTTAAAACTTTTTTTGTTTTATCTGACACTAGCAATTTCTTGATCACCCTAGAGTAAAAAAGATAGTGCAGTGCAAAGAAAAACAGAAGAAAAACAGAAAAGAAAAGGTAAGTCCTCATTGACACATCTCCTTCATCTTAAAGCAATTGTTTCAAATCATTCAGATCAAACAAAAGTACATTCTCTTCTTTTGTCTGCATAAGTTCATTGGAAAACCCGTCTTTTGAAAAAAGTGCATAAACATCTACTTTTATCCCCGACTGTAAAGCTTTGGCTTTGAGTTTGCTCAGTTCATTTTTACACACTTTTCTCTCTTTATATTTACACTCACCCAAGATGAGTTTTTTATCACTTGTTACAGCCATTATATCAAACTCGCTGTGTTGATTCCAGTAGCTACCACTGCTTAACAGTGGTGTAGATGATTCATAATGTTTTACAAGCAGTGTATCACAGAGCTGCTCGTAGACTAAAGAGCGCAAACGCTCATAGTTTTTCTGAAAATTCTCTAAAAAAGCACTGCTATTACCCCTAGCCAACTCTTTTCTATAATAGGTCACAAAACCAAACCAGAAACGCATAAAAGGATCTACAAAACGAAGTTTATCTTGTATACGGTAAGAACGAAGCTCTTTTTTGAGTTTATGTTTAGGGTGTATTCTAAGTGGTGCTTCTCTAGTGCGTTCTAACCAGAGGATATTTAAAGAGATAAGCTCTTGAATGATCTTTCCTCCAACACCCTCACTTAGTCTAGATTTTTTTAGGACAGAGTAAAACTTGCCATCACCTCTGGCCACAGCCATAAGGATCTCACGATAAGGAGTCTCAAGCAAATAAGAGGGAGAAACAAGGGTTTGAAATTTAGAGAAGTTTTGCACAAAGTTAGACTCAACCATAGAAAAAACATCATCAAAATAATCCAGTTCTATACTCTTCTCTACACCCCCCAAAATAGAAAAATACTCAATAGCCTGTTCTAACTCTAAATAAGAGAAATGCTGATGAAATGTTTTAAATGATGTTCTAATGCTTGACCTTTAATTGATGTCTTATTGATGTTGAATAATTTTAACATACTTTTGCTACAATAACTTTAGTTAGTCATGATGATTTTTTCATCAATCATATGTATAGAAAGTATTTTACATGGAACAATTTTTCACCAGCTCAGAGCAAGTACAAAATATCATTAAAGGGTTCAACCTCACTAAAACCCTTTTTGTCTCCTCTATTATCATAGGAGAGCCTAACATTGGGAAAAAATCATTAGCGCGATATCTCTTTCCAAAAGCTACTTTAGTCTCAGGTGCAAACCAAGAAGAAGTAGAGAGTGCTTTGAGAGAGGTAGATGAATTGATCATCACAGATTTTGAAAAACTGAGTAATCAAGAGTCACTTGATCTGGATAACAAACGTATTATCGCGACAGCAAACTATGTAGGGAACAAGCAAACTATAGATAACCTTTTTGCCTTTATCTACACTATGTCTTCTCTTAAAGAACGCCCTGAAGATGTAGCATATATCAGAGACCTTTTTATCAAAGAAGCACAGTCCAACCTTATGTTGAAAGATAAAACTTTTGCCGGAGATGATATACATATAAACCTTAGTGACAATAGTAAAACCCTTAAAAAATCCATCTATGAACATCTTATGAACCACTCTATGGATGAGAGTAATATTGAACAGGCTATCTACCATTATCTCTTAAATCATTTGGATGGTAATAATGCATACAAAGACTATTTGGGACTTTACGAAAAACCTCTTATAGAAGCTGGACTTAAAAAATATGGCTCACAACTGCAACTCTCTCAAGTTTTAGGCATCAACAGAAATACCCTCAGAAAGAAGATACATGAACACAATATCGATTGATTTCCAACCATTTGTAGAGTGGGATAACAGTCCGTTTATACTCTTTAACGCTGAAGGGAAAATAGTCTATCTCAATAACAGTGCTGAAATCTTATTTGGGTATGTATCTAAACAAGAGCTTTATGATATAACTCTCGCGTATGCCCCGCAAACCTTTGGATACAAAACTACAACACTGTCTTTAAATTATGACACTTTTAATTTCTATGCTATTACCGTAGGGTACGAAAATGAAGAGCAGATCTCTATACGCTTTTACAATGCACCACGTGCGAAACCCTCTTCTCCATTAGAAACAGAAAAATTTATGATGACAGATATCAATATCCTGCTTGAAGCGAATATTGCACTTTTTAAGACCAAAAACACTAACCCGCTACAACTCTTGGCAGATCAGGATTTGCCCCCTTTTAAAATAGATCAAAACAAGTTTTCTAAACTGCTTCGTAAAACATTAGATACTTTTAGGGCTTCTGACTCCATCAGTATCACACTTAAACTACTTATAGGTGAGCATGTCATCATAGCAGATAAAAAAGAGGCTATCGTACAACTTTCAGTAGCAGCCAATGGTCGGTATCATGATGTAGATAATGAGATAAAGTCTCTGGCAAGCCAAAATCACATTTCTTGTCAACTGAAGGAACATACTATTAAATTAGAAATACCCCTCATTCAATAACCCAAAATATAGTTTAAACTTTCTAATGATTAAAAATTAATCAATCATACGCTATAAATAATTTTAATACATGTTACCATTACCTTGTAAAATTATTTTAAAGGAATTTGAATGAAGTTAAAATTTTTAGCTCTCATGGCAATACTCTTGCCAGTAGCCGCAATGGCGGAAGACACTCTCAGTTCAGGTGATACAGCATGGATGCTCGTAGCCACAGCATTTGTAATGCTGATGACACCTGCAGGTTTAGCACTATTTTATGGTGGTATGACAAGAAGTAAGAACGTACTCAACACAATGGGGATGAGTCTTATCGCGTTTGCAGTAGGTACACTTGTATGGGTTGTAGCAGGTTACAGTATCGCATTTGGTGCAGGTGACTTTTTTGGTACAGGTAAGATCATGCTTGATGGTATTACAGATAAGTCACTTACGGGAACTATCCCTGAGCTTCTTTTTGTAGCATTCCAGGGTACGTTTGCTGCTATCGCAGTTGCGATCGCATCAGGTTCAATGATCGAGAGAGTAAAATTCTCAACATTTACTATCTTTGTTGCACTTTGGATCTTAGCAGTATATGCACCGATAACACACTGGGCATGGGGTGGTGGTGAAACACTGAACTTCGGTGAAATGGACTTTGCCGGTGGTACAGTTGTACACATCAATGCCGGTGTAGCTGGTTTTGTAGTTGCAATGCTTCTTGGTAAAAGAAAAGGATATGGTACAACCGCGATGAAACCTTTCTCCCCGGTGCTTTCTGTACTTGGTGCAACTTTACTATGGTTTGGTTGGTTCGGATTCAATGCCGGTTCTGAAGTAGCTGCTGATGGTGTTGCAGGTAATGCATTCCTTATCACTAATGTTGCTGCAGCTCTTGGTGTTATCGGTTGGTTGATCGCTGAACAGATCGTATATAAAAAAGTGACACTCATCGGTGGTGCTTCTGGTGCAGTTGCCGGTCTTGTTGCTATTACACCTGCTTCAGGTTCTGCCGGGGTTTCCGGTGCACTTATCATTGGTCTTGTTGGTGGTATCTTAGGATTTATCGCTGTTGCCAAACTTAAAAAGATGTTTAAAGTAGATGACAGTCTTGATGCATTCTGGATACACGGTGTTGTAGGTATCTGGGGTAGTATCGCTACGGCTATATTTATTGCTCCATACCTTCTGGCAGATGATTACAGCATGGGTACACAACTTGTTGCACAGTTTAAAGCAATCGGGTTAACTATTGTTTATAGTGCCATCGTTACTGCTATCGTTTACTTTATCGCTGCTGCACTTACAGGTGGGGGAAGAGTAGATGAAGAGACAGAGCATAAAGGTCTGGATGAAGCAATTCACGGTGAAAAAAGTATAAATCTATAAGGTAAAAGTATTGTAGCGTGGGCATTCCTGCCCACGAAAGAGCTATAATAAATATTTATCGTGGGCAGGAATGCCCACGCTACATAAAGGAATTAAAATATGAAAAAAATTGAAGCAATTATCAAGCCATTTAAACTGGAAGATGTAAAAGATGCGCTTGTAGAAGCCGGTATCGAAGGGATGACTGTATCTGAAGTAAAAGGTTACGGAAGACAACAAGGACACTCAGAACTCTACAGAGGCGCTGAGTATATTGTAGAATTTATACCTAAAGTAAAGCTTGAAATCGTTGTAAGTACAGATGAATATGCTGATATCGCAGTAAAGGCTATCAACGAAGCTGCTAAAACAGGTAAGATCGGTGATGGTAAGATCTTTGTGAGTACTATAGATTCAGTACTACGTATCAGAACAGACGAAACTGACGAGGATGCACTATAAACTATTTGCTCAAGGGTTCTCTCCCTTGATGCAGATTTGTTCAATAAGCTTTTTCTTCCCTCTGATTAATATTTAATCAACTCTAATTTAAAATTTAAAATTATTTCTTTCATACTGATTAATTTTATAGCAACATATCCTTTCAATCCTTTCCAATAACAGATACACTTACAGTACTAAAATATTAGGAACTAAATATGGAAATGAACTACGTTATAGATACTTTCTTTGCTATCTTTGCCATGACCCTCATCATCTTCATGGTGCCAGGTTTTGCCATGCTCGAAGCGGGATTAGTACGAACTAAAAACGTCACCTCTGTACTCACAGTAAATGTCATGATCTACGCTGTTGCCTCTATGGCTTTTCTACTTATAGGGTATGAATATGCGTTTGGATCTTGGGATCATCAGGATGGTATGAGTAAATGGGCATTCTTTATGTTCCAAATGGCCTTTGTAGGTAAAGTAGTCAATATTATGAGTGGTGGGGTAAGTGAACGTTCTCGTATCTTACCCTTGGCACTCTTTACTGTTGTAGTCGGTGCTTTTATTTATCCAACGATTGTTAACCTCACATGGGGTGCGAACTTTTTATCCGGAACTGCTTTAGATATCTCATCACTTTCTGATCTTGCAGGTTCAACTGTTATCCACTCTACAGGAGGATGGGCCCTGCTCGCAGCGATCTTCATCATGGGTCCAAGACGTGGACGTTTTAAGAAAAATGGAGCCATTCAAGTTATCCCTGCGTCCAATATACCTCTTGTTACACTGGGTGCTTTCCTTTTATGGATCGGTTGGTTCGGATTTAATGGTGGTTCAGTAGGTGCGATCTCAAGTAAAGAGAATGCAGATGCAGTCGCACTTACGATCATGAATACCAATACTGCCGGACTCTCCGGTGCAATTGTGGGATGGCTATTAACCTATTTCCGCTACAAAAAGTTCGATATCACTATGATACTCAATGGGGCGCTAGGGGGTCTTGTAGCAGTAACCGCCGGACCTGATCAATACGATATTCATACACCTATTTTAATCGGGGCAATTGGTGGAGCGTTGGTTGTATTTTTTGTACCTATCTTTGACAAATTAAAAATGGATGACCCGGTAGGTGCCCTCTCTGTTCATTTGGTAAATGGTATCTGGGGAACATTTGCAGTAGGTATTTTTGTTGCAGATGTAAGCATTTGGGCACAATTAAAAGGTATACTTATAGTAGGACTTATCGTCTTTCCACTTGCTTGGATTACGATATATGCTATAAATAAGATTTTTGTACTTCGAGCAGAAGATGAAGAGCAGTTTACGGGAATCGATGTTACAGAGTGTGGTATCGAAGCATATCCAGAATTTAAACGTAGTATATAAAACATTAATACAAGGAAATAATTTATGAAAAAAATAGAAGCGATCATTAAACCATTTAAATTAGATGATGTAAAAGAGGCATTGGTAGAAGCAGGTATCGAAGGGATGACTATCTCAGAAGTCAAAGGTTACGGAAGACAACAGGGACATTCAGAGCTTTACAGAGGTGCTGAGTATGTTGTAGAATTCATCCCTAAAGTTAAAATAGAGATCGTTGTAAGTAATGACGAGTATGCAAACAAAGCTATAGAAGCTATCACTCAAGCAGCTAAAACAGGTAAGATCGGTGATGGTAAGATCTTTGTATCTGATATCTCTAAATCTATCCGTATCAGAACAGATGAAGAGGACGAAGAAGCGTTATAGCCTATTTCCACCGTAGGGTCGGTTTACCGACCTTAATAAATCAAATAATTTTACCTATACAATGGTCGGTAAACCGACCCTACGTATTTTTCAATTTATCTATCTTCTCTTCACTTCCAACAATTTTCCAGCCTACTCCATCTACTCCAAAATCACGTTCATACTGCACTAAACCTAATTTTTTGAGCCTATAAAGTGTTTTATCAACATCACTATAGGAAGTTTCAAAACTATACTCTATCTCTTTTTCATAAGGTATAAGCGTAGTCTCTTTCAATACATTTTTCACAGCCAAAGCATAGGCTCTTGCCATACCTCCGGTACCAAGCTTAATACCCCCAAAATAACGTACAATAAGCACAGCACAATTGATCAGCTCTTCACCTCGAAGCACATTTAAAGCAGGAACACCTGCACAGCCTTTAGGTTCCCCGTCATCTGAACTGTTTTCAACTACCTGCTCAAATTCATTGAGGTATCTTAATCCATAAACTACATGATTGGCTTTTGGATGTTCTGCTTTGAGTCTGTTCTGTAGTCCCTCATACTCTGACATCGGTACAAGATGGGTGATAAATTTTGAACGATTAACTTCTGTTGTAGCAC
This sequence comes from uncultured bacterium, assembly GCA_965602275.1. GTDB lineage: Bacteria > Campylobacterota > Campylobacteria > Campylobacterales > Sulfurovaceae > Sulfurovum. The sequence goes on from CBFCXZ010000005.1 coordinate 47,494, forward strand.
TATAAGATTTTTCAATGGTGTTCATATTTAGCATAACTCATTATCAATCTTTTTATGAAAGGATAAACCAATAATCCAATCCAAATCCCAATAACATCTGCTACAACATCCAATACTTCCGCACTGCGATTGGGTGTAAAAAATTGAGAAAATTCTATAAAGACCGCGTAAACAAAGAGTAGCAAGAAGGTTTGAAACCAGGTGATAGAATAAGCAAATCTAAGCAATAGCGTCAACACCGCAAAAGCGATAAAGTGTATACTTTTATCTGACAAAGAACCTATTGTCGGTGCAATATCCTGTGGGACTATTGCAGATATGTAACTTATGATCAAAGCTAACCAGAATAAGGTCCTAAAAACCAATGGGTAATTAAACTGCATTCACTTTATCCACAATGAACTGAGTAAACTTATCACTGTCATTCATACATGATGCAACGATATAATCTTCATACTTGATCTTATCTGCTATCTCTCTGTGTTCAATATCCAATTCAAATACTGTCTCAGAATTATCAAGTGTAAATGCAAGCGGATAAATAAGTACTTTTCTATGTGTGGGATTTCGCAATACATCCACAAGATTCGGTTCAAGCCAAGCAGAAGAACCCACTTTAGACTGATAGACAAGTTTGATCTCGTGAAAGACTATCCCTCGTTCTTTAAGATAGATCTTGATCGCAGAAGCGTTTGCTTCCACTTGATTTTGATACGGATCACCAGCTTTGATGATACTTGTCGGTAGCCCATGTGCTGAGAGTAGTAGATCATACTCTTGCGTATCTTTACCCTCTGCAGCCTCTATGATCTTCTCACAACTTGCTGCTATATAATCATAATCATCATAATAAGGATCGATCAAAGTAATTTTTGGGCTGTAACCCAAAGCCTCACATCTCTCTTCTATATCCTCTAAAGAGGAAAGTGTTGTAGTAGTTGAATATTGAGGATACATCGGAAACAGTATCAGTTCCTTTATTCCCTCTTCTTTACACCTTTGTAATGCTTCATCAGCAAATGGAGGAACATAACGCATCACAGGATAAATAGGCATATCCAAATGGATCTTTAACTTTGAAATAAGTTCATCTGTAAGTGTTGGAAGTGGTGACTTTCCACCCAGTAACTGATAATTCTCTTTCACATCTTCAAGACGTTTAGTAATGATGATAGTTGCAATAAACTTACGCATATAGGGATTCATCGTCAATATATTTTTATCAGCAAACATATTACGTAAAAAAAGTTCTACCTCTTCTATGTTATTTGGTCCCCCCATATTGAGAAGTAAAAGTGCTTTGCTCATTATCATCCTTATTTGCTTGCTATTTTAACATATAGAGTGTAAAATTCATACATAGTTATTACATAGAAAGGTCAATTCATGATTATTATTCCTGCACGTATAGGTTCAAGTCGCTTTCCCAATAAAGTTTTAGCAGATATAGGAGGTATTCCTATGGTTGTTAGAACTGCCATGGCTGTAGATGACATAGACTCTGTGGTCATTGCAACAGATTCACAAGATGTAATAGATATTGCCAAATCACATGGTATTCAGGCAGTAATGACTTCCCAAGATCATCAAAGTGGGACAGATCGTATCTATGAAGCAGTACAAAAATTAGGTTTAAGCGATGATGAGATCATTATCAATGTACAGGGAGATGAACCGTTTATAGAGACAGATGTAGTTCAGGGTATTTATAATTTAACAAAGAAAAACCAAACAGATGAAAGCATCATGATGAACTCATGTTATAAAACTATTTCTAATCCTGAAGCAGATGATCCAAATATCGTGAAGGTTGTGACAGACAGTGATGATATAGCACTCTATTTTTCCAGAGCAAAAGTCCCCTATCCAAGAGACCATCATTTTGATAGTTACAAGGGACACTTAGGCATTTATGGGTTTACTGTAAGATCACTGCAGAAGTTTTGTGCACTAAGCCCTGGACCACTGGAAGATATAGAAAAACTAGAACAACTCAGAGCGCTTCATCATGGGTATAGAGTAGCCATGATAGAGGTAGAAACAGAGAGTTTTGGTATAGATACCCAAGAAGATCTAGAAAAAGCTATTAAACACCATAGGCTTTAGTATACGATCAAACATAAAATAAAAATTTCATTGAGGAGAAAAATATTTTCTCTCCTCTTTATTCGCTTTACCCTTTAACCGCTTTACCAAGATCCCACATTGGCATAAAGATACCAAGAGCCATAAGCAATACAAGTATTGCAATAAAGAACATCATAATAGGTTCTATATAGGCTGAAAGGTTATCGATCAGATCTTGAAATTCCATATCATAATAATTCGTTACTTTATCCAACATAGCATCAAGTTGTCCACCTGCTTCTCCTGCTTTGATCATTTGTAAAAGCATATTTTCATAAAGACCTGTAATTTGAAAGGCTTCAGCCAGGTTCATACCACGACCAATATTTGCATTCACAGTCAATAACTTCTCTTTGATCGCCAGGTTATCAACCATTCCAACAGCTGTATCTAAAGCTTCAGATACAGGTATCCCTGATTTAACAAGCTCTCCGAAAACCAAGTTATATTTGTGCATTGTAGAGAGGAAGATGGCTTTATTTATAAGATAAAATCTAGGATGGATCATCATTTTATCCATCTGGTATTTAAAATCCCTATTATTTTTATAAAAATACTTTAGTGCAATAATTCCACCAAATATAATAGCGAGGATCAATATTCCATAATTACTAAATGCCCACTCCAACTGAAGAAGTATTCTTGTAGGAAGTGGTAATTCTGTTTTAAATTTAGAAAAAATATCTTTAAACTTCGGTACAACAACCATAATTAATACTGTAAAAGCAATTCCCATTGCTGCTAAAGTAATTAAAGGACCACGAATTGCTTTTTTAAACTTAGCATTATTATCTCTAATATTTTCAAGTATGTCTGCAAGTTTGTGATAAGATTCAGAAATATTACCTGTTCTTTCACCTAAATTTGTCATTGCCAAGGCAACATGTCCAAACTCTTCTTTATAGGGGTCCATTGCATCAGAGAGACTATGCCCCGCATTAATATCACTGTTCATAGTTGTATAAATTTGTTTAAGTTCTTGATTGTTTGTATTATCTGCAACATCTTCCAAGGTATCATTAATAGCAATACCTGCATCTGTCATAACTGCTATTTGCCTGATCGTTGATATTTTATCATTAATAGGTACTTTAGATTTAAATGACTTCTTTAATCCTTTCAATATATTACCCAGACTATCTTCTAAAGGTGCGGCTGTCTCAGCAGCCTTCATCACCATCGAAGATGGAAATTTATGCTTAGCTGATTTAACTGCTGCCATTTTATCATTTGCTTTAATTAACTCTAAACGCTTTTTACCTCTATCCATGACTGTAACATTAAAATATTTCATTATAATCTCGCTACTCTATAAATTTCTTCAATCGTCGTTTTACCTTCTAAGGCTTTACTGACACCATCTTCAAACATATTGATGAATCCTTCCTTCATTGCCTGCTTTGTCATCTCTTCTTTTGATGCACTCGAAGCAATCATACGTGAAAATGTTTCACTTATCGTTAGAACTTCAGAGATCATTTCTCTTCCTGCATATCCACTATGTCCACACTCTTTGCAACCTTCTCCTACATAAAAAGTAGGGTTTTCAGGAAGATATTGTTTGACATCTTTTAGAAGTGTCTCCGGAAGTACTGTCTCTTTTTTACAATGAGTACATATTTTACGAACTAGCCTCTGTGCTTGTATTGCCACCAAAGCCCCACTTACTAAATACTCTTCAATACCCATGTCCAAAATCCTGGTTACTGCGGAAATAGCATCGTTGGTATGTAGAGTAGAAAGTACTAAGTGCCCTGTAAGTGCTGCTTGAATAGCAATACGCAAGGTTTCTTTATCTCTAATTTCCCCAATCATGATCTTATCTGGATCTTGTCTTAGTATAGATCTCAATGCATCGGAAAAACTCAATCCAATACTTGCTCTTACTTGTACCTGTTGTAAACCGCTCATCTGATATTCCACAGGATCTTCAACAGTAATGATCTTATCTTTAACATCTTTTATCGCATTGAGTGCACCATACAGTGTCGTTGTTTTACCAGAACCCGTTGGACCCGTAACCAGTACGATACCATAAGGTACTTTAATCGACTCAGAAAATCTATCATAACAAAATTTACTCATACCTGCATCTTCTAGTCTGATCATTGCTTTGGACTTATCTAAGATCCTCAAAACAATCGATTCACCATAAATAGTCGGAAGTGTAGATACCCTAAAATCAAACTCTTTTTTTGATATTGTCGTAGAGAATCTACCATCCTGTGGTTTTCTTTTTTCTGCTATATCCAAGTTTGAAAGCAGTTTCATTCTTGAAGCCAATGGATTGAATATATCTTTATCGAAAGTAAAACTTTGACGCAACATACCATCTACACGCTCCCTGACAATACAACTTTTTTCTGTTGCTTCAATATGTATATCACTTGCACCTATGTAAATAGCTGATTTTATAATAATGTCAATAAGTTTTAGAACCGCTGGTGACTCATCATTTTCTTCTTCATAAGTTCCATCTTGAGCTAAATCTTTACGTATATCTGATATTAAACCTTTAATACTTTCATTAATTTCCAAACGTTGCAAATGCTGCTGTATCTGCCTAGGTTTGGATATAGCTATTCTTACAGGTTTTTTAGGGAAAAGTCGTTGTATTGTATCTTGTGCTATCATATCTAAAGGATCATCAAAAACAATGAGGACATTAAGATCATTCTCTTCAATAGGAATAATATTATATTTAATGAGTTGCTTATATGGTACTTGTGAAAATAGTTTCATATCTATTTCAACTTCATCCAGATCAATATACTCAACATGAAGTTCCTTTGCAACTTCTTCAAGAATAGGGGTGATATCGATCCCCTCGATCTTTTCTAAATGTCGTAAAGTAATGATACCCTGTCTTATTTTCTTAGCTAAATAAATTTCTACAGAGTGTGAATCAATCATATTTTCAGCTATAAGGTTAGCAAATGAGATTTTTTTAGGTGGGCGGCTTTTAACTAAAGTAGAAATAGCTTCTTTGGTTATAAGCTTTTCATCAAGCATCATTTCAATAAGTTTTACCATTCTAATTATCCCTTCTTACTCTATTTGGTATATCATCATATGTCACGATAGTCATACTAAAGTTATGGTTATAGAGTACCTTTTTTTATCTTATTTAATAGACTTTGAGCTTCTGCTGAGTTTGATTTTTTAATGTAATTCGTCAAAATACGTATCGCTTCATTTTTACGGCCCAATTTCACTTTAGATTTTGCAAATATCAACCAACTCTCTTCAATATTTCCATTCACTTTATTGGTTTGTAATGCCCAATACTCTGCTTTTTTGTAATTTTTTTTACTATAATAACTTTTCGCTAGAAATAATGAATCATCTGTGTCATGGGTCTGTTCAAAACGCCTTTCAACATCTTTATATGCACTTACACTTGTTGATTCTACAATATTTAAATGCATTTTCTTTCGAGGTTTTCCCAGTGTTTCTGTTTTTACGCTAGTTTCTTTAATCACTTTAACATCTTCTGCTATAGGTAGATCTTCAACAATTTCCATAGAACCATTTTCAGAGGTCACTATCATAGGTTTTGCTTCAGTTATCTGTGAAACTTCATTTACTTTAGGCTTTTTTGTTTCCAATTCTGTTAAAGCTTTATCTATTAATACTTTAGTAGAGTGACTTGTAACTACATCTGCCTTACTCTTATCATTGAATTTAAGAAAATCAATTTCTTTATAATTCAAGAAAGTAAAAGAGATAAGGAGTATAAAAAAGATAGAGAAAATAAGTACAAACCAAGGTTTCCTCTTTTTATTCTTATATTTTTGCCACTCTTCTTCTAAAGGTTTAATATCATACATGAATATATCCTAATTTCAATGCCGCCATTTCAATAATTCTTTGAGGTATTCGTTCATAATTAACTTTAGATGGCTCATTTTTATCATAATATTCACATATTTCAAATAGTGTAAAAAGTAATTTGTTACACTCTCTATAATTGCCTTTTGTAAAGGTATGAACAAGTTTCATATCTTTATCTTTTATACTATTGGCTATCTCAAAAAGATTCTTTTTTAAAAGTTTTTTATGTATATAAGAAGTTTGATCCTCTTTTGTCGCATTTTTAAGCTCTATCACTTCCCATATACGTGATTGAAAATGCTCTTTTGCAATAAGATCTTCATCCTCTGTTTTATGTAGAGAAACAACAAATTTTACCGATCGGCTGTCTGAGAGAAGTCTTATTTTTTCCATCATTTCCGCTCCATACATCTGTGCTTCATCAAGCAGAATAATAATTTCTCTTTTTCCTCTTAAATTCTTACAAAAATCAACTAAAGCTGAAAAATTTACCTCTGTATTATTAGGTAGATCTTGTTTGGTCAATACTTTAAATAACTTATGAAAAAATTCTTTTTCATTAATTGAAGGTGTATCGAAATAATGGATTTCTTTTTGATGTTTTAATTTCTCGTGAATACGGTTAAGGAGTATACTTTTCCCGGTGCCAGGCCGACCAAAAAGCAAGATCATTTTCAGTGGCTTATCCATACTGTATTTCAGTTGTTTATATGCTGTAACAGAAGATTCTAACTCAATGTAGTCATCGATATCTATAGAATCGACAAATACATTTTTAGCTGCTTCGTATCTACTTTTCATTGAGTTTTGTATATCCTAGATCTTTAAGTGTCACTGATTTAGGATTTTTAATAATATGTGGTGTAATGATCATAACCAACTCTTCTACTTTATTAATTTTCTCTTCGTGTTTAAAAGCATATTCTAATAGAGGTAAGTCACCCAGTAAAGGCACTTTATTGATCTTCGTACCTGTTCTGGAAAAGATCAAACCACCAAGGATAGCATGCTCTCCATCTTTCACTTTAATAACAGATGCTATTTGTCTTCTAATTAGATCCGGTGGAATATCTCTCGCAGAACCTGTACTGGTAACATCCTCGATAGTATCAGATATAGATGGATTAATTTTCAATGTAACCATCCCACTAGCATCGATCTCTGGAGTAATATCAAGTAATATACCTGCAAATACAGAGTCAACCACTTCTCCTTCTGCCGTGTTATCATTTGACCCGCTACCTAAAGCGCTGGTAGATTTGATCTTATAAAAGAGTTCTCTACCCACAGAGATCATTGCTGGTTGGTTATTCAGCGTCATCACCCTTGGACTGGAGATAGCTTTGACATCCCCTTGTGTACTTAAAAATTTTATAACTTCTGAAACTGCCGTACTACCTGTCATACTTACCACTTGAGCATTACTTGGCCGTGTCCCTGGTGCGAATTCTGCTTCAGTAATACCTTGCAAAGCATCAAACGTGTAAGAAGCCACATCTTTTTGTGCCATTAGCAATGTATTAATGGTCATATTTTGCAGCCCATAAAGTTGTGACCAGTCAACTCCCGTTGTTTTACTGTCATCAAACGTTACTGTAAGTATACGCAGATCGATAAGTACTTGCTGTTTAATTTGTTTAGATAATGTATGGATATATCTTGATACTCTATTGATTTGTCTATCTGTACCTGTTACTGTAACCATACCAGCTTCCGGATTCACAATAGGCGCCAAAGGATTATACTCCCAAACCTGACCATCCGGTCCAGTCCAACCTCCACCTGTTTTAGTATAATGCGTACTGCCATCACCCGCACCGATCAAGATACGCTGAACTTCTTGTTCAACAGTTTTCCAAAATTTAAATTCATCATTACTTTCTATAATAATACCTGTTTTTGAACCACTTGACTGCCCACTAGCATCTCCACCACCCGTAGGGCTAGTTGAACTTTCTGAACCAGCAATAGTTACATTTGCATTACTCTTCCCTATTCTTTGTCCGGAAATATAGTGCACACGAAATGTTCTTGTGATCAAATATGAAATTTTAAGTTTATTTCCACTCAACGTATAGTGCAGATCATTGTCTTTAAGAATAGTATTCAAAAAACCTTTCAATGTACTGTTTTTCAACTTCACATAATAAAGTTTTTTATTCATCCTTTTCTTTGCAGCCTCATCTCTGACAACAACACTTAATCCACAAGTGTCTGCAAGATTTTCGATCACATCACTAATGGTTAATTTACTGTCTATAGTAACACTAAACAATTTTGTAGAACAACTACCTGCAACTAAAGTATTTGTAACACCTAACATCATTGTACATGCAATAATAAACTTGAGCCCTAAATTTCGTACTTTTTTCATCCTATTACCTTTCTTCTAACTTGATAAAATTATCTCTATTTTTATGGAGAAATAATTTTTTGACATTATTACCATTTCTAAGTACCACACCTCTTTTACCCACGTATTTTAGTGTATAACCCATAATAGTATCATCAACACCTTTCCATGACTCATTTATATATGCTTTACCATTCACAATAGCATGAAGTGCCAACTTTGCTTCTTCTGCTTGTACAGGAATTACAAATGTAGTTATATTGTTTTCTTCTTCCAATCGGACAAATGGTTCTTTTGTCTCTTCTAAAGTTTCTAATTTGATACCTTCTCTTTTCTCATGTATCATACTAACCATTTCCTGTATTTGTTTAACAGAAAGATCAGCATAAAGTGAAACTGTAAGCAATGAAATTATAAATAGTGTCTTTTTCATTAGTGATTTATCCCCCATACAGAAATATTGATATCAGCTACGATCTGTGATGAATTTTGATCAAGAGAAAACTTTGTTCCATAAATATCTGTAACCAAAACGTTTTGTTCAAGTTCATTCATAAACTTTACAATACCTTTATATTCACCCTTGCATCCTACGCCAATTTCTAAAACATATCCAAAACTACCATTATTGTCTACATACTTATTTGCTATATATTGTATATCTACATTTTGTATCTCTGCTTTATCCGTAATAGAATTTAAAAATATAGACCAACTTTTCTGGTTGAATAACATATCAGACAGTTTTTCCAAGTTTGCATCAATAAACTTTATTTTTTTATTTAAATTAACGATATCACTCTTTTTTGTAACGATATCACGATCAAACTTCTTAATATAAAATTCACGATCACCATTCACCGTAATAGAGTTGAGATAAATGTTATTGTCAGCTATACTTTTTTGTATGCTCTTCTTATTGGTTTCGCTTTTTTTATACATATCTTCCGTATAAGGTAAAAGATATGCATAAGCAAGATATGCGATCATACCTGCTATTCCTAAAATTACCAACCATTTCTCACTCTCTTTTTTAGGTGCAAAATAACTGTCCAGTTCTTCTAATTTATCTTCTATGAATTTCATCTTAGATCAACCTTTAATAGACCTTTATAGTAATTACTCTCTTGGTCTTTTTGGATTATTTCAATATCAATCTGATTTAGCTCGTCAAAGTGAGTATCTGAAATATATTTAATAAGTTCTGTAAATTTTCTATCATCTGAGCTTACTAAAGACAACCATAAAGTATCATTTTCGCTATACATCATATCAACATGCACACCAAATTTATTTAACTCTTCTGCAATGGTATGGAAAGTGCCTGACTTTAGACGATATTTTACTTTTTTATCATATATAGTGGTTAAGGTATTTGTTTTTCCTTGATAGATATCTGATAATTTAGCAATTTCCTTATCTAGTACAGATATTTTTTGTTTTTTGCTGCTTAGTATTTTCTTATATTTATTTGTTTCTGTAGTAAGTTCATTATTCTGAATAGTTAATGCATAAATTTTAGCATCATTTGCATAGGAACCTATCAAATAAATTAAAGGATAAGCCAGTCCTGCGACGATAGCAGTAAGAGTCGCTATGATAAACTGTCCACTTGCACGATTCATAAATGATGGCGCACGTGGGAACATCGTAAGATTTACAATAGAAGATTCATCTTCCATATAATCAAGTGAGCTAAGCAACATCAAGTATTGAAGTTGATCTGTATACCACTCATCATTATTAACACTTTCTCCATTATAATCAAAATTCAGATCTGCAGACTGTAATCCTAAATAGTTTTGACTATACTCATCCAAGCCTATAATAGGACCTTGCACACTACCTATAAACATATGATCAATTGTTTCTAATTGGAATGCTCTTTTTGTATAAATAATAATGTCATTGATCGTAATAAAGATTTCACCAAAGATCTTCATAAAATTTTGCTGGTAATCAGTATGAGTTGCTTTAAGCCCCTCAGTCTCTAAAATAGAAAAAAATTCTTTCTTGTCAACTTGTTCACCAACTATTTCACAATATTTTTCATACATTTGCTCTAAAGAAAATTCTATAGATTTAGAATAAAGATATTCTCCATTTTTATAAAATGTTACAAATGCATCTTGCTGAGTAAAATACATAAAACAATGTGTTCCACTGTCATTCAATATCTCTTTTTTATATAAAGCTTTATAAAGAAGTGGTGCGGGTATAATAAGGTCAATATATTTAGTCTCTTGCTTTATGGGCAGATAGAGTTTATCTAAAACTTCCGGTTCAGCAACAAAGAGATGGAATTCTCTCTCTTCTCCCCCGTTTTCAACCTCAGTCGAAGAGATGATATAATCACTGGCCTGATCTAGACCTAATTCTTCATATGCTTTTATTTCAAGAATATCTGCGATATCTTCTTGTGGAATACTTCGACTTAACTCTATCGTAGTACTGATCATATCCTTATTGCTTACATATGAAGTGATAAAGTTTGAAGTGTTATAACTGAGTTTCTTTAAAGCTTGAAACGAGCCATTCTTAAATATATAGTTTTTATCAGTATAAGCATTAAGTGTAACAATATTTTTTATAGCCGACTTTGATTCTTGCGACGAACTTTTTTTCCAAAACATTCTAAACTTCCTTGTTTGTTAAACAATTATATATGTTATAATATTAAAACTATCTTACATAACATAAATTTTTTATAAAGTATTAAATATTTTTATCGTGAACGCACCTATAGAGGGTAAAATGGAGATTTGGCAACCTGGCGATCTCAATTACTGAGACCCATGGCTTTCCGGCCTTGCTTCGCAACAAGTGTGGCACAACAACATATAAATAATTCTAAATGCTATACTATTTAACATTATATCAAGCTTATAATTTTATGCTTAAATAAACGCTAAACCACTTTTTTAAATGATATATCCAAACTCCTCCAAACTTTCTCTATTTTTACTCCACCCTTTTTTGACAGAAACATGCAGATCTAAAAATATTTTTTTACCTGCAAAAAACTCCATCTGTTCACGTGCAAGTTTTCCTACACGTTTAATACCTACACCTTTTTGTCCAACGATCATACCCTTTTGTGTCTCTTTTTCTACAACAATAGTTGCATATACTTTATCTAGAGTATCACTCTCTTCTATCTTTTCTATCGTTACATCACTCTCATACGGTATCTCATCACTAAGGTTTTCAAATATGGATTCACGGATAAGCTCTTTATAGATATCTCGTATATTCTCTGTAGTAAGAATTTCTGTATCATAGAGAAATGGTGAATATGGGAGATGTTTGGCTATCTCATCAAGCAGTTGCTTTTTTCCTACCTTTTTATTGACAGAGAAAGGAATGATCGCTTCAAAATGCTCTTGGTACTTTTGATACTCTCCAAGTTTAGCCAGGATATCGCCTTGTTTTACGTGGTCTATCTTTGTTAAGATCACAATATGCTTTACACCTTTTGCCTGTGCCAGTGCTAAAAATTTCTCATACTCTGCCAGTTTATCTGTGACCGGCGCTAAAAAAATGATAAGATCACTGTCACCCATAGCTTTCAATGCTTCATCCAACATAAACTTGTTAAGAAGTCTCTCTTTTTCATGGATACCGGGAGTATCTACAAAAATAATTTGTGCATTATCATGCATCACAATGATATTCATGCGTTTTCGTGTTGCCTGTGCTTTTTTAGAGACCATTGCCAGTTTTTCACCTACAACATAATTCAGTAATGTACTCTTCCCTGCATTAGGTCGTCCTACAACTGCTACAAATCCTGCTTTTGTTCCTACACTCTCATCAAACATTTTCTTCCTTTTTCATTATCAAAACGTATATAGAGCAAAGCTCCATATACTACGCTAACGCTAAGTTTTGCTAAAGTTATACACTTCGATAACTTCAGCAGTAGACTCACGTGACTCGTCACTTTTAATTTTTATTGCTATATGATTACAATATATAACGTGTGGTATCTTCATCTTCAACCACTTTGCTTATCTTCTCTTCTACAAGTGTTTTATCTATATTTATTTTCTCACCTGCATATTCATCTGCCAAGAAACTAATATCTTCCAAGATCTTTTCCATCACCGTGTGCAAACGTCTGGCGCCAATATCTTCAGTCTTCTCATTTGCGAGAAGTGAATAGTGAGCAATAGCATGTAATGCTTCTTCATTAAACACTAATTCAACTCCTTCAACGTTCATCAAAGCTTGATATTGTTTGATGAGTGAGTTATTTGGTTCTGTCAATATACGATACAGTGTCTCTTCATCCAAGCTGTCTAGCTCAACACGCAATGGAAAACGCCCCTGAAGTTCAGGCATAAGATCACTTGGTTTACTTATGTGAAATGCCCCCGCAGCAATAAAGAGGATATGGTCTGTTTTTACCTGACCTAGTTTTGTATGCACAGTAGATCCCTCTACTATGGGAAGCAAGTCTCTTTGTACACCCTCTTTACTTGGATCTTGCCTACTTTGCGAGTTGGAAGATACGGCGATCTTATCTATCTCATCAAGAAAAACAATACCGCCCTTTTCTACCTTCTCAAGTGCTAAAGCTTTAAGCTGTTCCTCATCAAGTAATACTTCACTTGCCTCTTGGGCTAAAATTTTCTTAGCCTCTGCTACACTTACCTCTTTTTCAGGACCTTTTTTACCCATACTACCTAAAACTTTAATGATAGACTCTTGTACTTGTATCATCTGAGGCGGAAGTCCCTCTTCTGGCATAGTAGGATTATTTGGCATCTCTACTTTAATTTTCAGATGATCAAGTTCTCCTTTGACAAACTTCTCTTGCATACGTGCGAACGACGCCTCATACTCCGCTTGCTTTTGTTCACTCGCACCTACAGGGAGGGGAGGAAGAAGTTTTTCTATAATTTTATTTTCAATATAGTTTTCTATTTTTTCTTTATTCTTTTCATTTTCACTTTTACGTACGATACCCATAGAAGTAGATGCCAGATCACGGATCATAGACTCCACATCACGCCCAACAAACCCTACTTCCGTGTATTTACTGGCTTCTACTTTAATAAAAGGCAAGTTCATCATCGTGGCAAGTCGTCTGGCTATCTCTGTTTTACCTACACCTGTGCTACCTATCATTAAAATGTTCTTTGGCACAACATCCTGCTGCATCTCTGGGCTTAGCTGCATACGTCTATAACGATTTCTAAGTGCTACGGCAATGGTCTTTTTCGCATCATTTTGTCCAATGACATATTTGTCAAGGTAAGCGACTATCTCTTTAGGTGTTAAATTTTCCATATTACTTCTCTTTCACAAGAAGCAAAGCTCCTTGCAAATTCCTCTCACTAAAGTTTCGCCTTTGGCGTAAAAAATTATTCAAATTCACTTTCCTTACTAGTTTTATAGTTCCAATATCTTGATGTTTTTATTGGTATAGATACAAAGATCACCTGCCACTTCAAGCGACTCTTGCACCAGTTCTCTAGGGTCAAGTGTACTGTGTTTATCTAATGCACGTGCTGCTGAGATAGCATAATTACCACCAGACCCTATGGCTGCTATCTTTCCATCTTGTGGTTCAACCACATCACCGGTACCCGAAAGGATAAAAATATGCTCTTGATTCAGTACTATCATCATCGCTTCAAGCTGGCGTAAATGTTTATCTTTTCTCCACATTTTAGAAAACCCGATGACGGACTTAAAAAGGTCTCCCTTTTTTTCAGCCAATATCCCTTCAAACATATCAAAAAGATTAAACGCATCGGCTGTACTTCCGGCAAAACCTGCTAAGACTTTTCCCTCATGTAAAGTACGGATCTTCGTTGCGTTACTTTTAAGTACTGTATCGCCAAAGGTTACTTGTCCGTCACCGCCGATAACAGCTTTGTCTTCACCTTTGTAGCCTAGTATCGTAGTAGCGTCAAACATGACTATACCCCTACTACTTCTACTTTAAGTGCCGCATGAATACCATGACCGAGTTTTGCATCTACTTCATGTATACCTGTTGACTTCAGTGCCTTTTTGAGGTTGATGTGCTTCTTATCCAGCTCGATATTCAGTTGCTCTTCTATCGCTTTAGAGATATCAGCATTTCCTACTGAACCCTGTATACCTACAGGGGCTACAGGTTTCTCTATCCTGACCGTTGCAGCTTCAAGTGTGATCTTCTCTGCTTCAAGTCTAGTTAACTCATCTTTAAGATTACGAGCCATCTCTTCCTGCTCAGCCTTCCAGTTCTCTACCACTTCAGGTGTAGCCAATTTTGCCAACCCTTTACCGATGAGAAAGTTTTGTCCATACCCGTCTTTCACTTCTTTGATCTCACCTGCTTTCCCAAGTGTTTTTACATCTTTTATCAATAATACTTTCATTCTTTATCCTTCATTGGAGTATCTATAGGTATGATTTTAACAAAACTTTACTAGACATTTGTTAAAATCAATTACATGTTTCACTTGAAGTACACGATAAAACATGATAATTACTTATTATAAAACAGAGGTTTCTCATGAAATATTTACTATTTTCACTAGGTATTACACTCTTTTTCTTTCAAGGATGCAGTACCAAACAAGTTACACCGGACTTAGCCAACCAGAAAGTAGAGCTCCCCAAGACTGTCACTACTCCTTCTCAAAAGAGCATCAATAATGACCAGAAGACAAAAGAATATACAGAAGAATTCGAAGAAGAGTTTGGAACCAAAGAAACAGATATCATTGACCCCTTAAGTGGTTATAATAGATTCATGACTTCTTTTAATGATAAAGTGATTACCTATACCTTAACCCCTGTCTCTGAAGCCTATGCCCATGTAGTACCTCAACCTTTTCGTTTAGGAGTATCCAATTTTATTCACAATATACAATTTCCTATCCGTTTTGCCAATAATCTCCTCCAACTCAAGTTCCAAAACTCTTTGGATGAACTGGAAAGATTTATCATTAACTCTACTGTAGGTTTAGCCGGGCTTATGGATCCTGCAAAAAATCATATGAAGATACCGATACCGGCACATAATGAAGATTTTGGCCAAACCTTGGGTCACTATGGCATAGGTTCTGGTTTTCATATTGTTTTACCATTCTTTGGACCATCAAACATAAGAGATGTAGTAGGGATCACACTAGATGCTTATGCCTCTCCGCTTGTCAATGTAAGAGGCTTGGAAAACTATAAAATACCTAATAATCTTGCTCAATCCATTGGCATTGCTACTGTTTATTTTATCAATAAACATTCTCTACATTTAGGAGAATATGAAAGCCTTAAAAAAGATGCTATAGATTTATATCCATTTTTAAGAGACACTTATGAACAAAAAAGAATTTCTGACATAGCAGAATAAGTCACAATAAAAGGAAAAATATGTTAAAAAAAGTAATCATCTTATTGCTTCTGTCTATTGTATCTCTCTACGCTATAGAAGAGCAAAACATCAAAAAAGTGATGGATACCAAAGTAAGAAAGGTCCTACTTATATTAAAAGACAAAACATTGTCCCAACAACAAAAAGAACAAAAGAGTATTCGTATTATAGACAATGTCTTTGACTACTATACCATGTCACAAATAAGCCTAAGCAAGAGATGGAAATCTCTTACAAAAAACGAAAAAACACAATTTAGTAACGCCTTTGAAAAAAAACTGAAACATTCATATTTAGATAAACTTAGACTCTACAACAATCAAAAAGTGATTATTAAAGACGTAAAAAAAATCAAACATAACCGAATTACTTTGGAAACTCAAATTATAGGCCTTGACGAAACCTATAAAGTCATTTATCTATTTTACAAGAAAAAGCAAAATAATCATTGGTATATTTATGATGTCAATTTAGTCGGTGTGAGCATTATTCAGACCTATAGAAAACAGTTTTCTGAGTTTTTAAAAATAAAATCATTCAAACAACTTATAGAATCACTCTAAGTTATTGTAAAAATGAAAGACCACTATGCGGTAGGAAGAAGATAACCTATGTTATATAAGCTTTATCAAAAACTGATACTAAAATATCCTTTATCTGTTTTTATTTTACTCATTAGCAGCATACTCATTTTTGGTATTAATGTCGTAAACCTAGAGATAGACGCTTCTGCAGAGACACTTTTACTGGATGATGATAAAGACTTGGCATTTACAAGAACTGTAGCAAAACGATTTAAAACCAACGATGTCCTTATTCTTGCTTATAAACCAAAACAAGATCTACTTTCAAAAGAAAGCCTGCAAACACTGACACACATTAGCGATGATTTAGAAAAATTACCAAGTGTTGAATCCGTAAGTTCACTTATCAATGTTCCTTTGTTTTTTTCACCCATAAGAGAAATGGATGATTTGATCAACGACACAAGAACACTTAAAAACTCTGACATAAATTTATCACTGGCGAAACAAGAGTTTTTAACCAGTCCTCTGTATAAAGACAGACTTGTCAATAAAGATTTTACGATATCTTCTATCTTGATCCATTTATATGATAACCCGGAATATTTCACGCTTTTAGAAAAAAGAAATCTTTTACTCCAGAAACAAAAAGTCTCTTCTCTTTCAAAGGAAGAAAAACAGGGACTTCACAATGTAAATATAGCATTTAAAAAACATAGAGACAAACAACGTATTATTGACAATAAGAATATTAAAGAAATTCGCTCTCTTATCTCAAAATATCAAGACGATGCTACATTTTTTTTAGGTGGTGTCCAAATGATCTCCAACGACCTTGTTGGATTTGTTAAAAATGATCTACTAGTCTATGGAAGTATTCTTATACTCCTTCTTATTCTTGTTTTGGGTATTGTTTTCAAAAAACCAAGATGGGTGATGCTACCTATCCTTATTTGTACACTATCCGTCATTTCTATTACGAGCAGCTTAGGATTTTTTGGATGGGAGATCACTGTCATTTCTTCAAACTTTATTGCCTTGCAACTTATTATCACGATTTCCATCGTTTTACACCTTATTGTAAGATACGAAGAACTTTTAACACAGTATCCCCGTGCTTCATCTAAAAGACTCATTTTACTTACCATGCTTTCCAAAGCAACACCTACTTTCTTTGCCATTCTTACTACCATTGCAGGATTTACTTCGCTTCTCTTTTCCCATATCCATCCTGTTATTAATCTAGGTTGGATGATGAGCGCGGGGATTGCAATATCACTTGTCATTTCATTTATTGTCTTTCCTTCCGTGCTCATGCTACTCAAGAAAAAACCTCCTGTAAGAAGACAGAAATTTATCTTTTCTTTACCTCATACCTGTGCTACTATTATATTACATGATAAAAAATCTATTTTCATCATCACTTTACTTACGATTGTATTTAGTATTACAGGAGCTTCACAGCTCATTGTGGAAAATAGTTTCATTAACTACTTCAAAAAAGATACAGACATCTACAAAGGTATGAAAATTATAGACCAAGAGCTAGGAGGCACAACCCCCTTAGATGTAATACTCACTTTTTCAGATAAAAACATCACAGTATCACCTATAACTGCAACTAAAGAAGATACGGAAGAAGATGAAGACTCATTTGAAGATGAGTTCAATACTTTGGAAAACGAAGATCAATACTGGTTTACCAATGAAAAGATTACGATCATAAAGAAAGTCCATGACTATTTAACACACATAGAACAGATAGGAGAGGTACAATCTTTTGCCACCCTACTCGATACAGGCAAGATACTCAATCAAAACAAAAGTTTAGACAGTGTAGACCTGGCTATCATATATCAAAAACTACCTCAAAAATATAGAGATATTATACTTTTACCCTATGTCAATATTGAACATAACCAGGCAAGATTTTCATCACGTATTGTAGATTCAAATGAGGCATTACGCAGGAATATATTGTTGAAAAAAATCACAGCTGACTTAAAGCATATGATAGATCCTCATGTCGCGACGGTGAAACTGTCAAACCTCATGGTACTTTACAACAACATGCTGCAATCCTTGTTCCATTCGCAAATCACGATGATCAGTCTTGTACTCCTCATCATTTTTCTAATGTTTTTTGTTCTCTTCAGGTCATTCAAGCTCACAATTATTGCTTTAACTGTCAATATTATTCCCATAGGTATGGTCTTTGGATTTATGGGTTGGCTACACATCCCTCTTGACATTATGACTATCACCATCGCTGCTATAGCTATGGGTATAGGCGTAGATGACACCATTCACTATATTCACCGATTTAAAGTTGAATTTGCGAAAGATAATCTTTACTACTTTACCATGCAAAGGACAAACAACAGCATAGGGTATGCTATGTACTACACCTCACTTACTGTTGTCATAGGTTTTTCTATTTTGACGTTATCAAACCTGATTCCAACCATTTATTTTGGATTACTCACTATGTTGGTCATGGCTGCTGCCCTCATTTCAAATCTGATACTTTTACCAAAACTTTTACTATTAGTGAAGCCATTAAAAAAATATGCTACAATCAAAAAAATAAAATAACGGATATATAACATATGTTTCAAGAATTTAAAATCAACAACTTAGAGCAATTCCCAAAGGAACTAGATACACTTTTGAACCAACAACGAACTATCATCAAGAACATTACAAACTCTGATGAAAACAGCTATGAGAAAGTACTCAAACCTCTTCAAGACCTTGATGAAGAGCTAGGACTTTTCTTTACACCTCTTTCTCATCTTAACTCTGTCATGAATTCAGAAGAGACACAAAAAGCCTATGAGGAGTCTCTTCCTTTGCTTTCCAAGTTTTCTTCTGAAATGGCACAAAATGAAGAACTTTTTAAAAAGATAGAGCAAATCAAAACTACATCTGACGAATCTAAAACTGTTGTAAAGCATGAAGTTAGAGATTTTGTACTCTCTGGGGTAAAACTATCTGAAGAGAAGAAAAAAAGAATGGAAGAGATATCGTTGAGCCTCAGTGAACTCTCTAATCAATTTTCTCAAAATCTTCTTGATGCTACCAATGCCTTTGAACTTATCATTGAAGAGGTGAAAGACGTAGAGGGTATGCCTCAGTCTGACATTGATGCTGCCAAAGAAAAAGTAGATGGTAAAACCGTTTATAAGTTTACTTTACAGATCCCTTCTTTCCTTGCCTATATGACTTATGGACCAAACCGTGAATACAGAAAAGTTATCTCAAAAGCGTACAGTACCAGAGCACCTAAAAATGCCGAAGTGATAGACCAGATCCTTGCACTCAAACAAGAGAAAGCAAAACTACTTGAGTTTGAGTCTTATGCACACTATGCACTTGAAACCAGAGATGCAAGTAAACAAGAAGAGGTTATCTCTTTCCTGGAAGATTTAGCTGATGCTGCTTTACCACAAGCAAAAAATGAACTCTCACAACTTAAAGAGTATGCGAAGAGAGTGGATGGTATAGAAGATCTGGCTGGCTATGATGTAGGATACTACTCTGAAAAACTCAAAAAAGAGAAGTTTGACTTTGATGATACGATGACAAAACCCTACTTTGAACAGAGTAAAGTACTGGAAGGTCTTCTTGACATTGTCTCTGAACTCTTTGGGGTGACATTTAGACCTGCTGATGTTCCTACCTGGCACGCATGTGTGAAGCCATTTGACATCTTTGAAGGAGAGGAACTGAGTGGTCGTATCTACTTTGACCTTGAAGCACGTAAAGAGAAGCGAGGTGGTGCCTGGATGAATGATTGGGAGACCCATTATGTAGACAGCAAAGGGAACAAACACCTTGCTTCCGCATTCATCGTATGTAACTTCTCACCAACGACTAAAGAAAACCCTTCCCTCCTCAGACATGATGACGTAGTGACACTCTTTCATGAAATGGGGCATGCCATCCACCACCTCTTTGGAAAATGTAAAGAACGTTCAGTCTCCGGCATCAACGGTGTAGCATGGGATGTGGTTGAGTTCCCTTCACAGTTTTTAGAGAACTTTGCTTATGAAGCAGCCATACTTAAACGTTTTGGCTTTCACCATGAAACAGGTGAGCCTATTTCAGAGGAACTCATAGATAAGATCAAAGAGACAAAAAATTACCAAGCCGCATTAGGTATACTCAGACAAGTAGAGTTTTCACTCTTTGACTTTAAGCTCCACCAAAAGCTTTACCAGGAAGAAGAAGTACAAATACTTCTTGATGCTATACGTGAAAAAACTGCGTTACTCAAATCACCAAGCTACAACAAATTCCAACATGGATTTGCACATATCTTTGCAGGAGGGTATGCTGCAGGATATTACTCTTACAAATGGGCTGAAGTACTTTCAGCAGATGCTTTTTTCTCTTGTCTTGACGATGATTCAGGATTTGACAAGAAGAGCGCAAAAGGGTATAAAGAGTGTATACTGGCACATGGTGGAGCCAAAGAGATGAGCGATCTCTACCAAGAGTGGCTTGGACGTAAAGCGGATGTAAAGAGTCTTATCGAGCTTTATGAGATAGGTTAATTATTAAGGAGAAAATATGAGAGAATACCGTTCTCTGGCACTCACTGTTATTGCTATCTTTATTGTCACATTAGTAGGTGCTTTTTTCAGCCCTACTTTCAATGAACAAAAGACCTACCTTGAACTCTTTTTTCTTTTTGGCAGTCTGCTTTTTATTTTTTCTGTTTTAGTGATCTTTGCAGCTATCGGGTTCTCTTCTTTTTCCCTTTACCTTGCTCTCTTTCTTGCTATTGTTATGGTAATGTATGGCGTTGAAGGTGCTTTACTTGTTACAGGCATGACTTACTTTTTCTGGGGGTCTATCTTTGCAATGGAAGTGCTTCTTTTTTACAATCATGTTAAAAGTGCAAAAGAGTGGTTCATAGAACGATATACGTTTAAAACATTTAAAAATGAGTATTATGCTTTTTATCCGATGATGGGTATGCTCTATATTCTTTTAGAGTTCATACCACATTTTTTATATAGAGAAAAGTTATTGAAGTTCTCTCCTTCAAGAGTATTGAAGGAGATGGAGGAGATATTACCAAATTCTTAAATAACTTCATCAAATCACACGAAGTGTGCCTTGTCGTTATGAACACCCTTGAAAGCGAAGCGATTTGAGAATAACGACGATTTTTTGCTTCGTTTTTTTTAAAAAAATGAAGAGAGAAACAACGCCTCAAGTAAAATAAAAGGGGATTTATTAAAAAGTCTAAAGTGATATATGCATTCCCACGCAGAGCATGGGAACGAGTTGAAATTTAAAGTAAATTACTTCTCTTCTTTTTTACCAAACCCAAAGAAACGCTTAATACGCTCACAGATCGTTACAGAACCAGTTTCAATGCGACATACTTCTACCTCATCATAACTACCGATAAGAGACTTGATACGCTCAGGCTGTTTTTTACCTTCAATGATAAATCTAAGTGCATTAAGTCTAATGAACCCTTCTGCATCTTTTTGATCATATACATCATCTGCCTCAAATGTTGAGTGTTCTTCAGAGTAAAGTGTTATATCAGATTTTCTACCTACAACAGTTACATTACCCTTGTATAGTTTTAACTTCACCATACCTTCTACATGATCCTGTGTTGCATCAATAGCAGCTTGCATCATCTTACGCTCAGGAGACCACCATAAACCATTGTAAATGAGTTTTGCATACTTAGGCATAAGCTCGTCTTTAAGATGGGCTTCTTCTCTATCTAAAGTAATAGACTCTATAGCACGGTGTGCTTTAAGCATAATGGTCCCACCTGGTGTCTCATAACAACCACGTGCTTTCATACCAACCATACGGTTTTCAACGATATCGATACGACCGATACCGTGTTTGTTACCATATGTATTTAATGTCGCTAAGATTTTAGCCGGACTCATCTCTTCACGGTTAATAGCCACTGGATCACCATTTTTATAGTTTATCGTGATGTACTCCGCTTCATCCGGTGCATTTTCCGGACTTACAGACCATAACCACATGTCCTCTTCTGGTTCATTATAAGGGTTTTCCAAATGTTCACCCTCATAAGAGATATGAAGTAAATTCGCATCCATAGAGTACGGTTTTGCTTGACCTTTCCCATCGATATCAATACCATGTTCTTCTGCATACTTCAGAAGCTTTGTACGAGAGTTCAGATCCCATTCTCTCCAAGGAGCGATAACCGCGATATCCGGATCAAGAGCAAGGTAACCTAGTTCAAAACGCACCTGGTCATTTCCTTTACCCGTCGCACCGTGAGATACTGCATCCGCACCTGTCTGATGTGCGATCTCTATCTGCTTTTTAGAGATAAGCGGTCTTGCGATAGATGTCCCTAAAAGATACTCACCCTCATAGATGGCATTGGCTCTGAACATAGGGAAAACAAAGTCTTTTACAAACTCTTCTCTAAGATCCAAGATAAAAACATTCTCAGGCTTGATACCCATATCAAGTGCTTTCTTACGTGCAGGCTCCACCTCTTCACCTTGACCAAGGTCAGCGGTAAAAGTAACCACTTCACACTCATACTCGTCTTGAAGCCACTTAAGTATGATACTCGTATCAAGTCCACCAGAGTAAGCTAAAACTGCTTTTTTAATCTTTCTTTTTGCCATTTTCTAAGCCTTTAGTTCTATATAATTTCGCGATTTTACCATAATGTTGGTTAAGACCTACTCAAATCCATACTTCTTCAAAATAATATCTACCACAGCCTTTTTATACGCTCCAGTATGCCGAAATACCTCTACCCCCTCAGCATCAACAAAGACCTGAGTAGGCATCTCTTTTAGTTTATAGATATCACGGCTTACTAGGCGTTCTTTTTGTCCGTCTATGGAGTAGATTTGAAACTCCGGGTATTCTTCTAGCACTTGAGAAAATACTTTAGACATAGCTATACAGCTGTAGCAGTGTGTCATGCCGAAGGCTAATATGGTTGGTTTTCCGTTGCCTATTTTTTCTTTGACATCGGCATATTTCATCACAGGCAGTGATTTCTTATTTGGCATAGTTTATTCCTCATAGTTAATACGGAAGTGGAGACTTCAGTCCCACCCAAAGTTTATTTGCGTATAAAAGTTTCTTGTTTATAACACGCGATTGCTTTAAGTGGGTATAAAAACAGATATTTATGCAAATTCTAGGTGGGACTGAAGTCTCCACTTCCGAGAGTATAAATATCTTTTGTTATAATCAAACCAATAAACACTCAGAGGAGTTCATAAATGTTACTTGGCGTAAATATAGACCACATAGCAGTTTTAAGAGAAGCACGTAAAGTAGCAGATCCTGACCCGTTGGATGCACTCAGTATTTGTAAACGTGCAGGGGCTGACCAGATCACCATACACCTTCGTGAAGACAGACGGCATATGCAAGATATGGATGCAGAAAATATCATAGAACTCTCTTCTTTACCTGTAAATTTAGAGTGTGCCATCTCTCCTGAGATGATAGATATCGCTTGTGCACTAAGACCTCACCGTGTGACGCTTGTACCTGAAAAACGAGAAGAGGTCACTACTGAGGGTGGACTTGCTGTAACAGGAGAACAACCTAAACTCAAAGAAGCCATCAGAAGACTTCAAAAAGAAGAGATAGAAGTCTCACTTTTCATAGACCCTACACTTGATGCAGTTAAAGCCTCTGAAGCTTTAGGTGTGGAGTGGATAGAGTTTCATACAGGAAAGTATGCAAACATTTATGCCATGCTTTATACGAATCTCTCCAAGACGCACCACAGCATTGCAGAGCTTGAACTCTCACGTAAGATCCTTAAACAGATGTTAGGTGACGAGCTTTGTAACCTTCGTTTACTCTCTTGTGACGCGATGGAGCATGGATTACGTATAGCCGCTGGTCATGGACTAAATATGCAAAATGTCAAAGATATAGTAGAGATAGAAACCATAGAAGAACTGAACATCGGGCAAAGTATTGTAGCTCTTTCTGTATACACTGTTATAGAAAAAGCCATACTTGATATGAAAGCAAAAATTATAAGATAATTTTAGGGTGCGTTTGCCAACGCACCTTTGTATATATATTTTGTGTGCGTTGGCAAACGCACCCTACAGGAATAATATGAAAAAAGTAGCTATCTCCATCGGTGATTTAAACGGCATAGGCATCCAGCTTGCCCTTGAAAACCACCACACAATCGCTAAAGAAGTTAAACCTGTTTACTGTATAAATAGTGCAATGCTAGAACAAGTAGCTAAAAAACTTCAACTTATTATCCCCCATGACTTTCAAACCATAGAAGAGATCGCACCCTATTTTGACATAGAAGCGGGTGTAGTAAGTAAAGAGAGTGGCGCTTATGCGTATGCTTCATTTGTAAAAGCGGTTGAACTGGCACGTGATAAAAAAGTAGATGCCATCTGTACCCTACCCATCCACAAAAAAGCATGGGAATTAGCAGGTGTGAAGTACAAAGGTCACACTGATGCTCTTAGAGACTTCTTTGATGCAGAGGCTATTATGATGCTTGGTTGCTCTAAAATGTATGTAGCACTTTTTACGGAACATATACCTTTAAAAGAAGTAGCAAATAGTATAAATGAAAAAGACTTGACAAGATTTCTTATAGATTTTTACCATACAGCAAAACCTACTAAACAAGTAGGTGTTTTAGGGTTGAACCCTCATGCCGGAGATGATGGTGTACTTGGAAATGAAGAAACCATTATCCAAAAAGCTATAGACAATGCCCATGTACAAATAGGTAAAGAAATATTCACCTCTCCCCTCGTACCGGATATAGCATTCACCCCAAGAGTCAGAGCAAACTACACGCACTATATAGCCATGTATCATGACCAGGGATTAGCACCTCTTAAAGCGCTCTATTTTGACGAGGGGATAAACGTATCGTTAAATCTGCCTATACTTAGAACATCTGTAGATCATGGTACGGCATTTGATATAGCCTATACCAACACAGATATTAACGCCTTAAGTTATCTCAATGCTATTAGATATATAAACGAGAACTCATGAAAAATAGACTTATTATAACCATCAGTGACATTCACAGCTCTAAACAATACTCCGTACATGAGATCATAAAAAAAGTGATCCTCTTTGCTGTATTGTTTCTTGTACTTATAGGTATCGGAACTTATATCTACATTAAAATACTCAACAACAAAGTAACTATACTCAAAGAGGAAGCATACCTACATAAAGAAGAGATCATTGTACTCAAAAAAACAAGTGAAACATTCAAACAAAAAAACAGTCAACTTAATGCTCAGAACAACGAACTCATACATCTTATACAAGAGAGCAGTGATAAACTCTTTTCTGTAAACGAACGGTTACAGGAAGTAGAAGAGATGATAGGTATCGGTCCTGACCTCAATGCGAGTTTTCATGCACGTATTGAGCAAGAACGAACAGAGGCCACTGAAAGTTTGAGAAAAGAAGTTCAAAAAGAACAAGTCTCTGCAATACAAAAAACACTGCTTCTCAATAGTATACCTAATGGCAAACCCCTATCATACAGTCGTATTTCAAGTCCGTTTGGCTATCGTACACATCCTGTTACAAAAAGAAAATCTTTCCACCCTGCTCTTGATCTCACTGCTAACCATGGTACACCTGTTTATGCACCGGCAAGTGGTGTTGTCGTCTATGCCAAAAAAAAAGGTGCTTATGGAAACTTTCTTCTGTTGGCACACTCTTACGGGTTTAAAACTGCCTATGGCCATCTAAGTCGTTTTGCCGTAAAAAGCGGAGAATATGTCTCAAAAGGTGATATCATAGCCTATGTAGGAAGTACGGGAAGAAGTACAGGTCCGCATCTACACTATGAGATACGATACCTGGATAAATGGGTCGATCCAAAAGCATTTATGGTTTGGGATTTAGGCGACATTAATTCTATTACCGATAAAATAACCCAAGTCAATTGGAATAGTATTTTAAAACAGACACAAAAACTTATCGCTCTTTCTACAAAATAAAAAGGAATCTCATGGCATTTTTAGGCGGCAACAAAAAAGCAAAAAAAACCAATAAGATCAACTCAGCTACAATTATCACTGCTTGCATGGAAGTAACCGGAAACTTACAGGGAAGTGATACTATTCATATAGATGGTACAGTTACGGGTAATATTACGGTAAACAACACACTTGTTATAGGGAAAAGCGGCATAGTAACAGGGGAGATCAAAGCAAAGAATGTCATTATCAATGGAAAACTTCAAGGAAGTATTGTTTGCGATGAGCTTGAAGTAATGCAAACAGGAGAACTCTCTCATGAGGCACAAGCAAAGAACCTTATAGTAGATGGTACCGTAGAGGGAAATATCATTGGACTTGAGAGTATCAATATTATGGAAAACGGTAAATTAAAAGTAGATAAAATTCAGAGTAAAACCATTACCGTTAATGGATCCATAGAAGGAAAAGTAATTGCGACTGAACTGCTTGATATTGGAACCAAGGGTTCTGTCCAGGGAGAGATCTCTGTTAAAAATATCAAAACCGCAGAAGGTGGAAAAATGGTAGGTACAATGTCAGTGTATGAGGATATTAGCTCAAAGCAAGAAAGCAAAGAGTCATAACCCTCTACCCAAAAAGCCCACCATTTTCTTCATCAATGATCTCACACTCATCATTCATCTGCTCACAGAGCTTCTCTTGACAAGATTGACAGAGATAGCGATAATTTTGCATATCATAGTGGATGATATCACCTTCTTTGATATCATCATAACACTCACCGCATACATTGGTGACTCTCAAGAGTATTTCTTCGGTGGCAACTTGAGTCACAAAACATGCACTACTCATCATCTACTCCGATAATTTTTTTATCATTTTCTCTGCTTCTTCAAGAGAGTCATCTAACTCATAAGCTCTTTTATAACCGGTCAAAGCCTCTTTTGTACGTCCCAGATCATACAGAGTGTTTGCATAATTGAAATGGTGAGGAGCATACTCTTCATCTAATATAATGGCACTTTCATGATGTTTTTCTGCTCCCTCTTCGTCTCCAATTTTGTGTAATACATTTGCAAGTAAAGCGTGAGCCATCTCATCATTGTCATCTAAAGACAAAAGTTTTTCATAACTCTCTTTGGCTTCACGATAATCCTCAGTCTTCACACATACATACCCCATTTTTTGTAAGACTTCTGTATTGTTCCCATCGATGATAAGTGCAGAACCTAAAGCTTTTTTTGCTTCTTCATAGTCTTCTTTCTCTACTGCTTCATCTGTCATAGCAAGTAACTGTTCCATACGTGTTGGCTGTACTGTTGGGGTAGAGAATGTTTTATCTGGACGATTAATGCCCCCTATTTGCTCATCAGCTACTTTAGCTTCAAAGTCTACACCTCTTTTAGGATGTTTTCCTGAAAAAAGTTGTTTAAAAAAGAGGTAAAATACTCCTCCGGCGACAATTAGAAGTAAGAGTTGAAATGTTGACATGGGTTCTCCAAAAGTTTATATGACATCATAGAACAAACTAACTTAAATCCAAAGAAATTTAGCTATGATAAACAAAAATAATTAAAGGATTATCATGGCTTATAAAATAGAATTAGATAGAGGGAAACTTCAAAAAGAACTTACACCACTAGAGTATAACGTATGTCTAAACCACGGTACAGAAGCACCATTTCAAAATGAATTTCATGACAGTAAAGCTAAAGGTATCTATAGTTGTAAATGCTGTAAAACACCTCTTTTTACTTCAGAAGCTAAATTTGACTCAGGTACAGGCTGGCCAAGTTACTTTCAACCCATAAAAGAAGAGGATATCGAAGAGATCGTAGATGACTCACTGGGCATGAGACGTGTAGAAGTGCGTTGTGGGGCATGTGGTTCACACTTAGGACATGTGTTTCCAGATGGACCTGCACCTACATATCAACGGTACTGTATCAACTCTGCTTCTTTGGATTTTAAAGAAGAGTAATCATTACCACCCTTCTGCAAGATCCATAAGTTTAAAACCTTTCTTCTGACGTTTAGCAAATGCTTCTTTGAGTGTTTCTACCGTTGGACGTGTTTCATACCCCTGCACAATTTGTTTTTTAGATTTGGAAAAGACACACATCCATTTTCCAAGTGTGGATTCTATATTACTTATACGATACCCTTTTGCCCAATAACTTTCTATCAACGGCACGATCTCACTCCATCTTGAACGTATGATCATTGCCTGATCTGTATAACCTGTACCTTCAGCAAAGATACCCGTCCAACGTCCTTGACCATATTCCAAGTCTATAAGATCAAACCCTTCTTTCCATCTTTTTTCAACAGCTGCATAAAATTCATCTAAATTCTTTCTTCTTTCAAAAGCTTGATTGGTATAAGGGGTATTTTTTTCCAATACAACTATCCACTCAGACAAACCATGCTCGATACGGGTCACATA
The DNA here is from genome assembly GCA_965602275.1 of uncultured bacterium. GTDB lineage: Bacteria > Campylobacterota > Campylobacteria > Campylobacterales > Sulfurovaceae > Sulfurovum. Next base: position 76,142 of record CBFCXZ010000005.1, read on the forward strand.
ATAACCCTTCTTCCAATACTCAGGTAATATATTATTGACCCCAGACCAGCGACGTGCTACAACATAGGTTTGATGCGTCTCTTTAGCAGTTTTTGTAAAAACACCTATCCATTTACCACTACCATACTTTATCTCAGAGATATCATAACTTTCACTCCAACGCTGTTTGATAATTTTACGAAAATCCCTTAGACCCATCGTACTGTCAATATGTTGATCTTTAGTTTCTTTCTCAAAGACACCTATATATTTATAGCGTGATGATGCAAAGTTATACTCCTTTGCAGATATACCTGTTGTCATTAATATACTAAAGCCCAATATTATTAATAATAATACTTTTTTCATGATTCTATCTCCCTATTTCAACTGTGAAGCGATATACCCTATCTCTTCATCCATCTCTTCTTTGGTATCAAACATAAAAGTATATTTTTCCTCTTCACCTAAATGAATAAAAATACCAAAACCTACGACTTCCACTTTACCCTTAGCTTCCACATCCAGCCACTCAAGACTCACCTGTGTTGTTTCATCTTCATACCCTGTTTTTACTACTGCTGCGGGATAGAGTTGTGTGATCTTAGCAGTATCGAATTGTTTCTCTTTTATTGTAATAATCATATATTGATTATAGTATAATCATTTTAAATATATATAGGAAAATTAAATGAGTTTAAATCAACAAATCAAATCTGACATAAAAGACGCAATGCGTGCAAAAGATACGGTAAAAAGAGATACACTAAGAAACATCCAAGCAGCAGTCAAACAAATAGAAGTAGATGAGCGTAGAGATGTTACAGATGCTGACCTTGAAACAATCATGATGAAGTACCTCAAACAAAGAGAAGATGCCAAAACACAATTTGCAGATGCTGGCCGTGCTGACCTCGTAGAAAAAGAAGATGCAGAGATAGCCATAATCAAAGCCTACCTGCCAGAACCTATGGATGATACAGAACTAGAGTCTGTACTCAAAGAAGTTATCGCTTCAGTAAATGCTGAAAATATGAAAGATATGGGTAAAGTCATGGGTGCTGCAAAAGGTACCATAGGAAGTCGAGCAGATGGTGGTCGTATTAACCAAATGGTTAAGAAGTTATTGAGCTAAAACTATAAATTTAATCAAAATAAACAAGAGAAGATAAGCAGTAACGACAGTGGTTGTGCTTTTTTCTTTTGGGTTCGTTTATCTTTTTTTGCGCATGAAAAAAAAGAAAAGGAACAAAGAGAAATACAAAATAGTAAAGAAGCTTCCTTTACGTAATTATATTGAATATGCATTCCCATCGGGGACGATGGGAACGAGTGTGGTTAGTTTAATTAGATCCCATACTTAACGGCTTTAATAGCCGCAGTAATATCATCTTGTCTCATAAAATGCTCACCCACCAAAAATGCATCCGCACCTATCTTACTTAACTCAACCACTGTCTCATGGTCATTGATACCAGATTCTGCAACAATGATTTTACTATTTGGTATAAGTGGAATAAGTTTTTCACTCAACTTCATATCCATCTCAAATGTCTCTAAGTTACGGTGATTTATCCCGATAATGTTAGCTCCGGCAAATATAGCTTTGACTAAATCAGTTTTGTTATGTACTTCAACAAGCACATCTAACCCTAAATGTAGTGCATAATCATGTAATTCTTTAAGTTCTTTACGGCTCAATGCCATAGCAATGAGTAAAACATAGTCTGCACCAAATGCCAAGGCTTCTACTAACTGATATTTATCAACGATGAAATCTTTTCTAAGCAGAGGCAAGCTTACATAACGACGTACCATTCCCAGGTACTCTTTATCTCCCTGAAAAAAATGTGGTTCAGTAAGTATAGAAAGAGAATCTGCCCCACCTTTTTCATAGGCTTGCGCTATCACCACAGGATCAAAATCTTCTCTGATGACACCTTTACTGGGACTTGCTTTTTTTACTTCAGCGATGATACGATAAGGATTCTCTGGGGTCGCTCTAAGCGCACTCTGTACATCTTTAGGCACAAAAGGATTAAACGCAAGGGAACGCCCCAACCACTCTAATGGATACTCTACTTTTCGTTTCTCTAAATCTGCTTTGGTTTTTTTAATAATTTCATCTAAAATTTGAGCCATATTCTTTCCAGTAAAATTTTTGTCGTATTATATCTAAACGCTGAACGCTGAACGCTGAACACTCTTTTTTATTTACACTTCTGTATCAGTTCCCAATGCTCAATGATCTCTTTTTCATCAAGCCCTTCTTCATCTACAACTCTTTTCATCATTTCATAGGCTTTTTTGCACTTATGTTCTTTATAATATCCCCAAGCCAAGGAGTCAAGATAATAGGTATTATGAGGCTGCTGTTTTAAAGCATTTTCAATGATCTTGATCCCTTTTTTCACATCTACCTCTTTATCTATCAGTGTATAACCATAGTAGTTAAGGTAGATACTGTCATCTACGCCTAGATCGATAGCTTTTTCAAAGTATGAGATCACTTCTTTTATCATCTTCTTATCATTTTTATCTTCTGATTTTTCAAAAAGCAGCACACCTTTTTCTGCTATCCATCTTGCATCTTTTTTTTCATCATAGAGACGATCTATAAGTAGGTAGGCTTTGTCAAAAAGTTTTTTTCTTTTATAGAGTTCATAAAGGATACCTTCCCCTGTCTTATTCTTTTCTAAAAAGCCGATAGCACCATCAATATCTCTTTTGTAAGCATAAGCATCTATAATTTTATTTAGATATTTTTCATCCTTATCTTGATCATAAAGTATTTTATATATATTTAAAAGGCCATCTACATTATTCTCTTTTACATAGAGTGATAAAAGCTTAAAATAGACATCATTACTTACGATATTCATATGACGATGCGTCTCTAAAAGTTGTATGGCTTTGGTTCGTTCATTGGTATATTCATCCATAATGACAACCATACGTAAAAGCACATCTTCGTTAGATGTTTTTTCATATACTTTACTCAAAAGACCCAATGCTCTTAGAAACTCACCCGTATATAGAAAAGGATTTGAAGCAAGTTCCAGATCCATCACTTTATTCGATCTTTCAAGAAGATGCTCTGCTTCTGTTTTAGCTTCTCCTACTCGATTGGCTGTAAGATAAAGGGGGATCAAAAGACGTTTGACTTCTAAGGTATCTGGATGGTTTTTATCCCATATTTTTAATCTTTTTATACTTTCATCTATATTTGTTTTACTAAACAACGAAGCAGTCATTTCCTTAAAAAGATAAACTTTTGCCCCTGTTGTGTCGTAGAGTTGTCCAAAAACATATCTACTACGATCAAAGGCTCTGTATTCTTCATACAAAAGCCCTTGGATGATAAGTTCATCTTCACTCAGCACTCTGAGTTCTTTAGCTTGCACTGCTCCCGTCTGGAAGAAGAACACAGTGATAAAAAATAATACTATACGATTCCAGGACACTCTTTTTTTACCTCTTCTTCATTATTTTTAAATTGCTCCCAAAAAGGAAATGTACGACACTGTAAAGGTCGAACAGGATAGATAGAACAGCGTTTCATAGACTCATCAAAAAAGACACAGGCAAAGTTACCCGGTGCCAGTTGTTTTTCCACAAGAGAATAACGATGTTTCACTTTTCGTAAATACATTGTAGCGAAATCTTCTATGCTAAGGTTAACAAACTGAGCCATCTTCTCTATCTCAGCATATTTTGCCCATATGTAACCGCTTTCACCCGTACAGCAATGCCCGCCACAGGCTTCACATTCATTAGGATTAAATTTAAAATTGTACTGTTCGTGTGTCATTAATTCCACTAAAAATCACCTTTAATACTATTTGTATTTGCTTTTTCAAATGCCTTCATAGCTTTTTCTCTATATATACTATCATCATCAAATACTACAAATGGTGGCAGTATTTGGGTCATAGACTTTGAGTTCATACGTGCCGCTATCATTACAAGCTTTGATTCACGGTCAAGTTTTGAGTGTACGAACTGCACCTTTTCAGGGTTTATACCATTTATTTTTAAATGATGCAAGAGTAAGTCTATCTGCTTGGCATCATAACAGAAGATGAACCACCCCCTAGGTTTAAGTAGTTGCTTTACTTTTGCTATAAAATCTTCTATAGGCAGATGATGTGCATAACGTGCGATATTTAGATGTGTATCTTCACTTTGAGTTACACGACTGTCATAAAAAGGAGGATTAGAAACGATAAAATCAAATCTATCATCCACTACTAACTCTGTAAAATCCCCTAAATAGCTTTTTACTTCTAAGTTATTAATAGCATAGTTATGTTTTGCATAATTCAACATCTTCTCTTGTTTATCTACAATACTCGTCTCAATGTTAAAATCACGACTTAACAGTAATGAGATAATACCTACCCCACATCCTACATCAAGTAATTTACCTTTAGGCGTAAAGGACGAGATAAAATCATACAGGAAAATGGAGTCACTGTTATAACAATAACCCGATGTTGGTTGATAAAGAAACATAGATACCTTTGTTTTTTCATTAATTTTACAATAACTTAACTTGAGTATAATTGCGATTATGAATGAAGAGTTAGATTTATTAAACCCACCATCAACAGATTTTTCTATGCTGGACTACGACTGTGCATATATTCCTGGTAACAAGGTACGTATGAACTACAAATATGTAGCCAAAGCCAGTAAAACTTTTGCTACAGCTGTGATAGCAAGAGGTTGGAGACGTTTTGGCAAATACTACTTTCACCCTATCTGTAATGGTTGTAATGAGTGTAAGAGCCTTCGTATAGATGTCAATAACTATCAATACACCAAATCACAAAAGAAGTCTATCAAACGCAACAAAGATACACAGATCATCGTCCAGAAGCCAACACTTACAGCAGCACATTTAGAACTTTATAACAAATACCATGCCTTTAAACATGAAAAAGACAACTGGCAACATCGCAACATTACCCAAAGAGAATATCATGAAAATTTTGTAGATGGTGCGCAGGATTTTGGTAAAGAGGTACTCTATATCATAGATGGTAAACTTGTAGGTGTTGACCTCATCGATGTACTGGATGATGGCATCTCTTCCATCTACTTCTACTACGATCCTGACTATGCAAACCTCTCTTTAGGAACATACTCACTACTCTATCAAATTCAATTAGCCAAGATCCTTGAACTGCCTTGGATCTATCTGGGGTACTGGGTTGAAGGATGTAAAGCTTTTGCCTACAAACCAAAGTTCCAACCACAAGAGTTGTTAGATGGTTTTCCTCATGTATCGCAAGAACCTGGGTGGGGAAATTCGTAGGGTGCGTTTGCTAACGCACCTTTAATTGGTATAAAATTAATATTCTTTTTTGCAAATTGAACAAATGGTGCGTTAGCAAACGCACCCTACAGTTTCCGACACCACTTTAAAAACAATCTATCCGGATTCACTCTCTTATCCATCTCTTTTCCATCAACAATACATTCAGCCAATAACTCAGCCATCAATGGAGCAAAAACAAAGCCCCGTCCACCTAAACCATTGCAGATGAAAAGATTGTCTATATGTTTAAGTGTAGGCTTTGCTCCTCTTGTGATAGCAGGATAATTTTCAAGCATGAAAGGCACATCTATCACCGAACCCACCAAAGGAAAATAATCTTTAGACCCTGAGCGCATCCCACAAAAAGTCTCTTTAAGCACAAAGTCACTCGTATCTACCATCCGTGAAGCACTCTCAAACAACCCCTTAAGCGGTTCACCATCACATACCATGCAAGGCTCTTTGGACTTCACATGGGTTGCACCTATCTTGATGATACCATTGATGTTAGCAGAGATTGATATGCTCTTATGCATACTTACCTCTAGCTCTAAGTTGCTCGTGTAATCTCCACGAGATCCCCAAGTACCTTTGACACCCATATATCTCATATCGAAAAGGTCATTTTGGTAGCCTGTTGCAAGCACAATGTTTTTACTACTGTACTCACCTACTCTCCACATTCCATCTTCAAAAGAGAGTGATTTAACATGACATTGTGCATGAGGTACTTTTTCTAAAATGGCTGCACACATCTCAGGAGCATCACATACTCCTGCTTCTTCAAACATAAAACTATCATGACTGTTTTTAATACCAAAAATTTTAAGCTCTTCTTGGTTTACCCATCTGTATTTGGAGTCATTAAATGCTTCATAAGTAGAAAACTTTTCAGCATCTTCTGCATCTTTAGGTATGCGAATCACACCGGTCTGATGAAAATATTTGGGAAAGTGTTTGAGGTAAAAATCTTTAGCAAAATGAAAAGCTTCATTGGTAAGTGTCTGAAGAGCTGAGCCTTTCCCTATCTTAGGAGAAACAAAAGCCCCCGCAGCCCCGGAACCACCAGAAGCAGCCACTCCACTTCTATCTAACAAAAGAACTTTTTGTCCTTTTTTCTGGAGAGTATAAGCAGCACAACAGCCTGCTATGCCAGCTCCGATGATAATGGTGTCGTAGGGTTTAGGCATAATCCCTAAACCGAAATCTCTTTAATATCCGCAATACCCTTAAATGTCTTATATACAGAACCAATAGTATGCAACCTATTGGTCTTCAAAGCTTCATCATCCGTATTTACCATCACATCATCAAAATAACCATCAAGTTCACGTTTAAGTCCAAAAAGTGCTTCAAGCTGTGTTTTATAGTCATGATAATCTTGGTTGATCACTTTTTCATAAGCGGTATAGAGTACTATCTCTGCCTCTTCTTTAAAGAGAGAGATATCTATACTCAAACTTGAATCAAGGTCAACATCTTTAGAGATGTTTGCTACACGCTTAAAAGTAGAGAATTGCTCTTTAAAGGCATCGTTAGAGACGATCTCATTGAGTGCTGAAACTTTCTTAGCTATTTCATTAATATCTCTTTCACCTGAAGCGAGTACTGCTGCAATGACTGATGGGTTAGCATCGAGTGATTTATTGATACGCTCTATGATGAAGTCGCTAAGTAGCTTGGTATCGAAGTCAGCATAGTTAGCTTTTAATAATATGATAATATCGTCAATATTGAAACTCAAATTATACGCCGTGACGATACGAACGATACCATTTACCGCACGTCTAAGTGCAAATGGATCTTTAGAACCTGTTGGGATCATTCCTACAGAGAAGAGTCCAAAGAGTGTATCAAGTTTGATGCTCATCGCCAAGATAGAAGAAAATACAGAAGTTGGAAGTTCTGCACCTTCACCTACTGGCATATACTGTTCTTTTATGGCATTATAAACAACCTCTTCTTCACCCAATGCTTTGGCATAGTAGTACCCCATAAGTCCTTGAAGCTCTGTAAACTCGTACACCATCTCAGACATAAGATCTGCTTTTGCAAGTGTCACTGACTTGTCCATAGCTTTTTCAAGTTCTACATTATTTTTGCCGCTCTCTGCCTCTACTTTTTCCATATAAAGACCTAAAAGACGTATAGCAATACGTTTTTCTCTACTGATCTTATCAGCAAGCGTACCTAGCCCATCAATGAACTGTACTTTTTCAAGACCATCTGTAGAGAGACCATTTTTTAAGTCATTCTTATAAAAGAAAAATCCATCTGCAAGACGAGGTTTAAGTACACGCTCATTTCCTGCTATCACTTTACTGTAATCATCTGTATAGGCATTACTTACCACTACAAACTTGTTTGCTATCTTTCCGTTTTCAAATACAGGGAAATAACGTTGATGCTCTTTCATGGAAGTAATGATCACTTCAGGCGGAAGTTCTAAGAAAAGTTCATCAAAAGTCCCTACAAGTGCTTTAGGATTTTCAGTGATCGCTACCACTTCAGCAATAAGTGCTCTATCTCTTTCTATGATGATGTTATATTCTGATTCTAAAGCATCAAACTCAGCCAAGATCTTTGACTCTCTGGCTTGAGGATGAAGCATCACTGCTCCCTCGGTCAAGACATCTTCATAAGTATCTATGTTAGCCACTTCAACTGCATCATAAGTAACCATACGATGTACATAGGTTTTTGTATCTGATTTGACACCAAAAAGTTGTACTGGTACAGAAGTCTCACCCAGTCTTACTTGAAGCCATCTAATAGGGCGGATATACTCATCTGTTCTTGCTCCCCAACGCATCATTTTTCCAAATGCCATAGAAGCTATCCACTTTTCCAACATCTCTTGAAGAAGAGAAACAGTTTGGGCACCTTTCTCTTCTTTTTTGAAGTAGAGTACTTCTTTACCATTTTTTTCACCACGTCCGAGTGCATCAAAATCTACCCCACACTTTCGAGCAAAACCCTCAGCTGCTTTCGTCGGTACACCATCTTTAACTGCTGCTACAATAGGAGGACCAAAAAGTTCTATAGTAGTGTCTTCCTGGCTCAAAGCCATTGCTTCATGCTTAAGTACAAGTCTTCTAGGTGTATAAACAAATTCAAAATCACAAGAGAGGTTATATTCTTCAAGTATGTTTTTCCAAGATTTCTCGATATTAGATACGATTTTAAGTAGTGGTATAGCAGGTAGTTCTTCTACACCGATTTCGATAAGTAGTGCTTCTGTCATTTTAGGTGATCCTGTAAAATAATAATAGCTATTATTTTACCTAAGTGTTGGTAAAGAGGGGGTTAGTCTTTATCTTCCTTATCTTCATCTTCTTTATTTGCAGTTTTATCTGAAGCATAATCATCTTCATATTCGTCAATCAAATCTTTACGTCTCTCTTGCTCATCGAATTTAGATAAAAAATTATTTCTAATGATCGTAAATGTCATAAAAGAAAACAGAATAATCGCAATAATGTAAAGGTAATCTCCAAATGACATCGTTTAATCCTTTAACGTATTTGCGATGGTGATTTTCTCAAAACCATCATAATTCTGACGCAGTGCATCATAAATAACAATTCCCACACTCACACCAAGATTCAGGCTTCTTCCTTTTCCACCCATAGGAATAGTAATGCACTGTTCAGGATGAGCCAAAAGTACTTTTTCATCTATGCCTTTGGTCTCTGAACCAAATAGAATATAATCATCTTTTTTGAAGTTAGCATTAAAGTAAAGATTGTCTGTTTTAGTAGTTGCCATGTAGCTATGCTCATTAATTGGATGTGTATCTAAAAATTCAGAAAAACTCTCCCATACAACCAAGTCTAAATCTTTCCAATAATCAAGACCAGCACGTTTAACTGCTTTATCATCTATATCAAACCCTAAAGGTTTCACAAGATGCAGTGTTGCACCAAGATTGACACAAAGACGACCTATCGTTCCTGTGTTTGGTGGAATTTGTGGTTCAACTAAAACGATATTAAACATAATAATAGATTCCTTTTTCCATTTATTTGACTTGTGATGTTGTTACTCTCGTCATTTTTTTTAGAAAAAAACGAAGCAAAAAAATCGTCGTGGCTCTCGAATCGCTTTGCTTTCAAGGGCGTTCACCACGACAAAGGCACACTTCGTGTGATTTAAAATATAACCGTTTTATTACCATTGACAAAAACTCTGTCGTGCAATACTAAAGCCAGGGCACGTGAAAGCACGATCTTTTCACCATCACGCCCTGCTCTTTGCATATCTCTCCATGAAAGACGATGATTTACAGGGATAACATCTTGAGCAATGATCGGACCTTCATCAAGATCATCTGTAACAAAGTGTGCGGTAGCCCCGATGATCTTTACACCTCTCTCAAAGGCTTGTTTATAGGGGTTAGCACCGATGAATGCAGGAAGGAAAGAGTGATGGATGTTAATGATCTTTTGTGCATATGCTTTTACAAAAACCGGTGTTAAGATACGCATATATTTAGCAAGAACAATATAATCAAATTCAAATTCATTTACAAGCTTCATCACATGAGACTCATGCTCTTCTCTCGTGAGTCCATCTGCCGGTACATGAAAAAAAGGGATATCAAATCTGCGTACAAATGTTTCAAGTGTATCATGGTTGGCAATAACACACTCGATCTCGGCATCAAGCTCGCCATCTGCATGTCGTATAAGGATATCACCAAGTGCATGAGACTCTTTAGTTGCCATAAGGATGATTTTTTTGTTCTTAGGTTCGATCACTCTAATATGCGCATCTGAAGGGACTACAGACTTTAACTCATCTTGCAACTCTTTTGCGTTAAAGATACCAGTAACAACTGTACGCATAAAAAATCTTCCATGCTCTTTATCTACAAATTCACGGTTGTTATCGATGTTCAGACCTCTATCATAAAAGACTTTGGAGATCTTATATACCAAACCTTTAGCATCTTCACAATCGATAAGTACTCTTGCCCTGTTTTCCATACTTTATCCTTTCTCGTTCCCATGCTGAGCGTGGGAATGCATACTTCAACTTAAATGCAAAAATAAATACTATCCACCACTAGGTGATAATAAAAATTTTACTTTCATCATAAAATGATGGACTTAGATATATTATTATCCCAGCAGGTAAATAGTGACATAAACTGATATATGCATTCCCGCGGAGACCGTGGGAACGAGAGAGCAGTTTGTCCTATTTACTACTATAGTCAGCTATGATATCACCCATCTCTGTACACGTACAGATCTCTTTAGCATCATAGTCACCAAGGTCACCTGTACGGTAACCTTCATTCAATGCTTTTTTGATAGCATTATCTATCTTATCTGCTGCTTCATTTTCACCTAAAGCATAACGAAGCATCATACTTGCAGATGAGATAGTCGCAAGTGGATTAGCGATACCCTGACCTGCAATATCTGGCGCTGAACCGTGAATAGGTTCAAATAACCCTACACCTTTACCAGTACTCGCAGACGGAAGAAGACCGATAGAACCAGAAAGCATACTTGCGGCATCTGAAAGAATATCACCAAAGATATTTCCTGTCAAGATCACATCAAATTGTTTAGGATCACGAATAAGTTGCATCGCAGCATTATCTACATACATATGAGAAAGCTCAACTTCAGGATAGTCTTTAGCCACTTCTTCTACGATCTCTCTCCAGAACTGGCTCACTTCAAGTACATTTGCTTTATCTACAGAACAGATACGTTTGTCGCGTTTCATAGCAATATCAAATGCTACAATAGCGATACGTTTTACCTCTTCTCTTGTATAGATCATCGTATTGAATGCTCTGTCTTCATGAAGTTCTCTTGGCTGGCCAAAATAAATACCACCTGTAAGCTCACGTACTACCATGATGTCCACACCTTGAATCACTTCAGCTTTAAGACTTGATGCATTCACTAATTCATCATACACCATTGCCGGTCTAAGGTTTGCAAATGTTCCCATCTCTTTACGAAGACCCAAAAGTCCGGATTCAGGACGTAAATGTCTTTCAAGTGTATCCCATTTTGGTCCACCGATAGCACCAAAAAGAACGGCATCACACTTCTTTACACCTTGAATGGTTTCATCTGGTAACGGCACACCTGTTTCATCTATAGCTTCCCCACCAAGTAACATCTCTTCATATTTAAGGTTAAACCCTTGTGTCACAGAGACGGCATCAAGAACTTTAATGGCTTCATCAATGATTTCAGGGCCGATCCCATCACCTTTGATCACACCAATTTTATAACTTTTACTCATATTCTATGCCTTTTTTGCTATTTCTTTTTTAGCGAACTCAATAAGTCCACCTGCATCTACCAATTCTTGCATAAATTCTGGGATAGGTGCAAACTTATATGTTTTAGCTTGAGAAACATTTATCACTTCTCCCGCATCCATATCGACTCTCACCACATCACCTTCATTGATCTCCGTAGCCTCTTCAAGCTCAAAGATAGGAAGTCCCATGTTAAATGCATTTCTGTAAAAAATACGTGCAAATGTAGGTGCAATGATCGCAGACACACCTGCTGCTTTAAGTGCTATAGGAGCATGTTCACGACTCGAACCACAACCAAAATTTTCACCTGCAACGATGATATCACACTCACTCATCTTAGAAACAAACTCAGGGTCTGCATCTTCCATCACGTATTTAGCCAACTCAGATGGCTCACTTGTATTAAGATATCTTGCTGCGATAATCAGATCTGTATCGATATTATCACCAAATTTCCAAACTTTACCTTGCAAAGTCATTCCTTTAATAAGGGCCTAGACCCTAATAAATTTTCGCGATTATAGCTAAAAAAATAAAAATTACCAAATTTAACACTCTTTTCTAATAGAATTTCGGTATAATCCACCTTAATTATATCTGAGGGTTTTCACCTCATACATCAAGGATTTTTAATGGCAGCAAAAGATAGTATGAAAAACATAGAAGCGTTATTTAAGTCTAAGAAAAAAGGTGATGTAGTCACACTTGAAAACATCGCAAAAGAGTTTGGTAAACAACCGACTGCTGCACAAGCAAAGAAAATCCATAAACTCTCATCCGATGCCAAAGTAGAGGTCATTTCTGCTTCAGAGTATGCAAAATTTCTTATAGCCAAGCAAGCAAAAAAGAGAGAAGATGCAAGAAAAAAACTTGCAAATGGTGATTCAGAAGATGAATTTGATCTGCATAAAGAAAAAGAGCTTCTAGAGTGGAGTCGTTCAGACAGTCCTGTAAGAATGTACTTACGTGAGATGGGTAAGATCCCTCTTCTCACTAAAGAAGAAGAAGTTGACCTTAGTATGCGTATTGAAGAGGGTGAAGACATTATCATCGATGCTATCTGTTCTGTTCCCTACCTTATAGGATACATCATCAACTATAAAGAACCTTTACTCAATCGTGAAAGACGGGTAAAAGAGCTCTTTAAAAGTTTTGAAGATGATAAAGGTGATGCAGACAAAGAAGATACTGATGAGACAGAACAAGAAGCAGGTGCACCTAAAGACGACAAAAGGGTAAAACAAGTTGTAGACAGTTTTAAACAACTTGAAAAGGCTAAAAAAGAGTGGATGAAATCTCGTGATGATCTCGATACATTTATGGAAACAGAAGAAGATCCTGTTAAGATCATCCATGAGCGTCTAAAGATCGCATTTAAAAAAGAGCTGCTTAAAGCAGCACTTCTTAACCTTGGACCAACCTCTAAACTTATCAATGAACTGGTAAAAGCAATGGAAACGGCACTAAGAAGTGATGACAGTTTTGACAAAGAGCTTAAACGCTTAGAGTATAAACTCCCACTTTTTAACGCTACACTCAAAGCAAATCACCAAAAGTTACTTGATAACATCATCAATATGGATAAAGATGACATCATCGATATTGTACCGGAAACTACCATGGTAAGTACGTATGTTGAGATCAAAAAACTTTTTGAGACGAGAGAAGCAAGTAAAGGTAGTTTTGATCTTAGTGAAGAAAAACTTCAAGAGATCTTAGGTCAGATACGTCAAGGGAAAGCCAAGAGCGAAGTAGCAAAAACACGTATGGCAAAGTCCAACCTTAGATTGGTTGTATCTATCGCTAAACGTTATACTAACAGAGGGCTTCCATTCCTTGACCTTATCCAAGAGGGTAACATCGGTCTTATGAAAGCTGTTGATAAATTTGAGTATGAAAAAGGGTACAAATTCTCTACCTATGCGACATGGTGGATACGTCAAGCTATCAGCCGTGCTATCGCAGACCAGGCAAGAACAATTCGTATCCCTATTCACATGATAGAAACGATCAACCGTATCAACAAGATCATTAGAAAACACCTTCAAGAGACAGGAAAAGAACCAGATCTTGACACTATCGCTGAAGAAGTTGGGCTTTCTGTAGATAAAGTCAAGAATGTCATTAAGATCACCAAAGAACCGGTAAGTCTTGAGACACCCGTTGGTGATGAAGATGATGGTAGATTTGGTGACTTTATTGAAGACAAAACAACACTTAGCCCAACAGATGTTGTACTAAAAGATGATTTGAATAATCAGATAGATGAAGTACTTGACCAACTCAATGAAAGAGAAAAAGCGGTCATTCGTATGCGTTTTGGTCTGCTTGAAGATGAGAGTGACAGAACACTCGAAGAGATAGGTAAAGAGTTAAGCGTTACACGTGAGAGAGTTAGACAGATAGAATCTTCTGCTATTAAAAAACTTAAACATCCTAAAGTGGGTAGAAAACTTAAAAACTACATTGAGGAATAAATACGCGTAGGGTCAGTTTACCGACCTTTATTATACAATACCTCTTTTAGGTCGGTAAACCGACCCTACAATTCTAGAAAGATATATTCATGAATACAACACCCTCTTTTTTTACCCTCATCATCGGCACAGAAATCCTCAACCGTAGAAGAACAGACAAGCACTTTGACTTTGTGACGCAAGCTTTAGAAAAAAAAGGGCATAAACTCTCCGGTTCTTTTATCATCGAAGATGACCCTGCTCTCATAGTCCAAACTATTAAATTCATAGCTTCACAAGCCAACCCAGTATTATTCTCTTTTGGTGGCATAGGTTCTACTCCTGATGACTATACTAGAAAATGTGCAGCCATCGCACTTAAAGATGGTCACCTAGTCATACATCAAGAAGCAAAAAAGATCATAGAAGAGAAACTTGGTTCTGATGCCTACCCTCACCCTATCCGTATGGCAGAGCTTCCAAAAGGAGCAAAGCTCCTCGATAATCCTATCAATAAAATGCCTGCCTTCTCTTTAGATGAACGTTACTTCTTTATGCCAGGCTTTCCTGAGATGAGTCATCCTATGGTAGAAGAGATACTTGAAAAACTTTTACCGGAAAAAAAAGAGTACTATCGTCATACACTTACTGCTCTGTGTAAAGAAAATGAACTCATAGAGGTAATGGAAAAGATGCCCAAAGAGGTCGAGTTCTCTTCACTCCCTAAGCTTTACTCAGATGGATGGAGAGTTTCCATCTCTGTCGCATCACACAATAAGGCACTATCTCTTCAAGCCTTTCAAATGTATATAGATATACTTGAAGCTAAAAAGATAGTATATGGACTTCAAGATGAGAATAATTGATTGGGTTACAGATCAATAAGTGATTTGCAATGAGTTATTTAGAGACCCTTAAACATCCTGTCATTGCCAGACTTTCACTTATACAACTCATCTCTTACTTTGGGACATGGTTTTCTCAGGTAGCTATCTTTTCCATGCTTGTAGCATACAAAGCAGATGCCATCACCATCGCCTTTACTGCTGCTATGTCTATGTTACCTGCTGTAGTCTTAGCTCCTGTTATTGGCATCATCATAGACCGTATCGACTTTAAAAAACTCATGATGACCCTTCTGATAGTTGAAATAGCTATGACCCTTGGTCTTATCTTCATCAACTCGCTAGAATATGTATGGGTACTGATGATACTTGTTTTCATCCGTTCCTCTGCGGCCTCGATGCTCTTTTCCGCCGAGATGGCACTTTTCCCAAAAATTCTACAAGGAGAGATGCTCAAAAACACCAATGAAATCCACTCCATCATCTGGTCTTTCTCTTATGCTTCAGGTATGGCAATAGGTGGCATAGTCACTTATTATGTGGGGTACGATACTGCATTCATCATCGATGCTGTTCTTTACGGTATCGCTGTTTTACTGTTACTCGGACTTAAACTATCTCTTGAAAAAGCAATACATACAGACTCCAACTTGCAAATGTTTAAAGATGGATTTAACTATCTGAAGGCAAGGAAAAAGATACTCCATCTTATCTTGCTTCATGCTGCCATAGGACTCACCAGTTTTGATGCACTCATCACACTGCTCGCTGACTTTCAATATAAAGAGGTCATCGCAGTGCCTTTAGCTATAGGGTTAATGAATGCAACAAGAGCACTGGGTTTGATGATCGGTCCATTTTTTATAGGTAAAATTATTTCTAAAAATAATTTACATTATTTTTTCATCTTACAGGGTGCGGCTATTATGTTCTGGTCTACGATGGAATATAACTTTTACTTAGGTCTCTTTGCTCTGTTTGTAACAGGGTTTTTCATCACAACGCTTTGGTCATACACTTACCTGCTCATCCAGGAGGAGACGGCACAAGAGTACATGGGAAGGGTTATTTCCTACAATGATATGTTTTTTATGCTCTCCAATGTTGCCACCGCACTCTTTATAGGATATGCTTCCAAAGGTGGTGTTTCATTGGAGATCATCACTATGATTTTAGGATCCGGATTTGTCTTGTTTGCACTCTATTATGTATGGTTCAAAAAAAATTATTTATAGGTTTTTTTCAATTAAAGCCAATACAGATGTGATCTCTTTTTCTGAAAGTTTACCAAATTTTTTATAGATCAACTTCCCTTGTGTATTAAAGACCAGAATATCAGAATTATCATCTGCTAATCCCCATTTGTTGACCAATATTTTTTTCTTATCTTTCACATAGATCGTATCTGGGAACTCTTTTTGTTTCGCTTTTAATTTAGACTCTAAAATGACATTTGGCAACCATGTAGCAGCAAGATTTATCATCGCTACAGAAGCATATTTTTTTCTATCAAAATGACGCTTTTTTAATGCTTGTGACAATGGTTCATTAAGATCTCTTTCATCTGGATCTATATAAAAGAGTATATGCACCTTCCCTTTGAGCATTTTGGAGTTCCATGCAGACCCATCAGTTTTACCACCGTTATCACCATCTAATGTTAGACTACTTGGCACCTTACCTAACTCTACAGCTACTACACTTCCAGCTAACACTAAAAAACCTAAAATTATCTTCTTCATTTTTCACACTCCTTTATTAAAATTTAACAAAATAGTGTACCATATTTTGACGCTTATTTATAAACTTTATGATACTATTTACAAGAATTTTACTCAGGAGATACCCCTATGGATATTACTAAAATCGGACATGGTGAAAATCCTGATGCTGTAAAAGCGATCATTGAAGTACCACTTAATTCAAATATCAAATACGAGATTAATAAAGAGTCAGGTGCAGTTGAAGTAGATAGAGTACTTTACTCTGCTATGCACTACCCTGCAAACTATGGTTTTGTAGCAAATACATTGTCAGATGATGGTGATCCGGCAGATATCCTCGTACTTTGTGACTATCCGCTTCAGACAGGTTCATATATCAAATGTAGACTTATTGGTGTACTTATGACTGAAGATGAAAGCGGTGGAGATGAAAAACTTATCGCTGTACCAACAACAAAGGTAGACCCAACCTATGCAAATATCAATGACCTTGCAGATGTACCGGAGCATACACTCAACCGTATCAAAAACTTTTTTGAAACGTATAAAATGCTTGAGCCTGACAAATGGGTAAAAATAGCAGGATTTAAAGACAAAAAAGCAGCAACTGAAATTTTAGAAAAAGCGATTAAAAACTATAAATGAGAAGCGTAAAGCAAACGACAATAGTTTCTGAGGAATGTTAAAAAGAGAACAAGAGTTTGTTCTCTTTAGTGACGGAACCGAAGTGGTGCCCTGACTAACAGGAGGAAATGCCCTTGGGGTGCGGAACAAAGTGAAGCCACGAAGGCATGATCCTTCTTAAAATCCTACTTCTTTTTTCCTATTATCAATATACCTACCTACACCTTCAGCAATCCCCTTGGCAATTTTATCCTGGTAGCCTGAAGTAAACAATCTTTTACGTTCTTTTGAGTTAGTAATGTAACCAACTTCAACAAGAATAGAAGGTCTGCTTGCTCCTACAAGTACATAAAATGGTGCAGGTCTTACGCCTCCATTTTTTACCCCTGCATACTTGCTATTGAGATTTTTCATTATATTATTTTGTACATCTATCGCAAGTTTATGTGACTGGATGATCTTTGGTCCGTTAAGTACAGCATCTATGATAACATCCCTACTTAAACTATCTGTCCCTTGTAAAACAGCAGCATTTTCTCTGGCTGCGACACGTTGAGATCTTTCATCCCTGGTCTTTTGTAAAAAGTAAGTCTCCACACCTTCTATCTCATCAAAACGACTACGATCAGAAACGGCATTGGCATGGATAGAGAGGAACACCTTTGCATCTTTTTTATCTGCAATTCTTGTACGCTGTCCCAATTTTAAAAACCTGTCATTTCCTCTGGTAAGATAGACTCTATACCCTTTTCTTTTTAACTCTTTTTTAAGCTTTTTAGTAATTTGCAGAACAAGATCTTTCTCCTGTTGTCCTGCAGAAACAGCACCAGTGTCATAACCACCATGCCCTGCATCTATAACCACAAGACTATCAGACCTGTCAGGACCACCACAACCAACTATCAAGAGCAATGCTACTAAGTAAAATACTATCTTCTTCATTTTTGAATCCTCTACTATAAAATAACACGACCAGTCGTGTGAGCCCGCTGCTGAAGCGAACCTAGTGTTTAACGTAGCATTTGGGGCTTTGCCCTAAATACGTCCATTAATCTAAAAATCTATTTCTTTTTTTCTATTGTCCAAATATATATCTACACCCTCTGCAATACCCTTGGCGATAAGCTCTTGATAACGTGGCATAAAAAGTCTTTTTCTCTCTTTAGGATGAGAGATGTAACCTACCTCTACAAGTATAGAAGGTCTACTCGCACCTACCAGTACCCAAAATGGTGCATGTCTTACACCACCATCTTTTACACCTCTGTAACGACTGCGTAGATTAGTCATCATTCTTCTATGCACATCGATCGCCAATTTGTTTGACTGTACGATCTTTGGACCAGAGAGTACTGAGTCAAGTATCACACTTCTACTAAGTTTGCTCGTACCTTGGAGTACTGATTTGTTTTCTCTAGCTGCAATACGTTGTGATCTGGCATCTCTGGTATTCTGAAGGAAAAAGGTCTCTACACCCTGTATTTTATTACGCTTTCTTTTAGGCACAGAGTTAGCATGAATAGAGATAAAAACTACTGCATTTTTCTTATCTGCAATTCTTGTACGCTGTGGAAGTTTCAAGAAACGATCACGCTTTCGTGTCATATAGACAGGGTGGCCACGCTTTTTGAGCTGCTTTTCAAGTCTTTTTGCTATCATCAAGACAAGATCTTTCTCTTTTTTACCTCCTACCATAGCACCAGTATCATGGCCACCATGTCCTGCATCAATAACAATAAGTTCACTTTTATGTGATCGTAAAGAGGATACTGCAATTTTTTTTACTTTTTTCGTTTTCTTTACTTTTTTCGTTTTCTCTTTAGCTTTTACTGTTGGTTTTTTATAACGTTTGGCAGGCAGGGCATTTCTGCCTTTAGGTAAAGGTATATGGTATGTTTTTAGTGAGAGTATAGGTTTATATGGTGTACAACTATAAGGTTTATGACTGCTTACAACTACTCTTACAATATTTGCTTTATATTGTGCTATTTTCACATTTTTGATATTTTTAGCTATATTTTTCTTTAACAGACGTGTATTTTTAAAGTCAAATACTTCTCTTGGAGGATTTTTTAATGCAAAGTGTTTAATTTGTTTTTTAGGGAGAAAATTATTAAATTCTAGACGTAACTCCCCTTTTGCTATTTCTACTTTCTTCAGTATATTCACACCTGAAAAAAGTAATGTAGAAGAAATGATAAATAAAAGAAAGATCTTAAAAAGTTTCACTCTATGTGTCTTCACCATTCATCAATTTATCCATTAACTCTTTAACCGTTATGATCTCATTTAGACGATATCCATGAGCACCTGTAAAAAAGAGCCCTGTATCGATAAGCCCATCATAAGCATCTGTAAGTCTGTCAGCAATACAGTATCCAACAATTTTAGCTTCCTCTCCACGATGACATGGAGCAACACAATTTGAAATACATGCTACCTTAGGTGCAGTACCCTCTTCTATACTTTTATGGAGATTGGTCTTCACACCACGTGCCGGATAACCTACTGGTGATTTAAAGAGCTTGATCGTATCTTCTGTTGAATCAAGAATCACATTTTTCATTACTTCAGAGGCATCACACTCCACTGTACCGATAAAACGTGTCCCCATCTGTACCGCGTCAGCACCAAGTTCCATCATCTTAACGATATCATCATGATCCCACACCCCACCTGCTGCGATGATAGGCATAGATCCCCAGTTCTTTGCTTCTTCTACCACAGGAGGCAAGATTTCTTCAAGTTGGTTCTCTGGTAAAAAACAATCTTCATATTTAAAACCCTGGTGTCCTCCACTGAGTGGTCCTTCAACGATCACTGCGTCAGGAAGTCTATTGTGTGTTTTTTTCCAACGACGACATAATATCCTTAATGCCTTAGCCGTAGAGACGATAGGTACCAATGCAACATCAGGATAATCTTTTGCAGCTTCAGGCATAGTCAATGGTAAACCTGCACCGGTGATAATGATATTCGCACCTGCTTTACAGGCATCCCGGACTACACGGTCATATTCACTTTGTGCATAAAGCACATTTGCTGCTAATGGTCTGTCACCACATATCTCTCTGGCGTTATCAAATATTTTCTTTAGTGCAGGATAAGAGTAAAAGTTGATCGCTTCAAGTGGTCTGTGTTCTTTACCTACCATCTCTTTTTCATCAAGGTATTTTCTATTTTTATAGACTCCGGTACCCACAGCGGAGATAACACCAAGTCCACCCTCCAGACTCACATTTCCCGCTAGCTGATCCCAAGATATACCAACACCCATACCACCTTGAACGATGGGCTTTTCAATAGTATATTTTCCAATTTTAAAAGATTTTAATTCCATTACCCAACCTTCACTTTTGCAAATTTTCTTTTTCCTACTTGTAGGATATACTCTCCAGACTCAAGGTTCAGTTTTTCATCAGAGATCTTCTCTTGATCGACTCTAACTGCACCCTGTTTGATATCTCTTCTTGCTTGAGATGTTGAAGGCTCTATACCTGCATCAACTAAAGCTTTACAAATCCAAATACCCTCTTCAACTTCTACTTCGTTCATATCAGAAGGGAGCTTGTTTGCTTTAAATACATTATCAAACTCTGATTTAGCTAGTGTAGCCAACTCTTCATTATAGAATCTTGTAACCAGCTCAAGAGCTATGTTTTCTTTGACTACTTTTGGATGAAGTGTGCCTTTTTGCACTTCCTCTTTCATCGTGGCGATCTCTTCAAGTGATTTTTCACTCAACAACTCATAGTAACGCCACATCAGTTCATCAGAAACTGAAAGTGTTTTTGCATAAATATCTTTAGGCTCTTCCGTGATACCGATGTAGTTGTTCAAAGATTTACTCATTTTCTGAACCCCGTCAAGCCCTTCTAAGATAGGCATCATCAATACAGCCTGTTCTTTACCTATTTCATAGGCACGCTGAAGATGTCTTCCCATAAGCAAATTAAATTTCTGGTCTGTACCACCGATCTCAATGTCACTTTCAAGTTCTACAGAATCATACCCTTGAAGCAGTGGATAAATGAATTCAGAAATAGAGATACTTTGTCCGCTTTTATAGCGTTTTTCAAAATCATCACGTTCGAGCATACGTGCTACATTAAAAGTCGTTGTTAAAGACACCATACCCGCAGCGCCCAGTGCTTCAAGCCATGTAGAGTTGAATACTACTTCTGTTTTACTCTCATCAAGTATATTGAAGACCTGATCCTGATACGTTTGTGCATTCGCTAGAATAGTCCCTCTGTCAAGGATTTTTCTTGTCTCACTTTTACCTGTAGGATCACCGATAGTTGCAGTAAAATCCCCTATAAGAAGTTGGACACGTCCTCCGTGATTTTGAAAGGCTTTAAGCTTTTGAAGAAGTACAGTATGTCCTAAATGCAAGTCTGCACCTGTAGGGTCAAAACCTGCTTTTACCGTATAGGTTGTACCCTCTTCATAATACTTGGAAACCAGTTTCTCTATACGCTCCATATCTATAATTTCGGCTGTACCTCTACTTATCTCTTCTAGTGCTTTTTGTCTCATCTATTCTTTACCTCTTACTTAGTTTCTATTTGTTGTATGCATCGTCTAAACTAATAATCTCTACCAGTTTAAACTTTTGTGAAATTTTCCCTGAAAGTATACTTTTTTTGGATTCATTACTTTCTACTTCTATCTGACAATACTCTGCACTCTCAGAACTTTGTATGCCAAGTTCAATACTAATAACATTCAAATCCAACTCGGAGAGTTTTGCCAACAGGTCTGCAAGTATTCCTCTTTGGTTCTGCAAGCTTATAATAAGCCTGTAACGTGAAAGCTTTGAAGACCTCCAACTCACATGGATCATCGGTTCTTCCGCCAAGATCTTGGAGTATGCTTTCTTACACAATTTGTGGTGTATGATAGCCTTACTGTCCTTATAAAATGCAACGATCTGATCACCTACTTTAGGATGACAACAATAATCAAACTCTACACCATCCAAAGGCTTATTCGTAAAGAACTTAAAGTGTTCTATCTCTTTAAGCAGAGGCTTTTTATACCCTTTTTTAAGCAATTCCCAAAAACGTACCTCTTTGGTCCCCATATAGTCAGCAACTTTATGTATGGTCTCTTTATAATAGTCACGCTGCATAGGCAATTTATGTATGGAGTCTGTTAACTCTACTATCTCTATCAGCTCTTTCATAGCAGTACTTTCTTGCACAAAAAGTGTTGCTAAAATATTATACGCACTAAGTGTATCTGACTCTTTTATCCTCGCACGACAATGGCTTCTTATGCCATCTTGTGCTTTAGAAGTTTTTACTGCGTCCAACCATGAACAGTGAAGATGTAGTTTATCGTCTTTAAAGATCTTCACAATATCACCATTTTTCAAAATAGTCAACAATGATGTTTTTTGCTTATTAACCAATGCTTCCGTGGCAGTTGCACCTACCTCAGAGTGTATCGCATAAGCAAAATCCAGTGCAGTTGAACCTTTTGGAAGGGTATAATAATCCCCTTTAGGAGAAAAAACTGTAATATCTTCAGAAAATAGATCACTCTTTGCCAATTCATAGAACTCTTCTACAGACTCTTTTTGAAAATTCAAACTCTCTAGCCACTCTAAATTTACACTATCTCCACCATCTTTATATTTCCAGTGTGCTGCAACACCATATTCAGCAAGTCTATGCATTTGAGCTGTTCGTATCTGTGCTTCAACAATGCCTTCTTCGTTAAACAGTGTCGTATGTATGGTTTTATATCCATTCTCTTTAGGTACTGCTATATAGTCCTTGAAACGCGAGATAAGTGGGGTAAACGTCAGGTGCATTAAACCTAAAACCCTATAACAATCTATGGGTTCTTTTACAATAATACGAATGGCAAGCAGGTCAAGCACTTCTTCTATACTTACACCTTTACGATGCATCTTGAGATAAATGGAGTAGTAGTGCTTCACTCTTCCTATGATCTCAAACTGCTCTTGGTCAAACCCATCTTTATACATGGTATCTCTCACCTTTTGGATAAAGGCATTGAGTTTAAACTGTAGATTTTGTGCATTACTCTTTATATAATCATCAATCTTTTTATAATCATCCGGATAGATATAATAAAAACTCAAATCTTCCAAATGATTTTTCAAACGTGAAATACCAAGTCTATGGGCGATAGGTGCATAAACCACTAAAGTCTCTTCTGCGATACGTTTTTGCTTTTGTGGTGTAAGTGCATCCAGGGTAAGCATATTGTGCAGTCTGTCACAAAGTTTTATGACCAATACACGTATATCTTTGATAGAAGCTATAAGCATCTTTCGAAAGGTAAGTGCTGAGTTGATAAGCCGTTCATCTGAACCGGAGGGAGCAAGTTCTTCATCTCTTATCTCAACGATCTTGGTCAGACCTTCAACCATATGGGCAACATCATCACCAAATTCACGTTCCAAGTCTTCAATGTCAAAATGAGTATCTTCCACGACATCATGAAGCAAGGCAGCTTGCACCATAGTCTCATCATTGGAAAAAGCAGCCGTGATAGCTGCTACAAGTATAGGATGTACAATGTAAGGTTCACCACTTTTACGTTGCTGCCCATCATGTGCGGTCAGTGAAAGTTCAAGTGCTTTGATTGTAGCAGGTAAAGGAGATGGGATCTGTTCCCACAGAAGGGCTTTTGCCTCTTCTATCGTCTGTATTTCTTTAGCTTTATTGAGAAAAGCATCCAAGGTTTTTTAGCTTTCTAAACTTACAATAATTTTACCTTCAGCAATTTCTTGAAGTGCAATGTCGGCATATTTCATAGCACTTGTATCTATATCCAATAGTGATTGGGCACCATTTGCTATTGCTTCAGCTCTTTTACCTACAGCATTTGCTAAAAGGTACTTATCAAAATCTACTTTTTCAAGTGCTACTGCTGTTAATTGTTCTGTTCTCATATTTATTTCCTTTTTTTACTATTAATATATTTAACTCTAAAATGTGACTAGTCACATGAGCCAACTGCTGAAGTTAACACAGTGTTAGCGTAGTCTTATGGGCTTTGCCCATAAGGCGTTATTTAACGATAGAACAAAGGCTCATATCACCTTTGATAATAGCAAGCAAATTACCTTTTTCAAACATGTTACATACAACAATAGGTAATCCGTTCTCTTTAGCCAATGCAATAGCAGTATCATCCATCACTTTGATATTATCACTCAATGCCTGATCATACGTAAGCGTATCAAGCTTCACTGCATCATCAAACTTATTTGGATCTTTGTCATATACACCATCTACTTTCGTTGCTTTGATCAAAAGGTCACACTCCATCTCTGAAGCTCTCAGTGTTGCTGCTGTATCGGTAGTAAAATACGGGTTACCTGTACCACCTGCAAATACCACTACACGACCTTTTTCCAAGTGTCTTCTCGCACGACGCACGATAAATGCTTCACCTATCTCCTTCATATCGATAGCAGACTGAAGTCTCGCTTCAAGCCCTTCATGCTCTAATGCTTCTTGAATAGCCACACCGTTGATCACAGTTGCAAGCATACCCATATAGTCACCACTTGTTCTTTTAATGATACCATCAGCTGCAGCACTCACACCACGGATGATGTTACCGCCACCCACAACGATAGCAACTTCAACACCACTATCTACAAGCTCTTTGATCTCACCTGCAATAAAGTTAAGAATCTGAGTATCAATCCCATACCCATTTTCACCAGCTAAAGCTTCACCAGAAAATTTTACCAATACTCTTTTTACCACAAAAAGCCTTTTATATATTTTCGCGATTATATCTAAAAGTGGTTTAGGGAGGGTTTAAACTAGATACTTATCAATCTGAACACAAAAATTTAACCTACTGGTTATCGCCTTCATGAAAAGCGTGCCCATTTACCTGTTATTCGCCTATCATCTATAAAATTTAATGGCGAAATGATAACACTTATTTTGCTGCTTGCAACTGATTACTGATGAAATCTATCACACGTTCATTCACCGGAAGTCCCGTGTGATGGATCCACTCAAATGCATCGGCGTCCGCTCTGTTCACCTGTTCATCCCCATCAAAGCGCGAAGAGGATTGCGGCACCATGCCGTCGTTGGGTTTTGACAGTGCCACATATCCCACTTTGATAAGGATAGGGTACGACTCTGCCCATTCATAATGTCCCCAGACACAGATATCCAGAACATATTTGGTGCAGACCCAAGTCCGTTTCACTTTTCCATTGAGTAGCAGGTACTTCGCACGCTTACTCGTTTCATACGCATCGCTATTTAGCTCGTTAAGGAAGTCTGATTCCGGTTCCATATCCTGGATGCCAGGGAAGATCCCGATAAGCTCTGTCAGTGCCGATCCGAGATGCGGTGTCGCGATGGTAATCAGCCGCTCAAAGCGCCCTCCCTGTTTGATGTACGAGCGCGCAACCAATCCTCCCATAGAACTGGCAACAATAACAGGTTCATCGATCAACGGCTGTTCATCAACTTTGGTAACGAAATCCTGACCGGTTTGCGCGATATGGTTGAGCCAGTCATATTGGTAGGTCCATACCTGGTTCGTCTCGCAGATGCCACTGTCACGAAAATGATTGATCATGGTGTTCCATTTGGTTGCATCGCTCATCAATCCGTGGACAAGAATGATATCTTCTCCCGAGTCGCCGCATTTTTGTTCGAGAGCAAAGCTGTTTGCAGAAAAGGAAATTTCAGACAATGGCGCCTTGCGCATCAAAGCATGATAAACAATCCCGATTTGCTGATCATTCTCATCGATATTAATAGCGACTGTCATCTGCATTGAATCGTTGTTTTCCCAGAGACCGTTTACTTGTATATCACCTTGAGAGAATTGACCAGAAAGGTTGAAATCTACCCCGTCAATATAACCGGATACTTCAATCGACTCCGTCATTCCAAACTCGATAATACCGAGTGTCCCGTTCAAATCGTGATCATTTTGATCCAGTTCCAGTGTAAGGCTTGGGAGAGGGACGGTTGTATTTCCATCCTTGTCACTTACCGAGTAACTCACCCATTTCCCCGACACATCGGCAGGATTATCCGAGTTCGACGATCCACAGCCACTAAAGTAAAACAAAGGCACCATCATCACAAAAATTAAAAATGTTTTCATCGCTTTTATCTCCGATCGCGTCTATCACACACGCTGAGTTATCTGCTTCCATGAGATGACTTCTATAGATTTATAACAAGTATAACCTACTGTACATAAATGTCAAGGTCATCTATGATTTTCTTTTTTATCTGATTACGTTGTGCATGTGTCATATTAGTGCTCTTGAGTATGAAAAAGGTCAATTATTTATTATAGTACATTATTGATCCCCTTGTGATAAAGACACAGTTGTCAGCAGATTAAAATTTTCTTATGGATCTGCTGTACATTGTTTTTAAAGTATAAATGGTTTACTATATAAAAATAACACTTTTTCAACAAAAAGTAGTATGTTTCAGTTTCTCACTACACACATCATCTCTTCTCTTTTTAAAAGCACATTTTTTACAGTGTCGTATCCAAATATTCCTCACCGATTTTTTGAAGTGTCGAACCACCTAGATAGCGATAGACGGTGACATTGTCGAGGTCTGATCCGGTAGACCCCGAAGTATTCAAAACAACACAGGTACGGTTTAACGCACCCTCATTTAGGTATTGGGTATCGACCCATGTTCCGGAGTTGGCATAGATTTTGTATGTGGTCCAGAGGTCTTTTCGTATCATCGCCTGGTGCGTATGGCCGAATACAACGATTTTTGCCCGATGAGGGATGAAATACTGCAGGACAGCCGATGCCTCGAGTGTCCCGAACCACCAGAATTTCCCGCTGCCATTCATCTCTCCGACGAGAAACGGTTCGGGCTGGTAGACACCGTTTTGTATCTGCCGCTGTGCCCAGTCCATACCTATGGTCTTGGTATAGATATCCCTCGCACTGTTGGGTGAGTAGAGCTGTTCATACCCGTCAACACCGGTAACGATCTGGGGTTTGTCCTGATCAAAATCCGGTATATTAAATGAATCAACGGCAACTCCCCAGCCAAGCATATACTCGATCTCCTGAATAATGCTTTCCACTGCTTCTGTTTTCAGCAGTATCAGATTATTTTTGTCAGAAATAAGATTGCTTGTGGCAAAGATACGTGTAATGAAGTATCCTGGAGGTAAAAGACTGCCCTCAGTCGTCATCTGGTCGGGTGCGTTGAAAAGGTCATAGTTGTGGCCATGTTCGAACGCAACATCCGGTTCAGGATAATAGGCTCCGGTACCAAGCTTGTCCGCCTTCCAGTGTCCGTTCGGAAAAATCGTATAAAAAATCTCTTCGGTAAAGAGCATATCATGGTTGCCGGGAACATAACTGAAGTGGATATTACCCTCATCGGCAATCTGATTTATTTTCTCAATCACACTTTTATTGACGGACGCATTGGCAACACCTTGGAAGTACTCTTTTGCGTCTGTTATCGTATCACGAAAGGTATCGTATGCCATTGGGACAACCCACATATCCATCATATCACCCAAGATGACAAGCTCTTTGATATCTCCACTCAGTCTGACATACTCAAGAAACTCCGTCAACAGTTCGCCATTTTCCGTAAAGAGACTGTAATCCTCATCGTATCCACGCTGTTCGTTCATGTGCAGATCACTGAGCACCATAATTTTGGTACGGCTCACATCTGCTGGTTCAGCATCTTCAAAAGGGGATTTGCTCGTCGTGGCCAGATCAAGGAAAATGGTTTCCGAGAGCGATTCGTCCGACGTCGTTTTAACCTCTTCGTTAACGATGACCGTATATTTCCATGACTCTTTCAGGAAGTGATCATCGTTCAGGTTGATCAACACACTCTGATGGGAAACATCCTCAAAATCGAGTGTCACCGTATGCATGTGCATTAGGCTCCCCGTTTTATCGGTCAGCCAGATATTGCCGCTGAGCGTTTGATGATCAACAGGTTTGCTGAATTTGAGCACGATCCGATCTGTATCATGCGATACCATGGAGTCGGCTGGATGCAGTGCAACAGACAGCCCATCGTCTGAATCCATTGTATCATTTCCACCACATCCCCCAACGGCCAAACCGGCAGCGGTCAGGCCGGATAGTTTTATGATCTTTCTTCTTGCAGCATCCATACTCATCCTTTTGTTGAAAATCGATACAGATATATTCACATATAACAATATTATAGCGTATCATTGAAATAAGAGTTCATTTTTTTAATTTATAGTGGGAGTTTATCTCCGCCTGTCGGAGACTTAGGAATGATTGGTTTTTTTAGTTTAGTATGTACTACAGTACTGCAGCAGGAGAGGCGGAACAAGAGAAGGAGTTTAAACTAAATCCGTATCAACTTCAACGGATTGATATGTTTAGAATTTTTAGTCGCTTGAAACATCAACTTGCTTGTTACTTTTCCAACAACATACCCTTTTTTTATCTTACGGCCTGTTCTAATGTTAGGTGCGATCTTGGAAAGTCCTGCATACACCGTATGTATCTTACCGCTGTGTGCGACGACAACCACTTTACCAAGCATACTGCTTTTTCCTGCAAATACCACCTTGCCATTAAGTACATTTTGCACTTTTGCATTGGATGAAGGCGCTTTGAGCGTGATGGACTCATTAAATATCTTTATTTTATAGATAGGGTCTATATAGGTACCAAACTTCTTTACCAGTCGTGCACCATAAATAGGGGATATCGTTTTTCCGCCTTTATATACATACACTTTTGATTTCTGGTACGAAGAATTTATTTTTCTTACTTTTTCACTCTGTTTAGTTGCTTTCTTTTGTACTTGTTCTACTTCTTTCTCTGCTTCTTTTGCTGCCAGTCTAGCTGCCTTTTTTGCTTCTTTGGTTTTAGCTAACCTGATAGCCTTTTTCGCTTTTTTCGCTTTTGCGCGTGCTAAAGCTTTCTCTTTACGAATACGTCTTTTTCGTTCTTTCTCAAGACGCATCGCCTCTTTTCTTGCAGCTGCGATCTTTCGGGCCTCTTCTACTTCTTGTGTATGTAAAATGTTTAATTTTGCCAAAGTAGCCCGGAGTGAGTTTTGTTCATCTTCAATTTTTACTAACTTGGAGTTATACTTTTCTTCATCTCCAGAGAGTTTTTTTAATAATTTCTTTTTAGCCAATTTCTTTGCTGCAAAATCCTCTCGTTTTTTAACGATCCGTTTGATCTCTTTTTGGGTTTTATCACGTAAGTGGAGTTTCTCTTTTTTACGTTTTTTAAGTGTACCGATTTCAGATTTCAATGATGCTAACACCTTGGCATTATGTTTTTTATATGCTTTATATATCTCTTGTGAGATAATAGATGTTCGTGTAGGTTCATGAGCTTGTTCCATCGCAAAGATCACAGAGAACTGTTCAGATAACAAAGTTAGAAAAGCTTTACGCTTTTGCTCAAGCTCTTGACTTGTCTTTGTGAAATCCTTTTGCGATCTGCTCAATTCTACTTTAAGTGCTTCATACTTTTTTTGGGTTTTATCCTGATCTTTTCCCAGTTCATCTATCTTTTTCTCAAGATATACAATATCTTTTTCTGCAGATTGAATATCTTTTGCTATCTTTCCAAGCTTTCTGTTTGCCTGTTTTTTTGCGGAAGCTGTGGCAGAGAGATCTTTTTGGGAATTTTTTATCTTTGTTGTAGTGGAAGCACCCTGAAGTAAACCTATCACTACAAAACAGTACAAGATGAGGGATTTCACTCCTGAACTCCCTTACTTGTAAAGACTACGCTATATACTGCAATAATAACTATCAATAATGATGAGCCTAAAAGAATGCCCATATCAGTAAGTCTAAAAAGCTCTTCTTGATTTTGCACCATAATATCGATACCACTATTGGCTGCCCAGATAAATTTTATATAGAGGAAAACAACAGAGGTTAAAATAGTTGCAATAAAGGCATCTGCTATAGCCACTTTGAAAAGTACACCAGATCTTAACATCAATGGAGCACCAAATATCTCCATCACTTGCATACGCTGCTTATGTGCATATTTCCAGATCTCCATCTGTTTTATAATAAGAAAAAGACTGACCACACCCATAAAGACAATAAACAATTTCAAAGTAAACTTGATAAAAGAGAAAAGCCTGTACGCTGAACTATAACTACTGCCAAACGTTTCTACTTTTTTAATATTTGTATCCGCTTCAAGGTCCATTTTGATCTTCTCTAAGCCAGAGGTATGCAAGTAGGAGTCCAACCCCACATTGTAAAAGTAAGGTAATGCAGCCAGTATCTCCTTACTACTGCTTTGACTCACTCCTTTGGCTATCTCTGAGACGATATTCTCTCTTTTTATCTTTTCGCTTGTACTGATATGCATATTGAGTGCTTTTAATGCTGAGATCTCCATAGGTTTTTTAGTTACAACCAGCATGGAGTATCCCTCTTTAAGACCTTTTTCATAAGAGTCTGTAGTTCTGTCAAATACAAGATAAAACTCTATACCTAAGAGTATCGCCATAAGCGGGAGGATGAACATAAGATGATTTTTAATGAACTTCATATACACCCTTGCTCTCTATGATAAAATGTCTATACGGTAAAGAGAAGATCGTTGGAATTTTGTGTGTTACTACCAAAACCGTTGTCTCAAGTTGTTGACATGCATTTTCCATCAGATCCCAGATCACGTTTGAAGAGTAGTCATCAAGGTTACCTGTAGGCTCATCTGCGAGTATCACGACCGGATTTTTGGCTAACGCTCTTGCCACACCTACACGCTGTTGCTCCCCACCACTTAACTCAAGTGGAAATTTATCAGCATGTTCAGCAAGTTTTACATGTTTAAGAAGTCTATGTGCCTGTGTATTTTGTACATCCACAGAGTATCCTGCTATCATCAGAGGCAAAACAACATTTTTGGCTACCGTCCATTCATTAACAAGTTTATAGTCTTGAAAGATGATACCCATATGCGTTCTTAACTCTTGAAGCTTACTTTGACGTGCAGTTGCCAGATCAAGTCCCCCGACAACAAGGTTTCCCTCACTTGGTCTGATCTGCCCATAGAGCGCTTTTAAAAGAGTAGATTTACCAGAACCACTGGGTCCGGTGATAAAAACGAACTCCCCCTTCTTGATGCTGAAGCTTGCATCTTTGATGATCTCTTTTGCTCCATTGTCATACGCAAGTGTGAGATGTGAAGCATTGATTACATTAGACATTGTTGATTAGCTCCATTATTTTTTTGTGTGCTTCATAGTTGACTGTTGTCTTTACTGGCGGCGAGACAAAGTACCTACAGCTATTTTCTTCTATTAAAATATATTTATGTTCAGGTCTGTCAAAACTTCCAAATGCACATTTAACAAGAAGTTTCTCTTCCCCTATTTTATACATCCGTTCAAAGTGAACAAAGTACCCGTCAAAGACCATCGCTTTTTTAGGTAATTCCTCTTCCAAACCTTTTCTATATTTTACAATATTAAAATTAAAGTCTACACTCAAAATTTTAGGTTCAGAATCTTGTGTACATTTTACATAGACATCATAAATATCTTTCTCTTGCTTCTTCCATCTTGCTTCATATTTACTGGTCACTTCCAGTGCTTCATTTTTTCGTATTTCCACTTCTACTTTGGGTACAGAGAAAAAAGTCTCTAAAGCATACCAGAAGTATTTGTTACTGTCTGTACGAAGCTCCAAACGGCCACCGACTCTCAGTACCCTCATAGACTCCGAAACAAAGCTTGTACTGATAACTCTTCTTTGTGGTTTTTTATCCCATGGTACAGGGAAATGTACAAAGGTCTGTTCACAACTATTTGAAGGCAACATCTCCAAAAAGAGTCTTGCATCATAGTTGACCACCCAAATATTATCAAGCTTTTGCAATTCTATCTGTTTGAGTACCTGTTGTGCCGAAGGTGTATGGATCTCAATACCTATAAAAAGTGTATCAGGATTCTTTTTTGCCTGATGAAGAAGATGTCGCCCGGAACCAAATCCTACCTCAACAGAGATCTTTTCTTTAGGATAAGTGATATTTTCAAAATCTTCTATCTTTTTAAAATACTCCGAAGAGAGTGCCGGTTTGGTATTTGACAGAGTGATATTTGAACTTTGTATCTCCAAGTCCAACTCTTTTGAAACCTTATCCAGTGCCTCTTTTAAGAGATTGACTTTTAGAGGTCTTGTCACTTTATCATACTTGAGAAGTGTTGCTTTTGCATCTGATTTCAGCTGGAGTAAAAACTCTTCTCCTCCATGTTCAACACCCAAGAGTTCATCATCCCCTTTAAGTGCCTTTGCACGAAAGGTTATGATCTGACTCTTGGAGAGTTTTTCTTCCAGTAACGAGGTATCAAAGGGTGTAACTTTTAAATGTGGCATAATTTCTTCTTAGTCTATTTTTATTTATTTGGTTTTAGGTTTACAATGATATCTGTGTGGCTTGACTTGCTTTTGCTCTGATATTATCATAGCTTTTAGCAATGATCCGATAAGCAAACGTATTTCCTGTTCTTACAAAGGTATCAATGTATTCAGCCATCAATTGTCCTTCTACTTGTGACACATATTTCCATTCACCACCATTCACTGATCTTTCAATGATATAAGCATTTACTCTCTGGCTTGGATGTGGTCTCCATAAAAGTTTCACCACACCAGGTGCCTCTTTATACGCTTTTACAAAAGAGACAGCGGTAAAAGGCGG
Organism: uncultured bacterium; assembly: GCA_965602275.1. Lineage (GTDB taxonomy): Bacteria > Campylobacterota > Campylobacteria > Campylobacterales > Sulfurovaceae > Sulfurovum. The sequence continues at coordinate 109,094 of CBFCXZ010000005.1, forward strand.
ACGTGTTTTCACACGAAGTATAGCACTACGTTTAGACTCTTTGCCTAAGGCAAATGTTGTAAAAGTATAGAGGTATTTTGTATTTGGTTTTACATGGGTATCTACAAAATGTGTTGCATAACGATTACCTATAGAACCGATACGTTTAAACTCTTGATCTCCCTGATTTGAAGGAGCTTTTCTATAAATATTAATACCGTGTATACGTCTGTCTTTTATCTTTTCCCACTCGAAACCTACAGAGCTCATCATCGGGAGTGTTCTTACTTGTTTGATGGTTTTTAAAGTCGGATCTGTATCATAGATCATCAAGCCTTTAATACCACCACAGCCATTAAAAATTATTAAAGCGAGTACCGAGAGTAAGAGGATTGATTTTTTCATCGATTTCACCTTGATTAAAATATTTTGACATATATGTTTTCATGTCATCAAAAAGCGGGGCAATAAACTCCATTTTTTCACCGGTAATTGGGTGGACTAAATATAGTAGATATGCATGTAGATTAACGCGTGCTATTTTATCTCTTTTGGTCTTAAATCCATATAAATCATCACCCAGTATATGACGTCCCAAAGTATTGAGATGTACACGGATCTGATGGGTTCTTCCTGTAAAAAGTTTTGCTGCAATAAGTTCTACATCATACGGGGAAGTTAAGAGTTTCACAAAAGCTGTTTTAGCATTTCTCCCGTCTTGTACCACATCCATTTTTAGTCTGTTATTTGGATTCCTGCCTATGGGCTTATCTATCACAATATCATCTTTTAAGGGACAGTCGATCAGTGCCAAGTAGTAACGACCCATGCTTTTATCTTGCAGTTGTTCACTAAGCTTCTCATGAGTCTTATTGTCTTTAGCTACAACAAGTGCGCCCGTAGTCTCTTTGTCTATACGATGCACGATGCCATGACGCTCTTCCCCACTTATAGTCGAGAGAGAAATACCTTTATGGATCAGCCAGTCAACAAGAGTAGGCTCTTTCACTGAGGGAGCCGGATGGACTACCAGTCCTGAGGGTTTATTGACCACCAAAAGATACTCATCTTCATAAAGTATCTCCACATCAAAATCGATAGGAGGAGCAACTCTTTTTTCTGCCTCTTTAAACGTATATGTGATCACATCATCTACTGCAACTTTATAGCTTGTTTTAGTAATCACTTTATCATTGACAGACACAAGCCCGTCTTTTACAAGCTTTTCTACTTGGTTACGGCTTACATCTAGTTCTGTTGCTAGTATTTTGTCTATACGACCTGCTGTTTTGGCTGTGAATTTATTCATACTCTTCTCTTTTTGTTTTGCGAATTATATCCATATTTTCTCAGAAGTAGAGACTTCGGACTCATAATTCTATTTCATAAAATTACTTATTCTCTTCATTTAAATATACTAAGCATAAATCTATTAAAGATAATAATCTAAAAAAGAAATAATTACGATGATTATCAGTTAATTCTAGTTTATTTTTTTCATGATGTCGAATACGATAGTTATTTCCTATCTTGGTTAATCTAACAAATTCATCAATCAAAAAATCTTTATCAAAATGATTAGAAATCATATCAATTACTTTTGTTGCTGATTGTTTTTTATCTTTCCCATTTTTTTCTAACTCTGAAAAGTATGTTTTTAGTCTTTCAAAAGCACCCCAAAGTTTTTCTAATGCAATTTGTTTATCATTTTGATTTAGAAACCTCTCTCTAGCTTCTTCTATAAGTTCATTAAGTGCGATATCCTCTGTTTTTGCTTTATTATCAAATAACAACTCAATATTTACATTCATATCAAGAATCGTAGATAAATCAAATAATTCATTTACCATAACACTATCTCTTACAAATATTTCAAACTCTTTTGTAGCATTTTTAAAATAAATATCAAGGTTTTCTTTATTATTTTCCGCAGCTTCTTTAAAATATTTCTTTTTAAATAATCCTTTGGTAATCACTACATGTATTTCTTTAATACTTAATTCATCTAATATTGATTTCACCCAATATTTTCTTGTAGTACCATCATGAGTAAAATTAAATCCTAAATTTTGAAAAAAGTCAGTTAAATATTTTGAACTACGATACGGAAATAATTGATTATCTCCAGAAATCATTTCTGCTAATTCTAATTCAAAGTCAATATTTTCTTCTCGAGCTTTTAAGAGTTTAAGTATTTCAAGATTAACTTTAGAATTAGTTTTTTTCATATATTTAAAATACATATCTCTTAAAATACTTTTAATAATTTTTAAATTATTTTCATCTAAACTAATTTGGGAATGCACTATATTACCAAATTTATCTTCTATATTTTCATCATAAAAAATTTCTAATTTATTTAATTTTAAGCCATATGCTTCATTTAATTTAAAACCTAATTTTTTCTTCCACTCTTTAAATAGTTTTTCATCATTGCTAAGAACAATATGGTCTAATTCATCATTTAACTCTTTAAAAAAATTTGCTAACTCTTCATTTGTCATATAAAATAATACTTTCCTAAATATAATTAGTAAATTATAACCGAATTTTTCATGAGGAAGAAATAAAGGAAGTGGAGACTTTAGTCCCACTAGAAGTTTAAACGATTAATCAAGTTATGCACAACTCCTAAGAAGTTATGGCTGTGAGTGGGACTGAAGTCTCCACTTCCGAAGAGCATGAATAGAAAGATTAATTTTGTTATTTTAATTTTTTAATATGCAGATTTGTGTCGGGGTGGGGACACCCCGACCTACTCTATATCGTCTCTATCCCAACGCTCAGGGTCTAAAAAGGTATCATCATGTATATGTTTAAACGAAGCTTTGAACATTTTGAAAATGTCTTTATTCTCTTTTTCAAGTCCTGCCAACCACTCTTTAGTAGAGGCTCTGGCATGAGGCATTTTTACATCTTTTAGCATTGCCGGACAGGCTTCATCCCCTATGACTTGCAAGTTGTTCTCCTCTGCAAAGGCACGCAGTTGTGACTCTCTTGCCTGAATGAGTGGGCGTATGAGGTGGAAGCCTCTGCTTGTTTTGTAGATAGGTGCTAAGGCTCTCATACTTCCGTTGTAGAACATGTTCATAAAAAAACTCTCTACTGTATCATCAAAATGGTGACCCAGTGCTACTTTCGTAAAGTTTCCTTCTTCTGCAAACGTATAAAGTGCCCCTCTTCTCATACGAGAGAAGTAAGAACAAAAAGAGGAATTTTCACGTATGGCATCGTGGGAGATCTCAAAGATGTTAGTGTCATACACGGTGTGTTTGATCTCATACTCTTCACAATGTTTGGTAAGAAACTCATAATGTTCATCAGGCATACCATACTTAATGGTACAGGCTTCAAACTCAAAATTGAAGGGTGCATGACGTTGTACGTGTTTAAGTGCATGTATGAGAGCCAGAGAGTCTTTTCCACCACTCAGTCCCACAAGTACCTTGTCACCCTCACCTATGAGTTTAAACTCGGCATTGGTCTTGCCTACTACTTTGAGTAATCTTTTACTCATAGGGATGGTTTTAGCTCTACTACGTCTTTCGTTATCGTCCAAATGCTCTTCCTGTCATTAAATAATGTCACGGCGAACGCCCTTGAAAGCGAAGCGATTCGAGAGCCGTGACGATTTTTGCCTACTTTTTTTAAAAAAGTAGGCAACAAACTTAAAATACTAAACTAATCTTTTATTTCATCAACCATAGATAAAATAAAATCAGCACTTATCTTTGCTGAACTCTCCAAGAAAGTATCAAAGTCAAAACCTGCATCCATATCAGCAGAGTCAGAGATGGCGCGTAAGATAAAGAAAGGGATATTAAGTGATGAACAAACTACTGCCACACTCGCCCCTTCCATCTCTAAAGCATCTGCCTTAAACGTATCACCTATCCAGTCCTTACGTTCAGCATTTGCTACAAACTGGTCACCTGTCGCGATAACACCCTCTTTTAGCGTCAAACCTTTTTCTTTAGCAATATCTTTAGCAATATTTCTCAAAGTAACATCTGTAGAAATACACACTTCACCCTCAGGTACATAACCAAAAGGGTGTCCAAATGCAGTAATATCCAAATCATGCTGACATAAACCATCTGCGATGATAAGATCACCTATATTTAACTCATCACTTATCGCCCCGGCTACACCAGAGAAAAGTAGCTTATCACAAGCAAATTTTTCTATGAGTATCGTAGCAGTCAACGTAGCGAAGACTTTACCTATTTTAGAATACGCTACAACAACCTCTTGTCCGTTGTATGAGCCTTCATAGTATTTGTTTGCAGCATAGATTGTTTCTTTAACATTATCCAGTTTAGCTAAAAGCGGTTCTATCTCTTCGGGCATTGCACCCATGATTGCTATTTTCATATATTTAGTCCTAGTGTAGGGTGGGCATTCTTGCCCACCACAAGTTTATTTTGAATATCTTCGCCTGGAGAGTACGGGACTTTTTTCTCTCGGGCACGTGCATTATGCCTGCTTCGCCATAATCTTCTCCAGCATCGCCATAATGAAGCTGCTACTAACCTGTGATGAGTGCTTGACAAATTTGTCAAAATCAAAGGTCGCATCTGTATCCGCCGCATCACAGATAGCTCGCAGCACAAAAAAAGGAATATCCAGTGCATCACAGACTACGGCGACCGCCGCCCCTTCCATTTCAATGGCATCGGCATTGAAAGTGCGGGCGATCCACTCCTTGCGCTCGGAGTCAGCGATGAACTGATCACCAGTAGCGATAATACCTTTCTTGAGATTGATACCTTTATCGTTCGCCACCGCTTTGGCAATATGCAGCAGCTCTCTAGAAGGCTCTACATAGATCTTACACTTAGGCACATAACCATAAGGATGTCCGAAGTCAGTGATGTCCAGATCGTGTTGGCACAACTGCGTCGCGGCGACCAGATCCCCCATTTTGAGCTCGGAAGTGACCGCTCCCGCTACTCCGGTAAAGAGCAGCATTTCACAGCCAAAATGCTCGATCATCGTCATGGCAGTCAATGCGGCGTTGACCTTGCCGATCTTGGAGTAACTCAAAACGATGTCAAGATCTTTGTACTTTGCCTGGTGATAGAGATTGCCCGCATATTCAACATCACTGTGCTTTTTGAAATACTTCAGCAGCGGCTCATGCTCATCAGACGCCAGAAAAGGATCGACCTCCTCAAGCATCGCACCCATGATCGCTATTTTCACGATTAACCTAATTTAGCTATTTCATCGATAGCTATCTGCAATGATTCCATATCTGAAACCACAAAATGAGGTTTCTTAGTTGCTCTACGGTTCAGCCCTTTAAGTACCCCACCATGACCAAACTCAACATAACAGTCAACACTATCATCAAAATCAGCGATAGACTGTTTGTAAAGTACTGGTGAAACTAACTGTTTAGGAAGCAAGTCTAGAGCTTCTGCTTTTGTATTATACGTCTTTGCTGTTACGTTTGAAACCACGGGTGCTATAAATTCATCTTTTAACATCTCTGTGAGTTTTACGGCCAATGGTGCAGTTGCACTTTCAAGCAGTGGGCAGTGACTAGCCACTGACATATTTAAAAGCATTGCTCTTTTTGCTTTAGCTTCTTTTAAAACGGGAGCTAACACTTCAAGGTCTGGCTTGATACCGGCGATGACTATCTGACCTGCTGCATTGTAGTTTACCGGCCATACTTTCATACCGGCATCTCTTTGCGCAGAACAGATCTCTTCTACTACCTCATCCTCAAGTCCTAAAGAGACCATCATCCCGACATCTTGACCAGCACATGCCTCAGCCATAAGCTTACCACGAAGGTTTACCAACTCTACTGCATCTATAGCATTTATGGCACCTACAGATACAAGTGCTGAAAACTCACCTAATGAGTGACCCAATGCATATACAGGTCTGATAGGCATCTCATCTTCAAACAACTTGTGTGCTATAGCAGATACAAGCAAGATAGCCGGCTGCGTAAACTCTGTTTTTTCAAGATCATCGTTTTCTGTAAAAAGCAATGTTTCAAAGTCGATACCTGTTCTTGCAGTAGCATCTGCTACCATCTGTTTAGCAACATCAGAGTTGTTAAAAAAGTCTTGACCCATCCCTACAGCTTGTGAACCTTGCCCTGGAAATAAAAATGCACATTTGATTGACATACGGTGTCCTTTAAAGTATAAAATATTTATCGTATTTTACCATGTTAAGATTACACTATTCATGTATTAGTAAACTCAACACAGAGTACACAATAAGTAAGTATATTTCAGTGCAACAAAAAAAGGATATAGTATGAGCCAAAAATATATTTGTACCGTATGTGATTACATTTATGATCCAGCAATAGGTGACCCGGATTCCGGCATACTCCCAGGTACCCCATTTGAAGACATCCCTGAGGATTGGGAATGTCCTGACTGTGGTGTGACGAAAGAGAGTTTTGAAGTATATGAAGATTAAATTCGGACTATGCTAAGGAATTTAGATGAATCTTTGCACTCCTTTTTTAAAAGCCTCATCAATATATTTTTCCATATTGACAATGGGGGTTTTCCCTCTGAATCTTATACTTCTATCTTTAATTTCATCCTTAAAAAGTGATACGATCAATTCAAATATACTCTCTGGTATAACAGGTTTTATTAAATGGGCAGACTCAATTTGTGTATTTTTAACCCCTACATAGTTTGAATCCTGAAGTAGCACATATTTAAGAGGTGTCTCTTTTTGTACTTTAGCGATCAAGTTTTCAAGCCCTTGCGTAGTAAGACTATCATCTACTATCAAGATATCATACTGCGTCAGGTCACTTCCTCGTTTCTTATAGTCATCAGCACCTACATCAACATCATAAAGAAAATATTTAAACATTTTTTCAATACTTTGTGCCACCTTTGGACTCTTACAGATCAATAAAACTTTTTTACCCAACATTGCCATATCCGGCAATCTATAATAACGTCTCTTTCCCAACTCATTTAGTTTAAATGCTATGCTTATGTGTATAGAAGAAGGATTCTCATCATTAGATATGATCTCACCATCAAGCAGTTCAAGATTTTTGCTTAATCCAGTTTCCAAAAAACTTACTATCTTTTCTTTACCAATACCGGTTTCTCTGATCTCAAAAGATATTGATTCCTCATATAAAAAATCTTTGGGAGCCAAAAGAGAAAATACGATCTCTTTTTTATTGGTATTTTGAAAAACAAAAGTAAGTATTTGTGTAAGGAGGTGTAGCAATGCTTCAGGGTTACCCTTTAGTTCCTTTGGCATGGTTGCTTCTATTTCATAAATAAGTTCAATTTTCTTTTCATCTCTTATTGTCTCCAATGATGAAAACAGAGTCATCAATACCATATTAATAGCAAAAATACAAAGAAAAAGATACTGTTAAATAGAAAATATTTTAGAATTTTTATTTTTGAAGTGAAAAAGAGGTTAGATATAGAAATTAAAAAGCGACTAGTCACGTGAGCCCGCTGCTGAAGCGAACTAAGCGTTCAGAAAAAATTTAGTTTTTTTCTAAGTCATGCTTTAGCATTGAAACGTAACCAAAGGGGCTTTGCCCTTTGAACGTCCTAATTAATGTGAACAGCCGCAGCCGCCACCCTCACCATGTGAACCACAACTCTCACCTTGTGCACCACCAACTTGACCAGAAGCAGCTTCGTCAGCTGTTGCTTCTCTTGCACCAAGAACTGTTACGGAGAACATAAGTTCTTTACCCGCCAACGGGTGGTTAAAGTCTACGTTTACTTCTTTATCGTCAAAAGAAGTTACTGTTACCTGTACCGTTTCTCCATTTTCACCTTGTCCGTAAAGTGTCATACCTTCTTTAAGATCAACACCTTCGAATTGCTCAAGAGGAAGTACTTGTTTAGCTTCTTCGTTTACTTCGCCATACGCATCTGCAGCAGATACCAGGATATCTCCACTTTCACCTTCAGCCATACCGGCAAGTGCATTTTCAAGACCTGGAATGATGTGACCTTTTCCTGTAATGAACTCTAGTGGCTCTGCACCTTTGTTTGTATCTACAACTTCTGTTGTACCTGCTTCTTTTACTTCGTATTCGATTGCTACAACGCAATTTTCATTTGTAATTGTCATTATGATTCCTATATATTTAGATTTCTGCTATTTTAGCTAAGCAAACTTTAGTGATGCTTATAGAAAGAGATAATTTTTATCTTATTTGTCCTGAACCGTAAATCTTAAACTTGTACGTCGTCAATCCTTCTATTCCCATCGGACCACGAGCATGCAGTTTATTTGTACTTATTCCTACTTCTGCACCAAAGCCAAAAGCTCCACCATCAGTAAAACGTGTAGAAGCATTCACATACACAGCTGCTGCATCTATACCATTTAAAAAGGCTTCTGCTGTGGTGATATTCTCGGTAATGATCGCTTCTGAGTGACCTGAGCCAAATCGTACGATGTGTTCTATGGCACCTTCTACTCCATCAACTACTCTGATGTTTAAAATATTTGCCAAATACTCAGTATCATAATCCTCATCTGTGGCAGGAGCCACTTCAATGCTTTTTTGTGTCATTTCACACCCTTTAAGCTCTGTATGTGCCGCGTCGAAAGTTGCTTTGAGTTGGGGAAGTACTTCCTCTGCGATAGCAGCATCCACAAGTAAAGTCTCCATAGAGTTACATACTCCAGGTCTTTGTACTTTAGCATTAATGGCAATAGCAATGGCATTTTCAATATTGGCATCTTCATCGATATACGTATGACACTGCCCTTTATCATGCTTCACCACCGGTACAGAAGCATTTTCACTCACATAGCGGATGAGCCCTTCTCCACCACGTGGTACGATAAGGTCAACATATTTATCCATCTTTATGAGCTTTGCCACACCCTCACGTGAAGCATCAGGGATAAGTGAGATAAGTGCTTCTGGCAAACCATTCTTTTTTAGTACTTCTTGAAGTACTTTTGCAATGGCTTCATTGGAGTTTTGTGCCTCTTTACCACCTTTGAGTACACAGACATTCGCAGATTTAAAAGAGAGTGCTGCCGTGTCTGAAGTAACATTTGGACGAGATTCATAGATAATACCTATAACCCCTATAGGCACAGAGACTTTCTCTATCTTAAGCCCATCTTCTGTTACCCAACCATCAAGTACACGTCCGACTGGTTCTTTCAATGCGGCTATCTCTTCTATAGCTACAGCCATACCATCGATACGACCTTCATCCAAAAGGAGTCTATCCTTGAGTGATGGTGCAAGGTTATTCACCTCTGCCTCTGCCATGTCTAACGCATTTGCTTTGAGTAGTGTTGGGGTATTGGCTCTAAGTGCCTCTGCCATCTCTTTTAGTATTCTATTTTTCTCTGCCCCACTCAAAGTAGACAGTACTCTACTTGATGCTTTGGCTTCTTGTAAAAATGCTTCCATATATGTTCCTCATCAATAATTGAATCTATTTTAACAAATAAATGCTAATAATGATATAATTCACGTAATTAAATACAAGAGAGTTTATTATGCAAACAATCACATTTATAGGTAACGGGAACATGGGACTTAGCATCGCCAAAGGTCTCAAAGACAAATACAACATTGAAGTTGTTGGAAGAGACATGGAAAAACTCGATGCCTTTGAAGAGCATCTTGGTACAAAAGTAGATAAATATCTCATGGATAATTTTGACATAACAGACAAAACAGTACTTTTTTGTGTCAAGCCTGCCAATGTTGAAGAGGTAGGTAAAAAGTTAAAAGGAAAAGCCAGAGTCCTCTTTTCTGTTTTGGCAGGAACTTCTCTTGATAAACTCAAAAAGCACCTCAAAAGTAAAGCTGTGGTAAGAACTATGCCAAACCTTGCAGCAAGTGTAGGAGCTTCCATGACCACACTGACTGGTGACCACAGATTTAGAAAAGAAGCTGAAGCTCTTTTAGGTGCAGTAGGTGATACCTTATGGTTAGAGAGTGAAAAAGAGATAGACATCGCCACAGCTCTTGCAGGTTCCGGTCCTGCCTATTTGGCACTCATAGCAGAAGCATTGGCTGATGGTGCCGTCAAACAAGGTCTTAAAAGAGAAGATGCTATGGCCACAATAAAAGGTCTATTTGCCGGGTTTGGAGCACTTATCCAAGAGGTACATCCTGCTTTACTTAAAGATGGTGTGATGAGTCCAGGGGGAACCACTGCAGCAGGTTACGCAGCATTGGAAGATGGTAATGTAAGAGCTGCTTGTATGGATGCCATAGAACAAGCATATAAGAGAGCAAAAGAGTTATAGGTCTTCTTTTTATCTACCCTTCTTCCACCTCTCTGTAGGCGGAATGTTTGCGGAGTGTAGGAGTGTATATATTATTTAATGTCGTGGCTTTTATTGTCATTGCCTATGCGTTACACCTTCGGAGAGGTGGAACGAGAGAAAAACTAAAATGAGCTGTTTCATTTATAATCTTTCATTAATACTGTAGCATTAAAATAACATTTATTTTTGTCAGACTTAGGTATACTATAAACCCCACCACTTACTGCTTTTTCAAGTTCATCTCTTGCTTCTTTTCTCATTATTGTATTACGCTGAATTCCTTTTGCATGCTCTCCAAAATATCTATGCTGGTATCCTTTTAATCCACTATAAGCAGATAATATAAAGGTTTCATTATTCCCCTCAGCGTCATACAGCCAATAAGATTCGCAAGCTAAATATGCATCTTCTAAGTTATTTAATTCATCTAAAGTATTTTTATCTCTTGCAATTATTTCAGTATTTTTTTCTAAAATTATTTGTTCATATTTCATTTCCTGCATAAGCAAAGCTCTCTCAATCGGATGTTCATAAGTCTCATAAATATATCGCTCCACATCATCTCTCACACCGTTATTGTTCGTGTCTATCCCAAGAAGTGTAGAGTCATTGAGTGCTTTGTCCGGTTCAGGAGGAAGCACATGTCCGTTTACTGTCCATGCGATGTTTAGGTTTAAAATATTAGAAAGTACAGTATCTACCTTAGCATGTACAGTCACATTTGTATCTTTCTTGGCTGTAAGTATACTTCCATTTACATCTACACTATTTTCTGGTGTTATGATCCACTCTATGTTAGTGTTCAGTTCTTTTGTAGTGTTGTCAGAGTAAGTTTCCATGACTGTTAGCTCTGCTTTTTCTCCCACATTGAGTGTAGTCACATTACTCTCTAAGCTTATGTTTGTAGGTGTTTCGGCATGACAAAGTGTCAATAAAAATAATAAGATAAAAATGATTTGACTATAGTGGTTTTTCATACCTGAAGTGTAACATCTTTTACTGAACACTTACTCCTTTGAAATATATATCTTCTTTGCCCTCGTTCCCAAATTGTATTTGGGAACGCATATACGATATTGTTAAGGAGTGGAAGTTTCTTTGTTTATTGAGTTGATGTATGCATTCCCAAACTCAGTTTGGGAACGAGTCAAGTGATCTTATCTTCTCATATAGATCTTTCGTAGATCCTCTTGTGCAAAAGGCATATAGCTATGCCTTGTGATCACTACTTTTGTTTTAAATGTTGACCATTTATAGATCGCAGGGACATCTTTAGGGTCTATGTGTATACACCCGTGAGACATCCAATCAACACTTCCCTCATGCAAAGCATGCCCTCCATTTGTAAATTTCATCATATAGTTCATATTATTTTCACCCGACTCATCCGGGAAAAGAGTTGACATATGATAACGCTTCTTTTGTATAATAGGAAAGACCCCCGAAGGACTTCTGAACTCATCTGCCCCAGAAGTAACTGCTCCGCTCCACCAAACTGTACCATCACTGTCTACAGCATAAAAACGTCCGTCACTTCCTGTTTCTCTTACTGAGACGATGATGAAATTTTTTCCTGTAAGGTCTATGGTTTTTTCTTTTTGGGTATCTAAATTTATCACTTTAAAAACGGTTTTAGACATAGGAACAAGTTCATGCGTCAAAACTTTAGTAGGTGTTTCATCATCATCCAAATGTGCCCACGCAGATTTCCACTCTTCTGCCCATACTACACTTGTGAAACAAAATAACGCTACAAAAAAAATCTTCACACCATACATCTATAGCTTCTTTAACTTCTCTTTTGCTATCTTGGCACTTTTTTTACCTTGATAATTCTCTACTATATTTTCATAAAAAGCTCTTGCTTGTGCTTTGTCTCCACTCTTCTCTAAAGAGATCGCTGTATGGAGCAGTAAAACATCTATATAACTTGCCTGGTCATAAAGTCCGGCACTCTTCTTAAAGTAAAATATCGCATCTTCATACTTCTTTGTATAGTATGCTATTTCACCCAGGTAATAATTTGAAGCAGCAGGCTTATACCCTTTTATATCAGTGATCGTAAATCGTTTTTTTGCTTCACTGTAACGCTTCTTTACAAAGAGCCTTACCCCTTCACTATAAAGTTTTGAAGTGGGTTTATCTTCTAATGACTCTTCAGATATTGTTTTTTCTTTTGAAGAGGGCGTATATTTACCTTTTGACTTCAAGGCTTTTTTAAGCTCTTCTTTACTCACATAGTTATCATTGATATTATCTATCATTGCGCCAAGTTCTTTGAGCAGTGCCGTATTGTCATTTCCGCTTCCTGCAGAAGCACCGATACCACTCCCTTGCAACTCTCCCAGTGTAGCACTCAGTCCTTCTATGATAGAGGTCAAACCATCTATCCTCTCATTTTGCTCTGAAATCTGTCGTTTAAGTGCAGCGATAGTCCTTTTATTTTGGATGCTAATATTCTGGGAGGATGTTGATCCTTGTGCCGAGTCATCACTTGAGCTGCCAAATCCGAATCCATACACAGAAGGCTCTGCCAAAAGTGCAGTACTGCTTAGCACTAAGGATAAAAATAGATTACGTATATACTTTTGCTTCATTACTCTACTACTTGACTAAACGAAGATCCACTCTTCTGTTTTGGGAATAACATCCATCTGTAGGGTTACTACACACCGGATTGCTCTCACCAAAACTTACGATCACCATCTTGCTGGTATCCACACCTTGTGCTGCGATACCGTCTTTAACCGCCTTAGCTCTTTTAAGTCCTAACGCATAGTTATACTCATCTGTACCAAACTCATCACAGTTACCCTCTATCTTTATCTTGGAAGCACTTGAGTTATGGGCTACATTTGCATTAGAGGCGATACTGTTTTCCATCCCTGAAGAGACACCATAATCCCCAAACTCAAAATAGATACTTTGGAAACCATCACTGCTGCTGTTATAAGCACCATTCTCGTTACCATACTTATTCTCATCTATCGTTACTGTATCACCTGCTATTTGTGTCGCATCTGAAACATTATTCTTTCCATAAAGGTCTGGTGCCGTCTGACTACATCCGGTCAATAAAAGTACTGAAAGTGTGGCTGTTGTTATTATTATTTTTTTTATCATAATTAATTCCTTTTATGAGAGTTGATTACCAATCAATAGATTGGATTTTACGCCCACCAAGTGGGAATAGTAAACTTTGTTGACTTGCAAGGTTGGTATATCCTATCGAAGATCCATTATCTCTGTGTTTGATATACAGGATCACAGATCCATCCGGAGAAAATCTTGGAAACTGATTGGTTCCTGTTGTAGTAAGCGGACGTGTGCCTGAACCGCGTGAAGAGGTTAAGTAAAGGTTGAAAGTATTGCTTCCAAAAGCATTTTGACTCTCTCTGCTGGAGTAGACAATCTTGTCTCCATGTGCATCAACTGCATTGTTGTTTCGTCCATGATAAACCACTTGCGAGACAGCCGAAGAGTGGATAGATTTTTTAAAGATATTTGCATACCCAAGTCTGTTAGAGACAAAAACCATACGACTCTCATCATCTACATATTTACCATTTACATCGATACCATTAAATTTGGTGACTCTCGTCTTTGCTTTTGTTGCAAGATTCAGTTCGTAAATGTCAGCCTGTCCGTTAGGTGCCATAGTGAGTAGAAGTTTTGAGCCATTCTTACTCACATCCGAACAGACAAGCATCCCTTCAGAAGAAGCAATTTTCTGCTTGGCTCCCGTATAGATATTGATCTTATACAACGTAGGCATCAATCCGGCATAAGAAGTATAGTAAAAACTTTTTTGCTTCTTGTCTGCCCATTTAGGAAAAAGATTAAGTCCACCCCTTATGATGACTTTTTTATAGTTGAACGTGTAGTCAGCAAGAAGTATCTCACTGTGTCTTGGTGTCGTATAACGTGAAAAAACCACATAACGGTTGATCCAGCTAATGTCAGGATACTTTAAAACTTTATTGATATCAGAGATAGCTTTATGTGCCAAGAAAGGCATTTTTCTCGTTGTAGGTATAGAGTAACTCTTTTTAAATATCTGTGTACCATCAGACGCTTTCAATAGACGTATTAAAAGCTTTGTTCCTGTTCTTTGGGTAAGTGCATACTTGAGGACATACTCTTTGCTTTTAAGAGCAGGAGCAATAAAGTTTGAAGTAATGTCCCCTTTGTGCTGTGTAGTATCTGCTAAAAAGTGTCCGGAGATCTTAAGGTCAGAAAGTAAGATCTTGAAGATCTTACCATTGGGTACAACTGATCCATCCACTAATGCAATACGAGAACGATGTTCTACATCCGTTTCTATCTTCAGGGTGGCGTCAACAGCAAAGAGGTTTATAGATAATAATAAAAGTAAGAGATATTTCAAAATTGTTCCTTGTCTTTTTAGTATGCATTGTATCAAGGCCGAGTTGAAATCTTCATTAATTAATATCAATTCTCTTTTTTTTGATCATCATAAAATATGCTAAAATAAGGAAGAAGGAGCGTCAAATGAATGATATTGTCATAGCTTTAGCTAAAGCAGCTATTTTAGTAGCGTTAAATCAACCTGAAGATTTTGATTTGGAAGGTGCTTTAAAAGCATACCCTGGTCTTGAAGAGGATGGTGCAGTTTTTGTCACCATTAACACAGCACCAAACGAGCAACTTCGTGGCTGCATAGGGACACTCGAAGCCTATCGCCCTCTCTATGAAGATATTATCCTTAACGCACAGTCTGCAGCTTTACGTGATTCGAGGTTCAGTCCACTCAGAGCAGAAGAGCTTAAGCATATCAAAATTGAAGTTTCTATCCTCTCTGAACCCAAGGTGCTGCACTACAATGATATAGAAGATCTCAAAACAAAGATCACCCCTTTTAAAGATGGTGTAGTCCTCAAGCATGGTGCCCATCAGGCAACTTACCTGCCTCAAGTCTGGGAGCAGTTACCTCAATTTGATGCTTTTTTCAGTAGCTTATGTCTCAAAGCAAACTTAGCTGGAGACTGTCTTTTTGAACATCCTGAGATATTAACCTATCAGGTAGAAAAATATCAGGAAAAGTGATGTCATCGGGCATAAGAAAAACTGCTGTAAAAGGTCGTTTTTATCCCAAGGAGTGTAGTAGGGTTAAAGCTGCTTTTACGCAGTTCAATCGTAAATTTGATGCTATCCCTATTGCAAAAGAGATACAAAGTATCATCCCTAGAGCAGTCATCGTCCCGCATGCAGGGTACATCTACAGTGGCTTCACCGCCAACTTTGCGTACCGGTTTTTAAAGCAGGCAAAAGCAAAACGCATCATCGTCATAGGTCCCAGCCACCACCACTATTTTCAAGGTATCTCCGGGAGTTATTATGAAACCTATGAGACACCTTGTGGAGAGTTGGAGATAGACAGTCCCTACTTTTTTGCCTTAGCCAAACAGTTTAACATAGGATTTGAACCCAAAGCACATGAAAAAGAGCACTCCACTGAAGTACAGATGCCTTTTATCAAGCATTACTTTCCTCAAAGTAAGATCATAGAACTTATCTATGGTGACACCACAGCTCAAACCCTAGCCAACCTCATCACTGCCCTCTTGGATAACAAAGACAATGTTGTTGTCATAAGCAGCGACCTCAGTCACTTCCATAGCTTAGAAGAAGCAAAGAGATATGATGATAACTGTTTAAGGGCTGTGTCAAACCTTGATATCAAGGCTCTTCAAAAAGGGTGTAAAGCCTGCGGACTAATCGGCATACAAGCCATGATACTCGCAGCCAAACAACTCAAATTCTCCTCCAAGTTACTTGACTACCGTACTTCTGCCGATGCCAGCGGTGACAGTAGTTCAGTTGTTGGCTATATGTCTGCGATGTTTTATTAAAAATTGTACTTGAAAGACTGGGATCAATGCAAGTATCAAGGAAACCTTTTTCATTATAAAACCTCCTATATAGCACATTTTATAAGGTTTTATATACTTGGTTACATATAAATGGTCTCTAAACGTCGCTATAGCGATAAACGTTATAAAATATGTTAAATTATAAGGTTTTCATTTTTTGAGAATAAAAAGAAGCTTGTAACGTTTAAACTAACCAACATGAACAACATGTACGAAACTCATATTTGTGTGCTGAGATTTGTTAAGCTTGTACCGCTGCTTGAAGATATTTCTTGGCATGTTCAAGTGTGTTCCATATAAAACTCTCATCAATATTAATCAGAGAATATGATAATGTTATCCCTTCAATAGAAGAAAATTCTTTTTCTTTATCATTTGCAACATGGCCACCACCATGAATAAAAGTATTTCTTACCTTACGCAGTTCATCTAAACGCTTATAGCTATCTTGAACAGGGCTAAGATCCAAGTTTGCATACGCTGTAAGGTATTTGTGTCGCGCATCAAGATCACTCTTTCCCTTGATGTCCTTGCATTTTAGGAAAAGCTTCTTCTTAACTTTTTGATATTCACATATTTTGACCATCCAGAAATCTATTAAACTATATATATTCATTATCATGTCTGGTTTTATTAAATGGGAAATACTATGAAAGGTGGCCTGGGAAAAATCAGCGTTTGCATCTAGTACTTCTACTGGAGCATTTTCGTCCTCGATAATTGTTTCTTGTAATAAAGTAAATAGTTTCTCAAAATAACGTTTCATCTTTTGGCAATCGCTATCAATATGTGCAATTAGTTTCATCTTTTTTTCGCCTAACTATTTATTAGCCGGACACGTTGTCCTACTATCATAATATTTTGTGTATTAAAAGTATATCAAATATCTCTTGTAGTACTAAAACCTTATAAAATA
>CBFCXZ010000006.1:0-113684 GCA_965602275.1 uncultured bacterium
TTGGTGGAGATGAGGGGAATTGAACCCCTGTCCTAAAATAGATAGAACTATGACTCTACATGCTTAGTCAGTGTTGTTAATTTTAATCCTGCTTTGTACTACACTCAAAACTTTACAAGACGAGCTAGAATTCTCACACCATGGCATAGCTTCCATGGAGCATAGTCATCAGATGTGATACCTCAAAATCCGGGTAAGATGACACTCACCGGCGAGGCAGTCCTCCGCGTTAGCGGGGTTAATGACTTACGCTACTGCGTAAGCTGGACGATAATCTGTATTGTTTGCGTTTAAGCTAAGTGGGCCGCGTAACGGAATTGCCCAGTCCGACATGCACATAGCCCCGACTACTCCAGTCGAAACCAAGTCATCCCCATGTGGGCGGATAATAGCACTTTTGGGTTACTTTGTCAATAGCTAGAAAGTAACCGTTATGTCTTAAGGTATATAATGCTATGATTTTCGTTATATACTTTAGTACATAAGGAATAGAATGGAACTCTCATCAAAGCTTACTTTAGAAATGTTAGGTGAACCTTTTTTACTAGAGAAGCGTATAGAACTGCTTAATGCCATAGAAGAGCATGGTTCCATCTCTAAAGCAGCTAAGGCTGTGCCTATGAGTTATAAAAGTGCCTGGGAAGCGGTGGATACGATGAACTCTCTTTCGCCAGAACCCATCGTCCACAGAGAGACAGGAGGGAAAGATGGCGGGGGTACGACCATTACAGCCTATGGGTTAAAACTTTTAGAAAATTATGCAGTGCTCAAAGAAGAACACACACGCTTTTTAGCAAGATTATCAGAGTTAACAGATATCCAAAGTGGTGCATTTAAGACCATAGGAAGGCTTGCTATGCAAATTTCTGCACGAAATCAGATACAAGCACAAGTAATCTCAGTAGAATCTGCAAATGTAAATGCAAAGATACACTTGAAGTTGAAGAGTGGACAAGTGCTTGTTTCTGTTATCACCAAAGAAGCCGTAGAAAATTTGCATATAGAAGAGAAGCAAACTGTCACAGCGATATTTAAATCCAGTACGGTTTTGTTGTCTACCAGAAGAATGGAGCAGAATGAAAAAGATGAACAAATCGAAGAAAACAGACTAGATGGGGTAGTAACGCAGATAGATACAGATGCTCAAAATGCTAAAGTGCTAGTGGACATAGGGAATTATGACAAGATAGTTTCTGTGATACCTCTTGATGTCCTAGAAAAGATGGAGCTTACAATAGGAAGTTCTGTAATGGCTATAATAAAAGTCAATGATATTATGTTGGGGAAATAAAGAGTGAGACAATTAAAATTAGGATGGCTTTTGATAGCTTTGATGGGTACAGTATATGGGATGGAAGATACTCATAAACATAGTCTAAAATGTAATATGATCCATTTGTATGATGAAGTACCAGGTGAGGTAGATAACCTAGCTGATATGTTTTTACAAGGCGTGTTTTACGGACGGTTACGTTTTAACAGCTTTGGTTGGAAGTGGAAGAACGAAATAGAGAAGGCAGGCATTAAGCTAAGAGAAGATCATGCTATCGCTGCCATAGGAGGAAGTCTGATCTATAGAAGTGCTTACCTGAATGGTTTTGGCGTAGGTGCAGGATTATATACGACACAAGCACAAGGTAGTCTCAATGATAACGAAGCATATCTGTATAAACCGGGTAAAGGTGTACTGAGTCGATATGATCTACTGACTGAGGGTAAACAGAGTATAACATCTTTAGCACAAGTCTATTTGGAATATAAGCATAAAGATGTTTCTGTAAAAGTGGGACGACAGATATTTGAGAGTTTTTTGACCAAAAGCAATGATACAAAAATGATACCAAATACCTTTGAAGGTCTTACCTTAAGCAGTACATTGATTCCTGACACCTCACTCAAAATGGCATATCTGACAAGACAGAAGTTAAGAGATCACTCTAGTTTCCATCATGTCTTGGCAGTAGGTGATGATGCAAATGATCCTTACACGATTTTTACTGAAAATGATGATTCGGGAATGCATAGAGGTTTGAAAGAGTCTGAACTAAAAGCCAGAGGTATAGAAGATAGGCTGATCGTTGTAGATGCAAAAAATGATAGCATTGAAAATTTGACACTTAGAGTGAACTATACAGCTGTACCTGAGCTACTCTCTTCAGCGATGGTCCAAGCTGACTACAGGATACATGTTGGTGATTGGTCTGTCATCCCAGCCTTCAGGTATATGCAACAGTTCGACAATGGTGCAGGTGCTATAGGGGGTGCAAATCTTAAAACGCTGACACAAGGTTATAGTGATCCGGAGAGTTTAGATGCTGCTCTTTACGGTGCAAGAGTAGATGTTGTCAAAGATGCATTAAAATTTAGATTTGGAGTTACAAAAATAGCGGATAAAGGTGACATAGTAGCACCTTGGAGAGGTTTTCCTACAGCTGGTTTTACACGTGTTATGTCACAGTACAACTGGTATGCCAATACCAAAAGCACTATGGTGCAACTTGATTATGAATTTGAGAGTATCACCAATTTTAAGATCATAACACGTTTTGCCATACAGGATTTTGATGATGAGAAAATAGGGGTACAGGCAGATTCGAAAGTCTTTACGCTTGATCTGATGAAAGGTTTTGGTGGTATGTCCAATATGTACGTGAAGACAAGGTTTGCTCATGTTGTAGGAGATGATGATACTATTTCTAGCAATGGTTTAACTAAACTTGATCCATCTTATGACGAAATTCGTTTTGAGATCAATTACCTGTTTTAAAGGAAAAAGATGAAATTAAAACTACTTATTGCAGCACTACTGCTAACAACCTACAGTATGGCAGGGAGCATCAAAATCGCTGTAGCAGCCAATGTAAGTTACGCCATAGATGACCTAAAAAAAGAATTTAACAAACTCTACCCAGATACAGAAGTCAAAGTTACACTTGGAAGCTCTGGGAAGTTAACTGCACAAATAAAAAATGGTGCACCATATCAACTGTTTATGTCTGCAAATATGAAATATCCAAATGCTTTATATAAAGATAAAACAGCTCTAACAAAGCCAATAATCTATGCACAAGGGAGTTTAGCTATCTTAAGTAGTAAAAAACAAGATTTCAGCAAAGGTATGGAGCTGTTAAAAGAGAAAAGTATAGACAAAATAGCAGTAGCAAATCCTAAAACTGCTCCCTATGGAAAAGCGGCAGTTGAAGCGATGAAAAATGCAAAAGTCTATCAAGATGTCAAACATAAATATGTGTATGCTGAATCGATCTCGCAAACTGTAGCATATACGGTCACTGCAACTGATATCGGATTTATTGCCAAGTCATCTTTGTATAGTCCTAAAATGACAAAATTTAAAGAGGGTATAAACTGGAGTAGTGTGGATCCAACTTTATATACCCCGATCAATCAAGGGATAGTCATACTGAAAAATGGAGAAAAGAGCAGAGAGATAAAAGCATTTTATGACTTTATAAAAAGCCCAAAAGCGAAAAAAATATTTAATGATTTTGGATACTTAGTTCCATGAGCCAAATAAAAGCTACCATCACACAAATAGACCATATCGATAATCTCAATATTGTCACGTTTGATTTTTATGGCCATAGTTTAAAGATGATGAGTCTTGAGTTGAGTGATGATATAAAAGTGGGCAAAGAAGTACGCTTGGGTATAAAGCCAACACATATTGCCATAGCAAAAGATTTTTCTGGGGTAGTGAGTTATTCAAATCAATTAAAAGCGACGATACAGGGTATAGAAAACGGACAACTTTTAACAAGCCTGAAACTAGACCTTAATGGGGATACAGTATTGGAAAGCATCATTACATTAAATTCTTCAGAGAAAATGGATCTGATAATAGGCGATGAAGTGACTGCTTTTATCAAAGCAAGCGAATTGTCTATTTTAAAGGTTATATAATGCTTGAAATATTACAAAATCTTGAATTCACTCCCTTTTTACTCTCATTTAAACTGGCAGCCCTTACTACTTTGATCTTATTTATACTATGTTTACCTCTAGCTTGGTATCTATCACAAACTTCTTCAAAGGCAAAACCATTTTTAGAAGCTGTTACTGCACTGCCAATTGTATTACCTCCATCAGTTTTGGGATTTTATATTTTATTTGCTTTATCTCAAAATTCACCCATTGGAGCTTTTTTTGATGAGTACTTTGATGTAAAACTTGTATTTAACTTTACGGGACTTGTAGTTGCAAGTTGTTTTTATTCACTTCCTTTTATGGTTCAACCTCTTCAAAGTGGTTTTGAAAATATCAATAAAAATATGCTTGAAGCATCTTATGTATCAGGAAAAAGTAAATTTGAGACCGTTTTAAAAGTAGCCTTGCCAAATATCAAACCGGCTTTGATGACGGCAATTATTGTAACCTTTGCCCATACTGTTGGAGAGTTTGGAGTAGTTTTAATGGTGGGTGGAAGTATCCCCGGTGAAACAAAAGTAGCTTCTGTGGCAATTTATGAGATGGTTGAGATCATGGATTATACCTCTGCCCATATTTATAGTGCTATTATGGTTATTATTAGTTTTATAGTTTTACTTAGTGTATATATTTTTAATTCAAAACACAATAACAAATTTGCTGGATTTCACAAATGATCAAAATAGATATAAAGAAAAAACTTCACGGAAGTAGTGGAGAGATGAATTTAGATGTAAATCTAGAAATCAAAGAAAATGATTTTGTAGCTTTGGCAGGAGAGAGTGGAAGCGGGAAAACAACACTTTTAAGAATCCTAGCAGGACTTGAAGAGGCAAAAGGAACGATAAAAATAGGTGATAAAGTTTGGCTTGACGGTAAGGTTAATATTCCACCACAAAAAAGAGAGATAGGTTTTGTGTTTCAAGATTATGCACTTTTCCCTAATATGACAGTTGAAGAAAATCTACTTTTTGTAAACAAAGATAAAAAGCTGGCAAATCATCTATTGCAAATAACAGAACTAAGTGAGCTAAAAAACAGGCTTCCAAACACACTGAGCGGTGGACAAAAACAGCGTGTAAGTTTGTGTAGGGCTATGATGAACGAACCAAAACTGCTACTTATGGATGAGCCGCTTTCAGCTCTTGACCCATCTATGAGAACAAAACTTCAAAATGAAATATTAATACTACATAAAGAGTTTGGTACTACAACTATTATGGTAAGTCACGACCCAAGTGAAATATATAGATTGGCTTCTCGTATTGTTGTTTTAGATCAAGGTGTGATTATAGATGATGGAACTCCAAAAGATGTTTTACTCAAAACATCAGGAAGTCAGAAGTTTTCTTTCGAAGGGGAACTTTTAGATATAAAAAAAGTTGATGTTATCTATGTAGCTATCATAGCTATAGGGCAACAACTTGTGGAAGTAGTAGTAAGTCAAGATGAAGCCAAAAATTTAAAAATAGGTGATAGTGTACGAGTAAGTACTAAGGCATTCGCTCCAATACTTAGTCAAAAATAAATCAGTTCAATATTAAGGGTTAAGTTTGCAGCAAAGTATTGTAGCTTTCAGAAATAGCTGGTAAAGTAATAGCTGCAGTCCTGGTATCAGGAGAACTTCTGAATGTAGAGGTTGAGAAACAAATAAAAGTAGGTGATAGGATCAGCATTCTATTGCAACCTGCACTGAGAGGAAAGAACTAATATGACTTTAACAGCAAAAGTACTCTGGGCGATGTTACTGGGTATCATCGTAGGATTGATCATTAATGTAAGTGGTTGGAATGTGGAGGGTAGCTTTACACATGAGTATGTGATAGGTGGTCTCTTTTACATCATAGGAAAGATGTTCATCACAGCCCTTAAGATGCTTGTGGTGCCTTTGGTCTTCTTTTCACTTATCTCCGGGGTGCTAGGTATAGGAGATGTACGTAAATTAGGAAATGTAGGTTTAAAGTCATTTGGGCTTTATATGCTTACCACAGCTATAGCCATCGCTACAGCCATAGGTTTGGCAATTATCGTAGCTCCCGGTTCTGGAGCTAATGGTTCAACTGCTTCAACCTTTACAGGTAAAGAAGCACCGCCACTTTCAGATGTGCTTATCAACATCATCCCAGATAATGTCATTAATGCTTTTGCCTCGGGCAATATGCTGCAGATCATTTTCTTCTCCATCTTGCTTGGTATCTCACTTTTGATGGTGGGAAAGAAAGCACAAAGCATCGCAGAGGGTGTTGAGGTGCTAAATGAAGCGATGATGCATATGGTCAACATTGTGATGTCTGTAGCTCCCGTCGCAGTTTTTGCATTACTTGCCAAGGCTATCTCCGAACTTGGCTTAGATCTTTTAGTGAGTTTGGCTGGTTATGTATTGGTTCTCATCGCTGCACTGATGTTACACCTTTTTGGAACACTCATGTTCATACTGAAACTTTTTTCAGGACTTTCTCCTAAAATGTTTTTGAGAAAGATACGAGATGCCCAAGTCTTTGCTTTTTCTACAGCATCTTCGAATGCAACGATCCCTGTGACACTAAGATCTGTCACTAAACGTATGGGTGTTGACAATTCAGTTTCCTCTTTTACTGTTCCTTTCGGTGCTACGATCAATATGGATGGTACTGCCATCATGCAAGGAGTCGCTACAGTTTTCATAGCCAATGTCTATGGAGTAGAGTTGGGACTGAGTGGTTACCTTACTGTGATACTCATGTCTGTACTGGCTTCCATAGGTACAGCAGGTGTGCCGGGCGTTGGACTTATCATGCTCTCTATGGTCTTTGTGCAGGTAGGTCTTCCCGTAGAGGGTATAGGACTCATTTTAGGGGTTGACAGACTACTTGACATGATACGTACTTCTGTCAATGTTACTGGAGATGCCGTGGTGACTTGTGTTGTTGCCAAGAGTGAAAAAGAATTAGATATGTCTGTATTTAAAAATCCTGAAGCTGGGTTGGTTGAAGAACTTGATATTGATGAAACGGTTGAAGAGGAGCTGGCTGAGGTAGTACATAGAACAGAGGAGCGTTAAAGTCCTCTGTGTTGTATACTGCTCAGTAACTGTGCAGCCGTTCCGGCTTTTTCATTGTGTGGTTGATAGAGATAATTATGTACCTTATCAGGAATATCCTCAGGTATCTCCAGTGCTTCAAACTCCTCTTTGGCAGATTGTTTTGCTTTAAAGAGAGCCATTTGTACTCTTGAGTAGAAGTTGGCTGCTCCTTCTCCTGAGGTTTCTATGGAGAGGAAGTTGGCTGAAGGGTAGTGGCTTGTAACCAGAGACTGGATACCATCAGAGACTGCTGAAGAAGGCATGCATCCAAAAGGTTTGACTGAGATGACAAGGTGAGAGAGGTTGTGTTTCACACTCTCCAGAAGGTGTGCTACTTCCAAATGTCCTTCTCCACCCTCAGCATCTAGTGGATAATAGACTTTAGAGAGTTTGGAGAGTGCTTCAATGTTTGGTATCTCATAGTCATGCAGTCCGGCAGCTTTTGCATACATGGTAAAGTAGGTTTTGACTGCTGCTTTTGCCAGTTTCATCATCATTTTGGTTTTGACATTGCTAAAGTCAATGCTTTTCATCTCTCTATTTTCTAAGTCTTCCGTTTTTCCTGCGGCATATTCAGCTTCCCAGATACTAAGCATCAAACGGCTCATAATAGGTTGAGGGATACACTCTGCACCCTCAGACTCTAAAAACTTATGAAGATTGTAGTTGCCGTCACCTTCAGTCATCGCTGCCCAGAATTCACCCATGACCATTACTTTGGCTTTAGGTTGCAGACGGTCAAGTTTTACTTTTTCTAATACTTTACGACATTGCCACATCGCCAAAACAAGATTTTTCTTTTGCATAAATGCATCGCTGAGTATCTCATAACATTTCTCTACGGCTCTGTCTGTTGAGCCTTTATCTAGCTCATAGGGACGTATTTTGTAGGTTAAAAGGTTGATGATATCACCAATGATAATGGATTTTATCAAAGTAATGAAAAATTTAGGAGAGAAGTTCATGCTCTCCTCTTCATTCTCTGCTTGGAATATCCCTTCATTGTGCTGAAAACTCATGATGCGAAAGCCTTCAAACCCTGCATCTTTAAGTGCTTTTCGATACTCAGTAATGTACATACCAAAACGGCAAGGACCACAGCCACCAGCAGTAACATAGAGGTACTTTTGTACGATCTCTTCACTACTCATACCAGTTTCTTTTTGTAAGTTTTGCAGATACTTTACAAGGTTCCCTACTGTAAAGTAAGTAGGGTTGCACTGTCCCCTGTTTCCAAATGTCTTTCCTTTACGGAATGATTCAAAATCAGGATTGGGCAGGGCAACATAGTTTTCGCCTAAAGATTGCAATGCTGCCATGACAAGCTTGTCTTGGAGTATCGTCATACCTCCAAATAGTATGGTGGTATCTTTTTTGTCTGCTCTTGTGTAGCTCTTGTTGATAGTGTCACGCCACTGTGTAGATTCCCTGCCAAGATAGCCCAGACTTGTATTGCTATCGTCATGAGGTTTTATACCACTACATGAACTCATACTGTCATCTCCTGTGAAGTAGTGCTGAGCATCGAGTGCTTAGTGTTGAGAGAATTTTGTTTATGTCCCATAAGTGTTCTTTTATACTGCTCGAGTGTGTAAGCAAAGGTCTTAACCCGTATTTTGATAGACCCGCCAGGTTTATTTGCATCTATGTCGTGCAAGGTAAGGTGAGGTGTACGGCTTGCCCCTAAAATTTTATCGATGATAGAGTAGGTGGGTGCATCATGTCCACACTTAAAACTGGAGAGGTCAAGTACTGCTATGTTTGGGTGACGTGCTGCAAACTTGGCTGCCCAGACTTTTTGTGCTGAATTGGTAGAGTAATTCTCCGGCCAAACATCACGGATGTCAAAGTTATCTTCGATATAGCCTTGTGACAGATCCTCACCAAAATAAGCTTCAAGATACTTTTCATCTCGTGGGATGCCACGCATGGAGAGTGTTTTAAATCCAAGGCTTTGGAACTCATCGAGTACTTCATGATTGATACCTGGGTCAGAGTGGTAAGGCCGTCCTAAAAGCAAGATGACGATCTCATCATTCTTAACGGCTTCATCGAGCAGTGCTTGCCCCTCTTGCATAATGGCTTCATCATTCGCTTCCAGTGCTTTCAAGGCTTGTTCTACTGCCCAGTTACTTTCATCTTTTGTAATGTGCAGTCGCTCTTGCCATGTATTAAATAGCTCTTTTTTAAGTAGTGTTTTATTGTCAAAGGTCATGGAGTCATCGATGTACTCTATGCCTTTGTTTTTAAAGAGGTCTTGTTCTTTGGTAAAGGCAGAGTAAATTACTCTAGGTGTCCCCACAATGATAGGACAAGCCGTCTGTCCCATCGTACTGCTGATGAAGCCTGGCAGCGTGGTAGTTGCAGGGAACCAAAGATAATCAAAAGAAACCTTAGAAAATTTCTTACCAAACAACAGTGCATAGACATGGGACTGTGCTACTTTTGCAGGGAAACAGGAATCCACCGAACCATATTTTGCCCCTTCTAAGTACATATCTTCGTTGGAGAAACTGGAAAACTGTATGTGTGCCGGCGCAATATCAAGCGCTTCAAGATAGGCTCTAATGAATGGAGCGGTGCTATAGATATTGAGTACTTTTGGTATGGCGATACGTACCTTTCTGCGATGTTCTCTATCTTCTTCGCTACTCACTTCAAAAGCTCTTTTAACATTTTTTCGTAAAGTAGGACCCCATCCACCCAGTGTCACTTTAACTTTTTGTGTAGTCACTTGTGTGGATGAAGTGGGTTTTTCCTCTAATATATAGCTTGAAGCAAAGAGTGCTTTAGACTCTTTTTTGACAAGATTTGGTGTATCTTTTTGTAGGGATTTTCGTTCATTTTGGAGTAATTTGAGTGCTGTTGGAGACTCTACAGTTCCACTTTCACAAGCAAACCCTGCGATGTAACGTACAGTCTCAGAGTTTGGTGTTTGAGTATCAATAAAAGTACGGGAACAGTCGATAGGACAGAATTTACATCGTGTACTCTCATCTGTACGTGAAGTGTAAGTGAGCTGAAGTGCTTCTTCCAATCCTACAAAAGTAGCAAAACCTTTCTGCTTGACCACATCCCTAGCTTCGATAGCTGCACCAAAAGCACCCGCTTCTCCAGGGTAAGGGTGTACATCTACTCTAGCATCAGGCACAAGCTCTTTAATGTAATCTACTTGGGCTTTAAGGGCAGCCAAGTTGTACTGGGTACCGCCTTGAAGTACAAAGTGATTACCAAAAGCTGCAAGATTAGGAGCCTGAACGACATACTGCCATACATTTTTAGGCAGTACTTTAGCGATACCTGCAAAGAGTTCCTCTTTTGAGTATCCCTCTTTTTGGAAGTTGACTCTGTCGGTATCTAAAAAGACAGCACAGCCGTAGTTAAAGAGAGGTGCTTGTGTTGCCCCAAATGCTACATCGGCAAACTCTTCTACTTTCACACCAAACTGTTTTGACATACTTTGAAGCAGTGTTCCGTTTCCGGCAGAACACTGGTTGGAGAGACGGAAATTTTTCATCATGCCGTTTTCCATAAAAAGCACTTTGATATCTTGTCCGCCGATATCACAAATGATATCAATACTCTCACCAAAAACAGCTTGGGCACTCTTCATATGGGCAATCGTCTCGATGATGTTTGCATCTGCCTTGAGTGCTCCCTCCAGTACATCTGCGGCATATCCGGTCGTACCTAAACCTTTGATGTCGTAGAAATTCTCTGGATCTAGTTCTTTTATCTTCTCAAGCAACTCTACAGTATCTTGTATAGGGTTTCCTTTTGAGAGTTGATAGACTTTGAGAAGCAGTTTTCCCTCTTTGTCAACCAAGACAGCTTTAGAACTGGTAGAACCTCCGTCCATACCCAGATAACACTCTGTTTTTTCACTGAGTTTGATAGGTTCAAAAGGTGGGATGCTGTAAGCATCTTTAAACGTTTTAAGTTCTTCAGGACTTTGAACAAGTGGCGTGTCATTGCTGGAACTGCTTTGTATGCTTCCTGATTCCACTAAAGTTTTGAGTTGAAGTATGCCATTAAACGATTTGTCGTGGTTGGCTTCACCTTCACCAAAGACCACTGCACCAAAGGCTGCATAATACTGGGCATTATCTGGTACGATGATGAGTTCATTGATCTTCTCTTTATCATATGTTATACCTCTTTCATCCCAGAGTTCAGAGATACGCATACGCCAACACTCTTGCAGAAATGGCAAGTAAGTGTTAGGACCACCTAAAAGAAGTACTTTAGGCATAAGTGTATTACCCCGAGTCAGTACGGTAAGGTTTTGCATGACGATGGCATCGGCCAGTGAGTTCATGATCTCATTGGAAGGTACAGAGGTTTTCACAAGGTTCACGATGTCTGTTTCAGCAAATACACCACACTTGGCCGCCACATGGTGCAGTTTGTCTGTCTCAAAGTTGAGCTTTTGCACATCACTGCTCTCCATACCCACTTTCATGGTACACTTCTCTATGGTTGCACCCGTACCTGAGGCACACTTGTCATTCATAGAAGTAGAGACAGTTTTTTTACCATCTTCCCCCTCTTTAAAGTGGATGATCTTCGCATCTTGTCCACCCAGCTCTACCACGGCATTCACATCAGGATGATAATACTCCACAGCAAGCACCACTGCATTAACCTCTTGAACAAAACGGGCATTGATCGTCGGAGCGATGCGGCTTGCACCCGAACCTGTAATGTAGACCTTGTCTATCTTTTTATACGCTTCCGGATGGGTAGCGGCAAGTGTTTCGAGCAGTCTTAGGAGTGTTTCAGCCTGTTTGGTATCATGGGCTGTATACTCTTTGGCGATGATATTAAAATCTTCATCACACAGTACATATTTGACGGTTGTAGAACCGATGTCTATACCCAGTGCGTATTTCTCTGTCATAATACGTGTCATTTTCCCTCTTTTGTTTTAAATGCCCAAATTACCCAAATGATTCCGACAAGTATAAAAGGTACACTTAACATCTGCCCCGTACTAAATGGTAAATCTGTGGCATAGGCTGCTTGTCTTGTTTTGGCATACTCTATGAAAAAGCGTGCGGTAAAGAGTGTGACTAAAAAAGTCCCTGGGAGCATTCTTGTAGCAAAAGCAGGCGTTACCTTACGGTAGACAGTCACAAGTAGTGCAAGGATGGTAAGGTAGGCAAATGCTTCATAGAGTTGTGCAGGGTGTCGCGGTATCATATCTACACGCTGAAAGATAATCGCCCAAGGAAGTTCTGAAGGTTTTCCCAGTATTTCAGAGTTAAAGAGGTTACCAAAACGCACAAAAGCAGCAGTCAATGTTCCAGGTATGGCTACTCTGGAAAGAAGCCATGTGTAAGACTCGTTATAGCGTTTAGCAAATACGTAAAGGGCTATGAGTACTCCTGCAAGCCCACCGTGGCTGGCAAGCCCACCTTTCCATACAGCCAGTATCTCCAGAGGATGACTTAGATAGTAGTCTGGTTCATAGAAAAAACAATGCACCAAACGAGAACCTACTACTGCACCGACCATAATGTAGATGAGGAGGTTGTCAAGTACAGCAGGATCTCTCTTCTCACGTTTATAGATCCAGTTGAGTATCATAAGTCCGAGAAAAAAAGAACCCACAAAAAGAAGCCCGTACCAGCGAAGTTGGATAGCTCCTAATTCTAAGATATTTGGATTGACGTTCCAGATAAAGTGTTCCATATATTATAAAGCCTTTTTGTAATTAATCGTATTATACTTGAATTAAATTAATTAGGTTTTAGAGGAGTGTTTTATTGATATAGTTAACTAAAAAATGATAGAATACACAAGCCATATTGTAAAAGGAAAAATTATGAAAACGACATTTGATATGTTTATAGAAACAGAAGTACCAGAAGATGAACTCATTGTTTCCCGTACAGATTTTACGGGGAAGATCACTTATGTAAACGAGACATTTGCAGAGATCTCCGGATACAGACCGGAAGAACTTATAGGTCAGCCACATAATGTCATTAGACATCCCGATATGCCAAAGTCAGCTTTTGCTGATCTATGGGAAACGGTAGAGAGAGGAGATGTCTGGGAAGGATATGTAAAAAACCGTCGTAAAGATGGTGGGTATTATTGGGTTTTTGCCAGAGTTTCTACCGTGATAAAAAATGGGGAAGCCATAGAGTACAAATCTGTAAGAGAACCGGTTTCAAGAGAAAAAAAGATAGAGATTCAAAATCTATACGACAGACTGCGCAGCGAAGAAGAAGGAACAACAAGAGTTGTACTTTATGTGAAGAATGAGAATCTTGAAGCTGCAGAGGCACTTGAAGAGTAGTATGCTCATCTACATACACGGTTTTGGCAGCCATGGGTTAGGAAGTAAAGCCAATGCTTTTAGAAACTATTTTAAGGACAAAGGAGAAGCCTTCATCGCTCCTTCTTTGTCGTATGTCCCCGACTTGGCCATACAAACACTCGAAGAGTTGATAGAATCTTATGATGATATCAAACTTATAGGCTCTTCTTTAGGTGGTTTTTATACGCTATATCTAGCTCAAAAGTACGGACTAAAAGCAGTGCTTATCAATCCATCTATTTATCCTTATATCACCCTCAAAAAAGTTTTAGGAGAAGCCCCTAGTTTTTATGATGAGAGTCATTTTGCATGGATGGAGTCACATTTGGAGATGCTTGAAAAATATGAAATAGATTCAGTAGTTCAAGAAGATATCATGCTTTTACTCCAAAAAGGAGATGAAACCCTTGACTACAAAGAAGCAGAGGCAAAACTACTACATGCAAAACAGATAGTTGAAGAAGGTGGAAGTCATAGTTTTGATGGGATTGAGAGGTATTTTGTTGAGGTTGAGGGTTTTCTAGCCTAATTAACTGGTTCCCAAACTGAGTTTGGGAATCCATACATCAACATAATAAACAAAAAACATATACTCTATAACAAACTCTCATATGCATTCCCAAATGCAATTTGGGAACGAGGGTGACATTACTCGTTTATCTTCTCTTTTATCTCTCTGGCAATAGCAGAGATCTTAGTGATTTTCTGCGTATCACTCAAACTCTCATCAAGCAACACTTTCACAAAAGCAGAACCTACGATAACACCATCTACACCTTTGGCTTTCTCTTTGGCTGTATTTTCATCTACACCAAAACCTACATAAACAGGGGTTTTTGTGAATGATTTGATATCTGTGATGATGGGCTGCAGATCTTCACTTTTTCCTGCACCGGTGATACCTGCATAGGCTACAAGGTAGATGAACTTTTTTGCATCTGTGACTATCTGTTCTATACGTGCTTTCGAGTCTGTAGGTGCGATGAAGTCTATGAGGTTGAGCCCTGCAGCTTCTATCTGTGGTTTGTATGGTCTTGCTTCTTCGAAAGGCAGGTCAGGAATGATGAAACCATTTACGCCTGCTTTATTGGCTTGGGCTATAAATGTCTCTATGCCTCTATGATAAAAAGGATTAAAGTATCCCATCCATAGGGTGTCTATGTGTGGAGCTATCTTTGCTGAAGCTTCAAAAAGGTGGTCTAGTTTAAAACCGTTTTGCAGGGCCTTAAGATTGGCTGCTTCGATGACAGGACCATCTGCAACAGGGTCTGAGAACGGCATACCAAGTTCTAGGGTGTCAACACCTGCCTCACCTAAAGCCAAAGCGGCATCTACTGTAAACTCTAACGATGGGAAACCTGTGGTGATATATGCGACTAAATTTTTCAATAGTTACTCTTTTTTTATGTAATATAATGTATTTTCAACATTATATGATAAAATGAGTAAAAATATAGGATAAGTAGAGATTTATATGAGTATTCATACCCCTAAAATAGAGAAAAAAGTAACTTTAACAACTATCGCGAAGATGAAAGGTGTAGAGCCTATCACTATGGTGACAGCATATGATGCTCTTTTTGCACAACTTTTTGATGGTGAAGTTGAGATGATCCTTGTAGGTGACAGTCTCAATATGAGTTTTCTAGGTAAAGAAGACACGCTTTCGGCAACGATGGATCAGATGATCTACCATACGCAGGCTGTGTGTAATGGTGCGAAGTTGCCGCTTATTGTACTTGATATGCCTTTTGGAACATATACTTCACCAGAAGTTGCTGTACAAAATGCAACAAGAGCTTACCAGGAGACGAATGCGCAAGCCATCAAAATAGAGGGTGGAAAAGAGAGAGCACATATCGTAGAGGCTCTTACGCAAAACTCTATTGCGGTACTTGGGCATATTGGGCTTATGCCACAGTTTTTACGTAGTGACGGCGGATACAAGATAAGAGGAAAAGACCAGGCAGATATAGACTCTCTTATAGAAGATGCTAAAGCACTTGAAGCTGCAGGTGTATTTGCCATTGTCGTAGAAGGTGTAAAGAGTGAAGCAGCAGAAGCTATTACCAAAGCTGTGTCCGTACCGACTATAGGTATCGGTGCGGGCAATACAACGGATGGACAAGTATTGGTTTGGTCTGATATGTTTGGTTTCTTTGAAGCATTTAAACCAAAATTTGTGAAACAGTATTGTGATGGGGCAAAACATGTCCGTGACGGTTTAGAAGCATATAGAAATGAAGTCAAAGCAAAAGAATTTCCCAGCGATGAGTATACTTACTAATGGAACGTATGGTTGAGATAGAACGCTTTGATGAAGAAGTAAGTTACGAAATTACCCTTCGTCCCAGCTCCTGGGATGAATATATAGGTCAAGAAAAGATCAAAAAGAATCTTAAAGTATTTATAGAAGCAAGTAAAAAAAGAGAAGAGGCTTTAGACCATATCCTTTTCTTTGGACCTCCAGGTTTAGGTAAAACAACTATAGCAAATATCATTGCTACAGAGATGAATGCAAATATTAAAACCACTGCTGCCCCGATGATAGAAAAAGCGGGAGATTTAGCAGCACTTTTGACCAATATCGAAGAGGGAGACATCCTTTTTATAGATGAAATCCACCGTATGAGCCCAGCTATCGAAGAGATACTCTATCCTGCGATGGAGGATTTTCGTTTAGATATCATCATAGGGTCTGGTCCTGCTGCGCAAACGGTAAAGATAGATTTGCCACGGTTTACACTTATTGGGGCAACGACAAGGGCAGGGATGTTGTCAAATCCTCTAAGGGAGCGTTTTGGTATGCATTTTAGAATGCAGTTCTATACCCCGGAAGAACTCTCTACGATAGTTGCACAAGCAGCACATAAACTTGAGAAACCATCTCAAGAAAGAGCTTCTGTAGAAATAGCCAGAAGAAGTAGGGGGACACCACGTATTGCACTTCGTTTACTCAAAAGGGTAAGAGATTTTTCAGAAGTAGCCAATGAAGATGAGGTGACATTGGAACGTGCAAGATATGCTTTGGATGAACTTGGGGTGAATCACCTTGGATTTGATGAACAAGACATACAACTTTTAGAGCTTTTGGTATCTGCAAAAAGTAAACCAATGGGACTCAGTACCATTGGTGCAGCACTCAGTGAAGATGAAGGTACGATAGAAGATGTACTTGAACCGTACCTAATAGCCAATGGCTACATAGAGCGAACAGCTCGTGGTCGTATAGCCACACAAAAAAGTTATGAACACTTTAAATTGGGTGGGCTAGAGAAGGGTCTTTTTAATGATTAGCAACAAAAGTTTAATGATCACAGCACTCTTTATACTTTCAGTTCTTGGTGCATATAGCATCTATAAACCTTTTTTACTCTCTATCGTAGTTGCGATGTTACTTACAATGGCAACCTATAACTTGACTAAAAAAATGATAAAATATTTTAAATCAAGAAAGGTAAGTGCTGCTATTGCTACTGTGCTTTTAACACTTATTATATTTGCACCTATTGTCTATATTGCAACTATTGGAGTAGCGAATGCTGCAAATATAGATATAGCAACCATTCAAGAAGTTACTTCTGTAGTTAAAACATTTGCTGAAGAGATCCCCTATGTGAAAGAGTGGGTTGAGGCAGGCTTAAGTGATGAGAAGATCGCAGAGTATATCAAAGAGTCTACTTCTTATGTGACGACTGCCGGGAGTGTAGGGCTTGGATTTGTAAAAAATATGGTACTGGTTCTTGTATTTTATTTTATCATTAACTACTATGGAGAGCGTTTTTTTGAGTTAATACGTGCACTGATGCCTGTCAATAAAATGAAAAGCGCAAAGATGATACATGAAGTCTCTTCTACTATGGAGGTTGTTTTTTACTCCATCATCGTAACGGCTATTTTTGAAGGCTTCCTTTTTGGGATCATGGTGAGTCAGTTTGGATTTGATGGTTTGTTATTTGGTGTTATCTATGGTTTTGCTTCGCTTATTCCTATTATCGGTGGTGCAGTAGTATGGATACCGGTTGCACTGTATAGTTGGACAAAGATAGATGCCAATACAGCGATAGTTATTGTAAGTTATTCAGTGATCATCATCTCTATTATCGCAGATACTTTTGTTAAACCGGTTATTATCAAAGTGATCAAAGAAGATCTGCTTAAAAGTACTATTGAGATCAATGAGATAGTCATTTTCTTCTCTATCTTGGCGGGTATGAGTACCTATGGTTTTTGGGGTATGATCTTAGGACCGGCGATCACCTCATTTTTGATCGCGATTACAAAAATATATATTGACTACAACTATAAAGAGCAGGCTATTGGACGAAATTAGCCTCTTTTCATATAGTAGATGTTATGATGTACTATTAGAAAGCAAAAGCCTGTAAATAGAAAAGGAAAAAGTCATTATTAAGATATTGATTATAGAAGATGACCCGGAGTTGGCACTCATCTTAACAAACTACCTTACGAAGTATGATATGGAGGTCATTGGTGCTGAAGATCCTTATATCGGACTCTCTTTATTGACCCAACATGACTTTGATCTGATCATCTTGGATCTGACCTTACCTGGGATGGATGGGTTAGAAGTAATTCCAAAGATCAGAGAGATAAGCAATATCCCTATTATCATCTCTTCTGCACGAGATGATATTACTGATAAAGTGATCGGCATGGAGCGTGGCGCTGATGACTATATGCCTAAACCTTATGACCCCAGAGAACTTGTAACACGTATTAAAACGATTCTAAGACGTACACACAGCATAGAGGAAAAGATAGAACAAAAAGAAGAACTTTTTGTAGCAGACCTGAAGTCACATTCGATTACTTTTAAAGGAATATTTTTAGAGTTGACAGCTGCAGAATATGACATTTTAGGGATGTTGATCCAGCATAAAAATGGTTCAGTCTCCAGAGAGCAACTGCTTTACGAAAGTGAACATATTGATGATGACAGTTCCATTAAAAATATTGATGTTATTATTTCTCGGATCAGACAAAAAATTGCTAAAATAGACTCTGAACATGTCTATATCAAGCCTATTCGTGGTGTAGGGTACCTTTTAACAGATCGCGTATGAGAAATCTTTCTGTAACCACATTTATACATATCCTTTTTTCTGTAGCGATCGCAATTTTGATCGCTACTTTTTTACTCTTTCTCTCTTGGAATGAAGATCGTCATAAGATAGATGAGTTTAAGCATTATCAACTTATTTCCATGACCTTTCTCTCCAACTTGCAATTTAACCCAGATAAAGAAGCACTTGAAAAACTTTATAAAGATCTGCGGGTAAAACCTATCTCTTTACTTGAAAGCAAAAAAGTAAAACAAGAGATTGAAAAAAGTGGTAAAACCATTTTCTCCGGAGGTTCCTCATTGGGACGAGTACGTGTGTTTAATATAGATGATACACATTATATTTATGGAGAACGTATGGGATACAATCTTATGCTCAAAGACAACAGACCTAAAAATTACTATTTTGAGATCGCTGTAACTTCAGGTATCTTTCTTATAGGGTTGTTACTGTTGCTCTATTTGGCTGTTTTAAAAAAGTTATATCCTCTACGAAAACTGCATAAGCAGATACAAAAATTTGCTCAAGGTGATATGAATACACGTATTACTTACGAACATGATGATGAAATAGGAAAAATAGCAAAGAGTTTTGATGATGCCATTTTACATATTAATGAGCTGGGTGCTTCTAAAAATCTTTTTATGCGTAACTTGATGCATGAACTCAAAACGCCTATTACTAAAGGACGTATTGTTGTTGAGATGCTGGAAGATGAGAGTACTAAAAAGATACTGGTACGTGCTTTTGAACGTATGAATGAACTAATCTCTGAACTTGCAGAGATAGAGAGAGTTACTACACAAAGTTTTGAACCAAATTTTGAGTATGTGACACTTGAAGAAGTAGTACAAAAAAGCCAAGATCTTTTAATGGCAGAGAGTGGTTGTGTAAAATTGGAGTTTAAAAACAGAGCATTGACAACTGACCTGAAATTGATGGCTTTAGCGATTAAAAATTTACTTGACAATGGGTTGAAATATGGTCAAAGAGAGTGCGTTATGCTTCGTTCGAATGGTCAAACTATTGAAGTTGTCTCCGAAGGGGCAGCATTAAAGCACCCTTTGACATATTATACAGAACCTTTCTCCCAGGAAGAGAAAAGAAGCAGTGGATTTGGATTGGGGCTTTATATCGTACATAGTATTTTAGAAAAGTTAGGATATCAGTTAGATTATAGACATGAAGAGGGAAAAAATATCTTCATGATAGAGGTGCAAGAGAGTTGCCCTATCTAATACTTCTCAACGATAGTCGAAGCTTTAGTGAGAAGAATTGATGTGTGGCTTTTGCCATACATCAAGAAGACTATTTAATAGCAGCAGCGATCAACTCTAACGGGTTTTTAAAGATAGTCTCTACCTCTGCATTATTCATAGCTTCACTGAGTTGGACTCTACAAGCAGAACACTCTGCTGAGACATAGTGTGCTTTGGTCTCTTTGATCATCGCAGCTTTTGGTTTCCCCGCAGCCTCTGCAAAGTGAAACTTCTCTGTTTGCATCGTAACCCCACCAAAACCACAACAACGGTTAGGATCACTCATTTCTACCATTGGGTAGTTCGGTGCAAGTAAGTTACGAGGTTGTTTGTAAATCCCTTGTACTTTTTTAGCATGACAAGGGTCATGATAAGTGACAGCTTTATCAAACTGTTTACCCTTGTCTTTAAGTATTTGTTGTAATTCCGTATTGTCATCAAGCCACGCGGTAGCCATATGTATTTTTTCAGCTACCTTCTTAGCCCTGGCTTCCCACTCTGGCATATCGTGATTTTTAAAGAAGACTTGCCAATCATGTTTTACCATAGCAGAACAGGTTGCTTCAGGAATGAGCATTGCATCGCACTCATCCATGAAACCCTCAAAGTATTCAATGTTTTTCTTGGTCATGTACTCAACAGAACTAACATCTCCCGTAAAGTATGCAGGGGCACCACAACAAAGTTGCTCTTTAGGGATAAATATATCAATATTAAGTTCTTTTAAAATATCTACTAAACTGTCACCAATACCTGTATAGTTATAGTTTGCCAAACAGCCTATGAAAAGTGCTATGCGTTGATTTTTCTTTTCTTGTATAGGTGCTGGTATCTCTTCTGGATAAGAGTTTAAAAAACTCACCTTAGCCATAGAAGGAAGCAGTCTTCCTTTTTTTACCATAGGTAGAGAAAACCTGGATCTAAGTCCTCTGTCTTTATCATCTTGAGCTAAGGCACATGTTTTAAACATAAAACCCATTTTCATTACAAAATCCATGATCTTGCGGTGACGCAAAAGGAAGAAAAAGCCTTTTTTAAACCATGCGATACCATACTTATCTGCTATATCTGCACGTACCTCTTCTATAACCATGTCTGTAGCGAGGGAATTGGGACATACATCAACACAGTTGGTACATAAAAAACAGCTTTCAAAGATATTTTTAGCATTCTTGTCTAACTCTAGGTGACCTCTTTGGTATGCTCCTAAAAGGTCTATGAAACCACGGGGTGACGTGGTTTCGTCTGGATTTATTTGGTGAATTGTACATACGGGGATACACTTCCCGCATTTGATGCATTCATCACTGGTGGTGGTAAAGTTAAAAATGTCTTCTACTTTTTTACTCAATTTTCACTCTTTTTAATTCAAATCTCGTTCCCATCGTCTCGATGGGAATGCATATATCACTTTAAATAGTGAGTAAACTTCTTTTTCATCTATGTCTTTATTATACCGTTTTAGAAAAACTTTTTTTACTCTCTCCGTACTTTTTCATATACGCATCAAATGGCATTGCAATATTACGGATGAGTAGTGTACCTGTGGTACTCACAGATATTTTATCATCAGTGATGGTAATGAGTCCTGCATCTACAAACTCTTGTAGTGCATTCAGGGCATCAGCAAAATAGCTCTTAAAGTTAATCTTATGCTCTTTTTCAACACGTTTCATATCTATGGAAAAGTTTGCCATCAACTCCATGATGACAGACTTACGTAAAAAGTCATCGTCACTTAAAACGACACCTCTTTCAAAAGGTAATTTCCCTTCATCAAGTGCTGCTTCATAGACCTTCATATCTTTGGTGTTTTGTGCATAATAACGCTCACCTTCACCAATGCTTGTCAGACCGATACCTACAAGGTTAGCACCGCCTTTAGTTGTATATCCTTGGAAGTTTCGGTGAAGTTCACCTTTTTCTATGGCTCCAAAAAGTTCATCTTCCGGTTTAGCAAAGTGATCCATACCTACCATTTTATATCCATTACTTTCGAAAAAGTCAATGGTGTATTGGAAGATCTGTAACTTGACATCAGGCGTAGGCAGGGTTGTTTCATCAAATTTACGCATGGTTTTCATGAGCCAAGGTACATGTGCATAGTTAAAGACAGCCACTCTGTCCGGGTTTAGGTGCGTTGAGAGTTCAAGAGTCTTTTTAAATGTCTCTAGGGTCTGATAAGGCAATCCATAAATGAAATCAGTGTTGATGGAGTTGATCCCATATTTTCGAGCCAGCTCTACAGCCTTTTTAGTCAGTTCTAACGGCTGTATACGGTGGATCTCTTTTTGTACTTTCTCATCCAGATCCTGTACTCCAAAACTGATACGGTTAAAGCCATGTTTTTGAAAGACTTTCATTTGGTCTTCATTAAAAAAACGCGGGTCTATCTCACAGCTTATCTCAGCATCTTTACTCCAGTTTGGAAACTTAGACTTGATATAAGTGACTATTTCATCAAGTTCAAAAGCTTTATAAAAAGTAGGTGTTCCTCCACCAAAGTGGAACTGTATCACTTCACGGGTAGTATCAATATGTTTTGCCAAGATATCAACCTCTTTTTTCAAGTACTCTATGTAGCGACTGAGTTTCTCTTCTTTAGAAGTAAATACAACATTACATCCGCAGAAGTAACATGCAGATCTACAAAATGGAAGGTGTACATATAAAGAGAGTTTCTCTGTTGAGTTTTCTAAAAAGTTGATGTAGGTATCGTATTTAAAATCATTGTTAAACTCTAGTGCTGTGGGGTAAGATGTGTATCTTGGTCCTGGTTTAGAGTATTTGCTGAACTTTTCAAAATCTATTTGACTCAATGTTTTTCCTTTTGAAGCTTTAATTTCTTTATGTATCTTGGGTTTTCTTTCTACTTTTTTAGAAAAAGTAGAACAAAAATCGTCGTCCTCTCGAATCGCTTCGCTTACAAGGTCGTTCGGACGATATAATTAATGGAATATTTTATTTTTTATCGATGACTGTCAAGCCAGACCATAATGCCTTTTTGGGCATGAAGTCTGTTCTCTGCTTCAGAGAAGATGACATCTGCATGTTTCTCAAAAGTCTCTTCACTTACTTCATATCCTCTATAGGCAGGAAGGCAGTGTAAGAAGATAGCATCTGATTTAGCCAGAGACATCATAGTCTCATCTACCATATAACCATCAAATACCGCAACTCGTTCTTCTTTCTCATCTTCCTGACCCATGGAGACCCAAGTATCTGTAGTGACTACATCACAGTTTTTGACTGCCTCTTTAGGTTCATTACCAAAGGTGATCTTGGCTCCACTCTCTTTAGCTATTACTAATGCATCTGCAACGATAGCTTCATCACACTCATATCCTTTAGGTGTAGCCACTCTTAACTCAAATCCAAGTTTTGCTGCAAGCATGAGCCATGAGTGCGTCATGTTGTTCCCGTCACCTACATAAGCTACTACAGGATTTTTGTCTTTACCAAACTCTATCATGGTGAGGTAGTCAGTCATGAGTTGTACAGGGTGGTAAGAGTCTGTAAGCCCATTGATGACCGGTACTTTAGAGAACTTGGCAAACTCTTCAAGTTTTGTCTGCTCAAAAGTACGTATCATCACCATATCCACCATACGGCTTATAACTCTAGCCGTATCTTTCATGGGCTCACCACGCCCTAGCTGGATGTCATTAGAAGAGAGGAAAAGCCCCACACCACCAAGCTGATAGATACCCGTCTCAAAACTCACACGCGTACGTGTAGAACTCTTCTCAAATATCATCCCCAAAGTCTGGTGTTCCATATACGGAACAAACTTACGTTGCCTGGTCTGTGATTTTATTTTCTGTGCTAATGTTATCATCTCCAAGATCTCATTTTTACTGAAATCTTTAAGTGTTAAAAAGTGTCTCATTTGACTATCCTAGTATCTTAACCTCTTATACATAATATAGGGCTAGAAATTTAAAAGAGAATATTCTACCATAAAAGGGTTAAAAGTTGTAGAAGCTTGCACTTATGGTAGGTAAGTGCAAGAGAAAGATGTAAATTATTTCTGAAGTAAAAGAGCTACTTCTTTCGCATGGTATGTGATGATAATGTCAGCACCTGCACGTTTAAATGCCATCATAGTTTCCATCATCACTTTGTCATAGTCTATGACACCTGCTTTTGCAGCCATTTTAAGCATGGAGTATTCTCCACTTACATTGTAAACAGCTAGTGGAAGTGAAGTGTTGTTTTTTACGTCACGTATAATGTCGAGGTAAGCAAGAGCAGGTTTAACCATGAGGATGTCTGCTCCCTCTTTTTGATCTTCTACACTCTCTAAGATGGCTTCATTTCTGTTGGCTGGGTTCATTTGGTAGCTTCTTCTGTCTCCAAAACTTGGACTGGATTCTGCTACATCACGGAAAGGACCATAATAGGCTGAAGAAAATTTAGTCGAATAACTCATTACCGGTAAGTTCTCAAAACCTGCACCATCTAACCCACCACGTATAGCAGTGATCATCCCGTCCATCATTCCTGAAGGGGCTATCATGTCAACACCAGCTTTGGCATGGATAACCGCTTGTTTGGCCAAGTTGTCAAGCGTGATGTCATTGTCAACCGTTTCCAGTACAGGGTCGAGTACACCGCAGTGTCCATGGTCTGTGTATTCACAAAAACAGAGGTCAGTGACAACAAACATATCAGGATGTACTGCCTTGACAGTTCGAACTGTCTCAGCGATGATACCATGTTCACACATCGCATCTGAACCTACAGAGTCTTTCGTGTCCGGGATCCCAAAAAGGATGATGGAGTAAATGCCAAGTTTCTTGAGTTCATCACACTCTTTAACGATCTCATCGATACTCATCTGGTACACACCAGGCATAGAATCCACTTCATCTTTAATGCCTTCACCGCTTCTGGCAAAAAGAGGGTAGATAAAATCATTAACGCTCAAATGGGTCTCTTGGAGCAGATCTCTTAGTACGGGGTTGATTCTTTTTCTTCTAAAACGTGCGAACATTGGAAGTACCTTAGTAAATATTTTTGCTTATTTTACACTAATTCTTGATAATACGCTATTAATTTCTAATTTCTAATTTCTAATTTCTAATTTTTAAAGTATAATCTCGTCATGAATAATATAGATATATCAAAAATCGCCACTTTACCAACCAAATATGGTACGTTTAACATACAAGCTTTTAAAGAAGGTGAAAAAGAACATTTAGCCATTTTTACTGATGAACTTTCAGAAACTCCCATTGTGCGAGTCCACTCTGAATGTCTAACCGGAGATGCTTTGGGTTCTGTAAAATGTGACTGTGGAGAACAGCTTCATGCAGCACTAGAACTTATTGCAAAAGAGGGTGGCA
The DNA here is from genome assembly GCA_965602275.1 of uncultured bacterium. Classification (GTDB taxonomy): domain Bacteria; phylum Campylobacterota; class Campylobacteria; order Campylobacterales; family Sulfurovaceae; genus Sulfurovum. Next base: position 25,029 of record CBFCXZ010000006.1, read on the forward strand.
TGTTGATCTATCATCGGCAAGAGGGTAGAAATATAGGATTGCTCAATAAAGTGAATGCCTATGCTTTGCAGGACCAAGGTTATGATACTGTTGCTGCCAATCACCAGCTTGGTTTTTCAGCAGATGAAAGAACCTATGAGATCGTGGAGTTTATTTTGGAGCACTTTGGCATCAAAAAACTTAAACTCCTTACAAATAATCCTAAAAAGATAGAGAGCTTGGGAGGCATAGAGATCGTAGAGCGTCTTCCTATCCAGATCATCCCTAATCCTTATAATGAAGGCTACCTGAAAGTCAAAAAAGAGCAGATGGGACATTTGCTTTAATCTCTGCAAAAATCTCGTTTTAAAGCTTCTGAGATTGTACATGAACTCTTAGGATGGATAAAATCCATCGTTAAAGCCACCTTTTCATATAAATTTTTTTCTACCTACATGATATTTTTATGACATTATTATGACAATTATATGTTATAATAATAAAATTTAATGAGAATAAATGCTACACCTGTCGTGAGGCAGGGCCAGAAAGCCATGGGTCTTTGATGCTATAACTCTATAGCAGATGAGAAGATCGCCAGGTTGCCCAACAAACAAAAAGTATGTAATGATAAATTAAGGAAAGAAAAGTGAAAAATAAACAAACGTATAAAGCGCTGTTTAGCATGAATACATTTGGAAAAAAGATATTACCAATATTGGTTTTTCTTGGTATTTTAGTTCCAAGTAGTGTGGTTTTAGCTGCAACAACCACTATCACAAATAGTGCGTCTGAAAACATTCCTGATAGTGGATGTATTGATAAAACTTTTAATATGGCATCATCAGTTGTTACAACGGATATTATCATTGAAGTTAATATAGATCATCCAAGAAGAGAAGATTTAGATATTAATTTAATTTCACCACAAGGTACGTCAGTTGATTTAACCAGTGATAATGGAAGCTATAGAGATAATTTACATGTACGATTTGATGATACAGCAGCAACATCAATCACTGCTGATTATAACAATCATACAGTAACTGTTGATCGTAGTCCAGAACAAGCTCTTAGTGCTTTTGATGGTAAAGATGCATTGGGCACATGGACGCTTCATATTTGTGATGATCGTAATAGAAATACCGGTAGATTCAATTATACTGTACTTGATATTAATGATACTCCGCCACCACCACCTCCCCCTATAGGGAGTGGATTGGTTGTCGAATATCATATGGATGAGTGTTATTGGCTTGACAATGCAGGAGGAGTAACCGGTGATGTTAAAGATGGTAGTCAAAATGGATATGATGCGACCTCTTACAATACGGCATCGGTCTCCGTTGGTCAGATAAACAGTGCCGGATTGTTCAGCAGTGACGGAGATCTGGCTGAAACAGAGGATGCAACAGCAGGAAATACCCCCGGCTCACTATCTGTCTCTTTTTGGGCGAAGCTGGATCAACAATTGGGTAGTTATGCAGTTGTGCTTACAAAAAGTAAAGATTGGGACTGGAACGATGGGTGGGGTTTTGTAAACCCAAATAGCAGCGCAAGTGACACACTGCGATTTTATATTAATTATTTTGCTGGAACTTACATCGATACTACATTGACAACAGCTGATGGCTGGACACATTTTGCAGGTACTTACGACGGGAAAAACTTGCGTTTGTATAAAAACGGTGTTGAAGTCACAGGGAGTCCCGTTTCAGATAACTCAGGCATTACAAACAGCAATGATCCGATAAGAATGGCATTTGATAACAGCGGTGATGCGACCTTAAAAGGAAATCTTGATGAAGTCAAAGTGTGGGATAGAGCCCTTCGTAGCGAAGAGGTAGCAAGCATTGAGGGTAACGAAACTATAGGTAATAATTATGACGGAACTTCAAGAGAGCCTGTAGCCTGCGGCGCAACAGTTGCAGCAAACAGCTGGGAGCTTGTCGGTATACCGATCGATCTGCGAACTGACCCAAAGACAGTTGCAGAGACTTTTCAGGGTATGGGCGGCATATACGGTACTGATTGGCGTATATACCGTAGAGACTATAGTGATACCAATAACTCAAGCTGGTATACTTACCTTGATGACCCCGATAGTAATATGACAGAGTTTGGTAAAGCATATTGGCTTGGCAATAAACAGACAGCACAAAATTGGAATGTTGATGGGACACAGGCAGTTGATTATGATTCGTCATTCAATGGAACGTCTGACTGTGTGGCAAATCGTTGTGTCGAGCTGGATATTAAAAGTGTCTCTTTGGATGAAGCATCTGATGATCTCAACGGCACTGGTTCCTACCGCTACAACATGACCGGATTTGTTGGCAAGGCGCCGGTCGATTGGGCAGATTGCCGATTTGTTATTGATGGTACGGTTTATACACCAACTGAAGCGGAAACAGAAGGATATGCTGCAAAACAGATTTGGCAATACAATCCGGGTGGCGGTAATGATTATACGACATGTGATGATACGATGGCATGTAAGTTAATCCCATTTGAAGGCTTCTGGATAGAGCTTCACGGCAAAACCAAAAACAAAACAGTTAAACTGTTGATTCCGCAGGAGTAGAAGATGTTGAAGAAAAAAAATATATTTATTTACTTTGTAGTTGCTTTGATCTTGGCAGGGTGTGATTCAGATATTCAAACTCCTGTGGATGAATCGACCAGCATTGAAACAAAAGACAGTGCAGTAGAGACCAAACCATCTAATTGGTATATTAGGCTGATAGCGGAAGATCCTGCCAGAGCATTGAAGACTGGCAGTGCACAGCTTGGTGAATTGGAAGTGAGTAATGCAGTGAAAAAGCATACACTCAAAGCACTGACACCTTTTGACAGTAGTTATTTGGATATTATCTTCCATGACCCTGCAGGCGTGGAGGAAGGTGACTACAAAGTCAACTTTCATAGCTATGATGAAGAAGTTGAGGATCGTTGGAGTTTTACAGTTCGTACAGATGACAATAATACAGATATCCTTCTTACATGGAGAGGCTTATATGTGTTGACACCTTATGTCGATGATCAAAGTCGCCAACGTTACAAAGAGTACCGGTCTGTGACAAATCCGTTGATCAAACATATGAAGTTGATTGACAGCAGTAATGGAGCAGAGATTGCTGCTGTAGTAAATGGTAAAACTCAAACTTATAGTTTTAACATGGATGGTCAGACTGAACGAACTTTTGAATGGGTTGTACAGACAGATGAAGTTTCAATACCGGCACAAACAAGTAAACTTTCAATACTGGGAGCAAAGGTTATACAAAAAGATGTCGCGATAAACAAAGCAAAGATCATGAAGAAAAAGGCAGAAATGTTTGATTTAAATAAACCACCAATGATAAAGGAGGATACACTTGGAAAGTAAGAAAAAAGTATTAAATTCTGAAATTAAAGAAGTAGTAGAAGAACAAAAGCAAACTGAAATTTCTCGACGTAGTTTCCTGAAAAGATCAGCTTATTCTGCACCTGTATTGATAGCAATGGGACAGTTGGCAAAACCTACACTTACTCATGCGGATAGTACGGGTGGACCAAAGGGTCCTCCTGGAGGCTGGAATCCATAAAGAGTTAAATGACTATTTTTTGTTTTGCTTTTACATAAAGAACCTAGTATGATCTATCAGTATCACTTTGATTTCAAAGATGAAAAAGTGCTTCAAAGCGATCCCCAAAAGAATGTCCGGGGCATCATCCCGGTAATTGAGGATGCCCATATGATACTTTCTGAAACTCTTCAGACTAGTTATCCTTGGATGCCAGCATCTGATAGGGAAATAAGATATCTCAGTAATCTTCCTTTTTCAAAAAAAAACCATGATATTTCCTGGGCTATGGAGATCAGAGATGTTCTGACACTGTTCTGGTCTAAAGAGAGTGGAGAGATACGATATAAAAAAGGGCTAAAGTATAGTGCTGAACGCTTACAGTTTTGGCTCTATCATACCTTTTTCCCTGTTCTACTGGAACTTAGAGGTATATATCATATCCTCCATGTCGGCTCAGTGGAGATAGAGGGTAAACCAATACTCTTCTCCGCACCCTCATTTGGTGGAAAATCAACTATGACAGACTATTTCATACAGAGAGGACATACTATGCTCTCTGATGATGCAGTAGGTATAGAGAAGATAGGAACACAATATCATGCTATCTCTTCCTATCCATTTCACCGTCCCTATCGGAAACCTGAAGAACTTGGTTATCCTGTGGCAAATTTTGCAACAGAGCCTAAACCCTTACATGCTGTATATCTACTTGAAAAGAGCGATCCTGATGCAACAGTGGAGATAGTAGAACTTAAAGGTATAGAGAAGTTTAAGGCTTTTCATTACAGTCTTTTTATCGATTTTTCTTTTATGAAACAGGAACGGTTTGATTTTTTTACGGAGATGGCGAAGCATGTTCCTGTATATAAGGTTATGATACCATGGGATCTTGATAGATTGCCAGAAGTGTATGAAAAGATAGTTCATTGGAGTAAATAACGGAATCGTAAGCAGTATATAGCCTTTCGTTTTCTGACTTATGAGAAGAACTTGTTTTTAGAGATACCTTATATAAATACATGCTATAATCCAACTAAAAAAGAGAAGAAGATGAATCTCAATCAAAAAGTTATATTTGCAGACACAGTCTTCGCCCAAGAAGTAGATGGAGAGATGGTACTGCTCGATATGAATAGTGAAAACTACTTCGGACTTGATGAAGTGGGAACATCTATTTGGCAGGCGATGCAGGAGAAGGAAACTTTGAAAGAAGTTTTTGAAGTATTGCTGGAGCAATATGAAGTGGAGTCAGAAGTGTTGGAGAAGGATCTTTTGGGTTTTGTGGAGAAGCTTGTTGAGAGTGGATTGGTAGAGGTGGAAAAAAATTGAATTTATCACAGTATTTAGAGAATGAAGAGATAGATTTAGAGAGTGGGGTTATCACTAAGTTAGAACTTTTTGCTTCACTTTTAAATGAATGGAACCAGATCCATAATCTTACCGGGGCTAAAACAGTTGATGCGATCTATGTCAATATCATTGATTCTCTTTACCCTTTAACTTTTATAGATAACCCAAAAACACTTTTAGATGTAGGAACAGGTGCAGGATTTCCCGGGCTTGTACTGGCTATCGCACTGCCTGGGACAGAAGTCGTACTTGCTGAACCACTTAAAAAACGGGTCTCTTTTCTCAAATATGCTGCCATAGATCTGGAACTTGAAAATGTTAAAGTTGAAGCGAAGAGAGTTGAAAAGGTAGAGCATGATGCTTTTGATCTCATTACTTCACGGGCAGTAACCAATACCAAACTGCTTTTAGACCTGACAAAAGATATCAGCGATAGTAAAACTGAGTACCTTTTTTATAAAGGGTCTCGTGTATTTGATGAGATAGAAGATGTACAACATCAGTTAACTTATGATATAGTACAAAAAAACCAACGAAATTACTTACATATAAAGAAAGAACAATGATTTTAAAACTTATAATTTTTGCTATAGCAGGATTGCTTATTTATAAATTTTTGGGAGGGAAACTTCCTATATTAAGTAAAAAAAGCCCACACGAAAAAAAACTTGATGATGATACACTGGTAGAGTGCAGTAAGTGCGGTACGTATGTGACGGTAAAAGAGAGTGTTATCATTAATGGTAAGTATTATTGTGATGAGTGTGTTGAGTAATAGAACCCTCTGAATAACAAAGTAAAGGAAATCGTATGATAATTATTGGTCATCCATGGATCGAAAGTAGTCGTTTTTGTAAAGTTTTTTCAGAAGAAGATGTGAAAAATAGTGAAGTTGATGATATTGTATTACTTGAACCTTTGGTAGACTCTGTTGAACTTGCTAAATATTGTCAAAGTAATGATATCCCTTATGCTGTGACTGTAAATACGCTTAATGAAGCTATTTTCGCTAATGCTTTGGATGCAAATTTTATAATTTGTGAAGAGGATGATGCATGCATTATTCAGCCTATTGCGCAGGAGTATCTTTTTGATACGAAGGTTTTAGTACTTGTTCATGACGAGAAAGATATTGCTAAAGTTGCAAGATCCGGTATTGATGGTATTATTTTTGCAGAGGCAATTTGCTAAAACTATATGATCAGTGAATTTAATAAATACAAGATCACCTACAGTATTATTATTCTAAATCTTATCGTCTATATCTTCTCTTCACTTTTTAGTCAAGACATCATAGATATGGATATGCAAACTCTTGTAGATATGGGTGCATTGTATGGACCACTTACAGTACTTAAAGGTGAGTGGTGGAGACTATTTACTGCGATGTTCCTGCATGCCGGCATGACACATTTGTTGATGAATATGTTTTCACTCTACCTTATAGGGCGTGGTGCAGAGATGTACTTTGATACGAAATCTTATTTAAGTATTTACCTTTTCTCCGGTCTTTTAGGGGGACTTACATCGCTCTATATGCATCCTGTAAGTGTTGGGATAGGTGCATCTGGTGCTATCTTTGGTGTTTTTGGGGCATTGGCCGGGTTTTTCTTGGCACATAGAGAGAAGATCCAGGAACATACCAAAGCATTCATGAAAGATTTCGCCATTATTATAGGGATCAACCTTGTGATAGGATTCTCCATACCTTCTGTTGATGTCTCTGCTCATGCGGGTGGACTTTTGGTAGGGTTTATCGGTGGATTTGTACTCTCCAAAAATCCAAAATGGATTTTTGGATACAGTGTTGCAATGGTGTTACTCATGATAGCCATTGGCTCATACCTTCCTGTCCAATATGTTCAAGCACTTCTTTAAGGTATTACTCTTATCTTTTTTATTGGTAGGATGTGTTGTTACTCCTCCTCTTCCCTCTGAGACTCGCAAGGCACAACTCTCTAAACTATTACAGTCATTGGATAAGAGTATCCCTCAAGATGAAGTGCTGTATCTTTCTCAGGATATTTTTCATGAAACGCAGAAGCTCACAAAAGAGTTTGAACTTACTTCTCCCCCACTATTTCATAATTCTTTAGTCAACATTGGTATACGTGAAAAAGGACTTTGTTATCATTGGAGTGATGCTTTATATACACATTTTTTACAAAAAAAGCACCCTTCTTTTGAGTTTCATTTAGTAGGAGCTAATATCGGTGAGTATTTTTCAGAACATAATGCCTTGGTGATTGTGGCAAAAGGTGGGTTGATACAAAACGGTATTCTTATCGATCCGTGGAGGAACTCTGGAAGACTCTATTTTATAAAAATAGATGAAGATACGAAGTATCAGTGGAAACATAGAGAAAAAAGAGGGTGTTTACGCTAATTACTCCTCTTCAGCTCTTTCTGCTGCCTCAGCTTCTTTTATCTCAGCCTCTTCCGCTCTTTGTGCTTCCAACTCTGCTTCAGAAGGTGCTTCTTCCGCTTCAACCTCTTCAGTTTCAACTTTTTCTTTTTCTTCTTCGTGACTTGCTTCTGGTTGAGATTCTTGTTCTGTAGATTCTGCCTCTTCAGGTGCTTCGTTCTCTTCTGTTTGAGCTTCCTGTTCTTCTACATTTGTTTCTGGGGTATCTTCCTCTGCTATGGATGTGGTTTGAAAGAGTAAGAAAAGAGAAAATATAATACTTGAAAATAGTCTAGACATAGGGAACCTTTATGAAATATTATAAAGAGTGTACAGAATTTTTTCTAAAAAGGCAAATTATTGTTTAGTCATATTTTTTAAATGTGACTAGTCACATGAGCCAACTGCTGAAGTGCCCAACGGAAATGCCCTTGGGGTATAACACAGTGTTTAGCAATCAAAATTTTAAAAAGGTGCTAAAATGCACGTTTATATATTTTGACAAAATGAGGAACTTTGCTCCTCATGCGTTCTATAAATTAAAATGGCAAATAAATCTTGTCTATAAGTTCATCATACTCACTTTTGGTATCAGAATCTATGGTGATTCCACCACCACTTTTATAAAAGAGACTGTCATTTTCTTTTTCTATGAAACGTATCATGACACTAGAACGTAGAGTTTCACCATCAAAGACACCAAATACTCCCGTATAAAATCCTCTGTCATAATCTTCTACACGGTTGATGATGTTCACAGTACTCTTTTTAGGTGTGCCGGAGATGGAGCCGGCAGGGAGAATTTGCTTTAGTAGTGTACCTACGTTGTCTTTCCATTCAAAAGGCAGTTTTGCTGTGATCTTGGAACTGACTTGCAGAAGTTCTTTTTTCCCTGCTTTTATCTTCTCCTCATAACGAAACTTTTCTACTTCCACCTCTGACCCAATGATACCTAGGTCATTACGCATAAGGTCAACTATCATAACATGTTCAGCCATCTCTTTTTCATCTGCCAAAATAGTCTCTTTGGCATGAGGTAAATTTGCATCTATGGTCCCTTTCATGGGGTAGGTAGCGATGGTGTTATCTTCTATCTCTACAAAACGTTCAGGAGAGAAACAGATAAACTCATCTTTAAAGTAGAGTTTGAATTTGGCTCTTGCATAGGTAAATATCTCTTTAAGGCTATAGTTCGTCTCAACGGGTGTTTTAAACGTAAGATTAAGCAGGTAAGTATTTCCAGAACGTATCTCTTCAAGTACTTCATCCAAAGCTTTTTTATAGAGAAAAAAATCAACAGGAGATTTAGAAAAGGTAAAATCTTTACTACGTTTTTCAACAGGATAATTACGCCAACTTTCCAACTTATAGAAGATGTTATCATCTAAGTCATCAAGAGGCTTGGCAAAGATTTTGTTTTGGTCATAAGAGATGATGAAGAGAAAAGGGGTACGATTTTGACCCAATACGTTGATTGCGTCAAAACCTTCTTCTTTGTTTTGCCAATGCATTTAATGTCCACGTAGGGTCGGTTTACCGACCAACCTATACATTCTGGTCGGTAAATCGACCCTACAAAAAAGGAACATTATGAGTCTAAAAGCAAAAGTTTAAGTATCGCCATACGCATATAAACACCATTTTTAACTTGTTCCAAAACTTTACAGCGGGGGTCATCAAGCATCTCATCAGAGATGTCAATGTTACGCATTACCGGACCTGGGTGTAATATTAAAATGTTTCTGTCTTTTATACGTCCTTTGGTAATACAGTACTGTTTTGCATAATCATCATAGTCTTCAAAAAGTTCTGTTTCATGTCGTTCAAGTTGTGCTCTAAGACTCATGATGACATCAGCTTTGTCAAGTACATCTTCTAAACTTTTGTACTTTGGTAAGTCACTTTCTGGCATAAACTGTTCTGGTGCGACAAGTAGAACATTCATGCCCATACGCGTAAGCAGACGTATGCCAGATGAGGCAACTCTGGAACTCACAATGTCTCCTACGATAGCAATGGTTTTACCTTTGATATCTCCATCAAAATGCTCTACGATAGTAAAGAGATCAAGAAGCGCCTGTGTAGGGTGTGCATAGTTTCCTGCACCAGCATTGATAACAGAGGTCATTTGCATATCGGCTAATATACCCGGTGCATCATTTTCAGCATGACGGATGATAACACCATCAGGTTCCATCGCACAAAGATTTGCAAAAGTATCTTCTAAACTCTCCCCTTTTTTAGTCGAACTTCGACTTGGGTCAAGATGCACCACAGAAGCGCCTAGTCTTTTAGCTGCCACTTCAAAAGAAGAACGTGTACGTGTTGAAGCTTCAAAGAAAAGAGTAATGAGAAGTTTGTCACGAAGCAGCTGTATCGGTCTCTGTGACTTAAAAGTTTTCGCATCATGAAGCAGGTCAGCGATCTGTTTATCTGAAAAGTTATTTGTATCTACTAGGTGTTGCATGGACATCCTTGAATATAATAATGTGATTATAGCTAATCAATGGTAAAATGTATTTGCAAAAGGATAACTCTATGAAGATACTCAGATTATTTTTATTGTTTACATTTGGATTATGGGCTGATTTTAAATTAGATATTTCTAATGATGTTAATGTTTCAAATAATAAGGAATTTTATAAAGAAGTGGCTACAGTTTTTGTACAGCCTTTATATAGACCTATTAATACAGCTAAATTTGAAGAGATGAATGCTAGTGAAATGTCTTTAGAAATGAAAGAAAGTATTGAGGAATTTCTACCTATATATTTAAGTACACAATCACCATTATGCAAAAGAAACAAAGATTATCCTACAACAGAGATACAACGATTTTTTAAAGTTTTAAATAAGTATATAGGTGTTTTGCAATTTGAAAATAAAGATAAAGAGATATATGAAATTTTCAATAAGCGGCTATCAGATGCAAGTGATTGTATAAAAGATGCTTCATCACTTTTAGATTTACTCTTTGGTATGGTTTATTATGATGGTATATTAGATGAAAAAAAATATATTAATAGTCAAATAATAATGTTGCTACAAAAGTACAATTTACCAAAAAAAGAATATTTTTTTGATATCTTAGAAAAAGAGAGAAAACAAGGGGTAGATATAGTATTAAAAGCTATGAGCGAAGATAGCGTATCGCACAAAGATTCACAAGAGTTTACTATACAACTTAATAAATATACACAATTTTATTATGCAAAATATGGTGCAAAATTAAGAGATACTGTTCAAGATGATTCATATGAAGCTGTAGATGAATATGAAGATTATATTGATACAGAGTTTCAAAGTATTCAAAAGGTGAGTACAATGGTTAAAATGATTTCAAGTCGTTTCTTGTTAAAAATACAAAATACATTTTCAATGGAAAAGAAAAGTTATGAAACTATTGCAGATCATCATGCAAAAACTGTGACATTACTTATGTTTATGAGTTTAGCTGACACGTATAGTCGGTATCTACAATTTTTGCAAGATTATAATAAACTTTTAAATAGTAGTCAATTATCTCAATGAGAATGATTGAATAAATAATTTTAATCCATCTTCAACAATCCACCAGTCCTCAAAGACAGCATCATAATAAGGCTTGGTTACTTCTGCAAAATCTTCTTTATCTTCATACAAATTCACACACCAATCAAACTCAATATTACGAGACTTTAATGCTTCTTGTGAGAGCAGAGTGTCGTTAATACATCCTAAACGGCTTGGAGTAACCAGAAGTACTTTTGATCCTAGTTTTTTTGCCAAATCTATCATCATGAAATCTTTAGTGATGGGAACGAGGAGCCCACCTGCACCTTCAACCAGAAGGATGTCACAGAGTTTTGAGAGTTCATGGTACTTTTCTATGATCTTGTCTATGATTATCTCTTTGTTTATATCTGCACAAAAAGGGGCTGCTGGGAGGGGGAAAGTATAGGCTGTAATGTCTTGTGGTGTAATGTCTTTAAAGTTCTTGTTTACCTTCCGGCAAGCTTTTAAGAGTAGACTAGCATCAGGTAGTGTGTCGGTGACGCCAGTTTCAATGGGTTTAAATACACCTACTTTCAGACCTCGTAAAGCAAAGGCTTCGATGATCTTTAAAGTAGTGTGCGTTTTACCTACATTGGTACCGGTAGCGGTGATAAAAAGTGACTGCACTTGCATTTCTCCAAAAATTTTGTATAATAGTATATATAAATTATAAATATATGAATTAGGATTTTAACATAATATGCCAAAGTTTGAAGAAGAATTAGATCTAGCCTTAGAACTGCAAGAACCACAAATGTTTAAAGTGTTACTGCACAATGATGACTATACAAGTATGGATTTTGTAGTCGAAGTACTCATCGGTATTTTTCATAAGACACATGCGCAAGCAGAGCAGATCATGCTACAGATACATGAAAAAGAGAAAGCCATCTGTGGAGTGTACAGCTTCGAGATAGCACAAACCAAAGCACAGCAAGTAAAGCAAAAAGCAAAACAAAATGAATTTCCATTACTTGCGACGATTGAAGAAGATTCGTAAAGGATAAATAGATGATAAGTATTGCATTAAATGATGTATTTAAAAAAGCTGTAGGATATGCTAAAGAAAATAGACATGAATACTTGACGGTAGAGCATGTGTTTTTATCTGTAGTGAGAAGTGAAGAAGGGGTAGAGATACTCTCTGTACTGAATGCAAACCTTGAACTGCTCGAAGAGGGTATCATCGAGCATATTAACAAGACCATCCCTTCCCTTAAAGAAGCGGTAGAACCTTTTGAGACAGTTGCCCTCTCTCGTGCCATCAATGATATGATGACACATATCCATAGTTCAGGAAGAACAGAAGCCAGTATAGGAGATATGATAGCAGCTATCTTTATGCAAGAGCACTCTTACGCAGTGTATTTGATGAAAAAAGAGGGTATTGCCCGTGTGGATGTGTTAGAAGTTATCTCTCACCATGATACGGCAACGCAAGCAGATACAAAAGAACAGAAGAAAGAAGAGACATTCTTAGATCAGTTCACTATGGAACTTGTGGCACTGGCCCAAACAGGAAAAATAGACCCGGTTGTTGGACGTATAGGTGAGATAGAACGTGTGATGCAGACATTGTGCCGTCGTAAGAAAAACAATCCTTTACTTGTAGGAGAACCAGGGGTAGGTAAAACAGCCATTGCTGAGGGACTTGCACTCAAGATCTCCGAGGGTGAAGTACCCGATATCCTTAAAGATGCTAAAGTATTTGCACTTGATATGGGGGCATTGGTTGCAGGAACGAAGTACAGAGGTGACTTTGAAAAGCGTCTTAAAGGGATCATCTCTGAATTGAGTGCTATGGATGATGCTATTTTGTTCATCGATGAGATCCATACCATGGTAGGTGCAGGAGCTACAAGTGGTGGAAGTATGGATGCATCCAACTTACTGAAACCTGCATTGGCTCGTGGAGACCTGAAGTGTATCGGTGCGACAACCTACGCAGAGTATAGAAACTTTTTTGATAAAGACAAAGCACTCAGTAGAAGATTTGCAAAAATCGATGTGGAAGAGCCAAGCAAAGAAGATACGATGATCATTTTACAGGGCGTAAAGCACAAGTATGAGGATTATCATAATATCAGCTTCACAGATGCGGCACTTCAGTCTGCGGTCGATCTGTCCGTGAAGTATTTGCATGATAGATTTTTACCGGATAAAGCGATGGATATCATCGATGAGGTTGGGGCGCACTTTATGCTGAGAGGGCAAGAGGGTGTGACGGTAAAACCTAGAGATATTGAAGAGAGTGTGGCTAAGATCATGAAACTACCCTCTACGGTAATAGGTACAGATGATACAAAAAAGCTTAAAACACTTGAGAAAGATCTGGCTTCGCATATCATTGGACAAGATGAAGCCATAAGCGCAGTGACTACTGCCATTAAGCGTTCGTATGCAGGACTCAATGCAGACAATAGACCTGTAGGGTCATTCCTCTTCGTAGGACCAACAGGTGTAGGAAAAACAGCACTTGCTATACAACTGGCAGAGACAATGCATGTACACTTCGAACGTATCGATATGAGTGAGTACATGGAAGCGCATACTATCAGCCGTTTGGTGGGTGCACCTCCAGGGTATGTAGGGTATGAGCAAGGTGGTCTGCTTACTGAAATGATCAAAAAACATCCTCATACAGTACTGCTTCTTGATGAGATAGAAAAAGCACATCCTGACATCATGAACATCTTACTTCAAGTGATGGATGGAGCGAAGCTTACAGATAACAATGGTGTGGTCAGTGACTTTAAAAATGTCATACTCATCATGACGTCCAACATAGGTACAAAAGAGGCTAACGTTATGGGCTTTAACAAAGACAACTCTATGAAAACAGATAAAGCACTCAAAGCTTTCTTTTCTCCTGAGTTTAGAAACCGTTTGAGTGCTACCATAGAGTTTAATGCACTTGGTTTAGATGCACTCATTACTATTGTCGATAGAGAGTTAGACAAACTGAATCTCTTACTTAAGTCTAAAAAAGTGAAAGTCAAACTGAGTAAAAAAGCCAAAGAGTACTTAGCCAACGAGGGATATGATGAGCGTTATGGTGCAAGGCACATCGCTCGTGTAATAGATGAAAAAGTGAAAGAGGCACTCACTGATGAGATACTTTTTGGAAAACTTAAAAAGGGTGGTTCCGTCAAAGTAGATTATAAAAATGAAAAGTTGCAGTTTGATTTTAAAAGTTAAATTGAACTTTCTCGTCAAGAACGAAGATTTAATGCGGGTACCCCCAGGGCATTTCTTATGGGTAATTGAAGATGAGATTTGCTTATCTTCAGGAAGAAGGGGTAAATAATTGGCTTCCATGTTCGATGAGGAGGAGTATCTTATTCCTCCACTGAGTAGTTACTCATATATATTTCCAAACCCTAGAAATGCTTCAGATGAAGGACTTCTGGCTTATGGTGGTGATCTTTGTTCTCCTAGACTGCGTGCTGCTTACCGTCAAGGTATTTTTCCTTGGTACAATCCTGGTGATCCTATACTCTGGTGGTCACCCAACCCACGACTTTTACTCTATCCTGATAAATTTCATGTGCGTAAATCTTTTCGTAGGGTATTACGTAGCGGTAAGTTTACGGTTACTTTTGATAAAGAATTTTCAAATGTCATTAAACATTGTGCGATGGTTCCTAGAGACGGGCAGGATCATACATGGATAGTGGGAGAGATACAAGAAGCTTTTATAGAGCTTCACGAAGAGGGGTTTGCCCATAGTGTGGAAGTCTATAAAGAGGGGAAACTTGTAGGTGGGCTGTATGGTATCGCAATGGGAAAAGCTTTTTTTGGTGAGTCGATGTTCTCTTTGGTAGCTGATGCCTCAAAGGTAGCCTTTAAAGCACTAAGTGATGTTTTAGGCTTGAGAGGTTATGATTTTATAGATTGCCAGATGAAAACAGAACACATGATAGGGTTGGGGGCTGAGGCGGTGGATCGAGATATTTTTCTTGATGCACTTGAAAAGACTCTTGAAAAGCCTAGTGATTTGGGTTCATGGCAGCATTTTAATTGGGAGTATGGTCATGATAAATAGAGATATAGGATTCTCTTTATGGTTGGATTTTGTAGAGAGAGATTATCTTAAAAATGAGTTTTCGAAACTGATCGAAAATGGCACTATTAATGGGGCAACAAGCAACCCGGCTATCTTTGCTTCAGCGATCACTACTTCCCCTGCATACAAAGAGCAGTTGGAAAGTTTGGCAGGGAAGAGTGCCAAAGAGAAGTATGAAGCCTTGGCTATCGAGGATATACGTACAGCTGCACAAGCATTAAGATCCTCTTATTCTGAGGGAAATGATGGCTATATCTCTATAGAAGTTGACCCTTTTCTTTCTAATGACACAGAAGGTACCATAGCAGAGGGGAAAAGACTCTTTGCTGCGATAGGAGAGCCTAATGTGATGATAAAAGTACCTGCAACTGAAGCTGGGTATGCCGCGATGACAGAACTATTAGATACAGGTATCTCTGTAAATGCAACACTTATTTTTTCTCCTAAGCAAGCACAAAAATGTCTTAAAGCGATGACAAAAGGGTTAGATAGTTTTGAAGCAGATGGTGGTGGAAGGGTAGATGCGGTCATCTCTGTCTTTGTGAGTCGTTTTGACAGATTACTTGATACAGACCTGGCACAAGAAGGTATAGATGTATCTAGAACAGGTATTTACAATGCTGCCAAGATCTATAATCTTATCGAAAAAAATCATACACCAAGCATACGTACACTTTTTGCAAGTACAGGGGTCAAAGGTGATGAGTTGGCAGCAGATTATTATATGAGAGAACTCTTAGCATCACGCTCTGTCAATACTGCCCCTTTGGCTACCATAGAATCTTTTGTTAAAAGTAAAGGATTATCACAAAAGTTACCTATAGAAGAGAGTGAGATCAATGGCTATTTTACAAAACTGGCCGATAGTGGCTTTAATATGGATGAGATATATGCCTCTTTACTCAAAGATGGATTGAAAGCATTTGAACAAGCATTTAAAGAGATGTTAGAGAGTCTTGAATCTATTAAATAAATAAAACCTAGCAAAAAGGAAGTGACATGGAAGAGAAACTCAAACTTTATCTACGAACTATGATCAGTAATGAAGGGTCTGACCTTCACATTAAATCAGGTTCTCAAGTAAGAGTACGTATTCATGGTGTATTGAAGGTACTTGGAAAAGATGCATTGAGTGCAGAGATGGTCGATAAGCTCGCACGTGAGATCACCACCAAAGACCAGTATGAAAAACTTATCAATGATCGAAACCTGGATTTTTCTTATGTATTAGGTGAAGAAAACCGATTTCGTGTGAATTTCTTTTACCAGATGGATGGCTTGAGTGCTGTTTTCCGTATCATTCCCGTGAAGATCTTAACACTTGACGAGCTTAACCTCCCAGAAGTGATTAAAACTTTCACCGATATACAACGGGGGCTTGTTCTTGTTACCGGTGTTACAGGTTCTGGTAAATCTACCACCTTGGCTGCTATGATAGACAAGATAAACAGAGAGCAGAAAAAACATATTATTACAGTAGAAGATCCTATTGAGTTTGTTCATAAAGACAGAGGATGTTTGGTTAACCAAAGAGGTATAGGACAGGATGCACACTCCTTTTCAGATGCACTTAGAGCAGCCTTGAGGGAAGATCCTGATATTATCCTGGTTGGGGAGATGAGGGATTTGGAGACGATTGACATCGCGCTTCATGCCGCAAACACAGGTCACCTTGTATTTTCAACTCTGCATACATTGGATGCAAAAGAGACGATCGACAGGATCGTTGGTATGTTTGGAAATGAGGAGCAAAACCGTATTCGTATGTCTTTAGCTTCTGTACTTGAAGGGGTCATCTCACAAAGACTCATTCCTACAAAAAAAGGTGGAAGAGTTGCGGGAATAGAGGTACTTAAAAAGACAGCCAGAATCGAACAACTTATAGCAGAGAACCGCGATGTAGAGATCCCTGATGCACTTTTTGAGGGTAAAGAGATCTACGGTACACAAACTTTTGATCAGGCACTTCTAGATATTTTACGTAGAGGAGAGATCACGGAGAAAACAGCATTGGAGTATGCAACAAACCCAGCAGATATGAAACTCAAAATGCAAGGTGTCGGAAAAGGTGCTCTAGTAGATGAAAACATTGCGGATAAAGAAGTAGATGTCTTTGAGTTTAAGGATGAGGAGAGTTAAGCTATCGTGAATAGTTTCACGATAGTATCGACGGAACCGGAGTGGTCGGAGCGAAGCGTAGCCATGCAGGCAAGAATAATTTAAACTTTTTTCGATATAATCCGTTCCTATTTTAAATTTAAGGACAAAATATGTTAGAAGGTATCGTTAGAGAGAGTATCGGTAAGCGTAATGCAAAACAGCTTAAAAGAGATGGTTATCTAATCGCTAATATTTATGCACATGGTGTTGAAAATATCAATGCTGCATTTAAACGTGGTGAATTTGTAAGAACTATAAGAAATAAAGAGACACTTGCATTCCCAGTTAAAGTTGGTGATAAAGAGATCAATGTATTTATCCAAGAGTATCAACTGCACCCGGTAAATGGTGATGTAACTCACGTAGATCTAAGAGTAGCAGTTCCAGGTCAAGTAACAAACTTCCTTGTACCTGTAACAACTCACGGAACTCCAGTAGGTCTTAAAAACAAAGGTGTACTTGTTATGTCTAAAAAAAGATTAAAACTAAGAGGGACTATCGAAGATATGCCTGCAAACTTTGATCTTGATGTTGAACCACTTGACAGAGATCAGTCTATCCTTGTCAGAGATGTTGAAGTACCTGCAAACTGTAAGATGATGGATAGAGAAAATGTTGCTATCTGTGGTGTAATTAAAGCTAAATAAAAAGTTATGACACTTTTCGTAGGTCTAGGTAACCCGGGATCACAGTACGAAAATACACGACACAATATTGGCTTCAGGGTCATCGACAAACTTGTTGATGACTCTTCTGCCCGAGATATTTCCAAAACTTCTTTTCAAGGTAAGCTGAATCGCGCTTCCAACTCACTTTTTTTAAAACCCACAACATTTATGAACCTTTCCGGTAAAAGTCTGCAAGCAGTCAAACATTTTTACAAAGTCGAACTCAATGAGGTCATTGTAATTCATGATGATATCGACCTTCCATTTGGAGCAGTGCGTTTTAAAAAGGGTGGTGGCCATGGTGGACATAATGGACTTAAATCTATTGATGCATACATTACTAAAGAGTACCTGCGTGTAAGAGTAGGTGTAGGAAAACCGGAACATAAATCACAAGTATCTGATTATGTTCTACATAATTTTTCCGATGATGAGGCTAAAGCACTGGATAAACTGATTGTACATGTAGCTGAAGCTTGTAAATTACTGGTAAGCGAAGAGTTAAATGAAGTTAAGTCAAAATATAGTTTAAAATCTATAGAAGGATTGAATGTATGAGTCTTCTGTCTCCCTCATTACATTTTAGGTATCTATCAAAACTTTATATTAAAAATCTGTTAGCCATTTTATTTGGTCTCTCTTTTGCTTTTGCAGTGATCGAGTATTTTCAACATATACAAAAACTTGATGTTTCAAGTAATTACCAAATACTCTATATCTTTTATATGTGGCAAGAGGCACTGGGATTACTTTATCCTTTAAGCATCGTATTTGCTGTGATCATGACAAAACTTTCTCTCGTGAAAAATAATACCATGGGTGCACTGCATGCTTTTGGATATAATAAAAAGAGGCTCTTTGTCCCCTTGTTGGCAGTGGCATCTGTCACCTATGCTATCTTTACTTTTTTGCACACAACCGAGTTCTCTTATGCTAAAGATAAGGCAGTAGTTTTACTTAAAAATGAACTACATGCTTATGATGTCAACGACCTTTTCTTTAAATATAATGATACTTTCGTCTATATCAAAAACCTTGACCCGGTAGAAAAAAAGATAGAAGATATCACTATTTTTAAAGTTGAAGGCTATCAGGTACGTTACACTATTCATGCCCCCATTGCAATATTTGATGGCAATGAATGGGACGCACAAAATGCCATACTTAAAACACATGTCTATAACAAAGAGGGTGAATTAGAAAAATATACCATAGAGCACAAAGAGAGTATCAAAACACTTCAAGGGTATAAGCCTAAGATCATCGAATCACTTTATGAGGGTAAAGCACTTAATATCATAGATGCATTTAACACATGGAAACTTCTTAACAAACAAAATTTGAATTCAGATAAAATTCGAGCAGCTTTATACAATAAAATAGTCGTCCCACTCTTTGCTATCGCCCTCTTGCTTATTCTCTTTTTTAAGTTGCCTTTTCATGCCAGAATGATGAACTTAGGATCTGTGATAGCGCTTTCATTGGGAGCAACCTTTATGATCTGGGGTATTCTATTTGGCTTAAATCAGATGGGTTCAAATGGTGTCATTGTACCTGAGTTTTCTTCTGTCTTACCTGTTGTTCTTTTGTGGGTATATGCTATTTATGTTTACATTATTGATGAAAACATAAATTAGGGCCTTATGTGCATGTAAAGTACGCCCCATAAACTTGAGATAAAAGTAAAGATAAAAAACATTACAGAGAGCGCAACCCCCACACTATAGTCTTGCTGTAAGAATTCAAGCAGGTAAATAAATGTAAGCTCTCTGGCACCGATACCACCTATGCTTATAGGAAGCACCGCAACCACAGAAGAGATAAAAAAGATAGTAAGATAATTACTTATTTGAGAACTTTCTGCAAAAGCGTAGAGTATAAACAGTGCAGTGAGTCCCTGTAGAGCTTGTAATATGAGTGCGTATAGTGTGCTTGTAGAAAAAATAGGTATAAATGTTTTAAATGTTACAGAAGCAAATAGATATGAAGTGGGTATTACACATACAGCAGCAATGAGACACCAGAGTGGTTTTATGTGCAATATCTCCATGAAAGAACTAGCAGATAAGAATATGCATACCAAAAATAGTAAAGCGAAAAGACCACTTATTCTATCTAAGAGAGTTGCTTTTAAAAGTTGAAATCTTTTTGTCTGATAGTGTTTGTGTAAAAAGAATATTTTGTAGCCATCTCCTCCGATACCTCCAGGTAAAAAAAGATTGTAGAACATACCCAAATAATAGAGTTTAAGGCTAAGTATCTGAGAAAGTTGAAGTCCGATTTGAGAGAAGTAGAGGTTAAGTCTTACTGCACCTACAACTCTAGAGAGTGTAAATAAAATAAATGCCAAACTGAGCCAAAAATAGTTTATTGAGTCGAAGATCTCTTTTGTTTTTGTAAAATCCATCTTGTGGTAGACAAGATAGATAGCTACAGAAGTCAGAAAGATTTTTATTGAAACAACGAGTGTTTTTTTATGCATAAAGTTATACTACAGCTACATAGACTTACTGTTTGCCTTCAAATATCTCTTTGATGACAAAAGGTTTTTTATTTTGAGATTCATAGTAAGTTCTCATCATTATTTCAGCAATAAACCCTGTAGTGATAAGTTGTATGCCTCCCAATAGCATGACAATACCTATCATAAAAAGTGGTCGTGTACCGATGTCTTCACCCAGGAGCTTAAGTATGAGCAAGTAAAACTCTATGATGAAACCTATGGAGAATGAAATTAAGCCCATAGTACCAAATAGATGCATAGGCTTGACTCCATATTTTTGGAAAAATACCATAAGCATAAGGTCTGAGAAGACTTTTGTAGTGCGACCTATGCCGTATTTTGATGTACCATGTATGCGGGCATGATGCTTGACATCTACTTCTGTAATGTTCGCCCCATAGAGTTTTGCCAGTACAGGGATGAACCTATGAAGTTCGCCATAAAGCCCAAGATTTTTTGCGACATTCTTTCTAAATACCTTAAGAGTACAACCATAATCTCTAAGGTAAACACCAGTTAATTTTCTAATCAGTGCATTTGCTATAATACTTGGAATTTTTCTCAATATCATGCCATCTTGACGATTGGCTCTTCTTCCTGCAACTACATCCCAGTTTTCTTTTTCCAGCTTTTCAACCATCATGGGGATATCACTTGGATCATTTTGCAAATCTCCATCGAGTGTCACAATTAATTCACCGTGCGCATACTCAATACCTGCCCCCATAGCAGAAGATTGTCCATAATTTCGGTTAAAGATAATAATTTTGGTGTGTTCATCTGACAACTCTTTCATAAGAGAGACAGTATTGTCGGTTGAACCGTCATCTACTAAGATAAGTTCATAATTAAACTTTCCATTAAGTGCATTTTTTATGGCTTTAAAAAGTGGTTTGATGTTTTCTTCTTCATTCATCATAGGGATGACTACAGATAGTTGCATATGTATTCCTCGAAATATATTAGACTTATTTTATCCTAAAATCACTTATGTCCTATCTTATAAGATAATACTTTCGTCGCTGTTCCTGAACATAAAGTAGTAAAGCAGCCTAATAGTAAGATAGGTAAAGAAAAAAGAAAAGATGACATCACTCAAAAAATGTCCACCTTGCGCAACTCTAACTAAACCTATGAAAAAACCAGCAAAAAGTGAAGTGATAAAAATCTCCTTTTCTCTTCGTTTAAAAAGAAATGCCAGTGCAACAATCACAAACCCGGCTGATGCATGGCCACAAACAAAGGAGCAGTTTTTATTGCACTCTTTTGAGATGATAAGAGGAGGACTATGTGTTGCCTCTCCTCCAAACTGTATAATCTTGTTAGGTCTTGCTCTTCCCCAGTTATCTTTAAGGATAGTATTTACCATGAGTCCAGGTCCTAATATTATCGCTAAAAGTAAAAAGAGTAGTTTTTTTCTTGTTAAATCTCTATAGTACTTTCCTAGAAAGGAAAGTATAAATAAAACAACTAGTATAAGGAAACTTAAGCCAGCGACTATCCCAACACCTTTGTAGATAATTATATAAGGTAAATAATATTTATCAAAACCATTATGATAAAAAAGTGAAGATACTATAATATCTATCTGTGGAAATAGAAGAAAAATAATTCCGACTACTGTAAAAATAAAAAAAAATGTTAGATTAAGTCTTGGCATTAGTACCCTTTAAAATGTGTTAGTGCATATAGATGATAGTTTAAGAAATAGTCTTTGTGTATCTTAATTTGAATACTTTTGATAAATCTTGAATATTGAAAATATTTTGAAACATTATCAATAGACTTGTTACTGTTGACAAAAATAAAATTTTCACCTATAGCCGAATCAGGACTTTAAAATAATTAAAATGTAATGTTTAATTTTCTGAATAGATCTGTAAAAATTATAACAAAACAACTCTTCAGCTTTGCTCCAAATCAGCAAATAGAAAAAAGTATTATTACCGAGCTGTAAAATTTTCTCTTTACGAATTTAGGTTAACTTTTAAGAGTGGTGCAAAGGGTTCCTCTAATCAATTTTTAGATAAAATCACCCTAAAATAGAACCAGGATAGTATAAATGAATATTGATTATAAAGCATTGGCAAACAAATATGGTACGCCATTGTATATTTATGATTTTGATTATATTGAAAATAGATATACCACACTTAAAGATGCCTTTGCCGGAAAAAAGTCTATCATCAATTATGCTGTAAAAGCAAACTCGAACCTCTCTGTCATTGCACATCTTGCAAAGCTTGGTGCAGGTGCTGACTGTGTGAGTATCGGTGAAATACAAAGGGCTTTGAGTGCAGGCGTGGACAGATATAAGATCATATTTTCTGGTGTAGGTAAACGTGATGATGAGATACGTGCAGCACTGGAATATGATATTTTACTGCTTAACTTAGAGAGTGAAGCAGAGATGAAGCGTGTGGAGATGATGGCTAAAGAATTAGGCAAAGAGGCACGTATCTCCATCCGTGTAAATCCAAATATCGATCCGCAAACACATCCTTATATCTCAACAGGACTGCATGAAAACAAGTTTGGTGTTGAGATAGATATGGCTAAACGTATGTATATTTATGCAAATAAGTCAGAATTCCTGAACCCTGTAGGGATCCACTTTCACATTGGTTCACAGTTAACTAAGCTTGCACCTATACGTGAAGCTTGTGGTATCGTAGCCGATCTGGTATGTTCACTCAAAGCGATCAAAATAGATATCAAGTTTTTTGATGTCGGTGGCGGGATCGGTGTAGTATATGATGATGAAGTGACTATTTCAGCAGAAGCATATACACAAGCTATTTTCGAAGCGACTAAAGGGCTTGATGTCACACTGCTATGTGAACCGGGCCGTTACATGGTGGCTAATGCAGGAGCATTCTTTACTAAAGTATTGTATGAAAAAGTCAATGACGGTAAACGTTTTGTCATCGTAGATGGTGCGATGAATGACCTTTTAAGACCAAGTCTTTATAATGCCTATCATAAGATAGAAGCTGTTATGGTAGAGGGTGAAAAGAGTGTGGCAGATGTGGTAGGACCAGTCTGTGAGAGTGGTGACTTCTTTGGCAAAAATGTACCATTGCCTCCATTAGAGCACAATGATCTTATTGTGATACATTCTGCAGGTGCATATGGGTTCACAATGGCAAGTAACTATAATACACGTGCTAAAAGTGCAGAGGTTGCACTGCAAGGCGGAGAAGACAGACTTATTCGTAAGCGTGAGACCTATGAAGATCAAGTACGTTTAGAACTTGAGTATTTAGAAAAGTAAAGGTGAGAATATGACACTGGATGATCTAAGAAACAAAATAGACAACATCGATGATACACTCTTAAAACTCTATAATGAGCGTATGGAGTTGGTGCATCAGGTAGGTGAAGTAAAAAACACTACGGGTGCACCCATCTACCGTCCTGAACGTGAACAAGCTATCTTAAATCGTCTAAAAAGTCAAAATAATGGTAAGTTGACAGATTCTGCCATAGAGGCACTTTTTCTGGAGATGTTCGCCGTGGCCAGAAACCTTGAACTTCCTGAGGCAGTAGCGTATCTTGGACCGGAAGCCAGCTTTACCCATCAGGCAGCAGAGAGTAAATTTGGTGCATTGAGTGCTTATCTGCCTATCGGCTCTATTCCTGGTATTTTTAGAGAAGTTGAGAAAGGTACAGCAAAATTTGGCGTCATTCCTATAGAGAACAGCTCAAACGGTATCGTGACAGATACGATTAATTGTTTGGATGAATATGACCTTAAGATCATTGCTGAAGTAGTGGTAGATGTACATCTTGCATTCGCTACGGTCAACGAAGATATCAAAACATTAAAGAAAATCTATTCCAGAGATATTGCTTTTGGGCAGTGTAGGAAATTTTTACAGGACCTGGGATTGGATGATATAGAACATATCCCTGTTGAATCTACAGCCAAGGCAGCAAAATTGGCAAGGCAAGATGAAGATGCAGCAGCACTTTGTCCTTCTGTAGCAGCAAAGATAAACAATCTTCCGATCCGTTTTGAAAATGTAGAAGATGACACCAACAATAAAACACGCTTTTTCATCATCTCTAATTTTGAAAATCAGCCTTCAGGTGCCGATAAGACATCGATACTTGCAAGACTCTCAAATGAACCGGGTTCTTTGGTAGATTTTCTGAATGATTTTGAAAAAGCAAATGTGAATTTAACCAAAATAAAATCACATATCGTAGATGGCAAGTCTATTTTCTTTTTAGAGTTTAACGGTCATAAAGATGATGCAGCGATTCGAACTATTCTAGAAAAACATCAAGATGAGATAAAAGTATTGGGCTCGTATGTGAAAGAGACTGATGACATTTAAAATAAATAAAAAATATATGATAACTCTCGCCAAAGGCGTAGCTTTTACGAGAAATCATTTAGTGATTTCCTGTATAAGACTTTATCCAAAAGTGAGAGGAATTTAAAAGGAGCTTTGCTTCTTTTGAAGGAGAAATAAATGGTAAGATTTAATAAAGTACTCAAAAATATAAAAACGTATGAAGCAGGGAAACCTATAGAGCTTGTAGTGCGTGAGTTTGGAATTGCTTCTGACGATGTGGTGAAACTTGCTTCAAATGAAAATCCCATAGGTACAAATCCTGCTATAGCCAAAGTGATCAGATCTAATGCTGATATTGCTCATCTTTATCCTGATGATAGCATGTTTGAACTCAAAGCCGCGTTGAGTAGCAAGTTCGATGTAACAGATAAGAACATCATCATCGGTGCAGGGTCTGATCAGGTAATTGAATTTATTTCACGTGCAGTGTTGGATGAAGACTCTTCCGTACTTATGTCTGCAGTGACATTTGCTATGTATGAAATTTATGCGAAACAGATGGGTGCGAAAGTGCTTCGTACAGCCAGTTATGAACATAAGTATGATGAGTTCATGGAAGCGTTTCATATGCGTAAACCAAAGATCGTCTATATTTGTACACCGAACAATCCTACAGGTGATGCTACAAGTAAAGAAGAAGTTCTGGCTATGATCAAAGCAATGCATAAAGATGCGATCATTGTTGTGGATGGTGCCTATATGGAGTATGCTGCTGCAAAAGATGCAAAGTATGCCATCACACCAAAAGATCTGCTAGATTATGAAAATGTGATCTATCTGGGTACATTTTCCAAAGCACACGGTTTAGGTGGCATGCGGGTAGGGTATGGAATCGCACAAGCAGAACTTATCGAGGAACTTACTAAGATGAGACCTCCGTTTAATATCTCTACACTCTCTTTGGCAGTAGCCATAGAAGCATGCAAAGATGGAAGTTTTGTGGAAGAGTCCATTGCGCTCCACCAAGACCAGATCAAACGTTATGAAACTTTTGCAGATGAAAATAGTTTAGAGTATATTGACAGTTATACCAATTTTATTACTTATCTGTTTGATGAGAGATTAGATTCAACAAAGATTTCAGATGCACTCCTTCAAAGAGGTGTGATCATTCGCAATTTGGCTTCTTACGGGATGAATGCAGTGCGTATTACCATTGGAACACAAAAACAAAATGACATCTTTTTTAAATACTTTAAAGAGGTTATTGCTTGAAAAGAGTAGAAGTGGTAAAAGCGAGTGAAGTAGAAGTGACACCTTTTGTTTTACAGGATTTTACTGCAAATGATACAGAGACTATAGCCTCTGAACCTGTGAGTAAAAAAGAGTTAAAATCACTTGCAAAAGAGTTAGGTCTAGCGTATGATGACGAACATATCGCTTTTACAAAAAAACTTATAAACGCATATATGAAAAAGAGATAAGCAAAATGATAAATGTACGATCACATACTATAGAAGAGCTCAATACCTTAGCAGAAGATATCAGACAAAAGATTTTGGATACTGTAAGTCAAAATGGTGGACACTTGAGTTCAACTATGGGAGCGACAGATCTTATCGTAGCGATGCATAAAGTGTTTGATGTCCAAAAAGATCCTTTTATCTTTGATGTCAGTCATCAAGCTTATGCACATAAACTACTTACAGACCGCTGGGACAGCTTTGATACCTTGCGTCAGTTTGATGGGATCTGTGGTTATACAAAGCCAAGTGAATCCAAGTATGATTACTATGTCGCAGGGCATAGTTCTACATCTATTTCGCTGGCAGTAGGTGCTGCTAAAGCCATTGCGCTTAAAGGTGAAGATAGGGTTCCCGTAGCTTTCATCGGTGATGGAAGCATGAGTGCAGGGATGGTGTATGAGGCGATGAATGAACTAGGTGATAGAAAATACCCAGTGATCATTATACTTAATGATAATGAAATGAGTATCGCTAAACCGATAGGTGCTATCTCTAAGCTGCTTTCTCAGACTATGGCAGGCTCTTTTTATCAGAAGTTCAAAGGTAAAGTGGAAAAAGTACTTGAGCATTTTCCGGATGGTGCAACCTATATGGCAAAAAGGTTTGAAGAATCATTTAAGCTTATCACCCCAGGTATTTTATTTGAAGAGATGGGTATAGAATATATAGGTCCTGTAGATGGACATGATATAGAGTCACTTATTGAAACAATGGAAGTAGCAAAAGAGTTGGGTAAACCGGTCATTATTCATGCACAAACTACTAAAGGTAAAGGGTATGAGATCGCTGAGGGAACTAAAGAACATTGGCATGGTGTGAGTGCTTTTGATTTGAAAACGGGTGAGGTTCCTAAAAAAAATGGTGCTAAAGCTGCAACAGCTATTTTTTCTGATACTTTGGTGGAGTTGGCAGATGAAGATGAAAAAGTTGTAGGTGTAACTGCGGCAATGCCAAGTGGAACAGGAATGACTGCTGTAATGGAAAAGTATCCTGAACGTTTTTGGGATGTTGCTATCGCGGAACAGCATGCAGTCACTTCTATGGGACCTTTAGCCAAAGAGGGATTTAAGCCATTTTGTACGATCTACTCTACTTTCTTACAAAGAGGATATGATCAAGTGATCCACGATATTGCTTTGATGGATCTGGGTGTGGCATTTGCCATAGACAGGGCAGGGATCGTAGGTGAAGATGGTGAAACGCATCAAGGTGCTTTTGATATCTCATTTCTACGAGCTATCCCCAATATGACTCTTCTTGCACCGTATAATGAAACAACGATGAAACTTGCCATGGCATTTGCTAAAGAGTACGATCACCCTTGTGCTTTTAGATACCCTAGAGGTGCTTTTAGTTCTGAAGATCGTGAAAGTCCTGCTTATGAATTAGGAAAATCTGTTTTACTTCAAGAAGGAGAAGAGATTCTCTTTATTGGATATGGAAATGGTGTAGGACGAGCAGAGCAGACAGCAAAACTATTAGATAAAAAAGTAGCTGTTTTAGATCTACGTTTTGTCAAACCCCTGGATGAAGAGATGCTTGTCAGATTAAGCAGTGACTATAAAAAATGGTTTGTCTTTTCAGACTCTGCAGCACAAGGGGGTGTAGGTTCTGCCATACTTGAACTTTTAAGCCAAAAGAAGATAAAAGATATTTCATTAACTACGTTTGAGTATAATGACGCGTTTATTACGCATGGTAATACGAAGTTGGTGGAAGAGAGTTTAGGGATATTGCCAGAGCAGTTGGCAAAACGAATATCGTAGGGGTAGACCTATGTGTCTACCCTTAATTTATGGGATAATGCATTTGGGTCAACACATAGGTTGACCCCCTACAAATTGAATTTAATAAAGAGATAGTTTTATGTTTTTATTAAGTTCAGTGACAGTGAACAAATATTTTCAAGGAATTAAAAAATGGCTAACGAATACATTTTTACAAGTGAATCGGTAACCGAGGGTCACCCAGATAAAATGGCTGATCAGATCTCTGATGCGATATTAGATTATATTATCGAACGAGATCCACAAGCTAGAGTAGCTTGTGAGACGTTATTGAGTAATGGTTTTTGTGTTATTGCAGGAGAACTAAAAACACACACATATGCACCGATGCAAGAGATTGCAAGAGAGGTGGTAAGAGAGATAGGTTACACAGATGCAAGCTATGGTTTTGACTATAGATCAGCAGGTGTACTCAATGGTGTAGGTGAACAGAGTCCAGATATCAACCAAGGGGTTGATAAAGAGTGTGGTGAGATCGGTGCAGGTGATCAGGGACTTATGTTCGGTTATGCATGTAATGAGACTAAAGAGTTGATGCCTCTGCCTATCTCTTTGGCACATAAGATCACTGCAAAACTTGCAGAGGTACGTAAAAATGGTACTGTCCCGTTTCTACGCCCAGATGGTAAAGCACAGGTATCTGTCAAATATGTAGATGGTAAACCGGTTGCTATAGATACCATTGTTGTCTCAACACAACACCATCCGGAAGTGACACTTGAGCAGGTACAAAAAGCGGTACTTGAAGAGGTGATCAAAGCGGTTATCCCGGCTGAGTTGATGAGTGATGACATTAAGTATCATATCAATCCTACAGGACGTTTTGTTATCGGTGGTCCTCAAGGGGATGCCGGACTTACGGGACGTAAGATCATCGTAGATACCTATGGCGGTTCATGTCCGCATGGTGGTGGAGCATTTTCAGGTAAAGATCCTACAAAAGTAGACCGTTCTGCTGCCTATGCTGCGAGATATGTAGCTAAAAACCTTGTAGCAGCAGGTGTATGTAATAAAGCAACACTGCAAATAGCATATGCTATTGGTGTAGCTAAGCCGGTTTCTATCTATGTAGATACACATGATACAGCAACAGTAGAAGAAAAGAAGATTACGGCATGTGTGGAAGCGTTGTTCGATCTTACGCCTAAAGGTATTATGGAAGAGTTGGATCTGCTTAGACCAATTTATCGTAAAACTGCAGCCTATGGACACTTTGGTAGAGAAGATAAAGATTTTACATGGGAACAGACAGTTAGAGTAGATGATATTAAACAATTTTTAGGACTTTAGTTCTATAAATAGAGGTTCAATAAAAAGAGTCATTATCAACTAGCAAATCTCTACTATGTAGGGAATTGCTTTGTTTTACACTATTTACCTGATTTATCAAAATATTAAAGTATTTCTTAAAAATCTTTTGATATAGTTTGAGCATATTCAATTTAAGGAGAAAAAATGGCAGTTTTAATTAATGATACTTGTATCAACTGTGCGGCATGTATTGACGAATGTCCAGTAGAAGCAATCGTAGATGAGGATGATAACCCAACAGGTGAAGAGATTTATTACGTATATGCAGATAAATGTGTTGAGTGTGTAGATCACCATGATGTACCAGCTTGTGCTGAAGCATGTCCAACTGAGGGTTGTATCGTATGGGACGACGTAGTTGAGGGCATGCCAGCTCTTGAGAGCAGAGGCGCAAAAGGCGAACCTGTAATCGAAGATTAATCCCTTCTTTGTCAGGCTCTTGCCTGACAAATCTTTCTTATTCTATCTATCCATATTTTTTAATAAATCTTTAATATATTTTTCAGTATAATGCCGCCCGAATACTTCATGCATGAAGTAAATTATCGCTTAGGAATATAAGTATGGAACAAACATTATCAATCATCAAACCAGATGCAGTAGCTAAAAACGTTGTAGGACAAATTCTTGCAAGGTTTGAAGCAGCAAACCTTAGAATTGCAGCAACTAAAAAAATCAGACTCTCTCGTGTAGATGCTGAAGCATTTTACGCTATTCACGCTGAAAGACCTTTCTTTAGAGATCTTGTAGATTTCATGATCTCTGGTCCTGTTGTTGTAACAGTACTTGAAGGTGAAAATGCAATGGCTAAAAATAGAGATCTTATGGGTGCAACGAATCCTAAAGAAGCTGAAGCTGGTACTATCAGAGCTGACTTTGCAGACAGCATAGATGCAAATGCAGTTCATGGAAGTGATTCTGTTGAAAATGCAGAGATTGAAATTAACTTCTTTTTTGCACAAAGAGAGATCAACTAAAGACCTTATCTAAGGGAGTTCCTTATGAAAATGGTATTTGATAAAATAGGTTCTACGGCTAAACCTTTCAAACTAGATTTGGAAGATGCTTTACTGGAAGGAACTTTACAGAAGAGTGGTTATCATCAAGTAACTTTAGACGCACAAATGAGTGGTAGTGTTGAGTTGTCATGTGACAGATGTGGAGACACATTTGACTATGACCTGGACAGTAAACTGCGACTTAAACTAAGCGACCAAGTATCTGAAGATAAAGATGATTTGGATATAATTGAGTTTTTAGATGGCGAAATAGATATTTCGTACATACTACAGAGCGAGATCAATATACTTAAAAGTGCTTATCATTACTGCGATGCATGCAGTGATAATGATGAGGATTTTGAAGTAGAATATTAAACAAAAGGAATTATTATGGCAGTACCTAAAAGACGTGTGAGTCACACAAGAGCAGCGAAAAGAAGAACACACTACAAGTTGACATTACCAATGCCGGTAAAAGATGCTGATGGAACATGGAGAATGCCTCACCACATGAACATGACTACTGGTGAGTACAAAACAACTAAAGCATAATCCATGATCAAGATCGCGATTGACGCTATGGGCGGGGACTTTGGTCCTGAACCCATTATTGAAGGTGTGGTTCAAGCACTTGAAAGTAAAAAATTTCTCCCTATTTTAGTAGGCGATAAAACCGAAATACTCTCTCTACTTCCCCAGTATTACATTGACAAAGTTCAAATCGTAGAATCATCAGATATTATCTCTATGAGTGATCAGGCAACGAATGCACTGAAACGTAAAGACTCATCTATCTATAAAGCAGTTGAACTTGTACGTAATAAAGAAGCTGATGCTGTACTCTCTGCAGGGCATAGTGGTGCTACAATGACGTTGGCAACCCTTCGTATAGGAAGACTTCCTCATATCTCAAAACCGGCACTCGCTACACTTATGCCAAGTATTACAGAAACAAAAACCTTGGTTCTTGATGTAGGGGCTGTGACAGACTGTACACCCCAAAACCTTTATGAATTTGGTGCAATGGGTGAAGCCTATGTGCTGAAAGTCTTAAATGTAAGATCGCCTCGTGTAGGACTTTTGTCTAACGGCTCTGAAGATAGTAAAGGCAATGCATTGACAAAAGAGGCTTTTGGACTTTTAAAAGAGCTTGATGGTTTTGTTGGGAACGTTGAAGGAAAAGATATCTTTAATGGTACGGTCAATGTTGTAGTATGTGATGGATTTACAGGTAATATCTTGCTTAAAACAAGCGAAGGTGTTGTTACAACGGTTTTTGATCTGATGAAACAATATATTCGAAAATCGTTACCTGCAAAGATCGGTGCATTTATGATGAGAAAAAAAGTGTTTGTAAATATGAAAAAACAAGTGGATAAAGATGAATATGGCGGAGCGCCGCTTCTTGGTATAAATGGTTGTGCTATTATCAGCCACGGAGCCTCAAGTCCCAAAGCAATAAAAAATGCTATCTTCCAAGCGATTCACTATACACAATCTGATGTAAATAGCGTTATAGAAGAACTACTCTCAGACAATAAATAATTGACTGGGGCTGGACCCTGTCAATTTATGACTTCTCCCCACTTTTTAGACCTCTCATTATAAAATTATGGTAAAATATACCTCATAATTTTTGGCTTAAGGATAACTATGTCACAAACTAAACCAGTATATGCTTCATTTAGATCTATAGGTGCGTATATACCTGAAAAGATTTTAAGTAATGCAGATCTTGAAAAGATGGTTGATACGACCGATGAGTGGATCGTCAAACGAACAGGAATCAAAGAGAGACGTATTGCTGCAGATGATGAACATACCAGTGATATGGGTGCCAAAGCTGCCGAGCTTGCTATTCGTCGATCAGAGATATCCAAAGAGGAGATCGATCTGGTAATTTGTGCAACAGTGACACCAGATTATTTTAATATGCCTTCAACCGCATGTGTAATATCAAATAAATTAGGTATCAGTGACGTACAGGCCTTTGATATTTCAGCAGCTTGTAGCGGATTTGTCTATCTTCTCTCCATTGCAAAAGCCTTTATTGAGTCTGGAATGAAAAAGAATGTATTGATCATAGGTGCTGAAAAGTTCTCTTCAATTGTTGACTATACCGATAGAAGTACCTGTATCCTCTTTGGTGACGGAGCAGGTGCAGCAGTGATATCTGCTACGGATAAAAAAGAAGAAGGTTTTGTTGACTTGCATGCAAGTGCTGATGGCGCTTATGCAGACTTTCTGGTTACACCGGCACCAGGTGCTATCTATCCGGTAAGTCAAAGGGTTATCGATGAGGGGCTTAACTTTGTGCAGATGAAAGGTAATGAAACCTTTAAACTTGCAGTGAAGACACTGACTAAAGATGTGAAAGAGATCTTGCAAAAAAATAACATTAATTCAGAAGATATTCCTCACTTTATTCCTCATCAAGCGAATTACCGTATTATCAAAGCGGTGGGTGATGCGCTAAAGATGAGAGAAGACCAAGTGGTACTTACTGTAGGTAAATACGGAAACACTTCAGCAGCTTCTATCCCTATGGCACTCAATGATATTTATGAGTCGGGCAGACTTCAAACGGGTGAACTTATGCTTCTTGATACCTTTGGTGGTGGACTGACTTGGGCGAGTGCTTTGCTTCCGTTTGCCGGTAAAGCAATCAACAAGTAGGTATAAATTTGAAAATAGGGTTTATCGGTGATGTGGTAGGTAAACCAGGGCGTTTAATGATAAAACGTCATCTTACTCGTCTGAAGCAAGAATATTTCATAGATTATACGATAGCTAACTATGAAAATGCAAGCCACGGTTTTGGACTCACTGAAAAAAATTGTAAAGAGTTACTGGGGTACGGCATCGACATGATGACCGGCGGTAACCACAGCTTCGACAAAAAAGAGATACTTAATCTCTTCAATACCTATCCTCTCATCCGTCCTATGAATTACCCTAGAGCTACACCAGGTAAAGGTGTATATCAAACAACACTTCTAGGTAAAGAGGTTGCCATACTGAACCTCATGGGTCACTATACTATGCCTATGGCAGATAATCCTTTTACTATGATAGTAGAAGTGGTTGAATCCCTTAAAGCACAGAATATAAAACATATTATCCTTGACATCCATGCAGAAGCAAGCAGCGAAAAACAAGCATTTTTACATATGCTGAAAGAGGATGTGAGTGCCATACTTGGTACGCATACACATGTGGCTACAGATGATTTGCAGATAACAGATGGTTGTTGTTATGTGACAGATATCGGCTTAACAGGCTGTCGTGATGGGGTGATAGGTATGAGCTCTGATGTCCCTGTCAAACGTTTTCTTACAGGGCTTGGAGGACACTTTGATGTACCTGACGAGTGTAAGGCACTTCTGCAAATGGTGGTGTTTGAACTTGATGATGAAGGGCGTTGTGTGGGGGCTGAGAAGATCAAGATTTATGATGATAAGCCGAAGATTGTTACTCAGGCTTGGATAGACTAATTGAATTCTCTTGTTACTTTTTTCTTTTTTGTACTGCGACAAAAGAGAAAAGAGTAACCAAAAAAGAAAAAACGCAACCACTGTCGCGACTATAAATTTCCTTAATTAACCAAGACTGCATTCTGTAAATATTTTAATTAAGTATTACGTTTAATTCTAACTTTTTTTGGATCAAAAAGGGCTATTGCTTCTTTGATCATAGGCTCTTCGAGTAGTGTAGAGGGGTCTTTTTCTTTAGCTGCTTCTGTCTCTCCGGCATCTGGTGCAATACAAGAACTTTTCATTTCAATATCTTCTATCATGGAACCAGAATCTGCATCCTGATGTGGAGCTTCGACAGGCTCAGCTGCCGATTTAATATTTGTTCCCTGAGCTTGTCGAAGGGCATTATCGCTTAGTTCAATTTTTTTTTTAGCGATATTGACTATCTTTGTTTCAAAACCAAAAAGCTCTTTAACAAACATGTTGATGACACCCCAGTGAGTGATAAGCTGTTTTTTATCATCACCCTCTGCACTGGAACCCCATGTTAATTTGTTATCCATAAAACTTTCAAATTCAATATTTCTTTCAAAACAGGCACCCAGATCGTAGTTTCGATCGTATATTTTTTTGACTAGACTATCAAAAGTTTTTTGATGAGGATATGTTTGTGGAGTGGCAGAGCTCTGTGTTTGCACAGGATTAACCTCTACATCAATTTCTGCTTCTTCAGATATATGTGGCTCGTCCTGTTCTGTTCTGAGAGTTGAAGGCTGAGATGGTTCTTTATTGGTTTGTGTAGGGGCAGACCTGTGTGTCTGCCCGATCGGGTCAACACTTAGGTTGACCCCTACAGTCTCTTTAGCTACTTTCGTTTCCTCTTCGATTTCTTCTTTTCTTATCTCTTCTTTCTTGGGAGGAAGCGTTGCAACAATCTCATCTTCCGTAATGGTTATCACTTCTGGGGGTGCAGATACATCAGGAACAGGGGTTGTCACCATGATCTCACTTACTTCAACACCTTTGAGCTCACGTTCGAGTCCACGTATCATCGTGTCTATGTCTTTGATCTCTAAGGCTTCCATCATTTTAAACAAAGAAAGAGAAAGAACAAACTCCCCGTCACTTCCCAGTGCGAGTAGGCTTTTTGACTCTGCTATAACTCTAAAGAAACGCTCTATGATCATAGGACTGAGTTTACCATTACCCGAAAGAAGTAACTCTTTGAGGTAAAGGGTGAGTTCATCAAGTATCATCTCTGCCTCATAGTCGGATGCCATTTTAATGAATGCTAAGACTTTTGCGCTGTCTTTGAGGATGATGTCACCAAGAAGGGTCTCTAGAAGGCTTGGTTCGATGATACCTAACATTCCTGTCACGGTGCCTACATCTACAAAGTTTTTAGAGTAGACGATGGCTTGATCCATCAAAGTAAGTGAATCTCTTAAACTGCCTGCACCTGAGCGGGCGATGATGTCCAATGCTTCTACTTCATATCCGATATTCTCAAGATTGAGTATGTGTTCCAAGTGTTTAAGTACAAGATTTTGAGGGATCTTTTTAAATCTGAAATGTTGTGTACGTGAAAGGATGGTAGCAGGCAGTTTAAGTGGATCAGTCGTAGCTAAGATGAACTTAACAAAATCTGGTGGCTCTTCCAGGGTTTTAAGCAGTGCATTAAAGGCTTGGTTTGTCAGCATATGGACTTCATCTATGATGAATATCTTGTAGCGTGCTGAACTTGGTTTGTATTTGGTATGTTCTATGAGGTCTTTAATGTCATCTATACCACGGTTGGAAGCAGCATCCATTTCGATGATGTCCATATGACGGCTTTCTACGGCCATCACACAATGTGTACATGTCCCACAAGGATGGGAAGCAGCACCTTTTTCACAAAGTAAAGCTTTTGCAAAGATACGTGCAGTAGAGGTCTTACCGCTTCCTCTGAGACCGGAAAAAAGGTAAGCATGAGAGAGTCTGTTACCATCAAGTGCAAGTGAGAGTGTTTGTGAAACTGCCTCTTGACCGATAAGATCATCAAAGGTGGCAGGACGGTATTTTCTTGCTAAGGCTAGTGACACAGATAGGTTCCTTTTAATGATGACTCGTACTTAATATATTATTCGTTATTCTCGGGCTTGCACCCCAAGGGCATTTCCTACGGGCACCCGGGAATCTACAAACTTGTAACTGAAACTGAATCAGTGGATCCCCGTGTCAAGCACGAGGATGACGTTATGAGATTCCTTCTTCATATATTGTAGTGGAATTTTACTTTTGATTGGTATAATTGAACTAAACAAATAGAATGAAAAAGGCCATATATATGAAATGGAAAGGTGGAAGAAAAAGTTCCAATGTAGATGACAGAAGAGCAACTTCCGGTGGGCGTAGTATGCCATCTATGGGAACCATGATGATGATCTGGCCAATCATAAAAGCACTACTTAAAACCAAATTTGGCTGGGCGATCATCGGGCTGGGAGTGGTTGCTTATATGAGTGGGTTCAACCCTCTTGCTTTACTTGGAGTGGGTGGAGGTTCTTCAGCACCGATCAACCAAGCACAGGATGATAAAAATGCAGCTTTTATCTCTACGGTTTTGGCAAGTACTGAAGATGTCTGGGGGAAAGAGTTGCCTGGCTACAGAGAGCCTAAAATGGTTCTTTACCGTGCAGGAACAAAAAGTGGCTGTGGGTATGCCAGTGCAGCGATGGGTCCTTTTTATTGTCCGGCAGATCAGAAAGTTTACTTGGATCTTAGCTTTTTTGATGAACTTTCACAAAAACATAATGCACCGGGTGACTTTGCACAAGCGTATGTGCTCGCACATGAAGTAGGGCATCACATACAAAACCTGCAAGGCACACTCTCTAAAGTCCAACAGGCAAAACAGCAGTGGGAAAATGAGAAAAGATCTAATGCACTTCAAGTCAAAGTAGAGCTTCAGGCTGACTGTTATGCGGGTGTTTGGGCACACCATGCCCATAAGCGCTTTAACATCTTAGAAGAGGGTGATGTCGAAGAGGCACTCAGGGCAGCCAGTTCCATCGGGGATGATGCCCTGCAGAGAAAAGCTACCGGTCATGTTAGACCCGATGCCTTTACCCATGGAAGCTCTGCACAGCGTGTGGAGTGGTTTAGACGAGGATTTCGTTTTGGTGATATTAGGCAATGTAATACGTTTCAGTGAGAAGTAAACTGAATCTCTAATAAACCTAGTTCTGTCATCCTCGTGCTTGACACGGGGATCTAGAACTTTGGATAAAAAGTTACTTTGATATTCTCTGTAATTTGGATTCTAAATTCCCGATCGGAGTCGAGAATGACGGAGTGTATTTGCCTTTCAATTCATCTCTAACCACACATTAGATATAATCCTTTCAATTAAATAATCACAAAATGAAGCGAGACAATAATGAGTTACAATCCAAGTGAGATTGAAGCCAAGTGGCAGACAAAATGGGATGAAGAGCAGGCTTTTGAGCCTTCTGACTCTCTTGAACAAAAGAAAAAATACATTTTAAGTATGTTCCCTTTTCCATCTGGACGTTTGCATATGGGGCATGTGCGTAATTACGCTATAGGTGATGCATTTGCACGTTACTACAGAAAACAGGATTTTAATGTCCTTCACCCTATCGGTTGGGATGCTTTTGGTATGCCGGCAGAAAATGCTGCCATCAAACATGGCCGTCATCCTAAAGACTGGACGTACTCAAACATAGACTACATGAGAAAAGAGCTTAACACTTTGGGGCTTTCATTTTCTAAGACACGTGAATTTGCTACCTGTGATGAACTTTATACGAAGTGGGAACAAGAATTTATCATCAAAATGTTTGAAGAGAAACTGCTTTACCGTGAATCTACAACTGTGAACTGGTGTGAGGATTGTCATACTGTTTTGGCAAATGAGCAGGTAGAAGAGGGGTGTTGTTGGCGTTGTGACAATGAAGTACAACTCAAAGAGATGCCTGGGTACTATCTTGACATTATCAAGTATGCAGATGAATTGCTAGATGATCTGAAGTTACTTGAAGGTAAATGGCCAAATCAGGTCATTACGATGCAAGATAACTGGATAGGGAAGTCTCAAGGGCTTGAATTTGAGTTTGAATTAAGTGAAGAAAGTAAAGTCAAGCTGGGTGGGAATTTTGAAAAATACACTGTGTTTACGACACGGCCAGATACTATTTATGGTGTAACATATTCTGCTCTTGCTGCTGAACATCCTATCACTAAGTATTTACTTGAGAATGATCTGCTTGATAATGATGTGGCTGAAAAAATAATTGCTATTACAAATATGACTGAAATTGAAAGAGCAAAAGAAGGTAAAGAGGGGTATGACTTAGGTATTACAGTCATTCACCCACTGACAGGTCAAGAAATACCTGTATGGACAGCGAATTTTGTATTGGCTTCTTACGGTGGTGGTGCGGTGATGGCTGTACCAGCACATGATGAGAGGGACTTTGAGTTTGCTACTAAATATGACTTGCCTATTAAAAGAGTTATAAGTGGTGGTGAAGAGTTACCTTACACACTTGAAGGTGAACTTGTTGATTCAGCAGCGTTTTCAGGGCTGGGTAATTACCCAGCCAAGGCTAAGATTATTGCTCTGTTTGAAGAAACAGGATTTGGAAAAGGTACCACAAACTATAAACTTAGAAACTGGGGTATCAGCCGTCAGCGTTACTGGGGTGCGCCTATCCCGTTTGTGCATTGTGACAGTTGTGGACTTGTTCCTGAGAAGGTAGAAAATCTTCCTATTGCTCTTCCTGAAGATGTAGAGATCACAGGGGAGGGTAATCCACTGGAAAACCATCCTACATGGAAAAACTGTGTTTGTCCTCAGTGTGGTAAAGATGCAAAACGTGAGACAGATACACTCGATACTTTTGTTCAGTCAAGCTGGTATCAGTTCCGTTATGCAACCAATCCTAAGAAGTGGAATGATGTAGGTATAGATAAAGAAGATGCAAACTATTGGTTAGGTGTGGATCAGTACATCGGTGGTATAGAACATGCTATTTTACACTTGCTTTATGCAAGATTTTTTACAAAAGTATTACGTGACTTGGGTTACCATGATATCAATGAACCATTTGAAAACCTGCTTACGCAAGGAATGGTACTGATGGATGGTGCGAAAATGAGTAAGTCTAAAGGAAATACTGTTGACCCAGATGCGCTTGTAGAGAAATATGGTGCAGATACGGCTAGACTCTTTACGCTTTTTGCTGCACCTCCTGCAAAAGAGTTAGAGTGGAATGACTCTGCGGTTGAAGGTGCTTTCAGGTTTATTAAAAAACTTTATGACAGAAAAGAGAAAGTAACAGGAACTACTTTACCAGACATTGACCAAAGTATTTTGAGTAAAGAGTCTAAACTTGCACGTGTGAAAGTGTATGAAGCGTTGCAAAAATCATCTGATGTGTATGAGAAGACTTTTGCTTTTAATACACTTATCGCAGCATGTATGGAAGCACTTAATGCTCTAGACAAGCAAAATGATGCAGATATATGGACAGAAGGAATGTATATTATGCTAAATCTTCTTGAACCAATCATTCCTCATGTGACTACTGAGCTTTCAGAAGTGTTATTTAAAAGAGAAAATTTAGGTGCTATACTTGAGGTTAAAGAAGAAGTATTTGTCAAAGAGAGTATCTTGTATATGGTGATGATCGGTGGTAAAAAACGTACAGAGATAGAAGTAAGCCCCTCTGCAAGTAATGATGAGATATTGGTATTGGCAAAAGAGGCTGGAGCGAAATGGCTTGAGGGTATGAGTATCGTTAAAGAGGTCGTAGTTCCAAATAAATTGGTTAACCTTGCGGTGAAACCAGCTTAAATTTTGTAGGGTCGGTTTACCGACCATATCATTTATATATCACTGGTCGGTGAACCGACCCTACGGAGACAAAAATGAAAAAAAAACTATTCACTATTCACTATTCACTATTCACTTTAATAGCTTTACTATTGGTCTCCTGCGGTTATAAACCCTCTTCCCATGCCATTAAAAATGTCTTTGCAGATACTGTATATGTTGAGGTGATAGTTGATAGAGTAGAACCTGAGAATGCACCTTTTGTAAAAGATGAACTCAATCGTATAGTGTATACACGTTTTAAAGGCCGTGTTGTCTCTAAAGTACAAGCTGGAAGTCAGCTTCGTGTGACTTATACAGGAAGTACCTTTACACCACTTGCATATGAAGATGGATATGTGACGCGCTACCGTGCCAATATCAGGGTAAGATTTGATATGGTGACCAAGCAAGGCAAGATCACGAAAAAGATCAATACCGTACATGAAGCAGATATACAAGCCTCTTCGCTCTACTCCTCCGCACTTAGAACTGAGGCAATACGTAAAGGTCTAGAGAAAGCACTGGATGAATTCTTAGCCTATGTAAGCGCTAAGGGGATGCTTAATGGTAAGCAGGGAGCGGGTAACAAGTAGTAATGAAGCATGCATCATTAAATGTTTTTTTAGAGGCTAAACCGCTCTACTACAAAGAGATAGATCATGAGCGTGTGCATGTAGCTTTCAGGATGCTCAAACCTCATATTAAACAGCCTCGGACAGTGCATGTTGTAGGGACAAATGGTAAAGGTTCTACAGGACGTATGGTTGCACATTTGGCTTATAAAAGTGGGCTTAAAGTAGGACATTACACTTCTCCTCATATCATGGAGTTTAACGAACGTATCTGGATAGATGGTGCAGACAGTTCTGATGAAGTATTGGAATCAGCACATCAGAGACTCTTTAAGATATTAGGTCAAAAGATGAGTGATGCTTTGAGTTATTTTGAGTACACTACACTTTTGGCTTTTGTTGTCTTTGAAGACTGTGACTTGATAGTATTAGAGGCAGGATTAGGTGGGGAGTTTGATGCTACGAATGTCTGTGATAAAGAGCTCAGTATCATCACCCCTATAGGTATAGACCATCAAGCTTTTTTGGGTGAGAGCATAGAGGAGATAGCATCTACAAAGATACGCAGTATACAAAAGCAAGTATTGTTGGCACCGCAGGTTTATGATGAGGTGGTTGAGGTGGCAAAAGAGATCGCCAATGACGTAGGGGCAGACCTACGTGTCTGCCCGAGGGGCAACACACAGGTTGACCCCTACGGGTTAAAAAATATTGCTAAAGAAAAGGGCTGGGGTGATTATCTGATAGATAATGCTATGGTTGCACTTCAGGCGTTAGATATTTTAAATATCAGTTATGATGTAAATGATTTAAGATCATTGGAACTCTTTGGACGTTTTTACCAGCTTACAGAAAATATCCGCATCGATGTAGGACATAATCCTCTAGCCGCAAGAGCCATAGAAAAAGTGCTTGATAAAGAGGTGGTACTTGTTTATAACTCTTTGGATGACAAAGATTATGAAGAAGTATTGCGTATTCTGAAGCCTAAAGTAAAACGTGTAGAGATAATCACCATCCACTCTCAAAGAGCAACGACCCTAGAGTCTATAGAAAAGGCATTGAAAAAAGTAGGCATTGAGTATGTCTATTTTGAAAACAAGATAGACAAAGATGAATACTATTTAGTATTTGGTTCATTTTATGTCATAGAAG
The DNA here is from genome assembly GCA_965602275.1 of uncultured bacterium. Classification (GTDB taxonomy): domain Bacteria; phylum Campylobacterota; class Campylobacteria; order Campylobacterales; family Sulfurovaceae; genus Sulfurovum. Next base: position 66,278 of record CBFCXZ010000006.1, read on the forward strand.
AATTTTTAAAACAAAGAAATATGTAGGGTGCGTTTGCTAACGCACCGAAAAGTGAGAAAATGTACCAAAGTAATATATATGAATACCTAGAACAGGCAAAGCCCAAAGAACTTCTTATTTGTAAAGATGACAAAGAAGCACTGCAGATACGAGATGTGGCAGTTTTACTCGGGTTTGACACCTTTGTTTTACCAGATCTTCGTGTGTCTGTGGGTGAAGACTTACGTGCATATGACGAAGATGTGCAAGCATTTTTTATTACTTTGGCAAATTACTATGCAAGCCAGAAGAAAAAAGTGCTTGTCTCTCCTTTGCGAACACTACTTGTGCCTTTTCCAAAAGAAGAATTGTTTGATGAACAGACTATAGAATTTGGCGATACACTTAATTTACAGGAACTCAAAGATACTTTATATCATTGGGGATATCATTTTGTGGATATCGCTGCAAGTCGTGGTGAGATTTCGTTTCGTGGGGATATTATAGATATCTTTCCTACAGATGCAGACAAACCTTATCGTGTGTCAATGTTTGATGAAGAAGTAGAGACGATACAATATTACGATGAAAATACACAAAAACGTCTACCTGATGAGTTGGAGTCTTTAACGTTTAATCCAGCCTTTTTAGCACTAAGTAAAACCCAACACGAAGCACTGAAAAACAGAACAGAACGAAGCTCTTACGATACCTTTGTAAAAGATATAGACTCACTTGGTTTGTGGCATTTAGATGAGTTGGATGAGAGTGCATTAGAACAGTTTGATGCTGTATGGGCAAGTAATTTAGATGATGAACTTAAAGAGGTCTATGAACTCACTATGCCACTGGTACCAAGAAAAGAATTTCTGTTGCCATCTATTCCGGAAGGGTTTAAATACCGTGACTTGGAAGCAGTCAATCCAAATAAACTACTAGAATCACATAAAGACAAAAAGATCACTATCATTGCTAAAAATGAGAGTATTGTACGTGGTTCCCAATTAGACTCTTTTGAAAATATAGAGTTTGTGTATCAGGATGGGATCGTCAATATTTTGGGTTCAGATAGGCTTATACTCTCTCTTAACAAGCCTATCAAGAGAAAAAAGGTGAAGAAAGCGAGCATCATTTTAGATGAGCTTAAAGCTGGTGATTATGTGGTACATGAAAACCATGGTGTGGGTATTTTTAAAGGCATAGAAAAACGAGAGATACTGGGGTCTATGAGTGAGTTTGTAGTGATTCATTATCAAAATGAAGATGCATTGCTCATCCCGGTTTCCAGTCTTGAAACGATAGACCGTTATGTAGCTGAAGGTGGTGCCCTGCCTGTACTTGACCGCATGGGGAAAGCCAGTTTCAAAAAGTTAAAAGCTAAAGTCAAAGAGAAGCTTTTTGCCATTGCGTCACAGATCATCAATCTTTCTGCACAACGTCACCTAAAAAAAGGTATTAAACTTAAAAGAAATATGGAAGAGCATGCTATCTTCATGTCTGAAGCAGGATTTGTACATACAGAAGATCAGGAGAAGGCTATCAATGATATGTTGAATGACATGTCTTCGGGCAAGATGATGGACAGACTGCTCTCTGCAGATGTGGGTTTTGGTAAAACGGAAGTGGCGATGAACGGGATGTTTGTTACAGTGAAAAATGGCTATCAAGCCATGATGATCGCCCCTACAACTTTACTTTCTTCTCAGCATTTCAAGAGTCTGAAAGAGCGTTTTTACGCGCATGGTATAAAAGTAGGTAAACTAGATAGGTTTTCCACAGCTAAAGAGAGAAATGGCACACTCAAGGCGCTGGAAGAGGGTAGGTTAGATGTTGTTGTTGGTACACATGCTTTACTCAAAGCGAAGTTTAAAAACCTTGCTCTTGTCATTATTGATGAAGAGCATAAATTTGGTGTGAAACAAAAAGAGGCACTTAAAGAGATAGCTATTGATGTACATCTTCTTTCCATGTCTGCAACTCCTATTCCAAGATCTCTGAATCTTGCGATGTCAGATGTGAAAAGTTTTTCTGAGATCCTGACTCCTCCAACAGAACGGCAGGGGGTAAGAACTTTTGTGAAAAGTTATGATGATAAAGTGATTAAAGAGGCTATTTTGCGTGAGATGCGTCGTGGAGGACAGATATTTTATGTTTTTAACTCCATCGCCGGGATTGAAGATAAGAAAAAAGTTCTTTTGGAGATTCTCCCAAAATTACGTATAGCCGTATTACACTCCAAGATCTCAGCAAAAGAGACAGAAGATGAGATGATGCTCTTTGAAGATGGGGAGTATGATGTTCTGCTCTCTACTTCCATCGTTGAGTCAGGCATACACATGCCTCATGCCAACACCATGATAGTCGATGGTGCAGATAACTTTGGTATAGCCGACCTGCATCAGCTTCGTGGACGTGTGGGGCGTGGAGGTAAAGAGGGGTATTGTTACTTTATGGTAACAGACAAAGAGCGATTGACTGATAATGCAAAAAGACGTTTATTGGCTTTAGAATCCCATTCAGACCTTGGGTCGGGAGCAGTACTTGCATTTCATGACCTGGAGATCCGTGGTGGAGGAAATATCATTGGTGAAGCTCAGTCCGGGCACATCAAGCAGATAGGGTATTCCCTCTACCTGCGTATGCTTGAAGATGCCATCCGGGAACTCAGTGGACAGGACAAAGAGGTAGCACAAAACATAGATATGAAACTTTCTGTAGATGCTTACTTAAATGAAGAACTCATTGAGGAAGACCGTTTACGTTTAGAACTTTATCGTCGTCTTTCTCTTTGTGAAAGTACAGGTGAAGTCTATGAGATAGAGTCAGAGATCGCAGACCGTTTTGGTAAATTAGACACTATTACCAGACAATTCATAGATGTCATTGTCATGAAAGTTTTAGCGAGACAACAAGGTATCTCCAAAGTATCCTCTTATGGAGAAAATGTCTTTATAGAGTTCATAGAAGAGGGCAAAGAGAGAGTGGTACTGAAATCAAGAAGTAAAGATGATGATGACATCATCGCTACAGCAATGGAGTATTTGAAAAAATAGGATTCTCAGCTTTAACTAATGAGCCTAATAATATACTTAAAACAATCGTTTATAGAAGGGAAGGAGATAAATGAACTTTTTTGAATCAGAAGTCTTAAAAGGCAAGTACTTTCCTCTAAAAAGCCGTGATAGACTTAGAGCAACAATGGTCAACCTGTTTATTTTGGCTGGTATATTTATTATCTTACTTTATGCCTATGAAAACTTAATACAAGGCTACTATGCCATGCTACTGGTTGAGATGCTCATTGTCTTTACATTGATGGTGTCTTACCTTGTGTTTCCCCATTATGTCAATATTAATCATACATCATACATGATATTAGGCGCATTAACCTTCCTCATTGCCATGTCTTTAGTCATTCCCGATCAAGACCCTGAGCTTTCGCTTTTCTGGTTGGCTTCTTTGCCTATATTTGTTTTCTTTTTTTTAGGGGTAAAAAAGGGTATTCGTTGGAGTACAAATATGTTTATCATTTTACTTTTTATTCCATTGTTTTCTTTTGTTACAGGGGTAAAGTTTGTCTATGAATGGGAACTGCTTTCTCAAATAGTTGTGGGGTACTTGATCATCTCGTATGTATTGTATATCATTGAGAGTGAACGTAGTTCTTATGAAGAGAGACTAAACGTAGCGCTTGAAGAAAATAAAATACTTTTTAAAGAGGTACACCACCGTACGAAAAACAACATGCAAGTCATAATGGGCTTACTTGAGACACAATCTTTTAAAATAGATGACCACAAATACAAAAAAATGTTTGAAATGCATGTAGACCGTCTAAAAGCCATGAGTCTAATGCATAAAAATCTTTATACGAATCAGAGTTATGAAGAAGTAGATATGCAACAGTACTTGGAAGGGATAGCACAAAGTTTACAAACATATACCACGCATCGTATTTCTACAGATATATACCCTGCCATAGTAGATATGAAAATAGCCATGAACATTGGTTTAATTTTTAACGAAGCGGTAACAAACTCCATAGAACATGCTTTTAATGGTGATAAGGGAGAGATAGATGTGCAATTCAAGCATATTGGAAAACGATATGTTTTGAGCATCAAAGACAACGGTAAAGGTTTTGATACGACAAAAACGTACAAATCATTAGGCATGACCCTTATAAAAGATTTAGCTACCACACTCCCCAATGGCAATGTCAACATAAATGGAAAAGATGGTGTTGTCATTGATGTATATTTTAATTTAGAGGATTTTAACTCATGATCTTTCCTCAAAATATTGTCATTGTAGAAGATGAGACGATCACCCAACGTTACCTGCAAGATATTTTTGCACAGTATGATGTCAATGTATCCGGTTGTTTCGATAATGCAGTAGATACCATTGAAGCACTTAAGAGTGTAGACTGCGATATGATTTTGATGGATATAAACATTAAAGGTCCGGTGGATGGTATACAATTAGCTAAAGATCTTTTAAAGACTTATCACTTTCCTATTGTCTTTATTACTGCTCATAATGATGATGAAACATTTCAAGAAGTTTTGGAGCTTTCTCCTTATGGCTTTATTGAAAAGCCTTTCAGTAGAAAAGATATAGTATTTACCCTTCAGCTTGCCTATCAAAGATATCTTTCTCATGAGAAAAATAGTAAAGTTGAATCTGCAAACCAACCAAGAGAATATCTCATCCTAAATGAACATTATTCATATTCACGTGCTTTAAAAATCCTATATTATGATGATCAACCTGTTAAATTAAGTAGTAAACAGAGTAAACTTTTAGAAGTCCTTATCCAGAATATCAATCATACAGTTGGTTATGATGTCCTTACATCAGCCATATGGGGAGATGATACAGTTGCCGACTCAGCATTGCGTACTTTAGTTTATTATATGCGTAAAACACTCCCCGATCTTCCGCTTCTTTCCTATAGTAAAATAGGGTATAGCATAGAGGTAAATGCGAATCATTAATATTTTTGACAATTTTGACATTTCTGTGATATTTCTGTGACATTTTTGTGTTACAATGACGGCTAAAATAATTAATAAAGCCAAACTATTCGTGAGGATAGGACGGAAAGCTACGGATCTCATGCAGACTGCCGGGTTATTTAATTAACATAATTATATAGCAAGGGGCTGTTTATGAAATTTATTTGGTCGTGGTTGAGGGCGTTTGCTCTTTTTGGTTTTTCTTTATTAGTGATGGGGGCAACGCTTCAAGCAGCACCTGCACCTTTTGTGTGTGATGGTACACCTTATACGGTGATAAATGATCCATCGATGCTTCAATATGTTGACCGTTCAGATCTTTCTGTGAATGACATAGGGATATTGGAACAGGATGGGACAAATACGCAAAAGTATGTGAATGGTATTGGGTATAATATTCTTGATAATTATATTTATGCTATGGATTCCAATACAAGAGATATAGTTCGTGTAGGGTCAGATCAAAATATTACCTACCTTGGTAACCCAACTCCAACTTCCGGAGCACATGCATGGAATAAAATTCTATTTTATATTGGTACTATGGACAGTGATGGGAAGTTTTATGGTATAGGTGATGGTTATCTTTATATTGTCAATATAGGTACAAATCCAGGTGCTGGGACATTAACTTATACAACGAAACCTTTGTCTGGAACAGTAGGTTATCCGGCAGATATCACTTTCAATGTCACCAATGGTAAAGTGTATGGTACACGAGGCGGTGCACTTTATGAATTTGATATAACAAGCGGTAATGTATCGACAATTACTGTCAATCCTCACGATATTGGTGATATAAATGATAAATTGCCGAGTAACGCAGGAGGTGCGTGGTCAACTTCCAAAGGTGAACTCTATTTTTACAGTAACCAAGATGGGACTCTGACGAAAGTTGAAATATTGCCTGATGGGACGGGGACTGTTGATTATGTTGGTGACGTTACCCCAAACGGAAAATTTGATGCTACTGCCTGTCGCCCGCCGTACATTACCAAAGAGGCAAGTACCAAAAATATCGTTCCTGGAGGAACTTACTCTTATCAGTTTGTGATCTACAATCCTTTTACAAAACCGATCGATGTCAACTTTACCGATGTCCTTCCTTCTGCATTAACGTATGATACGGCAAATTTATCTACACTTGTTGCATCTGATGGAAGTGATCCGGATGAAACTTTGGTTGAGCTAAATGCTACTCATTTATTGATAGATGACATTACTCTACCTATCAATGGATATGTTGAATTCAATGTTTCTGTTATTGTCGATCCAAATGTGAACAGCCAATCAGATATTGTCAATACAGCCTTTATTCATTATGGAGTAAATACCAGTCCTAGTGATGACCCGGATACAGGTACCCCAGGTGATGATACGACAGTTCATGTCAATATCGCACCGACTGCCAATGATGACAGTGCAGTAACTGATGAAGACACACCTGTTGTGATAGATGTAGATGCAAACGACACGGATCCCGGGAATGATCTCAATCTTAGTTCGATTGAAGTAACTGTAGCTCCGGTAAATGGTACTTTTAATATCAATACAACTACAGGAGATATTACCTATACGCCAAATGCAAACTATTATGGTACAGATACATTTACATACAAGATATGTGATAATGGTATGCCGGTGTTGTGTGATGAAGCGAATGTAACAGTGACGATCCTTGTGCAAGACATGGGAACAATTGCAGGTATTGTATATGAAGATATAGATGGAGACGGTATACAGGATGCAGATGAACCGGGTGTAAAAGATGTGAATGTGACTATTACGGACAATAGAGGAAAGGTATATCAGCTATTGACAGATGAAAATGGACTATACAGCCAAGGAGTACCAGCAGGCAGTACAACTATAGTAATTGATGAATCTCCTTATGAATCAATCATTCAAACACAGGGAACAAACCCGACAACACTTGATGTCCCATCAGGTGGCATAATAAATGATGTAGATGGATACAGAGCTGCATTGGGTAGACTTGTACGAGGTACTCCTAGGCCTCCAGTAGTAGGTGAAGATAATGCAACTGGTATTACCAATAGTGCAACCATCATTGATGTAGTTGGTAATGATACTCCTGGTACCTATCCACTGGATCCAACAACAGTGAGGATTATTGATCCTGTTAATGGTGAAGTGATGACAATGACCGTTCCTGGTGAAGGTATTTGGAGTGTCGATCCAGCAACAGGAGAAATTACATTCACGCCAGTATCAGGATTTGTAGGAGACCCAACATCTATAGAATATACGGTATATGATACAAATGGAGCACAAAGTGCATATGCAACGATAAATATTGACTATCCACCGGTGGCAAATGATGATGAAGCACATGCAACTGTTGAAGGTGAAACCGTGACAATTGATATCTTGCAAAATGATCAGAATACTTCTTTAGCTTTAGATCCTGAAAGTGTAAGTTTAGTGGTTCCTGATAATGCAACAGATATTGTGACAGATGGGGCTGGAGATATCATAGGGTTTATTGTTCCTGATGAAGGTGAATGGAGTGTAGATGAAGATACAGGAGTAGTAACATTTGTACCAGATGAAGATCAATTAGGTGATCCAACACCTGTACGCTATACAGTTAAAGAGACAAATGGTGCTATAAGTAATGAAGCGATCATAGAAATATTTAATCCAGCTCCAACAGCATCAGCTGGTCCAGTAGCAACAGATAACTTGAATGTACCTATCACTAGTTACAATCCAACAGTAATAGATGTTTTTGCTAACGGTGATACTTATGGTGTGAATGGACCAGGTACCGTAGAAATGAAATTTACTCAACCAGCACATGGTTCTGTAGTACTTGATGATGGAGGTACACCAAATGATCCGACAGATGATGTACTTATTTATACACCGGTAGCAGATGTGAATAATATAACAGACAGCTTTACGTATACTATTACTGATGCACAGGGAAATACATCTACCGCTACGGTTACACTAAATGTAAACTGTGCAAGTTCTCAAACATCTGATGGTGGTAATGCTTTAGGTACATTGAGTATGATGATGATGATATTCCTTACTGTAATGTCCGGACTTTATTTTGTTAGAAAAGAAGAAGAAAGAGGAGAAGCGTAATGAGAAAAAGTATTTTAATTTCATCATTAGTAGCTGTAAGTTTAAGTACAACACTTTATGCAGGAGGTAAAGGATTGGCTCCTGCAGTAGTTCCTGTAGTACCTATAGAAATTATTGATCCATCACCTTGGTATCTTGGTGCCGGTATAGTATGGGCAAAGTTAAGTGGATGTGGTATGGTTGATTGTGAGTATGAAGATGTGACTTATGGAGCGATGGTTAGGGGTGGATATGACTATAATCAATATATTGGAGTAGAAGCAAGGTATATCAATACTTTTCTGGATGAAGGTCCTTTTGGTGGTACACCACTTGCACATATAGGACTTTTTTTAAAACCACAATACCCAGTGAGTGAAAGAGTGAATGTCTATGCACTTTTAGGTTATGGATACACTGAAAACTTAGGCAATGGTGCTAGGTTAGACTATTTTGACAGTGACAGTGGATTTTCTGCCGGTTTAGGATTGGAGTATGACCTCTCTGATCGTGAAGGTGACAGAGAAGAGCATACCAATTACGACAGAGCATTTGATGGCTATGCTGATCAAGGTAGAGGTTGGAGCCTCTTTTTGGACTATCAACGTCTGCTTATTAAATCTGATATACCTGATTTGGATGCCATCTCTTTTGGTTTAAGGTATGACTTTTAGCTTCGACAGGCTCAGCTACCGTATTTCGGTATGTTGGGTTGTTATTGTATTTCCATTTTATACTCCCCAAAATCATCAGATTATTAACCTTTAATTAACTTCCCTAAAGTATACTTTTAGCATTATTATTCAGGAGAATCACTTGAGTCAAATCGTAGAAAATATCAAAACAGAAATTTCTAAAGTCCTGGTCGGACAAGAGAAGATGGTCGAAGGACTTTTGGCAGGTTTACTTTGTCGTGGACACATACTTCTGGAAGGTGTTCCCGGACTTGCTAAGACCACAGCAGTTAATGCTCTGGCAAAAACTTTAGGGCTGGATTTTAAGCGTGTACAGTTTACTCCGGATTTACTCCCCTCAGACATCATAGGTACAGAGATCTATGATCCTTCCAACAACTCTTTCAAGATCAAACACGGACCGGTATTTACCAACCTTTTACTTGCAGATGAGATCAACCGTGCTCCTGCAAAAGTACAGTCAGCATTGCTTGAAGTTATGCAAGAGAGACAAGTAACAATAGGGGATGAAAGTTTCAAAATAGACCTTCCTTTTTTAGTTATGGCAACACAAAACCCCGTAGAACAAGAGGGTGCATACGAACTTCCTGAAGCACAGCTGGATAGATTTATGATGAAAGTGGTTGTGGGCTATAACACAAAAGAAGAAGAGCTTGAAATAGCAAGACGTGTAGCCAACAACAGTTTTGAGACCATACAGCAAGTGGCAACACTGGAAGACCTGAATACCATCAGAGAAGAGGCATTGCATGTGCATATGGATGAAGAGATAGAGCGTTATATTATCGAACTTGTAGCAGCGACACGTGACCCTAAAGCCTATGGGCTTGAAGAGTTGGAAGCATATATTGAGTTCGGAGCAAGTCCAAGGGCGAGTATCGATATGTATAAAGCTTCACGTGCCATCGCATACCTTAAAGGACAGGATTATGTTTCACCTATAGAGATAGCGTATATTGCTAAAGAGATATTGCGTCATAGAATCATTCTTTCTTATGAAGCAGAAGCTGAAGGTGTAACGCAGGATACTATTATTGAGAAGATTTTAGCAGCGGTACCGATACCATAGGCAATAAAAGGGCACCCACAAGGGATGGCCCCTACACAAAATGATTAAAATTGTAGGGGTGCCCCTTGTGGGTACCCAAAGAGGTGTACATTGAACAAAGCAGTAAAAAAAATAGTTCTTAAAACCAAAAAGCAAGTCTACGGAGATATGCTGGGCAATAATGCTTCCATGTTCCAAGGTGAAGGCTTTGAATTTGCAGAACTTCGTGAGTATGTCTATGGGGATGATGTCCGTAAGATAGACTGGAAGACTACAGCAAAACTGAGTAAACCTTTTGTAAAGATATACAAAGAGGAGAGAGAACTCAATGTTGCTGTAGTGACGATGCTTGGTGGATCTACTTATTTTGGTACAGTAAAACAAAAGAGTGAACTCATTGCTGAGATCACTGGAGTACTTGGATTCTCTGCAGTGAAAAATACAGACCTTTTTTCACACATTCTTTTTGCAGATAAGTTGTATGAGATAAGCAAACCAAGTAAAAAACTTTTTTCTGTGCATAAAGCAGTTGAAGATGCAGTCAATTTCAGTCCCATAGGAAAAGAGGGTGATTTTAAGGCTTTGGTGGAAACACTGCATAACCGCCTTAAAAAGAAAACACTGCTTTTTATACTCTCAGATTTTATAGGAGAGATAGATTTAAAGCTTTTAAGTAAGAAACATGATGTGTTTGCCGTGATGGTTCGTGACAGGTTTGAAGAAGATCCTTCCGAGTTAGGTTATCTTAGACTCATCGATATGGAGAGTAAAAAGAGTTTTGAGGGCAACATTGACAGTGGTACTTTAAAAAACTATAAAAAAGCACTGCATGACAATGATGAAACGCTCTATAGACAGTTTAAAAAACATGGCATACGGTTTACCAAGATCTATACACATGAAGAGCCTTATGTGAAGTTGATGAAAAGTATGAGGAGATAGTAGTGGATAATAAGCAAGTAGCAAATATAACTGAACAATTAAAAGATATAAAACCATTACTGGAAATCCCAGATAACTCTTATTATATTTATTGGGGATTGATCATCTTTGTAGCTTTATTACTGCTTGGAGTACTGTTTTTTGTAGCCAAAAAACTTTGGGACAGTCGTAAAGAAAATCTTGCCAAAGGGTATCTGAAAAAGTTAAAAGAGATTGACTGGAAAGATACGAAAAAATCTGCGTACGAAGCGACACATTATGCAAGATTACTCGCTACAGATGAGAGACGAGAAAAACTTTTTGGGCAGTTGGAACCACTGCTTGAACAGTATAAATATAAAAAAGAGGTTGAAACAGTTGATACGGATACACGTAACCGTTTCAATCTTTTTGTGCAGGTAGCTGATGAATCAATTTAGTTTTGAATACCCTCTTGTACTGGGATTAATTTTACTTTTTGTTATCTGTAGCCTCTGGTGTAGAGAGCGAAGCAGGGCTATCTATTTCCCTCATGTAGAACAACTATTGGCTCGCAGTACCAGTAAAAGTTCTTTGCTTGCATGGTTGAAATGGATAGGTATAATAGCTGCAATTGTAGCTTTATCTTCTCCTGTCATTACCAAAACCTATAGTAATACTAAAAAAGAGGGTAGAGATATTGTACTTATCATCGATGCAAGTGATTCGATGCGCCAACGTGGTTTTGATCCTAATGATATCTTTAAAAATAAGTTTGATGTGGTTAAAGAGGTAGTTGTAGACTTTATAGAGAAGAGAGAAAATGACCGTTTAGGGATGGTAACATTTGCAGATGTAGCGTTCATCTCCTCACCACTTACCTTTGAAAAAGATTTTTTGATCAATATCACACAAATGCAAAAGTTAGGCATGGCAGGAAAACGAACAGCTATCAATGATGCTGTTGTGCAGAGTTACAATATATTGAGTAAAAGTAAAGCCAAATCAAAAATAGCTATCTTGCTTACAGACGGGATCGACAATATGAGTAAAGTACCTTTTCCTGAACTCAAAAGTATGATAGAAAAAAGAGATATCAAACTCTATACTATCGGCATAGGCAGTCAGCGTGACTATAATGGGCAGTATTTACAAGCGCTTGCCCTTGCAGGAAAAGGTGAAGCCTATGGCGCAAGAAATGCAGAAACATTGTCAAAAATCTATGAAGAGATAAACAAACTTGAAGTGACAAAGATTGATGATAAAAAGATAGTACAACATACCTATCTTTATACCTATCCTCTCTTTTTGGCGATCTTGAGTCTGTTGTTCTTTATCTATTTTAGATCGGCGAAGGGGGTATAGAGATGAGTTTTGTACATCCTCAACTTTTTTGGGTACTAATAGTCCCTTTTCTTGTTTTTGCTGTGTTGATCTCAACAAATAAAGAACGTCTTTCCCGTATCTTTGATGAAAAAGTTTTGAAGCGACTGAGTGCAGCAGATGAGAGTATGCCTCTAATAGTGAGAAATATACTGATGTTCACGGCGATCTTTCTGATGATAGTCGCTATAGCAAGACCTGTGGTTGAGAAGGGAGACAAGATCGTAGAAGTCAAAGGTCTGAGTCTTCTTGTGGGGCTTGATATCTCAGGGTCTATGCGTAGTAAAGACCAGTACCCTAATCGTTTGGAGTTTGCCAAAAAGAAGATGACTTCATTGTTTGAAGTTATGCCAAGTGATGAGATAGGTATTATTGCATTTGCATACAGTCCCTTTGTTTTAGCACCTTTTTCAAGTGACAAAGAGACACTTAAACAGATGGTTGAAGGGGTAAATGACTCTTATATCAACATGGGTTCTACTGATTTTATGGCTTTAGGTGAATTAGCAGGAAATCTTCTTGAAAAGAAAAATCCTAAGATGATGGTACTGTTTACCGATGGTGGAGACAAAGAAGCCATAGCAGGTTTTTCAGATCTACTAAAAGCTAATGAGATAGACCTTTATGTGGTACTTGTAGGTACACCACAGGGTGCTCCGGTTATAAGTGAAGATGGCAAGCCAATGACACTGAAAGATGGAACTATGGCCATTACGCAGAGAAATGATGCTTTAGGTGAAGTAGCTAAAGAAAATGGTGGAGCTTATGTTGTAGCAACGAATGGAAAAGAGGATATAGAAGAACTTGTCTCTGTCATGCGTAGTAAATACAAGAATCAACAGCAGGGTGAAGTGAAAATAAAAGAGAGAGTAGAGATGTTTTACTACCCTTTGGCTGGAGGGTTGTTTTTACTTTTGATCGCTATGAGTTCTATGCCTAGAAGGAGAGAAGTATGATGAGAATTCTCATGACACTATTGACGGTTTTTTATTCATTATTCACTTTTGCTGTAGCAGGATTGACTGACTTTAAAACCATAGAAGAAGCAAAAGAGGCGTATGAAGCTAAAGCGTATGGAAAGAGTGCGACACTGTTAAACTCTTTGGATGCCAAGTCCCCTCAAAAGTCTTATGATATAGGTAATGCATACTATAAAGCCAAAAAATATGATGAAGCTATTAAAGCATATGAGAGTGCCAAAGGAGTAGATGAAGCAACACGGTTGCACAATCTTGGTAATACTCATTTTCAGAAACAAGAGTTAGATAAAGCTATAGAGAGTTATGAAGAGGCATTGAAACTCGGAGATGATAAAGAGACTAAGTTCAATTTAGAATTGGCAAAAAAACAGAAGAAGAAAAAAGAAGAAGAGAAAAAGAAACAAGAGCAAAAAGATAAAAAGAAGAAAAACGACAGGAAAAAAGACGATAAAAAAGACCAAAAAGATAAAAAGCAAGATAAAGATAAGAAGAACGATAAAAAAGAAGACCAAAAGAAGAAAGATCAAAAGCAAAAAGATAAAAAAGACAAAGATGGAAAGAAAAAAGAGAAGAAGAAAGAAGACGGTAAAAAAGACAAATCTCCTTCTGATAAAGAGAAAGAAAAAAACAAAGATAAAAAAGGTGACGAGGAGTCACAAAAGCCGCAAGGTGAAAAGAAAATGAGTAAAGAAGAGAAACTTAAAGAGCAAGAGTTAAAAAGACTGCTCAAAAAAATGGGTCAAAAGAAAATGCCTGTAATGATGTATCAGATGGGTGAGAATAAAAAAACAAAAAGGAGTGAAGATGCGAAACCATGGTAACCTAATGGGTAAAATTATTTTTGTACTCGTATCAACTTTTCAACTTTTATGGGCGGCAAGTGTAGAAGCAACACTCGCTAATACAGAAGTAGTACAGGGCAATATGGCACAACTTCGCATAGTGGCTACGGGGAATAGAGCAGAATTTCCTAACATTACTGAGATAGGTGGCTCACAAGTATTGGGTAGACATCAAGGTCAAAGTAACTCTTTTACTTATGTCAACGGAAAAAGTGAAAGCAAACATACTACAACCCTCACTTTAACCTTTGCACCACAACATGATATGACTATACCATCGTACAGTATAGACATAGACGGAACAGTATATAAAACAGAACCCATAGAATTAAAAGTCATAAAGTCAAATGCGCCACAAGTATCAAACAGCAATAAGTTTTCACTGCTTATGCGTGCAGAGAAAAAGTCTGTGATGGTAGGGGAACCATTTATTGTAACTGTATTTTTCTCTTTGCAAAATGGTGTACGTCTCTCTGAAAATCCTCAATACAATAAACCTGAATTTAAAGGTTTTTTTGTAAAAGAAGTTGAGCAGGAGCAGGCATATAGAGAGGGTAACCGTCAAGTTACTGAGCTTAAATATATACTTATACCTCAATCAGAAGGAAATTTTACGTTTGAGCCTGCAACAGCTAAAATAGGTATAGCCGATACAAGCAGGCGAGATATGTTTGGCAGGTTTTTTGGAACAGTCTGGACACCTATCGCTTCCAACACAGTAAATATTGAAGTAAAGAAAAAACCGGAAGATACAGATATGGTGGGTAGTTTTACTATAGAAAGTAATATAGATAAAGAGAATGTGAAAGCTAATAAACCTGTGAACCTTACTATAAAGATAGAAGGAGAAGGGAGTCTTGAAGATTTCGAGTTCCCAAATTATGAGATAGATGCTGTCACTGTCTATAGTGATGATGCAAAAGTTGAGAGTAATTTGGTTGGAGGTAAACTTCGTAGTACCCTTACAAAAAGTTTTGCTTTCATTTCAGACCATGACTTTAATATACCAGCACGAAGCATTTCTGTGTATGATACAAAAAAAGGTACGGTAAACAATTTGGAGATACCTGCATACAAGATAAAAGTAGAAGCAAATAAAATAGCTGCATCTGTGTCGAACACTCCGGATAAGGGAGTAGTACAAACCGATCTAAAACAGGTAGATACCCCTCAAAACAGTGTAGCCAAAAAAGAAGTAGAGATTAAAAGTGTAGCCTGGTGGATGCTTGTGTTTACATTTGTTCTTGGTATCCTCTTTATGTATCTATTACGATATCTGCCTACAGCCAAATGGACGAGCAATAAAAGCCCTTTCAAAGAGTCTGAAGCACTGAAGATACTCTATGCACACATGAGTGAAGATATAGAGGCTGAAGCAATGGTACGTAAGCTTTATGCAAAGAAGAATGGTGATAAAAGTGTTATAATTGATAAAAAAGTATTGAAGGTATTGGTGGAGAAGTATAAAAACCAATAGCCTACTTGGGGAATACTAATGAGCATATCAAATGTTGCATATTTCTACGGTACCGTAGAAGAAGCGTATCTTGACAAAATTAAAACACAATTGGAAGAGGAAAAAGTAGCGTATTTTTCGCTTTCTCAGATGTGCAGTATAGAGTTAGATAATTTTGCTCACTTGATCGTTTCAGGAACACTTAAAGAGATCAAAGAGGTTTTGGAACTTGCATTGAGGTATGATAAAAGTGTAGGTATCGTACCTATGCCAAAACAAAAAGAGTTGATGAGAACATTTGAACTCTCTTCCAAGCTTGACGAGAGTATTTCTCAGGCGCTGCTAAGATCTGAAGAGAAGATAGATATACTTTTTTCCAATGATGAAATAGTACTGCAAGAAGTGGTTATAGGGGATGCACCTCCACTTGATCAGTTTGACAGCACACTCAAAGACAAATCACTCTTTGGACGTATTAAACTCTTTTTCCATACGATGGGAAAAGTGAGAGACCTTCATCATACAAAGATGAAGCTTACCGATGCAAAAAGCAATGAGATCAAATTCTCTGCAGTAGGATTAGTAGGGGTAGAGTATAACAATGCGACCTTTGCTTCCAAACTCATTTCAAAGCAGATAAATTCCAGTGATGGCAAACTTTCACTGGTGATATTGGCACCTATCTCTATAGTGCAGTATATGGGATACCTGTTCAACTCATTGGTTTCAAGATGGACACCGGAACGTTTGCCCCGATCAGTAGGTTACATACGCAGCAGTTCTCTGAAAATAGAATCAGGTAGACCTCTTACTGTACTGATAGACTCTGATGTAAAACAAGAAACACCTGTACAACTTAAAACAGAAGAGAAAGCATTGGCTTTGAGTGTAGGAGAGAAGTTTTGGGAGAAGCAGAGTCGAGAGACAAATAGTAAAGACAGTATCAAAATAGACCATCTTCCTAGTGATGAAGAGAGTGCAGGGTATTTGAGTAAAACCATTCCTTTCTTTTCACATGCAAGTCAAGAACAGTACGCGATACTTTTTGCAAACTTAAGAGAAGAGAGCAGGTTGAGCTCTACTTTTATGATATTGCTTATTTTAGCAACAATGATTGCTACTTTTGGCTTATTTATTAATTCAAGTTCAGTCATCATAGGGGCGATGCTTTTGGCACCCTTGATGCAACCTATAGTAAGTTTGAGTATGGGTGTGTTGAGACAAGACAGTGCACTGCAGCTTAATGGAGTAAAAACCATCTTTCTTGGTGTATTGGCAGTACTTTTTACTGCAGCGATCATCGCACTTTTCACTCCTATAGAGCGGCTTACTACAGAGATGGCAGGACGGCTTTCTCCTACGATCTTAGATCTTTTTGTTGCCATTGCTTCTGGGATTGCGGCAGCTTATGCAAAAAGCAATGAAAAGATACTGGGCTCACTTGCCGGTGTGGCTATTGCTGTGGCATTGGTGCCTCCTATTGCTGTAGCAGGGATAGGGCTTGGTTGGGCTGACTGGCATATGTTTAGTACGGCATTTCTGCTCTTTATCACTAACCTTGTAGGTATTGTTCTTGCTGCGGCATTTACCTTTGTTATCTTAGGTTTTTCTCCTCTGCATATCGCTAGAAAAGGGATCATGATCTGGATGGTTATTGTAGCTGTAGTTGCTATACCCCTCTATAGTTCATTTTCTAAAATGCAAGAAGATATACAAATACAAAAAACCCTTTCAAATTTAGCTTTTAATGTAGGGGAGCATGATGTTAAATTAACCCATGTTGAGTTACTGCATCGTCCAAAAATAGATGAGATAAGATGTGAAGTCATTAGTACTGGTATCTTAAGTAAAGAGGAAAAGTCACGACTAAGAGAAGCCATACTTCAAAGCATACATAAAAAGGCTGAGGTGATCGTAACGTTTAGATATAAGTTGTAAGTTTTACCCCGAAATATGCAATAGAATTACCAACCTTCTACAAATCATTGCTCTATGGGCATTCACAAAGAATCATCGATTAACCTTCGGGTTAACCTCAAATTCTTTGCAAACACCCAAGAAGCAAGCATTTATGGAATATTTGGCAATTCTATTGCATAATCCGGGTTTACTCTAAAATATCATGCAACTTATTAGCCTCTTGCATCCACTCATTCAATGTATCCCACTCTTCATCCTCAACTATTTTTTTACATTTTTTTAGTTCGGTCTGAAAGACAGAGATGGCTTCAAGCAGATTGGTTTTGTTCTGTCTAAAAATATCTTCCCACATATTCGGTGAAGATTTAGCGATGCGGCTCATGTCCTTAAAACCACCACCGGCAAGGGCAATAATGCTTTCAGCCGCTTCTTGTTTCATTACAGAGTTGGCAAGTGAATAACTGAGTGCATGGGGCATATGTGAGATGAATGCTGCATGCCTGTCATGCTCTTTTGCATCCATAAAGACTAGGGTCATACCAATGTCAGAAAAGAGATTTTTAGCCACTTCTTGTTGATAGGTTCCACTTTTTTCTATATCACAAAGTACAACAACCTTATCTGTATAAAGATCAGAAACAGCAGCATATGGGCCAAATTTTTCAGTTCCTGTCATAGGGTGAGCAGTGACAAAATTGGCTCTTATTTCTTTTGGGATACTTTGTGAGATCTTTTCTTTGGTACTCCCCAGATCAATAATAGTACATTTGTCATCTAATTTGTTTATCTCTTTGGCAATAGCAATAATGCCGTCAACAGGGATCGTTAAAAAAATGATGTCACAGAGTGTTATCTCATCTAGTTTTTGGACAACTTCATCGACTAAGCCTAAGGCAAGTGCTTGTGTACAATGTTTTTCATTATGGTCAAGACCTACAAAGTGAAAGTTTTTTGAGGTTTTCTGAAGGGCTATACTGAGGGAGCCTCCCATAAGTCCAAGACCAATAATACCAATTTTTTGTATCGCCATAGAATACCCTTGTTTAATCCAAATATTTGAAAGATTATAGCATGATTTTTTTGTTTATTATGACCCTCTTATTGAAAAAAAGATAAAATATTAGCAAATTATATTAAGGCTTGACTATGATAAAGAAAATTGCTCCTTTCAAGATACTTCTTGCTTGGATGTTGATAGGATCGCTACTTTCAGCACAAAAAGTGACACAGATCAAATTTGAAGGACTTGCACACCTATCTCCTAGTGTTGCATTGGAGATCGCAGATATTCGTGTGGGTGACCAGATGGACAGTGATAAGATCAATCAATCGATCCTGAACTTCTTTGAACAAGGGTATTTTAAAGATATATGGATTGATCAGCAAGGTGGTGTGCTTATTTATCATTTTGAAGAAAAAGTAGCTATTGCCAATCTTCAGGTTAAAGGTTTTGGTTCCGGTGATGAGGGAGAAGAGCTTTTAAAAGGCATTGGCATTAAAAAAGGTGACCTTTATGATAATGCACGTATTCAACATGCAAAGAAGACACTTATGTCCAAACTTGAGAGTAAAGGTAATTATGATTCTGTTGTTGAAGTAACCACTACACCTGTAGGAAAAGGAGCAGTCTCTGTTGTTTTTGATGTAAATAAGGGTGAAAAGATCAAGATTAAAAAGCTTAATTTTATCGGTGCGTCAGAGTTAAGTCAGAGTGATCTTGAAGCAGACCTTGCCAACCAGGAAGAAGATTTTCTTGGTTGGATACCACTTTTAAACAGTGGTGAAGTAAAAGTAGATCAACTTGAGTACGATGGGTATAGAGTAAAAGAAACCTATATGAAAAACGGGTATTTGGATGCCTATGTAAGTAAACCACTTATGCGTGTGGATTACAGTTCATACACTGCTGAGGTAGATTATCAGATCAAAGAGGGTGTTCAGTATCGTGTAGGTGATGTGAGTATAGCCCAGGATGTTAAGGGGCTTAACAGTGAAGAACTGATCAGTGACCTCTTGCTTAAAAAAGGTCGTATTTTCGATATCACGCGTATGCGTAAAGATATGAAAATGATTCAAAATGCAGCAGGAGATCTTGGATATGCGTATGCGAAAGTTTCTCCAAATATGCGTAAAAATACGGAACAGGGAATCGTCAATCTTCAGTATGTGATCCAACCGGGACAGAAAGTAACGATCAATGATGTATTGATCTCAGGTAACGACACTACTAAAGACAGAGTGATACGTAGATATGTTTATCTTGCTCCTGGTGATATATTTAATGCTACTGACTTAAAAGACAGTAAAAATGCACTGGGAAGAACAGGTTTCTTTGACGGTGTAGATATTCAAAGTCAGAGAGTCTCAGAAGACAAGATCGATTTGCTTGTTAAAGTGAAAGAAGCATCTACAGGTACTATCTCTGCAGGTGGTGGATATGGAAGCTATGAAGGTTTGATGCTCAATGCTTCCATATCAGATAAAAACATATTCGGTTCAGGGATCAATACCACTATAGGTTTTGAAATTTCAAAAATTTCAAAGAACTATAATCTCTCTTTTGTCAACCCGAAAGTATGGGACAGTATGTATAGTTTGGGACTGAATTTCTATAAGAGAGATTATGAGTATATCGACTATACGCAAGATCAGCTTGGTGGCGCGTTGAATGTAGGTAGAGAGTTTTTGAGACATTTTTATGGTTCAATAGGCTTAGGTTATGTTGATAACCAATCTACATACAATGATACTTATAATCCAGATATAGGTATTAATCCTACATTCTATGCTGACCAGTATGAAAAAATTTCAGGTTTTGCAAATATCAAATTTGACAATACAGATGATTTCTATATGCCAAGAGAAGGGTTCATTGCATCACTAAATGCCGAACTTGCACAAATGGATGGTGTAATGAAACAAGAGAATATTGATAGAGGTTATACGGAGTTCGATGACTTTACTAAAGTGTCAGCACGTTTTGGTGCCTATTATGGGATGGAAGACCTTATCGACTATGACCTTATTATGAGATTTAAAGCAAGGTATACTAAACTTATATCCAGAAATGATGAGTATATCCCTATCGCGGAGAGACTCTTTATGGGTGGTATAGGATCTGTGAGAGGATTTGATCCGTATTCACTATCACCCGAAATAGCAGGTAGTAGAATCGGTGGTACAGAACGTTTTTCTACAACGATTGAAGCGAGTATTCCTCTTTCTGCAGCAGCAAAGATGAGACTGTCAGCTTTCTATGATTATGGTATTATCGGTTCAGATCCAGTACCTACAGCTTCAGGAACAGACTTAACGTTTGATGATATCTCTAGATCTTCAACAGGTGTAGTACTTGAGTGGCAATCTCCTTTTGGAGCTATTAACCTTGTATTTGCTTATCCGATCAATGATGAACCATTTGATCAAACAGCCACATTTGAATTCTCAATGGGAACTAAGTTCTAGTAATATTTGTGTAGGGTGCGTTAGCAAACGCACCCTACGAAATCCCCAACTCTTTATTTCTCGGCACCTTACTCTCATCTTCTATAATAATTGCAAACGGTACAGGTTTCTCTAAAGCTTTTATTTTCTCTTTAGCGAGATAAAGAGGTCTATCGGAAGTAATGAGTAGTGTTTTATTATGGTAGGTGAATTCAATATTGGCTGAGTTGGAGGCTTCATGTAAAAATACTGTAAGGGTATAGATGAAACTTAACCAAAGGAGTGTTTGCTTTTGGGGTAGCAGAGGTTCAAAACTTTGAAAGAGAGGTTTATTGAGTAGTTCTTTGCCATGCATACGTAAAAGCAGTGAAGTGAGAAGCATCTGTTCATGTGTAAAACCATAATTCAACTCTTGCATCGCAATGTAAAATGCGTGCTGGTGTGATTTGTATATAGTAAGTGTTTTCCCAATACTTGAAAGTTTAACTGCCCAAAGCAGTTCAGACTCATACCGTTGTTCATCTTTGATATCTATCTGGAGTTTGGCATAAAGCTTAGAAGCAATTTTGAGTTTGCTTTTTTTCTTTTTCTCTATGTTGTCTAGAGGATTGAACCGGTCTAAAATAGAGTTAATACTTGGGTTGATCGTGTATGGGAATTTGAGATGGTCTTCTCTTAGTAATTGTTCAAGAAAAACCCCTTCTCTTACTCCCACAGAACTGGTGATTACAGAGTGTGTACCAATAAAGGCTAGTATTTCATTGAAAATAAGTGTACCTTCTCTGATCGTATCATATCGGTTTTTTTTAAGTCCGAATTTTTTTAAATTCTTTGCAGAGGAGAGCGGTATATTCTCAAGATAAGTTTTATGTCTGTTTACATTATAGGTAAAGGCATGTAGTTTATCCAGAGGGTGATTGCATTGCTTCATGATACCCTTACTAAGTGTTCGTGCTGTTCCGCCTATACCTATGGCTAAAGAGTGTCTAAAGTGCTTAGGAAGCTTCTTTAGTTCATTTCTGATATATGCTTTTGCTTTTTTGTTTATTTCTTGAATAGGCATCTCTTTATCAAAGAAGAGTTCTTTAAGTCTTACTGTCCCTAAGTTAAGAGAATAAGTATCACAAAGTTGACCATTTTGAATGAGAGCCATATCAGAGGAACCACCACCTATATCTATAGTGATACCTTCATGGACAGGTAGTAAGTTGTTTGCAGCTATAGCACCATATTTTGCTTCTTTGTTTCCATCGATTATTTTGATAGCCAATCCAAGTTCACTCTGTATCCATGTTACAAAGAGTTTACCATTGGGAGCATCTCTAAGTGCAGAGGTAGCCACACAGAGTGTTTTATGGGCTTGATATTTTTGGATAGTGTGGAGAAAGGATTTGAGCGTTAAAAAAGCTCTTCTGATACCGATAGGTTGGAGATGCCCCTCTTTTTCATAAGCGCCTTCCCCGATGCGAACTTTAGATTTTTGTTCACAAATAAGATGAAAGCCATAACGGCTGGTTTTTTCGAAGATAACCAGTCTGGCTGAGTTTGAACCGATATCAATGATCGCGGTTCGTTTAGCCATGACTTATTTCTACTCTTCCTCTTGAATTTTATCGAATTTAAATTTTAGCTCTTCTATATTTTCAACATTGTCAGGATCTGAGATAATGCAATCAACAGGACATACAGCGATACATTGTGGCTCATCAAAGTGGCCTACACACTCAGTACATCTATCTGAATCAATAAGATAAACTGGATCGTTCTCTTCAATTGCCTCATTTGGACACTCTTCTCTACAAGCATCACATGCTATACATTCATCAGTTATTAAAAGGGCCATTCTATCCTCTGTTGGAGCTATATTTAGTCTCTTAGATATGCTCTATATAAGTTATTTATACGAGTTATAGCCCAACAAAGCTTATGCTTTATTTAAAATAGAATAAAAATTTTTTTTCTTGGTTGTTTTTGAAGGAGTGGAAGCGTTTTTACGCTTCCTGTATTAGATATGAGTTAGATCAATTAAGATATTTTTTTAGGAAAACAGAATCTATAACCACGTCTTCTTACAGTCTCGATCGTTGTAATATAAAGTGGTTTATCCATTTTTTGACGAATTTGGTTAATAGCCACTTCAATGACATTTGGTGTAACAAGTTCAGGTTCTTCCCAGATAGCATCAAGAAGCTGTTCTTTGGAGACAATTTGGTCTTTATGCATTGCGAGATGAGTCAAGACTTCAAACGGTTTACCTTTGAGTTCTATCTCCTCTCCCTGATAGATGATCTTTTCCTCTTCCGGATTAATGATAAGATCTTCGATCTCGATGATATTGGAAGCACCAAAACGAAGTTTTGCTTCGATACGTATAAGTAAAATGTCATGATCAAGAGGTTTTCTGATAAAGTCATCTGCACCGCCACGTAAAGCTTCTATCTCACTCTCTTTGTCTTTACGTCCAGAGATAACAATGACAGATGTCTTATGCGCATCTTTTTTTATATCAGCGATAAGACTTATGTTATTACCATCCACTTCTGCCCATCCAAACAGTACCAGATCGTAGTTTCTGATGTCAAGATAGTATTTGGCATCACCAAGATTCTCTGCTACATCACATTGATAGTTGTTTTCTGTAAGTAATTGGGAAAGTGTTTTGCCTAGTCCAACTTCATCTTCTATGATTAATACTCTCATAAGCTAACCTTTATCTTTAAGTTATATTTAATATTATAGCATAAAAATGGGGGTTTTGAAAGTTTTTTGAAAATTTGAACAGGTCTAAGAAAAATCCCAAGAGTTGCTTAATGCAACAGAGCATTGAGGTAAAATATCTGGTTTTGAAATCTTAAGTTTAAGTGTCTGAATGTGTGGGTATGTCGCACAAAGTAATACTTTTATGCCAAGCAGAGCTTCCTCAAGAAGTTTATAGCGTTTTTCTTTGAGTTCTTTTTGTATCAAAAATACCATGTCTGCATAGTCGATAAAGTCTTCATCTGTATAGTCATAAGAAGCTTTCA
The DNA here is from genome assembly GCA_965602275.1 of uncultured bacterium. Classification (GTDB taxonomy): domain Bacteria; phylum Campylobacterota; class Campylobacteria; order Campylobacterales; family Sulfurovaceae; genus Sulfurovum. The sequence continues at coordinate 90,065 of CBFCXZ010000006.1, forward strand.
GGTCAATGATAACACGTTGTGGTCTGTCTCGTTCAAAGTCAAGCAAACCGATGATAACATCAAATTCCAAAGCCTCAATATGGATATTCATTTTATACTTTACCCTCTTCTTTCTTGAAGAGTCGTACGATATTTGGAATATGTTTATAGAAGATAATAATTGCGATGATCCAGATAGGTGCATGTGAACCGATGCCAGATACTTCGGGATAGAATATATAAGAAGCGATGAGAAATGCAACAAGTCCGATAAGCGAAGAGAGTGATGATATTTTCAAGCCTTTACCTGCACCCAACCATACTGCAATGGCAATAAGTGCAGGAATAGGCATCATGACAAGCAGTACACCAAAACCAGTGGCAACTCCCTTTCCGCCTTCAAAAAATAAAAATGCCGAGAAACAGTGTCCGATAACAGCAAGTACAGCGATCGTCCACAGTACACTTTCCGGAGCCCCTAACACTTTTGCAACCAAGATAACAACTATACCTTTGATAGCATCTAAAAAGAGTGTTGCTGCACCTAGTTTTTTAGCAAGAGAAGGGTCTTTTTCTTTTACAACACGCAGTACATTGGTCGCACCAATGTTTCCACTTCCTTCATTTTTAATGTCTACTCCTGCAAATTGTTTAGCTAAAAGATATCCAAAAGGAATCCCTGCTATAAGGTATGCTGCTAGATAGAGTATGATGTTTTGATTGAATAGTTCCATGATTTTTCCATAATTTAATTTTATGATGCAATTTTAACTGAATTTTGATAAAATATCTACAAAATTATACATAAAGAACTAAATTCTCGATGCTAGTCGTAGCTTTAGTGAGATAAATCGAAGTGTGGCTTTGCTGCACTTCAAGAAGAAGGATAATAATTAAATGAGTATTGATTACAAAGCAGAAATAAACAGGCTTAAAAAAGAACTTGATGTAACAGTGGTTGCACACTACTATCAGCGTGATGAAGTCTTTGAGATGGCAGATATTACCGGTGACAGTCTTGAACTTGCACGTAAATGTAAAGCAGACAAAAATCCATGGGTTGTTTTCTGTGGTGTTGGGTTTATGGGACAGAGTGTCAAAGTCATAGCTCCCGAGAAGCGTGTACTTATGCCTAAGATCGCCTGTTGTGCAATGGCACGTATGATAGATGGAAGTTATTTTGATGACTCTGTGAATTATATGGTAGAACGTGGTATCGCCAAAGAGAATATTTTACCTATCACCTATATCAATTCAGATGCGACAGTGAAGGCAAAAGTAGGTGAGATGGGTGGACTGGTCTGTACGTCATCAAATGCTTTTAAGATCATCGAAAAAGGGCTGGAGAGTGGAAAAAAGATCCTTTTTGTCCCAGATAGATGTTTAGGTCAGAATTTTGCTATTCAGATGGGACTGAAGTCTTGTGTTATAGGTGTAGGCGAGTGTGATCCTAAAGAGGCAGATGTTATCTGCTTTAACGGTTTTTGTTCTGTACACCAGCTCTTTACGCTGGATGATATAGCGTTTTATCGCAACAAATACCCTGGTATCAAGATAGCAGTACACCCGGAGTGTGACCCAGAGATCGTTGCAGCAGCAGATTTCTCTGGTTCAACATCACAGCTTATCAAGTATGTAAATGACCTTGATCCGGAAGAGAAAGTGGCTATCGGTACGGAGTATAACCTGGTAAACAGAATGAGACAAGGTAATACTTATGTGCTCTCTTCAACCAAACCAGAGTGTCCTACGATGAATGAGACGACGCTTGAAGATCTTTATCTTACACTGAAATCAATAGAAGACAATAAGCCTATCAATGAGATTGTAATTGATCCACATACAGTGAAGTATGCGAACCTTGCACTTGAACGTATGTTGGCGATAAAATAATATTCATCCTCTTCATCTCATATCCTCAAGCGCTAGCGTGAGGATGTATACAGAAGTATTTCTAGCCAATAAAAGCTAATATCGGAAGCATCTTTAATAATGCTGCATAAGGCCTTTTAAAAAGCAAAGTCTTTAGATTATCCTGTTATAATAAAGCATAATTATTTGAAAAAGCCAAACTCATCGTGAGGTGAGGACGGAAAGCTATGGGTCTCAACGAGATCGCCAAGTTGCCAAATATCTTCTGATATCTACTTTTTCCTTAATTATATTTCACAATGTTTGAGAGTGCAGTGTATAAGCACGGCGAATACTTTGCCTACCTAAACTATTTGATATAAGATATTATACTAGGAAATAATATGAAAAAAATACCAAAAGCTGTAGTAGTACTATTAGTCATGTCTACATTTACTATAGCTGGCAGGAATATTGTACTGGTCCAAGAGCCGGCAGTTACAGTAGCAGAAACATACGAACCTGTACCTATCTTAGGTGACAAGAACTTCTATGCAGGGTTGGGTTATGCTTATATGAAAATGAATGATGATACAAGCAGTAATAATATAACAGGTCATGCTATAACATTGTTTGCAGGGTATAACTTCCATAAATATATTGCTACTGAAGGTAGATATTTTGCTACCTGGGGTAATTTGAATATAGAAGATGGAACTACAGAAGTTGATAAAGATTGGGATATGGCAAATGTTGCTATCTATCTAAAACCAAAGTATTCTATAGATAATTTTACCCTTTATGGGCTACTCGGTTATGGTCAAATGAGTCTAAATAATCATACTAAATATACTGAAAACGGTTTCCAGTGGGGGTTAGGTGCAAACTTCGCTGCTATAGATAAGGTAAATGTTTTTGTAGATTATGCAATACTTTATGACGATAAAGACTTTAATGATCTTGCTATCCAAAATGATATCTCAGTTGACTCTGTCAATCTAGGTATAGTTTATAATTTCTAAAAGTATCAAAGTAATCAAGAGTGCAGTATTGAGATGGTCAATTGGTAATTTCCTTGTTCCCAAGCTTCAGCTTGGGGATGAATATAGAAGTGCTTGATGATTTAAAATGCTAATATTTGTTCCAAAGCTGGAGCTTGGGAACAAATGGAACGGTATCTACTTGTTACATAATATAGTTTTTATTTATTCATAATTTATGCTTCTTTTGGTGTAAAAAGCATATAATTATGTAAATATTTACGTAGGATGAAGTCGTCATGTTCAAAAAGGTATATTTTCTCTCAGCGGGTGAGGTAGATTGCATATGTATATGCATCCCCAAGCTGGAGCTTAGGAACGAGAAAAGTAAAAGGAATAAATAAATGCTAAAAGAGACTTTTTTAAAAGCTTTAGTGGCTGAGGATATAGGCAGAGGTGATCTTTTTTCCCGTATTAGTGACAGCAAAGAGATACGTGCCTATATTATTGCTAAGAGTGATGGTGTCTTTGCAGGGCGAGAATATGTTGAAGTATTAGCTAAGATGTATGATCTTGCTTTAATATGGGAGGTTAAAGATGGTGACTCTTTTCAAAAAGGAAAGAAGTTATTGTTTGTTGCAGGAGATTCTAAAACCATTCTCTCTTTGGAACGTTCTATCCTCGATATGGTACTGCATGCAAGTTCTATAGCTACACTTACAGCCCAGTATGTGGAAGCCATAAAAGAGACAGGTGTAAAACTCTTAGATACCCGAAAGACAAGACCACTGCTTCGTGAATTTGAAAAGTATGCTGTACGTTGCGGTGGAGGGATCAACCACCGTATGGGGCTTGATGATTGTTTGATGCTGAAAGATACGCATCTGCAAACTATTGATGATCTGGATACTTTTATGAAAGAAGTACGCCAAAAGATACCTTTTACCTCAAAAGTAGAGATCGAGTGTGAGAATTTAGAGATGGTTAAGCGTGCGATGAAAGCAGGTGCCGATATTGTGATGTGTGATAATATGTCTTTAGACAAGACCAAAGAGGTTGTAGCCTTCAGAAATGAAAATTACCCACATATCTTACTTGAAGCCAGTGGTAATGTAACACTTGATACTATAGTATCTATAGCAACAACAGGGGTAGATGCCATTAGTTCCGGTTCTGTAATACATCAGGCAAACTGGATCGACCTCTCCATGAAAGTAGAAGATGGAAAGTAGAAAGTAATAGAGTGTTAACACTATTGGTGTATAGTAGAATAAGAAAAAGTTGAGGATGACAATGACAGCAATACTGTTTCCTTACGAGGAAGTAAAAGCAAAAATACAGAGTGCTGAGTGCATTACCATACTTTCTCATTTGAACCCTGATGCGGATGCTATAGGTACAGCACTAGGTATCTACAGTTTGTTAAAAAAAGATAAAACAAAAAGAGTTGAAGTGGTAAATGGTTCAAAAGTTTTGCCTCTTCATCTTGATTTTTTGCCCGGATTTGATAAAATAAAACATCAAATAGAGTATGAAAATTCTTTGATCATCTCTTGTGACTGTGGAAGTATGGATAGACTGGGTTTTGAGCTTGATGGTAGAGATATTATTAATATAGACCATCATCGAAGTAATACTCAGTATGGGAGTATTAATGTTGTTATAGCGGACTATGCTTCTTCTTCACAGGTAGCATTTGAACTTTTTAAAAAGTTATATAGTATAGATGCAGATACAGCAACCTGTTTTTATACGGCATTGCTTTCAGATACAAGATATTTTACAACTACATCTGTGAATAAAGAGGTGTTTGATGTAGCACATGCATTGGTTGATGCAGGTGCTAAGCCTGATGTGATAGCGTATAACTTTACACAAAGACGCCCTTTAAGCTCTTTGCGTATTTTAGAAAAAGCTTTAAGCTCCTTGACGCTGCATGAGGAAGCAAAAGTAGCGGTATTGATGGTGACAAAAGAGGACATTGAGGCTACCGGTGCTACTGTACCGGATATGGAAGGTATTGTTGATTATGCAAGGTCTTTAGTGACTGTTAAAATAGCACTTTTTGCTATGGAGTTAAATGATGGTATACGCATCTCTTTACGCAGCAAATGTGTAGATCTAAGTCAAGTTGCCTCTGCTTTTGGCGGAGGTGGACATAAAGTGGCAGCAGGTTTCACCATGAAAGAAAGTGGATTAGAAGAAAGTATAGATAGAATTTTAGAAAAGATAAAAGAATTAGAGCTAATTAAAAAGAAATAAAAGCAACCAGTTGCGTGAGCTTCCTGCTGAAGGAAACTTAACGTTCAGAAAAAAATTTAGTTTTTTTCTAAGTTATGCTTTAGCATTAAAGCGTAGTTTATGGGGCTTTGCTCCATGAACGTATATAATAAAATACAAAAGAATTAGGATTAGTATAATGAGAAGAAAAAGTAGTAGTAGAAAAGGTGGAAGCAAGATAGTAAGTGGACTGTTATTATTAGGTTTGCTTGCTGGAGCAGGGTATATCTATACTACTCCTGAGTTTGAGAGAGTGACGCCTGAAGTACATAGCAGTGACAGTATGTTTTGGAACCGTAAAGACCCTCTCAAGATTAAATTGACAGATAATACAGGATTGAAAAATTTTGAACTTATTTTAAGTGATGGACAGAAAAGTCTTATTGTAGGACAAGGAAATTTTACAAAAGATATAAAAGAACAAACACTGTTGGTTAAATATCCGCAAAGTAAAACACTTGACCCAAAAGCGAAACACTTAACGTTGAAAGTATCTGTGAATGATAGCAGTATGTGGAACTTCTTTGCAGGTAATAAAGTTGAAAAAATGATCAACATTGATGTTGATTATAAGCAACCAAATGTAAATGTATTGGCAAATTCACGTATGATCAACCAAGGTGGGTCTGCATTGGTTGTATTTCAAGCTGATGATGAAAATTTAGATGAGCTCTATATTGAAGCAAATGGAAATAAGTTTAAGCCACAACCTTATAAAAAAGAGGGATATTATGCTGCCTTGATCGCTTGGCCTTTTACGCAAGATACTTTTTCTGCAAAAATCATTGCTACGGATTTAGCAAAAAACAGACGTATAACCAAGATACCATTTTATCATAAAAATCCAAAATATAAAATATCACAAATTAAAGCAAGTGATAAATTTATAGATGGAAAAATAACTGACTTGGCATCAAGTGACCCGGAATATACACGTATTACAGATAAGCTTGCGAAGCTTAAAGCAATCAATGAAACAATGCGTTTAAAAAATGAAGATATGATTCATGCTTTAAGTAAAAAAGTCTCGGATGAGATGTTGGATTCATGGAAAATGAAAAAGTTCTATCCTCTTAAAAATGGTGCAAAAGTAGCAAGTTATGGTGATCATAGATTCTATTACTATCAAACAAAAGATAATGTAGTTTCTGAATCATACCATGTCGGATATGATCTAGCAAGTACAAAGATGGCAGACATTAAAGCATCAAATTCTGGTACGGTAGTCTATGCTGATGAAAATGGTATTTATGGGAATATGCCAATGATAGACCATGGCTTAGGACTCTACTCACTTTATGGACATTGTTCTCAAATACTGGTTAAAGTGGGCGATAAGGTAAATGCAGGAGAAGTTATTGCCAAAACAGGTAAAACAGGACTTGCATTAGGTGATCATTTGCATTTTGGTATGGTGATCCAAGGTATTGAAGTACGACCTGTTGAGTGGTTTGATAAAAACTGGATTCAGAAATTTATCACGAATGTATTTAAAGAAGCAGACAATATCATCACCCCGTCACCAGCGAAAGAAGCAGATAAAAAGAGTTAAATAATTCACAAATAGTGTACAGAAAAATGGCATAATTTTGCAATTATTTATATTTTATAGTATAATAACATGAAATTTTTAGAAAAGGAGAGAGCGTAATGCAACAACGAACCATCAAAAAACCTGTTGAAGTTGTAGGTATAGGTTTACATAAAGGTGACCCTATAAAGCTTAGACTTGAGCCATTGTCAGCAGATGCAGGTATTATATTTTATCGTGAAGATCTAGCGATGAGCATACCTCTCTCTCCAGCTTCGGTGATAGATACGCGTATGGCTACAGTCATTGGAAGCCAAAAAGGGTATATCTCGACCATTGAACATTTTCTTTCAGCACTTTATGCGTATGGTATAGATAACCTTCGTGTCATTGTTGATGGTAATGAAATGCCTATTATGGATGGTTCATCCATCTCCTTTTGTCTTTTGATTGATGAAGCAGGTGTACAAGAGTTAGATGCTCCTAAAAAGGTCATCCGTGTAAAAGAACCCATTGAGGTACAGGATGGCGATAAGTTTGTACGTCTTTTACCTACAGATAAGGCAACATTTGATTTTAGGATCAAATTTGACCACCCCGTTATAGGTGAGCAGAGTGAAAGCTTTGATTTTAGTACGCATAACTTTATTGAAGAGATAGCAAGAGCAAGAACGTTTGGCTTTGCTAAAGATATCCAATATTTACAAAGTCAAAATCTTGCACTTGGAGCAACACTGCAAAATGCCATAGGACTTGATGACCACAAAGTGCTCAATCCTGAAGGCCTGCGTTTTGACAATGAGTTTGCAAGACACAAGATCCTGGATGCTATGGGTGATATGATGGTCTCAGGACATAATATCTTAGCAAAATATGAATCATTTGCAGGAAGTCACAATCTCAACTATCAGCTCACTTCAAAGTTACTCTCTGACAGTAAAAACTACGAACTTTTAGCGGTTGAAGAGTTACAAAGTAGAGAATTTGCAAAGTCCTTCGCATAAATATCAACTCCTTGTCATCTCTATCTCTTCTCCTCTTCTTTTAGGGGTTTATGAAGGTGGTATACTCATTAAAACAATGAGTAGTGAGAAAAAAACCTCTGAAATCCTTTTACCGCTTTTAAATCAATGTATGGATGAATATGATATTTCAAATATTATTTATACACGTGGACCAGGCTCTTATATGGCGATAAAACTTACCTATATCATGTTGAAGACTCTTGAAATCACACGAGGTATACCATGTTTTGGCTGTAGTGGTTTTGCTTTAAATGGAGGAGAACCTATCAAAGCGGTAGGTAACCTCTATTTTATCAAGGAAAAAGAGACTATAATTACAAAAAAATATGAACAGCCAGTCAATGCAAAGTTTATATTACCTCAGAGTATTCATGATCTTGAATTAGATGAAGAATCTACACCAGAGTATGTACTGCCGGCTGTTTAACAAAATAAAATACGACTAGTCGTATGAGCCTGCTGCTGAAGCAGTCTCAGTGACAGCGTAGTTTTTTGGACTTTGTTCAAAAAGCGTTATTAAGGAAAGTCATTATGTTTATAAGCGTACCAGCAACCTCTGCAAATCTTGGTCCCGGATTTGATACTTTAGGTCTAGCAGTAGATCTAAGAAATGAAATTATTATCAAGCCTTCAAAGTTTTTAAGTGTCTCAACACATGGAGAGGGTGCAGATAATCCCAAGATCAAGAAAAACTCTCTATTCTTAAGTATTTTCAACGAAAATTATAAGCGACTCTCGGACGGTAGGCTAGATAATTTCAGGTTTGAATTTCATAATCGTATACCAATTTCAAGAGGACTTGGTAGTTCTTCTGCAGTGATCGTTGCAGCATTGAGCGGTGCTTATACAGCAGCAGGTACAAGGTATAATAAAAGAGAGATCCTTAACCAGGCACTTCGTTATGAACATCATCCGGATAATATCACACCGGCTGTGATGGGTGGATTTAATGTTGCATGTGTTGAGGGAGACCGTGTTTACAGTAAAAAGAGACGTATGCCGGACTATTTAAGAGCAGTGGTAGTAGTTCCTAACCGTACCATTTCTACCGCTCGGTCTCGTACAGTTCTACCTAAAATGTATAGAAAAGAAGAGACGGTTTATTCACTTTCAAGAGCAGCATATATGACAGCACTTTTTATGAGTGAATCTTGGGATCTGCTACGTATTGCTTCTAAGGACAAACTACATCAGGCAAGACGTATGAAAATGATGCCCGAACTCTTTGATGTACAAAAACTTGCATTGAAGCATGGTGCTCTGATGAGTACACTTTCGGGTTCAGGCTCTACATTTTTCAACCTTGCTTATGATAAAGATGCAGATAAAATAGCACAAGTTTTGCAAGCACGTTTCCCGCAGTTTAGAGTTTTTACGCTCTCTTTAGACAATAATGGTGTCAGCACCAAAAATTAAGCTTTGCGCTTAATCTCTTTTTAGGTATAATACGCGATGAAAAAATCACAGCCTGTACGAATGTGCATCGCCTGCCGTAGTAGACATCCTCAAAACACTTTGATTCGATTAAAACTAGAGGGTAAAGATATAGTAGCATTTGATGGTAGAGGAAGAAGTTTTTACCTTTGTGATATTTGCAGTACAAATGAAAAAAAAATCAAAGGCTTAACAAAACGTTTTAAACAAGATGAGAAATGTTTAGTTAAGCTTTTAAAGGAGTTAATCAAGAATGGATAAAGTTAAAATCCAAGAAATAGCAGATGAAGCGGGATTGTCAAACGGGGATCTGCTAGACAAAGCCAAAGAATTAGGTTTTGATGTAAAAGCAGCCAATAGTACTATTAGTATGGAAGATGCTGGTATTCTCGTAGATTATGCGATTAGCGGAACATTGCCAAAAGGGTTTAAAAAACCGGGTAGTAAATCTAAAATCACTGTAGTGAAGAAAAAAGCAGAAGCCGTAGTAGAAGAAAAAGTATCTGAAGCAGGATCTGAAAAGATTGCTGAACCTGTACCTTCTGAAGAAGTTGTTGTTGAAGAAACTGTTGCTGAAGAGGTTGTTGAAAAAGTAACTGAATCTGAAGAAGTAGTATTAGAAGAAACAGTTGAACCCCAGATAGAGGAAATTGTTATAAAAGAGACTGTTGCAGAAGAGAAACCTATAGTAAAAGAAGTTAAAAAACGTAAGGGAATTTCTGTTGTAAGTAAAAAAACAGAACCTGAAGTTCTAGCAGAAACTCCTAAAGATGATGAAGAAGAGAAACCAAAAAGAAGAGTTCTCTCTCGTGCTGGTATCAAAATCGTCAGAAAAGCGAAGCCAGCTCCAGTAAGAGCAGGAACTAAAATCTCTATGGGTGATCAAACACCATACGTAGCTAAAAAGAAACCAAAGAAAATCGCAGAAGCCAGAGAAACAGGTGAAAAACTTGATATCTTAAACCATAGCAGCATGGGTGGCGAGATAAGTTCTGGTTTTGGAGAAGAAGAAGTGGTACTTTTGGACTTTTCCGATAAAAACATTTACGAAGAGATGATGAGACAAGAGCAGAAACGTAAAGAAGAAGCGAAGAAAAGAGAAGCGGCAAATGGTGGACCTGCAAAAGGTAGACAACCATTCCGTCCTCAGCAAAAACGTTCTCTCAAGCGTGGCGGTAAACGTAAGAAGTATGTGAAAGAGGAGAACACAGAAGTAGTTACATCTGTGGAAATCCCTGAAAATGTAAGGGTTTATGAATTTGCTGAAAAAGTAAACCGTTCTGTTGGTGAAGTTGTAGGTGTACTTTTTGCACTTGGTATGATGGTAACTAAAAATGACTTTTTAAATAAAGATGAAATTGAAATATTGGCTGAAGAGTTTGAAGTAGAAGTGACTACAGTTAATCCACTAGATGAGTTGGATTATGCAGATGCTTATGATGCAGTAGAAGATGAAAACCTTGAAGAGAGACCACCGGTCATCACTATTATGGGTCACGTTGATCATGGTAAAACGTCATTGCTTGACAAAATCCGTTCAGCAAAAGTGGCAGATAAAGAAGCAGGTGGAATCACACAACACGTGGGGGCATACCAGGTAGAGAAAAACGGTAAGAAGATCACTTTTGTCGATACTCCGGGTCACGAAGCCTTTACTGAGATGCGTGCACGTGGTGCACAAGCAACTGATATCGTTATCATCGTTGTTGCAGCAGATGATGGTGTAATGCCTCAAACCAAAGAGGCAATAGCGCACACTAAAGCAGCAGGTGTACCTCTTATTGTAGCCATCAACAAAATGGATAAAGAGAGTGCCAACCCAGACAATGTGAAGTCTCAACTGGCAGAAATAGATGTTATGGCAACAGATTGGGGCGGAGAGTATGAGTTTGTTCCAGTATCTGCACACACTGGTATGGGTATAGATGACTTACTCGAAACGATTCTTTTACAAGCAGAAGTAATGGAACTTAAAGCAGACCCAACTAGAGAAGCTAAAGCTGTTGTAGTAGAAAGTTCTCTTGAAAAAGGTTTTGGACCAGTAGCAAATGTGATTATCAAAAATGGTACATTACGTATAGGTGATAATGTTATCGTAGGTAAAACATATGGTCGTATCAAGGCGATTAGACTTGATGATGGGAGTAATGTTAAAGAGATTGGACCAAGTACACCAGCGGCTATCGTAGGACTTAATGAAGTACCTGGAGCTGGTGATGAACTCATTGTGATGTCTACAGACAAAGAAGTACGTGAATTGGCTGAGAAAAGAGCTGAGTATGATAGAGCTAAACAACTCTCTAAAAGTACAAAAGCTTCACTTGACGATCTTTCTGCACTTATTGCAGAAGGACAACTCAAATCACTTCCTATCATTATTAAAGCAGATGTGCAAGGTTCTCTTGAAGCTATCAAAGGCAGCTTGGAAAAACTGAGAAATGAAGAAGTAAAAGTAAACATTATACATGAAGGTGTAGGTGGAGTAACAGAGAGTGATCTTACGCTTGCAGATGCATCTGAGCATACCGTGGTACTTGGATTTAACGTTCGTCCTACCGGTGCAGTGAAGAAGAAATCTAAAGAGTTGGGTATTGAGATACGTTCTTATTCTATCATTTACGATCTTCTTGATGATGTAAAAGCACTTCTTGGTGGTATGATGAGTCCGGTGATCTCTGAAGAGGTAACTGGCCAAGCAGATGTACGTGAAACATTTGTTGTCGGTAAAGTTGGAACGATCGCAGGATGTAAGGTTTCCGATGGTGTTATCACAAGAAACTCTAAAGCTAGACTTATCCGTGATGGTGTTGTAGTGTATGAAAGTAGTATTTCATCTCTCAAGCGTTTCAATGAAGATGCTAAGGAAGTGAAGAATGGTTATGAGTGTGGTATCATGCTTGAAAACTTCAATGACATTAAAGAAGGCGATGTGATCGAGACCTTTAAAGATGTTGAGGAACAAGTAAGTCTATGACCCACGAAGAGATTAAACGACACAGAGTAGAGTCCGTACTCAAAGAGATCATTCCTGAGGCACTTGGTACGTTGGATGATGAACGTATTAATGGACTTACTGTGACGGATGTTGTTTGTTCAAAAGGTAGATCTGATGCAAAAGTCTATCTTGACACCTCTTTTCTTAGTGAAAAAGAGCAAGGAGAAGCTCTTAAGCAGTTAAGAACTGTTGCAGGGTACATACAAAACCACTGTAAACAAAGTGAAGGCTGGTTTAAAGCACCACGTTTTACGTTTGAGTTTGACCATCAGTTGGAAAAGGTAAGTCGTATAGAAGACCTTTTTAAGCAGATAGGTGAAAGAAACGCTAAAGATGAGGAATCTAAAGATGAATCTTGATACACAAATAGCTAAAATTGTTGAAGCCAACGGTGCAGCCTTATATGATACGGAAGTAGTAACTGAGTTTGATGAAACTATATTTCGTGTGTTGGTGACTAAAGTAGGTGGAGTAAGTCTTGATCTCTGTGCAACGATCTCACATGAACTTTCTCCTTTTTTAGATGTTCATCCTCCGATGAGCGAAAGATACCGTTTAGAGATCAGTTCTCCCGGAATAGAAAGAAAGCTAACAAAACCTGTCCATTTTAAAAATGCACTGGGTGAAAAAGTAAAGTTGAAAATAACAGGTGGTGATAAGCTTAAAGGTGTGCTAAAAAGCGCAGATAATGATGGTATTGTTGTTGAAACTAAGCAAGGTGAAGAGTCATTTTCTTATGGTCAATTAGGTACTGCAAAAACATATTTTGACTGGAACTAAATTTAATTTTTAAGTAAAGGAGAAGTTGCTATGAGAGATGAATTTTATATGCAACTCGCCCTTGATAAAGCTTGGGGATATCAAGGTTTAACATATCCAAATCCTGCAGTAGGTGCAGTAGTTACTTTAAATGGTAAAATTTTAGCCATAGAAGCACATCAAAAAGCAGGTACTTCACATGCAGAAGTATTGGCCTTACTCTCAGCCTATGAAACACTTTCCAATACTCACATAGATTTTGATTCTAAAGATGCTCAAAAAGCCCATACTTTTCTTTTAGCACTCCCCAAAGATTTTTTTAGCCAATGTAGCATCTATGTAACACTTGAACCCTGTTCTCATAAAGGTCAAACACCCTCCTGTGCTTCTTTATTGCAATCGTTAGCATTGGCACGAGTGATTATAGGGATAAGAGACCCTATAGAGGGGCATAATGGGGGTATGGAGAAATTAGAACATGCAAGTGTAGGTATATTGGAAGAGAAATGTCAAGCCTTGCTCGAGCCTTTTCTCATATGGCAAAAGAGAGCCTTTGTACTTTTTAAACTTGCGCAAACCTCTAATGGACGTATAGGAGGAGGATATCTCAGCTCTAAAGCCTCTTTGACACATGTGCATCAGTTGCGAGATGCATGTACAGTACTACTCATAGGTGGGAATACAGTACGGGAAGATAGACCCACCTTGGATTGTCGATTTATAGAAGCAGGGGCACCAAATATCAAAGTATATTCCAAAGAAGATAATTTTGATAGAGATATCCCACTTTTTAGTGTTGGTAATAGAGAAGTAGAGATAGTAAAACAATTGAATTTTTTAGATAAACCTTCTTTTGTACTGGTAGAGGGTGGAGAGGGGATGTTGAATGCACTGGGAGATAAGATAGATTGGATGCTGATTTATCAAACCCCTAAGCTATCTACCAATAATTTAACCTATAATATCGATATGAATTTAAGCTTTTTACATCAAGCTCAAAAAGATGTAGATTTGATGATATGGAGCAAAATAATCAATGAGTAATGATAAGTTGACTGAAAAACAAGACAAAATAGTAGGGATGTTTGATGACATTGCATCAACATACGATTTAGCAAACAGGGTATTGAGTTTTGGTATTGATAAGCAGTGGCGTAAAAAAGGTTGTAATAAAGCATATGATATTTTAGCTGAGCAAAAACTATCACAAATTACAGATGTTGCTACAGGTACAGGTGACCTATTGATATACTGGAATGATATAGCCAAAAGCAGAGGTATAGAAGTAGAGAAATTTGTAGGTGTAGACCCTTCAGTTGGTATGCTTGAAGTGGCTAAAACAAAGGTAAATTTTGCAGAGTTCATAGAGGGTAAAGCACAAAAATTACCTATAGAAGATGAAAGTACAGATGTGATCTCTATTTCTTACGGTATACGTAATGTGGTTGATCGTGTAGAAGCCCTACAGGAGTTTTACCGTGCACTTAAACCAAATGGTATCGTGGTGATTTTGGAGTTTACCAAACAAGAAAGAAGTGGAATGGTAGACAAAATAGTAGATTTTGGTATGAAGAATGTACTGCCGAGAGTTGGTGGACTTATCTCTAAAAATTATGAAGCATATAAGTATCTACCAGACTCTATAGAGGAGTTCTTAACTACAGAGATGTTAGCAAAAGAGTTGGAAGAAGCAGGATTTGAGATGAAATATACTAAATCTTTCTCTATGGGGATCTCTACACTATTGGTTGCACAGAAGAAATAATGTAGGGTTGATTTATCGACCACACAAATAATAATGGTCGGAAAACCGACCCTACAAAGGGGAAAAGATGTCTAATGCTATGATGACCGTCTCCTCACTCAACATTAAAATAAAATCACTTCTTGAAGCTACTTTCATGCATATTCTTGTCGAGGGGGAAGTGGCTTCTGTAACCTATCATACATCTGGTCATGTTTACTTTTCTGTTAAAGATAAAGAGAGTGCCATTAAGTGCGTGATGTTCCGTTCTAATGCAAACAAACTAAAGTTCCGTATCGACAAAGGGATGCATATAGTAATAGAAGGTTCTGTGGGGGTTTATACTCCCAGAGGAGAGTATCAGTTTTATGCTGTGCATGTCGAGCCTTATGGTAAAGGTGCGTTAGCTCTAGCCTATGAACAACTGAAAGAGCGACTCAAAGCAAAAGGCTATTTTGATGCACATCGGAAAAAAGCCATTCCTAAACATATTAAGAAAATTGCATTAGTGACAGCTAAAGAGAGTGCTGCTCTTCATGATATGCTTAAGATCATAGAGAAGCGTTGGGCATTAGTGGAAGTTACTATTGTCGATACTTTAGTACAAGGAGAACAGGCAGCTTCACAGATAGTGAGGGGTTTGCAGTATGCAGACAGTTTAGATGTAGATGTTATTGTAGTAGGTCGTGGTGGAGGGTCTGCAGAAGACCTTTGGTGTTTTAATGAAGAAGAGGTGGCCAGTGCACTCTTTTCTCTGAAAACGCCAGTAGTGAGTGCAGTAGGGCATGAGGTAGATGTCATGATAAGTGACTTCGTAGCAGATTTGCGTGCTCCAACGCCGAGTGCTGCTATGGAGATGATACTTCCAGACAGCCAAGAGATACTCTATACGTTAGGGGAGTATACAGAACGCTTTAAACATAGTATGCATCAAAAACTACATCAGACTCTACGAGAACTAAAGCATGTAGAAGAGATGCTTTTGAGGTCTTCTCCTTCACGTAAACTCAAAGAATCACAAGTAGAGTTTAAACGTCTTGAAGAGGAGTTTGGACGGGTAATGCAGTACAAAATAGAACGTTTCTCTTCACGTTTGCCTGAAGTTCAAAAGCATTTTACTCAAAATATACATTTTATGTTACAGCAAAAAGAGCAACACTTAGAGTATCTTATAAAAAAAATGAAGATGAGTGATCCGCAACTACAATGCCGTAAAGGATGGGCACAAGTTTCACAGGATGGACAGCCCATTGAACTTGATATTTTGGAAGTAGATCAGAAATTTGTACTTGAAGATGCCTCTGTGAAAATTGAAGCTGTATGTTTGAGTAAAAAAGTATATTCTTCATAGAAGAGTTCTTAGAAGAATATCTTGCTGCTTAAGCATAAAATAGGTAGTATATAATTTAAGAGCTAAATATCAAACTATTTGTGAAGATAGTATGGAAAATTAGGGGCTTACTTAAAATAACTAAGATAGCCTAATTACCACAAATTCAATCATTATAAGGTACCTGAATGGAATTTTCATTAGATATAAATAATTTGTTTACATTTGAAAATTTATTTGTATTGATAGGGTTGATAATACTTCTCACCCCCATTTATATATATTCTCTTCGTACAGAAAAAAAGAAATTACAGGAAATTATTGAGAGTAAAGTAAAAGTACTTCAAAAAGCATTTGATATTTCAGAAGAGGCTATTTTAATATTTTCGGATAAACAAGAAGTAATTTATGCAAATAAAACAATGATAAAACTTTTTAAACTTGGAGAGGATTTTATGCAAAAACCTCTCCAAATAATGCCAAAAGTAGAGGTGAAAAAAAGTTGGATAGAATTAGGTGAATTGATAAAAAAACGGGAAGAATCATTTCAAAAAAAGATGCACTTGTTCCTCCAGACAAAACTATTGATCAGTGATAGAGATGTGATACCTGTCAATCTCTATATTGACAGTTCTGCAATTGATGATGAATATAAAATATGGTGGAATATTATTTCAATCCATAATTTAAGTAAAGAGAAGGAGAGCGCATCAGCAGCATACCGACATAAACTTACCAACTTGCCAAATCAGTCTCAAGCACTTATGGATTTAAATGCCCTTTATTCTAAAGTGCACTTAGACAATAAAAAGCTCGCACTGGTACTGATAAATATAGATAATTTCTCTCAATTACGAGCTATTATTGGTTATGAACAAGCCAATGTAATACTTATAAAGTTTGCAAAATATTTAGAACAACAGGCAAAAGAATCATCTTTCTATGTGTATCATATATTTCACAATGACTTTTTGCTCAGTGTCCCTGGTGTAGAGTCATCTGATGAGATTATAAAGTTAAGTAAACAACTTCAAGAACAGCTTGTATCATTTTATAAAATGGAAGATGTAAGGTTGCATTTAACTGCATCTGTAGGCATAAGTATTTATCCGGAAAGTGGGTCTACACTGAATCTTTTTGATAATGCATATAAAGCTTTAGCACAAGCCCAAAAGAGTGGGCACGGACGCATAAGTATATATAAAGCTGATGTACTGAAACATGGGTATGATGAGCTTATACTATATAATGAGATGCATGAAGCACTGAAGAAAAATGAATTTGAAGTCCATTATCAACCGATCATTGAGGTGAAAAATAAAGAGATAGTTGCAGCCGAAGCACTCATACGATGGCGTCATCCAAAATTTGGTTTAATACCACCAGATGTTTTCATTCCCATGATGGAGAAAACAGGTTTTATCGTTGAAATAGGAAGATATGTTCTTGAAGAAGTAATTAAACAGCAAAAACGTTGGGAACTTTTTAAATTTAAACAAATTGAAGTATCTATAAATATGTCATTGTTAGAGATTGAGACAGAAGGGTTTATTGAAAATGTGACAAAACAGTTAGTAGACCATCAAATCAATCCTGAACTTATTAAATTTGAGATCACCGAAGGTTCTGCAATGAGCAATGAAGGACAAGTAGATACACAACTCCTGGAATTAAAAAACTTAGGTGTAGCCATTGCTCTTGATGATTTTGGGACAGGATATACCTCTTTTGGTTATTTAAAGAAATTCCCAGCCGATGTTTTAAAGATAGATAAAACATTAGTAGATTATATTTTAGTAAATGAGGAAGATCAAAGAATTGTAAAAGCAATGATAGAACTGGGACATAATTTAGGGATGAAAATTGTAGTTGAAGGAATTGAGAATGAAAGAATGGTTAAAATGATCGCCTCATTCGGATGTGATTATATGCAAGGATATCATTTTTCAAAACCAGTTTCAGTATTTGAGTTTCAAAAATTATTGAGATAGTTTTTTGATGAAAAGTTGTTAATAATTAAGATTTTTTGAGGATTGTTCAAGAAGTGTTAATACCCTAGAACTCCCTAAATATGGGGTTCATGGGCTATTTGTTGAGAACTTATACCCGCAAGGGTAATATCCTCGATGTTTGCCTGTCAGGAACTTACATCATACCCGGCATTCCACCCATACCACTCATATCTGGCATAGCAGGAGCTGCAGTTGGAGCTTCTTTTATATCTGAAACAGTAGCTTCAGTTGTTAGAAGCAAAGAAGCTACTGAAGTGGCATTTTGGAGTGCTACACGTGCCACTTTGAGTGGATCGATGATACCTGCTTCTATCATATCTACATATTCACCGGTTGCAGCATTAAATCCAAGATTAGCTTCAGTACTGTTAGCAATTTTATCTGCAACTACACCTGCATCAAATCCAGCATTTTGAGCAATCTGTTTCATAGGTGCAAATACGGCTCTTAGAATGATTTGAGCGCCGATTTCTTGATCTCCTGTAAGGTTAAGAGAGGCAGCTTGACTTGCTTTGATGAGTGCCGCACCACCACCGATAACAATGCCTTCATCCACAGCAGCTTTAGTAGCAGAAAGAGCATCATCTACTCTATCTTTTTTCTCTTTCATTTCAGTTTCTGTTGCAGCACCTACTTTGATAACAGCCACACCACCTGAAAGTTTTGCAAGTCTCTCTTGAAGTTTTTCTTTATCATATTCACTTGATGTTGACTCTACTTGTGTTCTGATCTCAGAAACTCTAGCTTTCACTGCATCTGGGCTACCTTTGCCGTCTACGATAACAGTGTTGTCTTTGTCTATAACCACTCTTGTTGCCTGGCCAAGGTCGGCAAGTGTTGCTTTTTCAAGTGAAAGACCAAGTTCTTCAGTTACGAGTGTTGCACCTGTAAGGATAGCTATATCTTTAAGCATCTCTTTTTTTCTGTCTCCAAAACCTGGTGCTTTGACTGCTGCGATGTTAAGTACACCTTTCAGTCTGTTCAGTACCAGTGTAGCCAAGGCTTCACCCTCTAGATCATCAGAGATGATAAGTAGTGGTCTTCCACTCTGTTGGATCTGCTCAAGTACAGGAACCAAGTCTTTAAGAGAAGTGATCTTCGCATCTGTGATGAGAAGCAGTGGGCTTTCCATTTCACATGTCATTTTCTCTGTGTTTGTTACAAAGTATGGTGAGAGGTATCCTCTGTCAAATTGCATACCCTCTACCACTTCAAGGTCATCATTGATCCCTTTTGCTTCTTCTACAGTGATGACACCATCTTTACCTACTTTTTCCATCGCTTCAGCGATAAGGTTACCGATAGCTTCATCAGAGTTTGCAGAGATAGTTGCTACTTGTGCTATCTCTTTTTTATCTTTCACCTCTTTAGAGATCTTTTGAAGCTCTTCGATAATGGCAGCAGATGCTTTATCCATACCTCTTTTTACTTCGATAGGATTTGCTCCGGCTGTAATGTTTCTAAGTCCCTCTTTGAAGATAGAGTGTGCAAGTACTGTCGCTGTAGTTGTACCATCTCCAGCTTCATCAGCTGTATTGCTTGCTACTTCTTTTACAAGTTGTGCACCCATGTTTTCGAGGCTATCAACAAGTTCTATCTCTCTAGCTACACTCACACCATCTTTTGTGATGTGTGGCGCACCAAAACTCTTTTGTATAAGTACATTACGACCTCTGGGACCCATAGTTACTTTTACTGCATCTGCCAGTTTAGTTACCCCTTCATAAAGTCCACTTCTTGCTGTATCTGAAAAAAATATCTCTTTTGCCATGTTTATTCCTTAATATATTATAATTATTTTATGAGTCCTAAGACTTCTTTACTCAATAGTATAAGGTATTCATTACCTTCAATTATGATCTCCATCCCTGAAAAGTTAGCAAATACTACAGTATCACCTTCACTGATACCATCTTCTTTTGCATCAGGACCTACTGCAATGACTTTACCTTGTAAAGGTTTCTCTTTTGCTGTGTCAGGAATGATAATACCTGATGCTGTTGTGTTTGACTGTTCTTCTCTTTCTACAAGAACTCTGTTCGCTAATGGTATAAATGCCATATTTGCTCCTTTAATAATGTTGTTTTTTTAATGGATGCATTGTAGTCATTTTTTGTTAAAATGTCAATATATTGCCGTAAATTATTTAATTTATATGAGTCATTATGACTAAACTAAAAAATTTAATAGAATCAAAGTAATATTTTTAGACACTTTTTTGAAAAAACTATTGACAATAAAGGTATCTTTAGATAAAATTCCGTCTCTTCACAAAATGTCAAGGTAGCTCAGCTGGTTAGAGCGCTGGTCTCATAAGCCGGAGGTCGAGGGTTCAAGTCCCTCTCTTGACACCACTAAAATCATGAACAATCCCCTTATTTACTTCATCTCTTAAGCATTACAAGAAATAACTCTATCTATCAATCTGTCCGATGTCTGTGTCGGAGGTCTATACTTTTGTCCCAAAGTTGTCCCGATTTTGACTCGACCAAATATTGAATTTTAAATCCCTCTCATAATAAACTGTATCAAGATTTAAAAAGCTCTATTTTTATATTAGTGATCTTATTTGTTACTACTCTTAATGCATCAAGAATGCCCAAATAAACATTATAAACATCTTCAGCATATCTTTTCATAGAAATCCAATTTTGGAGGCTTAAAATAGCTTCTAGTAATTAAACTTCTATACCTTATAAAATGTGTTATATAGGTATGTTTTATAAGGTTATATGTTGTTACTATCTTAAAAAGGCTTCAAAGGTATCGCTACAGCGATAAACGTTATAAAATATGTTAGATTATAAGGTTTTGGTTTTTAGGGAATAAGAAGTCATGTAATGACCGACTTGAGGAACAAGGTAATTTAACGGCTTAAATATTTGGTCTTTTATGTATCTCTATTCGACACTTAAAAGCTCGATATTTTCGCGTCTATTACCTTGTTTCTCTCCAAGGTTTTGTTAGTCAATATTTTAACTATTTGCTTTATTCCAAATCCAAGAATCTTGTTTAACTTCACAAGTTTTTTTTGAATGACCAACAAACTTTCCTTCTAATAAATTACTATCAACTATTCTAAGTTGAAATGCACCATAGTATGCATATTTATCATCTTTATCATACCACTCACCAAATAGATATGAATTCCTAATTTGTCCAAATACTGCATAGGTTACACCTTTTGATTTAATTTCAGCATAGCAGAAACTACCAAACTGTTTTATTTCGGTATAACTATGGCGATCAATCTCTTCTTTAAAGTCTTCACTATTTGCTGCACCCCAAATTTGTTCCCATTGACCTTTTAAATTTGGGTATTTATGACGAAATAATCCACGTGTTGGTATCCAAGAAAACCACTGCACAAAATAGTGTGCAAGACTAAAGTCCAATAGTGTCTTAACAATTAATACAGCAACAGGAGCTGCTAATCCAGTTGCAATTACATTCCAGTCCAAGGTTACCTCCATTTATGACTAACTATTTATTAAAGGAACAAAGTGTCCTTTTATTACGATATTTAAGTATTAGGAGTATAACAGAAATGTCTTGATAATGTTAAAAATATATAAGTTATGATGTTTCTGGTAAATATATTGGGTTTTATAATAATTACTGATGTCCTTTTAGTGCGATCATAGCCGATATTCGGAAAAAGTGTTCTGTTATTTGTTATTTTTAGGCAATAACGGACAAAATGTCTTGTTCTCAAAGCCTTATAAAATATATAACTTTATAAGGTTTTCATTTTCAATTTCACGCTTTTACATATTGCTATAGCGAGAAACCTTATAGTTTATGTTAGATTATAAGGTTTTGAATCCGTCAAGCATTTTTGAGAGCAATATTTTTATATGCATATCTCTAACCTCTCAATTGAAGGACAAAATGTTCTTTTGGTGGATTATTTGACAAATCAAGGAACACTTTGTCCAAATATTGTCTCATATCAGGCTAAAAGGACATTATCAAATATTATAATTCTATGTTTTTCATGCAAAAAGAGTTGATTTAGCCTATTTTTATAAATATCAAGACATTTTTGATATACTCCTATTACAAAAATAGCGTAATAGTAGGACATGATGTTCCGTTAATAAATAGGCTATAAAAAACGGGAAACTGAAAAGGAAAAGGAAAAAATGGAAGAGATCGCTTGCATAATTACGAAGAAATTTTCCGAAATTGATTGGTCAACCACTCCAAGTTGGATTTCAGCCGTTGCTACGTTATCGCTAGCCATAATCGCGGGTAAAGGGGTACATGCGTGGAAAAAAGAACATAAGGGTAAATTGAAACTTGATTCAGCCAGAGAGATATTAAAGCTAGTGCATCAGATACAGGGGCGTTTAAATCTAGAACCGGTTGCATATAAAGGTGATAAGCGTATAGAACCAAGTGAATTTATTAAAAATTACCCAAATGAGTTTTTTGAAACTGTCCAAAGCAAAGCCAAAAAGGAATGGGAGATTGTTGATCCTTTGATTTCAGATTTATATGCAGAAGGTATCGGTTCTAGGAGACTTCTCGGAAAAACAATTACTGAAAATATTGGAGTTATGGTTTCGTATTTGCGAGCATTGAATCCAAATCGTGAATCAACATACAAGCTAAGTCCAGAAGAGATGAATGGCGAAGAATTAAGCGCAGAACAATTTTCTGAGAGAGTTACAAAAAATGCAGTACTAAAACTGCCTGCAATGATTGTATGTCTTGAAGACGAACTATCAAAAAGCATTGAATAGTGCGAACCATTAGCCTAACAAAAAGCTCCAAGGGACAGCTAACCTTTTGGTTCTTTAAAGTTTTAAAGTAGATTCAAACTCAGTGGCTTCGTTAAAGTCTCTGGAAGGGAGCTGCCCTGAGCTTAAGCGTTGGCAAGAAAAGATAGAAACAAAATAAGAATCAAATATCCTATTTCAAAAACCTTATAAAATAGAGCCACTTGCAGATTAGCAAAAAAGAGGGGATATTAAGGGTTAAAACGAAGAAAAAAGCTGAATCTGAATTCAAAAAGTTATAATTTTTTACGACAAAAATCCAACAGAAAAAAGAGTCAGCTTATGGAAAAAATTATACCTTCACTTTCAAAAATGTGGCTTAAAGTTATGAATTTAGAGCAGAGTCTCTTTCCCAGACTAGAAGAGTCTATGGGGAGGTTAAGTTCTAAAGAGGAAAAACTGATAAAGATCCTTGACTTTGCACAGGTAGAAAAGTTTGTTTCCTCCTTTCATATCACTAATCCACCCAAAGACAGAGAAGAGATGGCACGTGCTTTTGTTGCTAAGCAGGTCTATAACCTTCAGACCACACGTGACTTGATAGAGCGACTAAAGATCGATAGAACATTAAGAGTGATATGTGGATGGAGATATTACAATGAGATTCCCAGTGAATCCAAATTCAGCCGTGTCTTTAAAGAGTTTAGCCAACAACGTATTGCAACCAAAGCCCATGATCTCTTTATCGAGAACTATCTAAGTGAAACCCTTTTCTTCTATCACAGTATCGATGCTACCGCTGTAGAGCTCAGAGAAAAAGCTGTAAAGCAAGAAAAAGAGATCAAACCTAAACGCAGACAGGGGCGTCCCAGAAAAGGTGAAGAGCTTCCTGCTAAGAAACCCTCCATTTTAAAACAACAAGAGAAGATGAGTAATGCAGAAGAGATGCTCTCTCTTATCAAAACAGAGTGTAATA
>CBFCXZ010000007.1:0-107177 GCA_965602275.1 uncultured bacterium
ATTGAAATTTAACAAGCCATTACTAAAAGAGTATTGGAGTTTTAATATTAAGACATTTTTGTCTAGTAGTTTAAAAGCAGGAAATGAGAATATTGATAACATGTTAATAGCATATTTTTTAAATGCTCAGATCGTTGGTATCTATCAAATTATTAAAAAGATATTATTGCCTATTTCTATACTCTCTATACCTTTTTCAATGCTTATATATCCTAGGCTAATTCATTTTTTCGAAACAGGTCAAAAAGAAAAATTTAAAAATATCATTATAAAAATCTCAACTTATATATTATTAATTGGAATACTTTATAGTTTATTTGCTTATGTGTTCTTAGATGATATATTTAATTTAATGGTGGTTGAATTTAATGAAACATATTCTTATTATTATATTTTAATAGCCTTAACAAGTATCATTACATCATCATTATTATGGTGGGTTAGAATATTTTCAAATACAGTCAATCCTAATTATTCTCTTTATATGAATTTATTTGCAACTTTTTATCAGTTGACAATTACCATATATATGACTAAAATATTTGGTTTAGAAGGATTACTAATCAGTTTTATGATCATGAATATGTTTATTTTCGTATATTGGATAAAAAAAGGACAAGAGTATGTATATATACAAAAAGATATATAATAAATATTTTTTCATAATAAATAAATTCAGGATACTGCATTTAAAGATGATGGGTGCAAAACTGGGAAAAAATATAAAGTCGTATGGAAGGTTTACTGTACGTTCTGCAAGTAATTTGGAAATTGGTGATGACTCAACAATAAATGAAGGGGTACATATAAATTGTAGAGATAAGGTTATAATTGGTAAAAATGTTAGAATATCCACCAATGTACAGATACACACCGGAAAGTTAATTTACAACACATCTCCTAGAGTTCACAGTCAAGAGCCAATTATCATTAAAGATAATGTATGGATAGCAAGTGGTTCTATACTTTTAGCTGGAATTACAGTAGGTGAAAACTCTATTATAGCTGCAGCATCAGTTGTTACGAAAGATATTCCTAACAATAGTTTAGTAGCTGGCATACCTGCAAAAATTATCAAGAATATTGGATAATAGAAAGTATCTTTAATGATTCAAAATATAAAACCATTAGTCTCAGTCACATTAGCTGCTTATAATGTTGAAGAATTTATTAGAGAAAGCCTTGATTGTATCGTAAATCAAACACTAAAAGATATAGAAATTATTTGTATCAATGATGGCTCTACAGATAATACGCTTTCTATATTGAACGAGTATGCCCAAAAAGACAATAGGATAACAGTCATAACCAAGTCTAAAAATGAAGGCTTGGCTGTAGCACGCAATGAGTCCCTTGTGTTAGCGAAAGGTAAGTATGTCGCTTTTGTTGATGGTGATGACTTAATGGATCTGGATTTATTTAAAACAGCTTATGAATTAGCTGAGGAAGAAAAAGCTGATATGGTTATGTGGGATTATGCAGTTTTTTATAATAATGAAGACTTGGAAGGAAACAGAAAGAAACCTTCAAAATTAGATCAAATATCTGTAGATAATAAGGTTTCTTTATTAAGAAGACCAGCTTTTACCTGGGTGAAACTTATTAAAACAGAAGTAGCTAAAGCACTAAATATTCATTTCCCTGATGGATTAACAAGGCAAGATATCCCTGTGCATTGGCATCTAATAACAAAGTTGGAAAATATATCAATATTGCCTGAGGTTTTATCGTACTATAGACAGCAACCAAATGCTACGACACATAGATCAGATATAAGACTGTTTGACCTTGCTTCTGTTATGAGTATTACTGAGGAGTATTTAAAGAAAAATAATCTATTTGATCTATATAAAGATATTTTTCTTGAAAGCCAATTAAATTTATTATTTGGCATGTATGATAAAGCTGATAAGTCAATAAAGTTAAAGGCATTGATGATTATCAAGGAAAAACTTGGTGATGATCAATGGCAGTATATACATGGTACAAAACCACTAAGATGGCAGGCAAGAATGTTCTATTTATCTTTGGAAGGTTCACTTTTGGCAAAAATTCAGTATCAACTATGGAAGTTTACTCGTAAATTGTACAGAGCTATAAAAGGAATAATAAAATGATAAAGTTAAGAAAAGTATTAACAGATCTTAAAAATGAAAATTTATTATTTTATTACTTTTGGACTGTATTGACTAGGATAAGAGGGATTATTGAACTAAATAAGTATTCAGATCTAGAGTCTATTAATAGACGATACAAAATAAAATCCGGAAGATTACCAAATATAGATGATCCCACATTATTTAGTGAAAAAATGCAATGGATAAAACTATACTATAGAGATGATATGATGACTGTATGTGCAGATAAATATGCAGTAAGAGAATGGATCGAAGAAAAAGGATATGGTGAAACACTAAATGAGTTATATGAAGTATATGAAGATGAACAAGATATTGAATTAAGTAAACTTCCTAATAAATTTGTACTGAAAGCTTCACATGGTAGTGGTTGGAACCTAATAGTGAATGATAAAGATGAAATCAATTGGTTTATGTGGCGTAAGATCATAAGAAGCTGGCTAAGTCACAATATCTTCTGGGCAGGTAGAGAATGGATTTATGCTGAGATAAAACCCAGAATAGTATGTGAAAAGTTTTTAGAAGATGATAGTGGTACCCTAATGGACTATAAATTCCATTGTTTTAATGGTGAAGCAAAATTTGTTCAAGTAAATCAAGGAAGAGGTGATGAATCCCATACGCAAAACTTTTATGATCTGGATTGGAATTTACAACTATTTGGTAAAGATATAATGCCTAATCCTAAAGTAGAGATCTTGCCACCAAAACAACTAGAAAGTATGATCAAAATGGCAAAAGATCTGTCTTCATATTTCCCCTATGCAAGAGTAGATTTTTATGAAGTAAACAATAAGATAGTATTTGGAGAGATAACATTTTTCCCTGCAGGTGGATACCCTGATTTTAGACCTGAAGAGTATGATCTTATTTGGGGTGAGATGTTATCTTTACCTAAGAAGAATTACCAAGAGGTAGCGTAAGTTATGAAAAAAGATAAATTACATGTATTGCAAGTTGTAGGGGCTATGAATAGAGGTGGTGCTGAAGTAATGCTAATGGATATTTTTAGACATACTTCTGAAGATATTCATTTTGATTTTCTTGTAAACTATAAAATTAAACAGGGTATACCAGAAGGTGATTTTGATAGAGAGATTATATCTAAGGGAAGTTATATCAAATATATTGGGGCGCAATGGGATATTGGTCCAATAAAATATATAAAGAAATTTAAGAAAATATGTAAAGAGATTGGTACACCAGATGTTGTGCATATACATTTAAATGCAAAAGGTGGAATTATTGCATTAGCAGCAAAAATGGCTGGTGTGAAAAGAATAATTGTCCATTCTCATGGAGATCTTGTATTTAAAGGTTCTTTTTTAAAAGTATTACCAGGTATTTTAGAGTTGAAATTACAGAAATTATTAATTTACTTATTTGCTACAGATTTCTGGGGATGTTCAATTGCTGCAGTTCGAAGTCTATATTATAAAATTATAATAAATAACGGTAAAACAATTATTATAAAAAATGCAATAGATGTAAATAGTTATATGGATATAACAAAAGAATCATCCAATGCTCTGAGAAAAACTTATAAAATAAAGAATAATACAATTATTATAGGTGCTGTAGGAAGGATTGTTAGAAGAAAAAATATTGGATTTATTATTGATGTTTTAAATAGATTAAATCAAAAAGATATTGATTTTATATTTATAAATGTTGGTAAAGTAGATGATTTAGTATATATGAATGAAGTAGAAAGTAAAATAAATAAATTTAAACTAAAAAGTAAAATAATACATTTAGGGTTAAGAGATGATATTCCCTTAGTAATGTCAACATTTGATGTTTTTATTAGTCCTGCACATAATGAAGCATTTGGAATGGTTGCAGCAGAGGCACAGGCAGCAGGAATACCGTGTCTATTGTCTACAGAATTTCCAGAAGAAGTTGATATGAATTTGAATTTAGTATCATTTATAAATAATTTTGATGCCAATAAATGGGCAGATGAAGTCCTTAAAGCCGTTGGTAAAAGAAATAATGATAGAAAATTAATAAAAGAATCTTTTTCTAATTTAGGCTTTGATATTGAAACAAATATAAAAACAATGGAGGATCTATATAGAAATGAAAAACAATAAACAGTCAGCATATCCCTCAATTGCACTTATAGTACCATATTTTGGAAAACTACCAAATTATTTTCCATTATGGTTGGAATCATGTAGGGTAAATCCTACAATTGATTGGTATATATTTTCTGATGATAAAACGGAATATGACTATCCAGAAAATGTATATTTTACGTATATGACATTTAGTGAAGCTACAGAATTATTTCAAAAAAAGTTTGATTTTAAGATAAAACTTCTGGATCCATACAAGCTTACCGATTTTAAACCTACATATGGTGAAGTTTTTTCAGATTATGTAAGAGATTATGATTTCTGGGGATTTTGTGATGTAGATTTGATTTTTGGCAATATTAGAAAATTTATAACTGAAGATGTTTTAAATAATTATGATAAAATTTTAGCAAATGGTCATTTTGTCCTTTTAAGAAATAATATTTTAAATAATAATATATTTAGAGAACATATTAATGGTAAAATGAAGTATAAAGATGTATATTCAGATAAAAAACATAGAGGTTTTGACGAATATGGCGATGAAGCTTTCCATTCAATTTGTAAAAATTCTCATCTTAAAATATATATTAATAATTTGATTTATGCAGATATAAATTCATGGAAAAAACATTTTACTTTAACATATGCAAGAAAACTTGTTTTACCAGAAGAATTACCGTTACTTAAATGGGAGGAGGAAGACAATAATCATTGTACAATTTTCTCATTTAATAATGGGGCCTTAATTCGCTATTTTATTCAAAACAATCAAATACAAAAGTATGAATATATGTATGTACACTTTCAAAAAAGAAAGATGGATATTCAACTGTCAAAAATTGATAATAAATTTTTAATGGTACCCGATAAATTTATTGATCATATTGATAAGATAAATATTGATATTTTACAAAAGTTAGGTAAAAAAAAGTTTATCTCATCAAGAAGATGGAAACGAAGAATTTATATTTCTATTAGAATGTTCATTAAAAATAAATTTGGTATTTAGGTAGCTATTTATGTTGAAAAATCAAAATAAAAAATGGATAATTAATGAAAAATAATTTAAGTCTAGTTATCTGTGGTGATATTTGTCCAACAGATGATACAAAGCATTTTTTTGAAAAAAATGATACAAATGGTTTACTTGGAGAAGTTAAAACTGTTTTAAAAAATACAGATATTTTAATTGCCAATTTAGAGTTTCCCTTGATTGATGATTGTCAAAAAGCCATGAAAACAGGACCTGTTTTATATGGTAAAACAAAGTATATTAATTTTTTTAAAACGCTAGGATTCACGGCATTAGGACTGGCGAATAATCATATAAAAGATTGTAGTGAAAACGGAGTGGTGAGCAGTTTAAATATCTGTAAAGATCATGAGATCGAAACAGTAGGTGCCGGAGTAAATGAGAGTGAAGCTAAAAAACCATTAATCATCGAAAGAAATGGTATCAAAATTGGCATATTAGCCTTTGCAGAGCATGAGTTTAACGCAGCCTATGAAAATGAAGCAGGTGCCAATTTATTTGATGTTTATACAGACTATGACCAGATAGAAAGTTTTAGTAAAAGTGTTGACTATGTGATCGTTATGTATCATGGTGGTATCGAGCATTATGCTTATCCAAGTCCATTACTTCAGAAAAGATGTAGAAAAATGATTGATAAAGGTGCTGATTATGTAGTGTGTCAGCACAGTCATATCATAGGTACTGAAGAAGAGTATAATCATGGAACCATATTATATGGGCAGGGGAACACTATCTATGGTTACCGTGAAAATGACCCAACATGGAATGAAGGTCTAATTGTAAAAATAGATCTAAGTATGATAGATGAGAAACTGAAGAGTACCATTAGTTATATACCGATCAGAGCAACAGAATCTGGTATGGTATTGATGACTGAGATTGAAAAAAAAGAAATTAAAGAAATGATGGAGACAAGACAGAAACAAATTGCCCAAAAAGATTTTATTCAGCAGTCTTGGAATATGTTTTGTGAATCAAAAAAAACACTTTATTTACCACAATTATTTGGACAAGGAAGAATTTTCAATAAATTAAATAGAATTTTCAATAATCTCCCTATTAAAATGATGTTTACAAAGCAACAACACATGATTACAAATAATTTAATTCGATGTGAAGCACATAATGAAGTTATCCAGACAATATTGAAAAATGTGGAAGACCAATGATTCCTTACTTCATTTTATTGTTAGTAGTTATGTTATTGGCTTTTATAGCTAAAAAAGCTAAAAATAATAAAATTTTATATCGCTCTGTAATATTTTTCATTTTTTTGTTACTGGTCTTATTTGCTGGTTTACGAGATCGATCAGTAGGAACTGATACAAATAATTATATTGGTTATTTTCAATCAGATCGGGTTGTGAATGAAAGCCTCTTAGAGTCTAAAAGCTCCTTGGAAATCGGATATGAAATATTACAAAAAACAGCAAGAATCTTTTCGGATGATTATTGGATATTGCTCACATTTATTGCTATTGCTGTTGTGTTTTTTTATTTTAAAACAATATTAATACTATCAGAAAATCATGCTGTTTCTATTTTTGTTTTTATCACATTGGCCACCTATTTATTTTTCTTTAATGGTGCAAGGCAGGGGATCGCTGCCGCAATCTTTTCTTTTGCCATTGTAGCAGTAGTAAATAAAGACTATAAGAAGTATTATCTTTGGGTTGCAGTGGCATTTTTATTTCATAAAAGTGTTTTAGTAACATTGCCTTTCTACTATTTACTTAGAAAAAAATACTCTTTGAAAAATTTGGCAATATTACTTCTTTCTTTATTTTTAATGGTAAGTCTATTTGGCCAGATACTTCTTCTTTTCCCAGAACAAATGATTTCAAGATACGGTGAATATATAGATAGGAGCAGTGAAGGAGGATTGTTATTGACAATTTTTCATATTATCATATTATCATATTTTATTTTTATGCGTCAGTATATTTCACGTAGTCAAAAAGGTATCTATGATATTTATTTGAATATGACTACTATTTTTACATTGATATTTGTTATTATCTCTGTGTTGGGCCTGGATGTAAACCTTCTTAGACTTTCTTTATATTTTTCTCTTGGTAGTATTTTAATTTGGCCTATCATTTTTAAAACAATGAGAAAGAAGCTTAAACCTCTTGTGCTGTTGTTTTTTATTATTGGACATTTGATGTTTTTTTATATTTATATAGGTAAAATGTCTAATCTATATCCTTTCAGTTTCAACTCAATAGGAGTTTAATTAGTATGGCTATCACAATTGGAATCCCCTTTTATAATGCAGAAGCATATCTGGCAGATGCCATTCGTTCTGTTTTTGCACAAACCTACGAAGATTGGGAGTTGATTTTAATTGATGATGGTTCAACAGACAATTCATTGGCAATAGCCCGATCTGTTGATGACCCTCGGGTTCGTGTATATTCTGATGGAAAAAATAAAAAACTTGCTTCCCGACTTAATGAATTGACCCAGTTAGCAACATATGAATTCATTGCCAGAATGGATGCAGATGATCTTATTTCTCCTTCAAGATTAGAAAAACAGATGAAAATATTTGAAAAGTTTCCTGAAAAAGACTTAGTAAGCACGGGAGTTTTTTCAATTACTAATAATAAAGAACTTATCGGGAGTAGGGGTGACAGTGCCACAGATGTGTCGTTGGAAGATTTACTATATAAAAAAGTAGGTATTGTGCATGCAGCTATTTTGGCTAGAAAAAACTGGTATCAAAGAAATCAATATGATACAAGTTTGAAAATTGCACAAGACTATGATCTGTGGTTGCGTTCGAGTAGTAAAGATGATTTGAATATCTTTTTACTCCCTGAGCCACTTTATTATTATAGAGAAGAAGGTAATGCAACAGCTAAAAAATTGTTAGCAGCATATAAAAATGAAAGAAGAATGTATAAAAAATATGCAGGAGGCTATCCTATACGTTTATTAGTAAAGTCATATGCAAAAACATTTGTAGTGAAAATTTTGTCAGTATTGGGGAAGCTGGATCTTCTGCTAAAGAATAGAAGTAAAATACCAAGAGATTCAAAACTTTTGGAATTGGTGAGTAAAGAATTAGATATTATTGAAAAAACTAAAGTACCTGGTCTGGATATATAAAATATGGTTCAAAGTCTTAAAAAAAAGAAATTTTTCATCATAACAACAGTTCCAGTTTCACTCAATTTCTTTTCTGGTCAAACACAAGTATTGAAGAGAGAATTTGATGTTGAAGTTGTTTCAAGTTCTGGGATAAAAATGGATAGTTTTTGCAAGAAGGAAGAAGTAAAAGGACATGTAATAGAAATGGAGAGAGAAATTTCATTTTTCAATGATCTCAAAAGTCTATTACAATTAGTCTTTTTGTTTTTTAGAGAAAGACCTGATATTATTCATGGAAGTACACCTAAAGCAGGGCTTCTGAGTATGATTTCAGGTTGGATGACACGAGTTCCTGCAAGAATTTATTATATTCATGGTTTGCGTTATCAGGGTGCAACGGGAATAAAGAAAAAAATATTGATCACAATGGAAAAACTCTCCTGCTTCTTTGCTACGGATATATTTTCTGTTAGCACAGGAGTGAAGGAAGTATTAGGTACTGATCAAATTACCATGAAAAAAATTAATATTATTGGTAATGGTAGTGTTAACGGAATTGATATAGATTATTTTTCAGTAAAAAATCCGGATATTATTGATATACGTGATCATTATAATATAGGGAAAGATGATTTTATTTTTGGTTTTGTTGGCAGGATTGTAAAAGATAAGGGAATTAATGAATTGGTTCATTCATTTTTGAAGATCAATAAAACTTTTGTTGAGACGAAACTTTTACTGGTTGGAAATTATGAAGACCTGCTTTCTCCTCTCGATAAAGCAGTAAAAATGGAGATAGAGCATAATAAGAATATTATAAATACAGGTTTTCAGCATGATATTAGACCTTTTTTAAAAATTATGGATATTTTTGTTTTTCCAAGTTATAGAGAAGGTTTTGGTGTTTCTTTAATGGAGGCTGCGGCAATGGAGGTTCCTATTATTGCTACAGATATTATAGGGTGTAACGAAGTTATAAAAGAGGGATATAATGGGATCTTGGTACCTCCGAAGTCAACAGAGGAATTAATGCAAACAATGGAAATGCTATTGCTAAATAAGAAAAAACTTGAAGATATCTCTCATGTTACAAGAGAATTTGTAATTGATAAATATGAGCAAAAAGAATTATGGGAAAAAACGCTTGAAGCATATTGCAAAGTGGTTGACAGCAGATGAAGTGTATCAAAGCAACGAAACAGGACAGTTTACAGATAGCCCAGCTGCATAAAGCGTTTATCCCTACAGGTTTTCTAAGTCAGCAGTCTTTGAACTTTTTAAACGCGTTATACTTCTTTTTGATTATGCAAGAGATCGTGTATGTTGTCAAAGAGGAGGAGAACGTAGTTGGTTTTATAGCAGGGAGTTTAAATACTGATGGACTCTATAAACGCTTTCTGAAAAGTAATGTTCCTTTGTTAATTGCGTTTGCTTTGAGAAATCTATTTTCCATCGACTTCATCAGGAAAGCAGCAGAAACTTTTACGGCACCTAAAAAAACAGTGCTTGATGATCTGGACTATGCTGTTCCCGAATTACTCTCTATTGTGGTGGATAAAAGTTATGCAGGAAAAGGGTATGGTAAAGAGTTATTAGGTTGTCTGGAGCAGGAACTCAGAAGGAGCAATGCCAAAGCCTATAAAGTGCTAGTCGGTTCACAGCTGGATGCAAACCGATTTTATGTAAACAACGGCTTTGTCAGGGTCAAAGAGATCGAACTGCATAAAGGTGTGATCTCCTATCTATATGTAAAAACATTTCAACAAAGGATATAGGGAAGAGATGATTACAGCTTTTGATAAAATTCTAAAACGGACTTTTGATGTTACAGTCTCCTTGTTGGGACTGCTGGCTACTTGGTGGATCATCTTGATCGCCTGGATTATTGCATCTACAGAAACAAGATCAAATGGTTTTTTCGTACAGAAAAGAGTAGGGAAAGAAGGTAAACTTTTTTCTGCTATCAAAATAAAGAGTATGAAAAGAGTTGAGGGATTGGATACGACCATTACCACAGCCAATGATGCAAGGATCACAAAAAGCGGTCAGTTTTTCAGAAATACCAAAATAGATGAATTGCCTCAGCTTAT
This sequence comes from uncultured bacterium, assembly GCA_965602275.1. GTDB lineage: Bacteria > Campylobacterota > Campylobacteria > Campylobacterales > Sulfurovaceae > Sulfurovum. The sequence goes on from CBFCXZ010000007.1 coordinate 10,445, forward strand.
CAATGTGTTGTTTGGCAGTATGAGTTTTGTCGGTCCCCGTCCGGATGTTGAAGGGTATGCCGATAAGCTTCAGGATGATGACAGGATTGTACTGTCGGTCAGACCAGGCATCACGGGACCGGCAAGTCTGAAGTATAAAAATGAAGAAGAGATCCTCTCCCAGCAAGAAGACCCAAAAAAATATAATGATGAGATCATATGGCCGGATAAAGTCAAAATAAACAGAGCATATATCGAAAACTGGTCCTTCAAACAAGATATAGTGTACATCATAAAAACGATACTAGGATAGCAAAATGAAAAGACTCTTTTTATCACCTCCTCATATGAGTGGTAATGAACAAAAGTATATCGATGAGGTATTTAAAAGTAATTATATCGCTCCGATCGGTGCGTATATCAATAAATTTGAAGCATCGGTCTGTGATTATACGGGTACTGGCAATGCCCTTGCTGTAACTTGCGGTACCGCTGCCATCCATCTTGCCTTGAGAGTTCTGGGGATCGGGAAAGGTGATGATGTTTTGGCATCGACTTTTACCTTTATAGGTTCTGTCTCTGCTGTCCTCTACCAAAATGCAAATCCTGTTTTTATAGACAGTGAAAGAGAGAGCTGGAATCTTGATCCGGCACTTCTTAAAGAGTATCTGGAAAATTGTGAAAAAAAACCAAAAGCTTTGATAGTCACTCATCTCTATGGACAGTCAGCACAGATAGAAGAGATCGCTGCCATTTGTACAGAGTATGGTGTTTATCTCATCGAAGATGCAGCAGAATCGCTGGGTGCTACATATAACGGTAAACATACAGGTACTTTCGGGGATTTTGGTATCTACTCTTTTAACGGTAATAAGATACTGACCACAAGTGGTGGTGGTATGCTAGTGAGTGACAACACAGAGTGGATAGAAAAAGCCCAGTTTTACAGTACTCAAGCCAAAGAAGATATGCTGCACTACGAACATTTGGAATACGGATATAATTATCGTATGAGCAATGTGCTTGCCGCCATTGGCGTGGCACAGATGGAAGTGATAGCAGAGAGGGTAGAGAAAAAAAGAGAAGTGTTTGAATGGTATAAAGAGGAACTGAAAGATCTTGATATAGAATGGATGCCGGAACTATCTGGAAGTCATGGCAATAGATGGCTGACAACACTGCTTTTCAAAGAGAGTGTAAACATCGATAAGATCATAAATATGCTTAATCAAAACGGTTGTGAAAGCAGACCCCTGTGGAAGCCTATGCATCTGCAGCCTCTTTTTAAAAATTCCCAGAGTGTTTTAAACGGAGTGAGTGAAGATCTGTTTGAAAGAGGACTCTGTTTGCCCAGTGGGACTGAAATGAATAGGGATGATGTAAAGAGGGTTTGTAACTTGATCAGAGAGGGTATTATCTCCTAAATGTTAGTCAGTGTGAATATTTTGTTTCGTGAGATATTTCTTGATCAGAAGATAGGGATGGATAAGATAGTAAACCCAGTAAAGTGGTTTTGGAAGATCGATAAACCAGTAGTCATTGAGCGAAGGTTTGATAAGTATCTTATGTAAGTAGATTGCCTGCTCTTTAATACCGGGGAAAAGTTTTAGCTTGGCATGTGTTTTCTGAAAAGTGTTTTTAGGGCTCTGCCAGCTTTGTAGTACAAAGTCTGAGAGGGTGTTTAGTATCTTCATGTCTGAAATGTGATCAGTTATCTGCTTTGGTAGCGGTGTTTCAAATAATCGCATTGCCAGTGACAGACCTAGATAAATCATTACTTCAAAGCCGGAACCCTCTACTTTTTTAACGATCTTTTCCCAGTCAATATCCTCTTTTCGGATAAGTAAATCGATATCTTTGATCCACTCTATTCGTTCCCAGAGATGTTTGGAACCATGGATACAGAGATACGGGAGCAGCTCTTGGGTTGGAAATGTTTTGATCTCCTGCTGATTGATCTTTACTGTTTGAGGGTTTTCCCAGATAGTACCCAAATCGATCTGCATCGGGTAGTCTTCATTAAGTAGTGACCAGTGCATCTCAAAATGGAGACCACTTTTTGGATGACAGAACCCCAAGTCCTGTGCATTCTGTATGTAAACCTTCTCCTGAACAGGTGAAAGCTTCAAAACCCGCTGATACCCGCGAGCTTTCAAGAGGGTATCTATCTTGTAGATATCTTCTTTTTTCACTAAAATATCCAGATCTCCAAACTGCCGCAGTGTAATGTCTCCATATGCTATCTGTGACAGGGCAGGACCTTTGAATGCGAGTGCTTCGATGCTATTCTCTTTGAGTAGGTTCATGATTTTGATCAACTCTGCTGACATGAGCATATTACGCTGAGAAATACTCATGTAGTGAGCTTTGAGCTCAGTGAGTATTTCAGCACTAAGCGTTACGTGTTGAGTATTTAGAGAAGAGCTATGGGATTGGAGATTTTTTATGGTTTTGTAGACTAACGGCAGGATGCCGTGTTGATTGGCTAAGCCGATCAAAGTGTTAAGGTCTAAGCGTTCAGCGTTAAGATAAGAACAAATAGCCATGATATCCTCTTCTGTTGGATCTATTTTACAACAATTAATGAGGAATTTGAGATCATCATTGAGTGAATTAGTGTTAAGAGAAGAACGGCTGTCTTTAGTATTTTGCATTATGATTTATACCATCTTATCTCTTAATTCTTAACGCTTAGTACTTATGACAATTTTGTGACATTTTATGATATAATAAAAAATATATAAACTAAAGGCTTTCACATTTTACCTTTTTTAGACAAAAGAATAGCAAATTTCCTGGTGATTATTCTATTGACCTTTGCTACATTCTGGTGGACTTTTTTTATCTTTCATCTCCCTTTTGATCTGGATCTCGTACTGATAGTCGTGGCAGTGCGTATGCTTGCCTCGCTGATCTTATTTGAAGATTATTCGCTCTCCTGGTCGAAATCTTCAGCCAAAACATTTCTATATAAAAGTGTAGTCTATATCTTGGCATTTATGGCCTATATGCCTTTTTATTATCAAGTTATCAGTTTCTCCCTCATACTGTCGGAGCTCATGACCTATCTGTTCATTCTCAATTTTATGATCTATTTTTACTATTTCCTTATCAACAGAGGTCGTATAAAGAAGACAAAAAATGTCGTGATATACGGTGCGGGAAAAGCAGGGGTCAAACTTGAAGAAGAGTTTAGAAAAAATGAATATAAAGTCAAATACTTTGTTGATGATGACAGGGAAATGCAAAAAAGATCTATAGATGGTGTTCGGGTCCTTTCCAAAGAGAAGCTGAAAAGAACGATCAATAATCATGGACGCTACGATCTGCTTGTCATCGCCATGCCGAGTACGCCGCAAAAGAGGATAAACGAGATCTATAAAAGACTGGGTGATCATTTTAAAGAGATAAAGATACTCCCCACATTCGATGAAATACTCAGAGAGAAAGATTTTGCGAGTCAATTGAAAAATCTTTCGGTTGCAGACTTGATGGCGCGCCATCCGAAAGATCTTGATAAAGAGGCGATCTCTGCATTTTTAAAAGGGAAAGTCGTCCTGGTTACCGGTGCGGGCGGAAGCATAGGAAGTGAGATCGCAAGGCAGTGTGTACAGTTCGGTGTCCGGAAACTGATCCTGATCGAGCATTGTGAATATAACCTTTATAGTATCGAGCAGGAGTTGGAAAACTATGAGCATGTGGAGCTTGTGCCTGTGCTTCAGTCTGTCGTGAATCGGAAGGATCTGGAAAAAACATTTGATCGCTATCAACCGCAGATCGTCATCCATGCTGCAGCCTATAAACATGTGCCGATGATAGAGGCGAATATTGAAGAGGGAATCATCAATAATATCATGGGAACCAAAAATCTCATCGATACGGCTATCAGCCACGGTGTGGAAAAGTGTATCCTGATCTCTACAGACAAAGCAGTACGTCCGACCAATGTCATGGGGGCGACCAAAAGGATCTGTGAACTCTACGCACAGAACTCCTTCAGCTATGAAACAGATATCGTTGCTGTACGGTTTGGAAATGTATTGGGAAGCAGTGGATCAGTGATACCCAAATTCAGAGCGCAGATCGAAAAAGGGCAGAATATTACTGTGACGCACCCCGATATTACAAGATATTTTATGCTGATACCCGAAGCATGCGAACTTGTACTGCAGGCAGGAGCGATTGGAACAGGCGGAGAGATCTTCATCCTGGATATGGGAGAGTCAGTGAAGATCGTGGATCTGGCCCAAAAAATGATCGATCTTTCAGGGCATGATGATATAGCCATAGAATTTACCGGACTGCGTCCGGGAGAAAAACTCTACGAAGAACTGCTGATCGATGAGATGGAATATAGTACCAGGTATGAATCTATCACCGTCGCCAAGCGGACTGATTACAATATTGAAAAACTTGATCAGGATATCGAAGAGCTGATCCGGACGGAGGATAAACTCGCTAAGCTCAAGGAGATCGTACCGGAGTTTGTGCACAAGCCATAAAAATCCCCCTTTATATTATTGAAGATTAAAAATGTTATAATGGATGAAAATTATAAAAACAAGGGGATGTTATGAACAAGATAATGCTTTCAGTATGTGCAGTAGCAGCAATGAGTAGTTTGGGTTTTGCCGGTGGAGATATGAAAGAGGTTGAACCTGCTGTAGAACCAGTGATCGTGGTACCTGTAGTAGATGAGAGTGGATTTTATGCAGGGCTCGGGCTGACTGCTATTTCTGCGCGGGATGCGGATTTTTCGGTGGACTGGGGTGGCAACGGAGAGTACCAAGACAGACTGGGAAATATCTCTTTGTTTGCAGGATATAACTTTAATGCATATATTGCTGCAGAGGGTAGATATACCACTTCTATCACCCATGAAAATCACGTTGAGATGAGTGGATGGAGTATATTTGTTAAGCCGCAATACCCTGTAACTGAAGACTTCAGTGTTTATGCACTACTTGGATACGGAGGGGTTATGTTAGATGGTGTAGATGGTAGTATTACAGATGTGGATGATACCGGTTTCCAATGGGGATTAGGTGCAAGTCATACGCTTATGGAAAATGTCTCTCTCTTTGCTGACTACGTATGGGTTAACGATATGGATGGTATCTTCTTTAATGGCGCAGATCAGGTAACTGTTGATGCGTTTACTATAGGTGTAAACTACCACTTTTAATCTTCCCTCTCCGGGAAGACTCTAGTAGAGAAGAGTTGTACAGGCCTTCTCTCTTTTTCTTGCGTTAATCTCTACATAACTTTAGCTAAAACTTTTTAGATATAATATACGACAATATTAAAGTAGTATCCTCCAAGGAAAAAAATGAATACAAATAGCGTACAAATAGATGAGGAAGAAGAGATAGACATTAAAGAGGTCTTTCGGACTCTTTATCGATATCGATATATGATACTTCTTCTCGTTATTTTATTTGCGGTTGCCAGTAGTTATTATGCCTATTTCAAACCTAATGTCTATAAAGCTTCCGCTACCGTTGAAGTAGGTTTGGGACAACGTAGTTATGGGAGTCAGGATATGCTTACTGCGGCTATGGATCCTGGATATATGAATGCTGATACAGAGATGGATATTATCAAGTCAAGATTTTTAACTGAAAAAGCATTGAAAAAAGTAAATTTTTCACATCGCTACTATATCACTAAAAGATATAAAGAGTTTGAACTCTATAAAGATAGTCCATTTCAAGTGGGTATGAATAAAGGTTATAATATCTCCTTTGACTTTTACCCGGTTGATGAAAAAAGTTATCGTTTGGTAGTGATAGAAGCCAAAGACCGCAATGGTAATATTTGGAGTTATGATGAAACTCTCCCTTACAGCAAAGAGATCACTACAGAATATTTTCATCTCAACATTGTAAAAATAAAAGAGCCACAAGATACACAGTATCGTTTTGTGATAATGGATCCTGAAAACATGGGGAGATTTGTTCAGGGAGGCGTAAGCGTAAGTCAAAAATCACAGTATTCTACTATGCTTGAAATCTCTTATGAAGATAATGTACCCCTTCGTGCCCAGGAGTTTGCCAATGCCTTGTCTGAAGCATATATAGAGCAGAACATAGAGAAAAAAACAAAAGAAGCAACACGTAAACTTACTTTTATCGATAAACAATTGAAATTCATCACTGAAAACCTTAAGGGTTCAGCTATTAAACTCGAAGAGTTCAAGAAAACATCAAATACGGTAAATCTAAGTGCCAAAGCAGAAAAGATCATCCGACAGATGAGTGAATATGAAACGAAATTGGCAGAGATAACGATACAGCAAGAGATGTTAAATACACTCTACGAACAGGTGAAGTCCGGTGAGAACCTTGAGAGTATCGCAATAATAGGAGTAGATAAGGAAAAATCAGCACTCTCCGATATGATCAAAGAGCTTCAGGATGCCATTATCAAAAAGAAGGTCCTGCGTGAAAACTATACAGAGATGCATTCTGAGGTGAGTAAACTGAGTAAGACGATCGTACAACTTGAAAAGGTTATTATCGCTACGATCAAAAACCTGAGAACAAGTATCAAGGAACGAAAAGTCTTGATCGCGAAATCTATTGGCAAACAGCAGAAACTTTTAAATACACTTCCGGCTGATGAGAGAATGTTTGGACAGTTGCAGCGTAAGTTTGTGGTAAATGAGAAGATATACTCTTACCTGTTGGAGAAGCGCTCAGAGACAGCGATCATCAAAGCCTCTACGGTCAGCAAGAACAGGATCATCGATAAAGCACTTACGCCTGGATCCCCTATCAAGCCTAAGAAAAAGTTGATCGTATTGGCAGGGTTGATATTGGGGTTGATCCTGGGGATTGCACTTGCTTTTTTAAGAGAGTTTCTTGATGACCGTATCAAAGAGGAGGAGGATGTCACAAAGGTGACAAACGTACCTATACTTGGCTTAATCCCGAATATTAAAGCCGATCATGATAAGGTCAATGTATTTTTATCTCCAAAATCTGCTGTGGCAGAATCTTTTAGAAATTTGCGTACCAATTTGCAATTTATGGAAAGAAAAAAGAATACCCATGTTATCGCAGTGACCTCGACCGTAGGAGGGGAGGGGAAAACAACGATCTGTATAAACTTAGGCGGGATCATGAGTATGGCAGAAAAGAAAACAGTGATACTCAATCTTGATATGCGAAAACCGACATTGCATGAAAAATTCGGACTTCAAAATACAAAAGGTATGAGTACGCTACTGTCAGGACGTACAGCTTTAGGTGAGGCGATACAGTATACAGAGTATGAAAATTTAGACATTATCACTTCCGGACCTGTACCGCCAAATCCAAGTGAACTGATACAGAGTGAAGTGATGGAAAAGGTGCTGGAGAAGTTAAGAGATATTTATGATGTGATCATCTTGGATACCCCTCCGATCGGACTGGTCACAGATGCAAGGACATTGATGCATTTTGCAGATACAAGTATCTATGTACTTAGAGCGGATTACTCTAAAAAAGGTTTTTTACGCAGTATAGAAAAACTCTCTAGAGAAGAGATCCGTGGTTTAGGGATCTTGCTCAATGATGTTAAAATGAGTAGAAATGGTTATGGATATGGTTACAGTTACGGATATGGTTATTATGAAGAGGAGAAGAAATGATCGCACCTTTTTTTAAAAAACAAAAAGAGGAAATGATACTTTTTCTAGAAAAACAAAAGATAATACTCCCTTTTCTGAAAAAACAAAAAGAAAAAACGAGAGGACCTGTTCTGAAGCTTGATCTGCATTCCCATTTCATACCGGGGATCGATGATGGTTCACAGAGTATGGAAGAGAGTTTGGCCCTTCTGCGAGGGATGGAAGCCTTGGGTTACAAGAAAGTGATCACCACGCCGCATATCATGATAGATGTCTACCGCAACACACCGAAGATCATTAAAGAGGGATTGATCTCTTTAAGGGAAGCCGCAAAAGCTGAGGGGATTCAAGTAGAGATAGAAGCTGGAGCAGAGTATTATATGGATGAAGGGTTCTATGATCATCTGCATAGTGGTGAAGTGATGACCATCAAGAACAAATATCTTCTTTTTGAGACCTCTTATATTTCAAAGCCTCTACAGGTCGAAGAGATGATCTTTGAGATAGGTGCTGCAGGATATATACCCCTGATGGCACATCCTGAACGTTATCGTTATGTGACAGATCCTCAAAAAGAGTACAGTAGGTTCAAAGAGCTTGGCGTACTGTTTCAGGTTGACTTGAACTCTTTTGGCGGGTATTACGGAAAAAGTGCAAAGAAAAATGTTGACTTTCTAAGCAAACATGGCATGATCGATTTTCTTGGAAGTGATGTGCATCATAAAAAGCATGTGGAAGCACTCTCAGATGTCTTTATGTCAGATGCTTATGCAGATATTTTTACCAACAATACGATACTGAATGATGAGCTCATCTAGCTCTTAACCAATTTTATATTACAATGATACGAATGGAGTATTCTTCTATGCATATTTTACTTATAAACAACAATCCTGTGGTTTCCAGACTTATCTCTTTTTGTATACGAGAAGACAATATGAACCTTGAAGAAGTGCATGATGTGGGGGCTGTGGCTCGTGATAGATATGATGTTGTATTTGTAGATGAGGCATCTTATGGAGATGAAACAGAAGAGGTTTTAGCGAATCTCATCATGAGAAAAAAAGTTTTTTTATCAAGTAAAGATGAAATGGATGATGAGGTAGGACCTTTTGACACTGTCATTAAAAAACCTTTTTTGCCTTCACAGATCACAGCGCTACTTGAAAGTTTGGAAGAGGATGATACTTTGGAAGTATCTACAGAGATACCTTCTATTTTCCCTCTTTCGAGTGATGAAGTAAATGTTGAAGATGCGGAAGAGAGTGAAGATGAAACAGTGGAAGAAGATGAAAAAGCAGCTACTAAAGTGCTTGATCTTAATGAAATAGATAAGATCAAAGCACTTTTAGAGATGGAAGAAGAGGTTGAAGCCGTAAGTGATGAAGAGTATGAGAGTCGTAAAGTAGAAGTCATCAAGCAGCAATTGATCGCTGATGGTTTAGAAATTGTAGATGAAGATGAATATGTTGAAGCGTTGAGCAAGAAGCCTTTAGCAGAGAAAAATGAAAAAACATCCGAGCAAAGCGACGCACTTGCACAGCAATTGCCCACACCTGCACATCCCGCAGGAATGAGGACAAAAAAGATGAAATCCCGCAAGAACGAGGACAAAAAGAATCAATCAAAAAAGATAAAAAAAGATAAAAAGGAAGATGAAGAAATTTTTACCTTTGAAGAGGCGCTCTTGGCAGCAATTGAGGGGATGAAAGTCAAAAAAATAAAAAAACTTCTCAAAGGTGCAGAGGTAACGATCAAAATAAATTTTAAGGACAAGAAATAGATGCAAGATCTACAAAAGGGTGCCATTTTAGTGCTTTCCGGTCCAAGTGGAGCAGGAAAAAGTACCATTATCCAAGCTGCTTCTGAAGAGATAGGTGAGTATTATTTTTCCATTTCTACGACTACACGCAGTCCAAGAGTTGGTGAAGAAGATGGTGAAGATTATTTCTTTGTCACAAAAGAGAGTTTTGAAGAAGATATCCAAGCGGGTAATTTTCTCGAGTATGCACAAGTGCATGGTAACTACTATGGTACCTCTTTAAAACCAGTGAGAGAAGCACTTGAAGAGGGAAAACTGGTACTTTTTGACATAGATGTACAGGGACATCGTTTGGTAAGGGCAAAGATGAATGAGATTACTACTTCGGCTTTCATTACACCTCCTACTCTGAATGAGTTGGAAACCAGACTTCGTGCGAGATGTACAGATGATGAGAGTGTCATTATGCAACGTATTGAAAATGCAAAAGAAGAGATACGTGCAGTAGGAGAGTATGATTTTACGATCATCAATGATACGATCGATGATGCAGCTAAAGAGTTTGTGATCGTTGCAAAAGCAGCCAGATTGAAACAAAGCCAGGAAGATGAAGAAAAATTTATCACACATTGGTTAGGTTAGCTTGGGTTAAACATTTTTAAGTATAATTATTAAAATTTTAAAATTACATCATTTTAGGTGTAGACAAAGGATGAACTATGGGTATGCCAAGTATGCCGGAACTATTGATCGTTTTAGCGATCGTTGTGCTTCTTTTTGGAGCAAAAAAGATTCCAGATCTTGCAAAAGGTATGGGAAAAGGTATCAAAGACTTTAAAAAAGCAATTAAAGAGGACGAAGAAGAGCCGAAAGAGATCGCTACTAAAGAAGAGCCGAAAGTTGAAACAAAAATCGAAGAGAAAAAAAGCGATAACGCTTAATTCCAATGCCACATCTTTGTGGCACACTTATGTCGTAGACTCTTTTACGACTCTACACTCCCTAAACTCCCATCGAATGGTATAGTATGAAATTAAAATCACAGATCAATCAAGTTATTAAAGAAGCTTTTACTAGTGCAGGTATAGAACACGAGCCAATGAGTGTGTCTGAAGCGACAAAGTCAGAGTTTGGTGACTTCCAGTTTAATGGTGCAATGGCACTTTCCAAAAAGCTTGGTAAAAATCCAAGAGAGATAGCGACTGAAATCTTAAATAATTTAGACTTCACAGGACCTTTGGCTAAAGCAGAGATAGCAGGTCCAGGATTTATAAATCTTTGGCTCAATCCTTTATGGATAGCTTCTCAATGTGAAGTAGCATCTAAGGATAGTAGATTAGGAGTAGAGAAACATGAAATACCTATTAAAGTAGTGGTGGACTACTCTGGTCCGAATATGTCAAAACAGATGCACGTAGGGCATTTGCGTTCGACGATCATCGGTGATACGCTTGCGAATCTTTTAACTTTTTTAGGGGATGAAGTCATCCGTCAAAATCACATCGGGGATTGGGGTACACAGTTCGGTATGTTGATTGCTTATCTCGAAGAGATGGATGAAGATGGTTCAGTAAGCTTGAAAGACCTTGAACAGTTCTACAAAGATGCAAAAGGTCGTTTTGATGCAGATGAGAATTTTGCAAATAAAGCAAGAGAATATGTAGTTAAAATCCAAGGTGGAGATACACATTGTTTGCAACTTTGGCAAAAGTTTATTGACATTTCATTAAGACATTGTGAAGAAGTGTATGACAAACTTGGTGTAAAGTTGACACGTGAAGATGTAAAAGCAGAGAGCTTTTACAACGATGACCTGTCAAACGTAGTAGAAGACCTAAAAAGCAAGGGTACATTACAGGAAAGTGATGGAGCACAATGTGTTTTCCTGGAAGGTGATGAAGTACCTGTCATCGTACAAAAAGGAGATGGTGGATACCTTTATGCTACCACTGACCTTGCAGCATTACGTTACAGAGCCAATGTGCTTGGAGCAAAGCGTATCTCTTATGTGGTAGATGCCAGACAAGCGGGGCACTTTAAACAGGTTTTCAGAGTGGCCAAAGAAGCTGGCTTTGTAGCTGGGGATGTAAAGCTTGAACACATCGCATTTGGTACCATGATGGACAAAGGCGGTAAACCGTTTAAAACACGTGATGGTGGAACTGTAAAGCTGATAGATCTGCTTGATGAAGCGGTTGTCAAAGCTAAAGAGACCATCAATGATAAAGAGAGCTACTCTGAAGAAGAAGTAGAAGCTTTAGCTAAGATCATCGGTATTGGTGCGGTCAAGTATGCAGATCTTGCCATAAATCGTGAGTCCAACTATATTTTCAACTGGGATAAAATGCTCTCTTTTGAGGGAAATACATCCCTCTATATGCAGTATGCTTACGCAAGGATACAAAGTATCTTTAGACGTTTTGATGGTGAGATCAAAGGTGATATCATTATAGGTGATGCGCTTGAACATCGATTGAGTGTCATGTTACTTCGTTTTGAAGATATACTTAACCGGGCAGCGGTAGATGCAGCTCCAAATCAGATCACTACTTACCTCTATGAACTCGTAACTCTCTTTATGCGTTTTTATGAGCAAAACCCTATGCTGAAAGAGGGTGTGGATGAAGAGACAAAAATGAGTCGCTTGGCTTTAGCTGATCTGACCGCTAAAACCATCAAGCAAGGCTTGGATATACTTGGTATTGAAGTTGTAGATAAGCTGTAAATTTAAATCACACGGAGTGTGTCTCTGTCGTTACGAACACCCTTGAAAGTGAAGCGATTTGAGAGTAACGACGCTTTTTGTTACTTTTTTAAAAAAGTAAGAGAGAAACACTATCACAAGTAAGATAATTGGAAATTTGAAAAAGGATTTTTATGAAAGCTTTAATTATATTAGTAATACTTGCAACACTAGCCATCATCTTTTTTCAATATAGTAGAAACAAAGATTTAAAAAAATTATTTATTGCATTAGGTTCATTTCTAATTATTGTCTCGTTAGGTATTATGGGTAATCTTACACGGCAAATCATACCACTCTTTATGGCACATATTATTTTGATTGTTGTTTCCTGGGGTGGATTAATGGTTTATTTGGTAAAAGAGAAATATTATTGGTGGATTATTTTTTCACCGGTTATTACCATTGGGTTATTTTTACTGCTTGAATTTTTAACTGGTTCAGGGCATGAATTAGGTTCTTAGGTTGTAGGGTCGATTTATCGACCACCTATAAAACATAATACATGTCTAAATGGTCGGTAAACCGACCCTACGTGATCCTTATGCAGGATCAATATCTTTTTTCTTCTGATTTTCAACGAGTTCACTTAAAAATGTTTCAAGTGAATAGCGTTGTCTGTACTCAGGGATCATAATGTGGATCAGAATATCACCCAGATCTGCAACGACCCACTCATCACTCATGTCTGAAGCAAGAAATGCATCACCTTGTGCTTTTAGCTCTCTTTTAAGATGATCAGCCAGTGCAATGGTATGTTTTGTGTTGAGTGAGTTTGCGATCACTACACGTTTAGCAATGTAATCAGCACCTTCAAGATTAAATACTTCGATCTCTTCTGCTTTTTTATCGTCAAGTATTTTTACGATATTCTCTATTCTTTCTTCTATTGTCATTGACTTGTTGTCCTTTATTATCTCTTTAACCGAGTGTTGAATTTTTTTGTCCACATAGTGTAAATCTTTAGCGTCTCTTATATTTGTTGAACTCATCGGAGCATCAAGACTTAATAGCTTCCATTCCCTGAGACTATCAAAGCTTAATGGATGTTTTTCTCTTGTAACAATAACCCATATAATATGAGCATTGAGCCACTCAAAGTTGTGCCATTTTGTCAATGTTGACAAATTGTCAGAACCGATGATGAGATATTTGACATCATAGACTATGTTGAAATGTTTTATACTCTGTGAGGTAGTCGTACTTTTACCCTCTTTTATCTCATAATCATCTACGATCACATTGGGAATGTCATCAAAAAGTGTATGACACCATGCTAAACGTTGTTCAGCATTTGCCAGTGAAGATGTTTTAAAAGGGTTTAAGTAGGCTGGGACAACAAGCAATTTATCGATATTTAAACTTTTTATCGCCTTTTCAACGATACGTTGATGTCCAAGGTGTGGAGGGTCGAAACTCCCACCAAACATTGCAACAACTTGCTTGCCTTCTTTAACCAAAAGATAACCTCATTTAGTGTAAACTTGTGTAATTTTAGCATAAAAACGCTTCTATAACAGTTAGGAGTTTTTTTTAATTACAAGGGGAGAAAATGGCTGTAAAAGTAGCAATTAACGGACTTGGTAGAATCGGTAGATGTGTTGCACGTATCATCGCAGATAGAGATGATGTTGAGCTTGTAGTAGTAAATGCAAGTGGTACACATGAAATGTTGGAATATAATGTAAAATATGATTCTGTACATGGTACACGTAAAGATGCAAAAGTAAGTGATGGTTACTTGCACATTGGAAAAGACAAAGCAAAGATCCTTGCAGAGCGTGACCCTGCAAAATTGAATTTTTCAGACTATGGTGCAGAAGTTGTTTTGGAGTGTACAGGTGCTTTCTTAACACAGGAAAGTGTCCAACCTCATATTGATAACGGTATAAAGAAAGTCGTTTTTTCTGCGCCTGCCAAAGATGACACAGCCACTTTTGTGATCGGTGCAAATGAAGAGGAGTATGCGGGTCAAACGATCGTTTCAAATGCAAGTTGTACTACCAATGGTCTCGCCCCCGTAGCAAAAGTCCTTGATGATGCATTTGGCATAGAAAGTGGTCTGATGACAACGATCCACAGCTATACCGCTTCTCAGCCTATCTTGGATGGTAAACATAAAAAAGATCCGAGAAAAGGACGTTCAGGTGCAGTGAATCTTGTACCGACTACTACAGGTGCAGCTAAAGCCATCGCAAAAGTACTGCCAAGCCTTGCAGGTAAACTCAATGGTCAAGCGATCAGAGTTCCTACGCCGGATGTTTCTATGGTAGATTTGACGGTTACCTTAAAGAATGATGCAACTTTAGATGAAGTAAAAGCAGCGTTTAGAACTGCAAGTGAAGGTTCACACAAGGGCATCTTGGGTGTAGATGAAGAGTACAGGGTTTCTCAGGATTTTGTAGGTGAAGAGCAAAGCTCTGTAGTTGCCCTTGATACGATCCAAGTCATTGGCGGCAATATGGTCAAAGTACTTTCATGGTATGACAATGAGTGGGGATACTCATGCCGTCTGGTAGATATGGCTGTACACATTAGCAAATAAGGGGAGATGATGAAAACCATTAAAGATTTAGATATAACAGGTAAACGGGTATTTATACGTTGTGATTTTAATGTACCGGTAGATGCTGACGGGAACATTTCTGATGATAGAAGAATTCGTGCTGCTTTACCGACGATCCGTTACTGTCTTGACCATGAATGTAAAATAATTTTGGCATCACACTATGGTCGACCGGAAGCTGGTAAATATGAGAAGAAATACTCTTTGGCTCTTGTCGCCACCAGATTACAAACACTTTTAAAGCTTGCTAAAAGTATCGAAATGGCAAATGATGTAGTGGGTGATGATGCCAAGGCAAGAGCAGCCTCTTTGGAAGCAGGTGATGTGCTGTTACTTGAAAACCTTCGTTATGAAGCAGGCGAGACAGCAAATGATGAAACATTTGCAAAAGAGTTGGCCAGTTTTGCTGATGTATACATTAATGATGCTTTTGGTGCATGCCATAGAAAACATGCCTCTATTTATGCCATGACACACGAGTTTGACAATGAACATAAAGCCGCAGGTTTCCTGATGAATAAAGAGGTGACTTTCTTCCAAAAAGTGATAGAAGAACCTGTTCGCCCTTTTGTTGCTATTGTAGGGGGGAGTAAAGTCTCAGGTAAACTAAAGGCTTTGACCAATCTTATTAAAAAGGTTGATAAAATCATCATTGGGGGAGGTATGGCATTTACTTTCCTCAAAGCACAGGGGTATGAGATCGGAAATTCTCTTGTGGAAGATGATCTGCTTGATGATGCCAGGGCCATCATGTACAAAGCTAAAAAAGCAGGTGTAAAGTTCTATCTTCCTGTTGATCTTGTGGTAGCTCCGGAGTTTTCAGAAAATGCTGCAACCAAATATCTTCCATCTCAAGAGATCCCAAAGGGGTGGATGGGCTTAGATATCGGTCCTGCGTCCAGTAGGCTTTTCCGTGAAGTTATTAACGATGCTCAAACCATCATCTGGAATGGTCCAATGGGTGTTTTTGAAATGGACAAGTTCGCCAAAGGAAGCATTAAGATGTCACATAATATTGCAGATACGCATGCAACAACTATTGTGGGTGGTGGTGATACTGCTGATGTAGCACAAAAAGCAGGAGATGTGGATGAGATGACTTTTGTAAGTACAGGTGGTGGTGCCAGTTTGGAACTGATAGAAGGAAAAGTTTTACCAGGTCTGGAAGCATTAGCGTACTAATGCGTGACTTCTTCACTATATATTCCCAAGTTGAACTTGGGAACAAACTACTATAAAAACATCATAGATACAAAAGAGTACCCCTAAAATATTTATTTTTATAAAGGAAACAGATGATTTATGCAGCCAACTTCAAAACAAATCATACACGCGAGACAACTAGAAATTATATAGAAAAACTACAAGAAAAAATCGCCACCAAAAAAACTGAAGACAGTGTTTATATCTTTCCTCCATCTACTGCATTGGATCGCTTTGAAGGCGATTTTACTGTAGGTACTCAAAATGCCTACCCTTCACAAAATGGTGCTTATACCGGTGAAATAGGTGTTGAGCAACTTGAAGAGTTTGCTATAAAAACGATTCTCATAGGGCATAGTGAAAGACGTGAACACTTAGGTGAATCTCAAGAAAAAGTAGCAGAAAAATTTACATTTTTCAAAGAACAGGGCTTTGAGATTATTTATTGTATCGGTGAACCTCTTGAGATACGTGAAAAAGGTATTGAAGCAGTGATGCAGTACTTGCTTGCACAGTTCGATGGTATTGATATTACGTATGTTAATCTTATTATTGCATATGAACCTATCTGGGCCATAGGAACAGGTAGGTCTGCTACGGTTGAAGAGATATCTACTACACATAGGGCATTGAAAAAAACTGTAGATAAGCCATTACTTTATGGTGGAAGTGTAAAACCTGCCAATATTAAAGAGATTATTAGTATTGCTGGGGTAGATGGTGTTTTGGTTGGAAGTGCATCTTTGGATGTGGAGAGTTTTTCTGAGATGGTGCTTTCGTAGGGTGCGTTTGCTAACGCACCAATAAATTTGGTTTTAAAACTACCAAATTATTTTTGTAAAATTGGAGTTAAAGGTGCGTTTGCTAACGCACCCTACAACTTACTTAAATAAGTCAGCCAATGCAGATGTATCTGTAGTTTTCTCAATTTCACCACTCTCTGCTGATTCTGGTTGTCTCTCAGTAACACCTTCAACCTCATTAAGCTCTATGGTATAACCTGTAAGCATAGAAGCCAAACGGATGTTAATTCCGGATCTACCGATCGCTTTTGCTTTTTGGTCACCTGTAATGTTGATGATCGCTTTTTTCTCATCCGCTTCTACTTTGATACTCTGTGTAATAGCAGGACTTAAAGCACGTGTGATGAAAACTTCCGGGATAGGAGAAAATTCGATACAGTCAATGTTCTCACCGTTAAGCTCTTCGCTTACTGCGTTGATACGTACCCCTTTTACGCCTACCGCAGCACCGATAGGATCAACATTCATCTGCTCTGTTTTAAGTGCTATTTTAGCTCTCTCTCCCGGGATTCTTGCCGCAGCGGTGATCTCTACAACGCCATCATCGATCTCTGGAACTTCACTTGCCATGAGTGCTTCCAAAAATTTAGGCGAAGTTCTGGTAAGTTCAAGGAAAAGACCATATTCTGGGTCAACACTTACATATCTAAGGAGTGCACGGATAGTATCTCCACGTTTAAACTTTTCACCTTTAATACGGTTTCTAAGTGTCATAATACCTTTAAGTTCACCGATCTCAACATGGGTATTATCCTCTGCATCAATGCGGTTAACTGTACCTAACATTACCGAACCTACTTTTTCTCTATATTTTTCAAATAAATCTTGTTCGACACGTCTTTGTATGTGGTACTCAAGCTCTCTAAAGAGGTTTGCAGAAGCAGTACGACCATGATCTTCAAGGATGAACTCCTCTTTAAGTTGATCTCCCAATTCAAGCGAATCATCAAATTCTTTAGCTTCTGAAAGAGGGATAAAACTGTCTGATTCTATTTTTTCCTTGAAGCCCTCTTTCCCTACCTCTACAAAAAGCTGTTCATCATCATCTGCCACAACGGTGATCACTTTAAATATAGAGTAGGTTTTTGTGTCATTGTCAATGATCACTTCAAATGTACTTGTAAAGCTGGTAAGTTTTTTGGCAGTGTTGATCAGAGACTCTTTAAATGCTTCCATAGCATTCTCTTTTGAAATGTTTTTTTCATGTGCGATGGCTTCTATAATGTCTAATATTTTTTCCATAATTAATTCCTTTAATAGTTATTAGGTAAACTTATTTCAATTAACCGCTACAAGAGGTAACATAACAGTGTTAAGAACGTCTAGGAGGTGGTGTTTTTGAAGAATAACATTATATCTAATCAAACCTTTACTGAAAATAAAGTATAATTAAAGCAATAATAAGAATAATTAATAAGAGAATTTAAAGGAAATAATAGATGAAATTAAAACTTGCTAGAACAACACTTAAAGCAAAACCTAAAACGATTGAGTTGAAAAAATTAGAAGAAGAGCTAGCAAGCAAATCTATATTTTATTTTGATAAAGATAACTCACATAAAGAGCTAAAAGAGTTGATAGAGCATTTTGAAGAAAAAGGTTATTCTGTCTATATGCGTGAAGTAAAGTATGGGCTTGATGAGAATGAATTTATCTATGAAGTGCATATCATAGCCTAAAACAGAATTAATATAGTAAAGAATAGTATTTGAGTATAAGAATTAAAATTCAATATAGCAAGGCACTAAATGCCGAGTCATAAAAAATTATTTATAGAGACACTTGGATGTGCGATGAATGTTCGTGACAGCGAGCATATGATCGCGGAACTGAACCAAAAAGAACCCTACGAACTTACCGAAAATCTTAATGAAGCCGACCTTATCATTATCAATACCTGTTCTGTCAGAGAAAAACCTGTTGCAAAACTCTTCTCGGAGATAGGTGTATTTAACAAACATAAAAAACCAGGTGCAAAAATCGGTGTTACCGGATGTACGGCAAGTCATCTAGGTAAAGACATCATCAAAAGAGCACCCTCTGTAGATTTTGTACTGGGTGCAAGAAATGTTTCCAAGATCACAGAAGTGGTAAATAAAAAGCATGCAGTAGAAGTAGATACAGATTTTGACGAGAGTACCTATGCTTTTGGTGAATACAGAACCAACCCGTTCAAAGCAATGGTAAACATCTCTATAGGTTGTGACAAATCCTGTGCCTTCTGCATCGTTCCTGCAACGCGTGGAGACGAAGTCTCCATACCTTCTGATCTTCTTGTGCAGGAGATCACAAAAGCAGTAAAAAATGGTGCCAAAGAGGTGATGCTTTTAGGTCAAAATGTCAATAACTACGGAAGACGTTTTGGTTCCTCTGAAGAGAAATGTGACTTTATCCAACTCTTGCAAAAGATCTCTAAAATAGAAGGTTTAGAGCGCATTCGATTTACTTCTCCTCATCCTCTGCATATGGATGATGCTTTCATACAAGAGTTTGCTTCAAACCCTAAGATATGTAAACAGATCCATGTTCCTTTGCAAAGTGGTTCTACTTCATTGCTAAAAGAGATGAAGCGTGGATACACTAAAGAAAACTTCTTAAACCGTTGTGAAAAGATACGCAAACTATGCCCGGAAGCGACTATTTCTACTGATGTCATTGTAGGGTTTCCCGGGGAAAGTGATGCAGATTTTGAAGATACGATGGATGTACTTGAAAAGGTACGTTTTGAACAAATGTTCTCCTTTAAATACTCTCCTAGACCACACACTGAAGCAGCAGAGTTTGAAGATCAGATAGACAACAGACTTTCCGGAGAACGTCTTACAAGACTCCAGGCACGACATACAGAGATATTGGATGAAATCATGGATGCTCAACTTGGCACTATCCATACTGTCTATTTTGATGAACTGAAATCAAACGGAAGAGTATCCGGACGGACTGATGACGGTAAGCTTGTTTTTGTAGAGGGAAGTGAAGAGCTTCTGGGACAGATCGTAGATGTGAAGGTTACTAAAATCTCTAGGGGCGCACTTGATGGAAAATGTATTTAAGAAAAAAAGAGTTAAAAACTTTTTACGAGCTATAGCACCAGGTATAGTTCCTTTTGTAGCCTATATGCTTTTACATCTTTTTTGGTTTACATCTCGAAAAAGATTTTACGGTATAAAAGAACTGCAGAATAGACAATCAGTAGTCGTGTGTTGGCATGCTGAACTCTTTATGATCCCTTTTTTTTATGATTATTGGAGAAGAGGAAAAGGCAGAAAAGCATCTGCTGTTGTAAGTAAACATTTTGATGGAGAGATGATCGCAAGGCTTTTGGACTATCTCAACATAAAACCTATGCGTGGGTCAACTAAAAAGGGGGCCAAAGAAGTTCTTTTTGCTGCGTTAAGAAGTGCTAAAGAGGGTAATGACATCCTCATCTCTCCTGATGGACCAAGAGGTCCAAGGCATCAGTTGCAAAATGGTGCCATTGCGATCGCTTTAAAGATGAAGTTACCTGTAAAAGTACTCAATTATAAACCTCGAGCTTATTGGCAATTGGGTAGTTGGGATAAAATGCTTATACCTAAGCCTTTTACTCAGTTAGATTTTTATTGTCAAGAATATTCCATAGAGGGTATGGAGCTTGAAGAAGCAAAAGAGTACATCCAAAATAAGATGATGGAACATACGATTATTTAATGAAAAAAAAACTTCTAAAAGCCTCTGAGGAGTTTTTGACTTATTTATTTGAGGTAAGGGGATATTCTGAAACCTCCATTACTACATATGAGATAGCTCTAAGACAGATGATGGAAGTGAGCCATTTTTATGAAGAGGATGGTATAGTAGTCCTGGATATCACTCCTTTTCGTTTCAAAATAGTAAAAAATCACAAAAAGACCATTGTCAAAAAACTCTCTGCTATCCGTTCCTTTGTTAAATATATGGAAGATCAGATGAAACTATCAGTTAAACTCATAGCAGATGAGTCTATTAAAGTGCCTCAGAGCCTTCCTAAGCCTATAGAAGAGATATATATAGAGGAAGTATTAGCTAAGGCAAACCTGGAAGAGAAACTGCTTATCTCTATGCTTTATGGTTTGGGATTACGTATTTCTGAATTGAGTGAACTCAAACTGGAAGATATTAAAGAGGGTTGGGTACAGATTCATGGTAAAGGCAATAAAGTACGGGAGTTACCACTCTTGGATGAATTGGTAAAGCTTATTAAGCTTTATACTGCACAAACAATGCCTAAAAAGTATCTGTTTGAAAAAGGAAATGCGCCGATGAACTCTGCACAATTACGCTATAAACTTACGAAACTTTTTAAAGAAGCAGGACTTAAAGTGACCCCACATCAACTACGACACTCTTTTGCTACGCATTTGCTCAATAATGGTGCGAGGATAGCTGATGTGAGTGAACTTTTGGGACATGCTACTATGGCAACGACACAGGTTTATACGAAACTAGGATCTGTGAAGAAGATGCAGGAGTATATGAAGGCACATCCGTTGGCTGATGCGAAGCATCTGCCAAATGAGTAATGAGTAGTCAGTAATGAGTAATTAAGAATTTGATGTCTATATTCTCTTTAAAAATATAGGGGCGTATCTTGGATGGAATTTTTGCTACTCTATATATCTCTTTAAATTTTTTAGGCATATCCGTGGTTAAGTACGGTGCAATGTAAAGTATCTCATCTTGCATTTCTACTGCCCATTTTCCACCGAGAACTAAACTTTTTTCTTTTTCTATCTCTTGACGTTGTGAAGCAGAGAGAAGATAGCCTAACTCTTTTAGAGTAAGATCAGCTGCTTTGACTTTTGCTGAGAGTGCATGTATTTTTATAACCCTTAATTCTTTTGGGGAGTAAACAACTTCAAAATCTTTTTCAAGACTCTCTTTATCTTTTCTCAGATAATCAAAACTGCGTTTAATACCTTCTCTATATTCTGCGATGAGAGGGTCAGAAAACTGTTTTCTAAACTTGTTTCGTTCATACTTTTCATCACTGTTACTCTCATCTAGAAAATAAGGATGATCATTACTTTGTAAATAGCTAAGCAGTTCCTCTTTGCTATGTTCAAGCAGGGGACGTATTAACTTATAGCCGTTTCGCTGGCTTTCAGGCTCAAGCCCGATAAGTTCAGAAGTACCTGCACCTTTGGTAAGACGCATGAGCAGCCATTCGAGTTGGTCGTTTAGTTGATGGGCAGTGAGAAGTGTATCGTAACCATGCTCTTTGATGAGTGTTTCAAAAAAAGTATAACGAAAGTCTCTCGCATTTTTTTCAAAGTGTGATGTGAATTTGGGTGCTTTGACAGTATAACACTTAAGATTGTATTTATCTGCTAAAGCTTGTGCATGTACCTCTTCTTTATCACTGTTCTCTCTGGTTCCATAATTGATTAAAGCAATGTCAAAAGGGATGTTCTTATCTAAGAGTAGAAAGAAGAGAGCTGAAGAGTCCACACCTGAAGAAAAAGCCAATAGGTTCTTTTTCCCCTTTAAGTGTGATACATCAAGTGTTAGCATAGGGTATTAAATTGCTTTGATAAGTGTGGCGAGTAATTGTTGTCCAACAAGCTCAGTGATCTTTGCTTCATATCTTTTCCCATACTCGATAGGTAGATCTGAAGTATCATTGATCAAGATCTCTCCATCGATGTCTACAGCCCAGTTCAGTGGTCGGGCACTTAAAAGATATTCATGCTCATCACTTTCTCCATCTATAACGATAGTGACTGTTTGACCTACCATTTTTTTCAGCGAAGAAAGTGTAGAGGCTTCAGCTATCTCCCCGAGTATCTCAGCTCTTTCATCAATGATATCCTGTGAGATCTGATCCATTTTATAGGCTGTTGTAGTCTCTTCATTGGAGTAGTGAAAGGTGTTGAATCTGTCAAATCCAAATGTTTCCATAAAGTTACAAAGTTTTTGAAAACTCTCTTTATTCTCACCAGGATGCCCTGCGATGACAGAGGTTCGTAGAAAAGCGTTAGGTTTGCTTTTCATGTATTCAAGAAGCTCTATGGTCTTTTCTTCTCCAAATCCACGTTTCATGGTTTTAAGTACAGTATCATCTATGTGCTGGATAGGCATATCGTAGTAGGTTTGAAATACTTTAGAGTTAGAGATGGCATCGATGAGTTCAAAAGTGGTCGTACTGGGGTAAAGGTAGAGGATACGAGCACTTTTTACACCCTCTATAGTTTCTACAGCATTGATGAGGTCTATGAGTCCGTCTCCCAGTTCCATATCTCTGCCATAGCTGGAACTGTCTTGTGAGATGAAAGAGAAGTCATGGAATCCTTGTGCAACAAGGTTTGTTACTTCTTTAACGATAGAAGAGAGTGAACGTGAGTGCAACTTCCCTTTAAAACTGGGAATGGCACAAAAAGAACAGGCTTGGTTACATCCTTCTGCTATCTTGATATAGGCATGGTAGTTAGAACCAGTGATAACCCTTCCTGATGTTTCAGTAGCTAAATAAACTTCAGGAGAGAAAGTACTTTGCTTAGAGGCGATGAGTTCATCTATCTTCTCATAATCCCCCACACCTGTAAAGATGTCTATCTCTGGCATGTCAGCCTGAAGTTCTTCTTTGTAGCGTTCAGTTAGACAACCACTCATGACCAATATAGAATCTTTTTTACGTTCATCATGCAAGTTCAGCACCGTATTGATGCTCTCTTCTTTTGCAGCATCGATGAAGCCACAGGTATTGACGATGATCACATCTGCCTGGGTATTGTCATCGGTGATCTCATACTCTTTGAGTCGTCCCAGCATCACTTCGCTGTCGACAAGGTTTTTGGTGCAGCCTAAACTGACCAGGTGTAGTTTTTTACGATTCGGCATTTAGTGCCTCACTGCATTGTATTTTACACAAATCATTTAGTGATTTGTTGCACTGTATTTTAATACTTGTAATTCTTATACTCATTTATACTCATTTATTGGGGTTTTAAACTTTTTCATCATTATAACACAAAGTAAAATGGCATAGCTAACATAGAAAGTATAAGTATGAAAAAATATAAATATAGTTGGAAGATTTAAAAAAGAGAGGTTAGAGTCAGGCAGAAGCCTGAACTCTAAAGGGTTGTAACTTTAAGAAGTGATTCTTAGAAGTTATATCTACCCCATACACGGATAAAGTTTTGTGAATCAGCAAGAAGATCATCATCAGTATATACATATCCAGCGAATAGTGTTGTAGAGTCATTAAATACTTTAGTTTTGTAAGTAAGATCTAGTTCTGTATATGTATCTTCTGTTGTTGATGCATTATAAGTAGTATAGTCATATGCTAGACCAAATTTACCACCAAGTGCTTTAACACCAGCTTTTACAACAAATGTATCAGAGTCTGATTTGATATATCCTTGGTTGAGGATCAATTGAGTATAAAGTGGTGTTTTTACACCAGTTCCAAGGTTGTGTGCAGGTATAGTACCTTCATCTACAGAAGAGTAAGCTACAGAAGCATCAAACATACCAAAGTTTCCACCAACTTTTGCACCAAATGCAGTTGTGTCTTCAACACCAACAGTATCAGTTAAGATAGTACCACCTTGAAGACCGATATTGAAATCAGAGATACCAAATTGAGCATCACCCCAAAGAATATTTACATCATCTACACCACCAATTAATTCTGGAGCAATGTACCAAGTACCAGTCAAAGTTAAACCTTCAATAGATTTATTTTGAGCAGTTACCATATGTACTGCATTATCTGGATTGATGTCTGTGAAAGCATTCAAGTTAGCATGACCGTTAGATCTTGTAACATAAGCATATACCAATGTAGTATCTGGAAGATCAGAGTTTACAATAAGTCCTGCTTCGAATGAGTTTTTAAACACGTTCCAACCTTCAGAGAAAGCAAATGGAGAGAGTGCTTTTGGAAGATTTTGACGACCGATTTTGATGCTAGTGTTACCAAATCCATAAGTCAAGTATGCTTGTGTGAATGCTGCAGAAGAATTTAAAGTGTCTGCATCAGCAGGATCAAAAGCATTACCAGCCCATTGAACAAGATTTGAAACTACACCATCATATAGATATAGATCACTAAGACCAGAAAGTTCAACACCAGCACCGATACCAGCGAACATATCTTTGTTTATTGCACGAAGTTGAAGACCAGCTGCTGCTGCAGATGCTTCTGAATCAAAAATGTCAAATGCTGCGTTATCTCTTGTTTGATAATAAAGAACAGCTTGTCCACCAAATTCCCAACCAGATACTTCTACTGGTGCTTCTACTACTGGCTCAACTGGAGCGATATCTCCACCAGCCATAATCATTGTTGACGCTACTACTGAAAGTAATAATGTTTTTTTCATTGTAAACTCCTTAATGTTTTTAATGTTCAGAATTATAACATACAATATTTATAAATGTCAAGTAAATAAACGAAAAGTTAACAAAAAGTTAATAATTTAGGTCGAATCACGTAAATACGACTACTTTTGATGGTTATATTTTATAAAATACTTAGTAAATAGGAGAATTATTAACAAAAAAGAGTATTTTTTTAAGAAAAGTAAATGATTTTTAAGGTTTTGGTTAGATTTTTGTTAACTTTTTTGGTGTTTTTGTTAATTAAGTGAAGAGTAATGGTGGCGCGAGAGGGAATCGAACCCCCGACACAAGGATTTTCAATCCTTTGCTCTACCGACTGAGCTATCGAGCCATGCCTACCAAGCTGGTAAGTGGTTGAAATTATAACAGCAAAACCTTAAAGTAAAAAGGGAAAAATTAAAAATTGAAATTTTTTTAATACTTTATTGGTTTAGACTAGCAGTTTCACTAGCTCCATAAAAGTTTCACCTCTATGTTTGTAAGACTTGAACTGATCAAAGCTTGCAGCTGCAGGTGAAAGGAGTGCTACACTTTCTAAGGTGTGTACACTGTCTATCTGTTTGACAGCAGTTTCAATATTTTTTGATTCTACCGTGTCAATATTATGGTGTTCGGCAAGGGTTAAAAGTTTGTCACTGTTTGCCCCTATAGTATATAGTGTAAGCATAAGTGGTTTCATACTCTCAAAAAGTGGGGTTAGATCTACCCCTTTATCATCACCACCAAGTATGAGATGAATATGTCTGTCTGCATACCCTTTGACAGCTTGAATAGTGGCATCCATATTGGTTGCTTTGGAGTCGTTGACCCAGAGTCTTCCTTTTTCATCTTTTAACTCTTGTTGTCTATGTGCATCAAGGGTGAAAGTGTTCATGAGTGCATAGTCAGCTTCATCAAAAAGTACTTTGCTTACAGCAAGTGCAAGTAAAGCATCTTGTAAAAAGGCTGCTTTAAATCGTACTTTAGCACTATCGAGTTTAAAATATTCGGCTATGAATTCGTTACTGTCATACTCTACGACATAGGCATTTGTCTTTGGTAGATTTAAGCCTTTAGGTAGCAGTGCAAGCTCTCCCTCTTTCATAGTAAGCAGAGGTTTGAGTTTATCTGCTTCGTATTGTTCAGGGGTGCCATGCCAGTCAAGATGGTCTGGGGTGATGGGAAGCAAAAGGTAAATATCCGGTGAAGCTGTATGGGTATGGTGTAGAGCAAAAGAGCTGCTCTCCAGTACCCAGATAGGTGCATTTTCATCCAGCTCTGCAAGAGGAGTACCGATGTTGCCTCCACTGAGTGCACCTCTTTTTTCCAGAAGATGTGTAAGCATCTGGGTTGTTGTTGTTTTCCCATTGGTTCCTGAGATCCAGATAGAAAAAGGCATCTCTTGTACAAAGTAGTCATATTCACTCAAAAGATGTTTAGCACTTTTAATAAGAGGGTGGTTTGGTTTTAGGCTTGGTGTTGTAACTTCCAGTTGACTTGCTTCAGGGTCAAAAAGATGTGAAGGGTTAATGGTGTTGCCTTCATTGTCTGTGTATGCCTCTGTCACATTGTCATCAAAAAAGGTACAATTTCCACCTAGTTTTTTTGCAATGGCTTTTGTGGTTAATCCGTAGCCAAATAATGTTGGTTTGTTCATAAGAACCCCTTGTAGGGTGTTGTGTCCTCACAACACCAAAATAATACAATAATTTATAAGGTGTTGTAGGGATACAACACCCTACTGAGCTATCTAAATTTAAATGAAATCAAGGCAAGCACATTTGCGATGAAAGAGATCATCCAAAAGCGTACGATGATCTTGTTCTCTGCCCATTTTTTAAGTTCAAAATGGTGATGGATCGGTGCCATAAGAAAGACTCGCTTTCCGCGAAGTTTATAACTTCCCACCTGTAAGATAACAGAGACAGTTTCTATCACAAAGATAATACCTATAAGCATAAGCAGTACTTCACTTTTACCCAGTATGGCAAGATAAGCCAAGAAACCACCGATAGCAAGGCTTCCTGTATCTCCCATGAAGATCTCAGCAGGGTAACAGTTATACCAGAGGAAGCCCAAAAGTCCACCGGCAAGGGCCGAAGCTAAAATCAACACTTCACCTACACCTTTAATGTTGGGTACAAGAAGGTATTGGCTAAAGATGGCATGTCCTGTTACATAAACAATAAGACCAAGTGAGACAAGTGCGATAATAGAAGGTACAGTTGCAAGACCATCAAGACCATCAGTCAGGTTGACTGCGTTGGTAGTCGCTAAAAAAACCAAGATCCAAAAAGGTATGGCAAAATAACCTAAGTCAAAAAGAGGGGTCTTAAGAAAAGGCACATAAAACTCTGTGGGGAAACCGGCATAGAGTAGTAATCCAGTAGCTAAAGCAGCTACAAGCATTTGAAGTCCCACTTTTCCTCGAGGTGTGAGTCCTTCGAGGTTATCACCTGAGAGGATCTTGCCTATGTCATCTTTAAATCCGACGAGTCCAAATCCAGTAAGTGTGATAAGCCCACCCCAAATATAAAGATTGCTTAAATCTACGGTTAACAGTCCAGCAATGAGTGTAGCACCAAGAAAGATGGCTCCTCCCATCGTGGGTGTGTCTCTTTTCCCTTCATGTGCAGGTACATATATACTGATAGGTTGATTGGCTTTTTTAGAGATGGCCCATGCTAAATATTTGGGCATAATAAATAGTGTAAATGCAAAGGCAATAAAAAATGCAAATCCTGCACGTACAGAGATGTATCCAAAAAGGTTGATATCTAAGAGTTGAGAGAGTTCATATAGCATAGGCAACTTTCATTAAATTTTTTAATTAAAGAATTAAGAAAGTTTATTTTACTATTATTTCAATAAAATATAAGACTTTCACCGCATTCTTGATTTATACTCCAAGGGCATTTCCTGTGGGCTTTCAGAATGACGAAAACAATAAGGCTAATAATGAGTATTCAGAAAACCATTTTAATCATCACCGACGGCATAGGCTGTAAACCAGATAGTACATGTAATGCGTTTAAAGATGCAAGCAAACCAACGTATGACAAACTCTTTGAGAACACTCCAAGAGCACTTATCTCTACCCATGGACTTAGTGTCGGGTTACCTGAAGGGCAGATGGGGAACTCAGAAGTGGGGCATATGGCCATAGGGTCTGGTCGTATTTTGTATCAAGATCTGGTCAAGATCTCTTTAGCACTTGAAGATGGAAGTATAGAAGAAAATCAAGTTTTAAGTGAAACGCTAGAAAAAAGTGAGCGTGTTCATTTAGTAGGGTTGCTAAGTGATGGTGGTGTGCATTCACACATAGAGCATACCATAGGATTTGCTAAGTTAGCAAAGTCTAGAGGAAAAAAAGTCTTCTTGCATTTGATCACCGATGGTAGAGATGTAAGTCCTACTTCTGCAAAAACCTATATAGCGCAGATCCAAGAGATCTGTGATGAAGATATCTCTGTCGCGACAATAGGTGGCCGTTTCTTTACTATGGATAGGGATAACCGTTGGGAAAGAGTGGAGAAAGGGTATCGTGCTATAGCAGAAGCAAACCCTAATACAGTACTTAGTCCGGAAGCATACATAAATGAGAGTTATGCAAAAAATGAAACGGATGAATTTATAGAACCTGTAGCGTTCGATGGATATGAAGGTTTGAGAGAGGATGATGTTGTGATTATGACCAATTTCCGTTCAGACAGAGTGAGAGAGATTACTGCAGCATTGGGTGATGAACATTTTGATGAGTTTAACTGCAGAGCCACGC
The DNA here is from genome assembly GCA_965602275.1 of uncultured bacterium. Taxonomy (GTDB): domain Bacteria; phylum Campylobacterota; class Campylobacteria; order Campylobacterales; family Sulfurovaceae; genus Sulfurovum. Next base: position 39,243 of record CBFCXZ010000007.1, read on the forward strand.
CACTTCACATCGCAACAATGACACAGTATGATGCAAGTTTTCCTTACCCTGTACTTTTTCCAAAAAAAGCACCTGAAAATACCTTAGCAGAAGTCATAAGCCGTGCAGGTTTGAAGCAACTTCATACAGCTGAGACAGAAAAATATGCCCATGTAACTTTTTTTATGAATGGTGGGATAGAAGAGCCTATGGTAGGTGAGAGTCGAGTGCTCATCCCCAGTCCGGATGTGAAAACCTATGATATGAAGCCTGAAATGTCGGCACCTGAGGTAGGAGAAGCTGTACGAACGGCGATGGATGAAGATTATGAGTTCATCGTAGTCAATTTTGCCAATGGAGATATGGTAGGACATACAGGGAACTATGAAGCTGCATGTGTTGCGGTGAATGCTGTGGACAGAGAGCTGGGGTTGATCATAGCCAAAGCAAAAGAGGATGGATATGCCATCGTCCTTACTTCTGACCATGGAAACTGTGAAGAGATGTGTGATGCGCAAGGGCATATACTTACAAATCATACCGTAGGCGAGGTATGGTGCTTTGTACTAGCTGAGGGTGTGACTAAAGTAAAAGAGGGGTGTGGGCTCAATAATGTTGCACCTACAGTCCTAAAATTGATGGGACTTGAAATCCCTGAAGAGATGGATGAACCACTGATCTAGAAGTCTGTCAGACTTCTAGCAAGAAAAAAGTGCTTGTTTGATCTTTTCAAATTCTTCATAGTCTTTAGGTGTGATCGTATCTGAATAGATAATATGATTCACTTGTTCAAGAATATGCATTTTACTTAGTTTATCATTACATAAGGCATCATTAATAATCGTAAGATGTTCATCAAGATCATACTCTTCTTGCATGGTCTGTTTTAAAAATGCTTCTGCTTCCTCCGGGTTACAATCAAAATCTGCTCCCATAAGTCGACAAAAAAGAGGTGCTTCTTTTGCTACATCTCTGTTATCCATTTTAATGATATGTGCAAGTAATATAGCTACTGATTTTTTAATTTTCTTTTCCATATCTGTCCTTTCTGCTATTGTACCATAAAAAAATGGTACAATTTTGTTAAATATAATAAAGGCAAAAGATGAAATTTTCTGGAAAAAATGTATTGGTTACAGGGGCAAGCAGAGGGATTGGTGCCCAGATAGCAAAAGGTTTGGCAGGTATGGGACTTAAAGTGTGGGTAAATTACCGTAGTGGTGAAGCTGAAGCAAATGCAGTAAAAGCAGCTATAGAAGCTGAAGGTGGAAAAGCAGAAGTGATCGGATTTGATGTGAGTAATGAAGAGGCATTTGTTGGGGCTATGAAACAGATAGTAGAAGCAGACGGTGAACTCTCATATCTTGTCAACAATGCGGGGATCACTAAAGATAAACTTGCAATGCGTATGAAGACAGATGAGTTTATGGATGTGATCAATGCAAACCTAAAATCAACATTCATAGGGTGTCGTGAAGCAGTGAAAGTCATGGGTAAAAAGCGTTTTGGTTCAGTAGTGAACATCGCTTCCATCGTAGGTGAAACGGGGAATGCAGGGCAGACGAACTACGCTGCAAGTAAAGGTGGAACGATAGCAATGACTAAAAGTTTTGCGATAGAAGCAGCACCAAGAAACATTCGTTTCAATACGATCACTCCAGGCTTCATCGCTACAGAGATGACAGATGTACTCAAAGATGAAGTGAAAGATGCGTTTACAGCGAAAATACCAATGGCTAGATTTGGTGAGCCTAAAGAGGTAGCAGAGGCAGTAGCTTTTTTACTTTCTGATCACTCTTCTTACATTACAGGCGAAACACTTAAAGTGAATGGTGGAATGTTTATGTAATGCCACATTATAGTTCATTGTTCTTGGAAGTGGAGACTTTCACCCCAAGGGCATTTCCTACGGGCAGTCCCACAGAAAATTTAAACTATTATCAAGTGATAAAAACTCCCAAAAAGTTATAACTGTGAGGTGGGACTAAAGTCTCCACTTCCGTGTATTGTTTTATTGCTTAGGTGTATTTTTAAATAAATATTTTTTCAACAAATACCACACTAACATAATAATTGCAGCAACAAGAAACCCCATCATAAGTATGTCACTATATGCGATCAACAGCGCTTCAAAATTCTTAATTAAATAGAACCATATTATGATAGCGATAAGTGTACTGGAAAGTACAACAAGCAGGGTCATATGATGTTTAAAACCAATTAAAAATCCTACAAAACTCGCTACTACCGGTCCTGTCATTGCAAAAGGAGTGAGTACAAATAAAAAAAGACCAACCATACCATAACGTTTAATGACAGGCTCATATTTATGAGCACTCACTTTCGATCGTTCTAGGAATTGATTGAGTGGTTTGTAAGAGATGAGGTAAAGCTTGTTCCAAGAAAGTACAAAAAGCGGGTAGAGGATAAGTACCATAATGGATTCGATAAAAATGTTGAATGCAATAAGTAAAGTGGTATCCATTTGCGAAGCTATCCCTATAGAAAGCCCTGAGATTCTTCCGAAGATGATATTTGTAGCCGTAATACTGAGCATCAGCTGAAGATAGTTTGGGAAAAAAAGAGCAGAGAGTAGCAGGAGTATGAAAAAACAGCCCAATAAAGCAAGCCCTAAAATTAAGATTTTACCCTCTTTATGTTTGAAAAATGCATGTTTGGTTTTCAAATATTTACCTTCTGTATAGCATATGGAATAAAATTATAACATGATAAATAATTTTGAGGTATAATAATTGTAAATATTAAAGAAGTTCTCCCTTCGACAAGCTCAGGGAACGTAAATATTGGTAGCTGAATCTTCGGTCATTGAGCTTGCTGAAGTGGTCGAAGTCATAAAAAAGGAAAAGCATTGGCACGTATACTTGTATTGGAAGATGATCAACTGTTTAATGAAACTTTAGAAGACTTTTTAGAAGAGGAAGGGTATACAATAGAGTGTGCACTGGATCCTTACTCTGCGCTAGAACTAGCCTATAAACATGTTTTTGATCTGTACCTTTTTGATGTAAATCTTCCTTATGAAAATGGCTTTGATCTTTTGGCAAAGTTGCGTCAAAGTGGAGATATGACCCCTGCGATCTTTTTAACTTCACGAGATGATAAAGCTTCGTTGACCCAAGGTTTTAGCATAGGGGCAGATGATTATATGAAAAAGCCTATTGATCTTGATGAACTGTTACTTCGTATGCAAGCTATCCTGCGTCGTCAGATAAGAAAAGAGAGAATAAACATAGGTAAGTATAGCCTTGATACAAGGGCCAAGATACTCTACTTTGAAGAGGACGCGCTTGATGTGACGCAAAAAGCCATTGAGCTTTTGGTTTTACTTGTACAGGCAAATGGTGAAGTTGTGAGTAGTGATGAGATAAAAAATAGACTCTGGGCAGCAGGACAGAGTGCAAGTGACGGATCTTTGAGGGTGTATGTTACACAACTTAAAAAGTATTTTCCCGATGCTATCTCCAATGTACGTGGTGTAGGATACAGATGGATAACAGATTAAGATGAAAAAAAAGATCCTGCTTGCAGCATTAAGTTATCTGTCGAGTATTGCGATACTTTTAAGTTTTCTGTATTGGTTTTTGAAAAATGAAGGGTTTTCAGAATCCAACTTTTTAATGGCCAGTATTGCTGTACTGCTATTGGCTGCAGGTTGGGGGTACATTATCTCTTCCCATCTGCTTGCACCTAAAGCAGAGCTTGATGCTAACCTCTCCATACTTAGTTCTGAGATACTCCATGAGCTCAATATCCCTCTTTCTACCATAAAAGCAAATAGTACCATGCTTAAAAAACGGGTGAAAGAGGATGAAAAATCTTTGCAGCGTCTTAACCGTATAGAAGCTTCTTCTGTAAGGTTGGAAAGGCTTTACAGGGAGTTGGTATACAGTATTAAAAAAGAGATCCACCCTATTGAAAAAGAGAGACTTTTGCTGGAGCCACTGTTGCAAGAGCGTATTGAGACGCTTGAAGCATTTGGAAGAAACAGGTTTGCTTTGGATGTTGGTGAAAAGAGTATTAAAATAGATAGGATCGGTTTTGAAAAAATGATCGATAATCTGTTAATGAATGCCATGAAGTACTCTTCTAAAGAATCACTGATAAAAGTGATACTGAAAGAGAGTACACTCATGATCATAGACGAGGGTATAGGGATGGATGAAACACAATTGCTCAGAGTATATGAACGCTATTATCAAAGTGATAACAGGCAGGAAGGTCAGGGTATAGGACTTGCATTGGTCAAAGCCTATTGTGATGATGAAGGGATTGAGATACAGATTCAATCTGAAAAAGGGTTAGGCACGAGCATAAATTTAAATTTAGAGAAGGTTCATGTTTAATTCACTTTGTTATATTATTATGGTTATAAAGGCTAGCTCTGAAGAGAGATATTCTAAATAAAAAACGAAAGATTATTATGAAATTTAAAACTACATTATTAACATTAGGAACGATCGTTGCTTTTACTTCTTCTGTGCAGGCAGCTGAGACTGCTGAAGGACTTTACGATGCCAAATGTGCCACATGTCATACCAAAACAAGACCTACAGATATGACCAAAGTAGTTGCTCCTGCGCTTATGGGTGTGATGAGACATATTAAAATGGCTTACCCTAACAAAGACGAGGCGGTGAAGTTTATGGTAGATTATGTACTGGATCCTCAAAAAGAGAAGGCTATCTGTATGCCACAGAAAATTGAACGTTTTGGTTTGATGCCATCACAAAAAGGTAATGTAACAGAAGCCCAACTGACTAAAATCACGGGTTGGATGTTTGATGATTTCCCACCTGCAGATTTTAGAGGGATGGGGCAAAGAAGAGGGCAAGGCAGATAAGTATATGACCCAGACTATTTTACTGCTTGAGGATGACGTACAACTTAGTGATACCATCAAGCAGTTCCTTACATTTCAAGGGTACGAGGTGTTTTGTGTCTATGATGGGTTACAGGCACAGGATCTTACGTATGAAAAACATATTGATTTGCTCCTTTTGGATGTAAAAGTGCCACATTTAAATGGTTTTGAGTTCCTGAAAACAGTTCGTAAGGAGGATAAAGATACCCCTGCTATTTTCATCACATCACTCAACAGTGTAAAGGATGTTACACAAGGATTTGACAGTGGCTGTGATGACTACATCCGTAAACCTTTTGCCCTTAAAGAGTTACTTGTAAGAGTAGAATCTTTACTCAAGCGTACCTATGGTACCTACGATGAAAAGATAGACTTAGGCGATGGCCTGTTATTTGATACCAAGTCATTGTTGTTGACACAGGAAAACAAAAGGGTCTCTCTTAAAACCAAAGAGTTAAAACTACTGGCTCTTTTTTTGCAGTATCCTAGTGAACTGTTAGAGTATGAGAAGATATTTGAAACATTATGGGAGTATGATGAAGAACCAAGTGCAGGTTCTCTTCGTACGTACATTAAAACACTTCGTGCTGTGATAGGCAAAGAGAAAATAGAGACGATTAAAAATATAGGCTATCGTTTTGTTGAATAGTGAACAAAGCAGTTTAGTCCGTTTTCTATTGATCTACTTAGGATCGACTTTCTTACTTTTCTCTTTAGCTTCCTGGATATTTTATGTTTCAAGCAAACATCATTTACTTGATGAGCAAAGAGAAACGCTTAAATATCAATCAGAAAACATTAAATCAAAATTGCGACTATTGCATAAAAGTTTTGATGACAGACTTATCTATCCTGGAAACAAGGCTTTTGATTCTGCTATTTATGATCTGGATAAAGCGTACATTTTTGGTACTTTTGAAAATAGACCCACATTAGAGCAGAGTGATCATTACAGTGATGAAAAAAGACTGTATCATGTCGCTAAGATGGAACCTTACCATTTAGGTGCAGCTTATCTCATGGTTTCCAAAGAGATAGATAAAAGCCCCATTACCGCCTTGCAGGAAAAGATAATATGGTTTATGCTGGCTGCAGGTCTCTTCTTTACTACTTTAGGCTATTTTCTAGGAAGACTTTTTACTGCCCCTATGCGGGACTCTATAGAGCAGATGAATCATTTTATACAAGATACAACCCATGAACTCAATACACCCATTAGTACTATCTTGACCAATATTGAGTTGATAGAGACATATGGAAAACATGAAAAGAGTGAAGAGTTGCAGCGCATCGAGATCGCTTCTAAAACACTGAGCCGTATCTATGAAGATTTAACGTATCTTAATCTCAACAATGATTACTATCGGGAAGTGGAATCGGTCAATATCACGAAACTGATAGAGGAGAGAATGGTCTATTTTTCCACAATGTTACAAAGTAGAGGAATTACCACCCGGTTAGAATTGATACCTGAAAAGATACTGGAGATAGATCCAAATGATGGGATTAGACTTATAGATAATTTACTCTCTAACGCTATAAAATACAACAAAAAAAATGGTACTTTGACAGTAAAACTTACAGAGGAGTCTTTACGTATCATAGACACAGGTATTGGAATAGCCCAAAAAGACTTGAAGGATATCTCTAAACGTTTTAAACGTGCAAATAAAAGTGAGGGTGGCTTTGGAATAGGACTTGATATTGTCAACCAGGTTGTCAACAGTTATGGCTTTGTTTTACACATTACTTCAGAATTAAAAAAAGGAACGGAGGTAGAGGTAAGATGGGAAAAATAATATTCTTTTTTTCTTTTCTTTGCATACTGGTAAATGCCCAAGATGTAAGTCTGGAAGATAAACAACAGTTACAAAAAGAGTGTTTACAGTGTCATGCAGAACAGCAAATTCCAAGTGGCTTGATCTATAGGCGTTACCTTATGAAATATAGTACTTTTGAACGTATGCAAAAGGCGATATTTTCTTATATCAAAAACCCTGATCAAAAGCACTCTATCATGCCACCTCAGTTCTTTTTGAAATTTCCTATGAAAGAAGCATTAACGTTAGATGACGATACGTTACAAAAAATGATAAAGAGTTACTTGGATACCTTTGATGTAAAGAAAAAGTTGCTCTTGCCTCAATAGCCCCAAGTAATTCACTTTACGTTCAGATTGATGTTGTATCCTATTGCCTTAATTAGGAGTAAGCATGACACGTATTTTTTATATACTTTTATTGACAATGCCTCTGTTCAGCAGTACTTTGGATGGACTCATTGATTATGCTATGAAACACAGTACCGTAGTAAAGCAGAGTCAGGCACAAATTGAATTGGCACAAGCCAATCGAGAAGAGAGTACATCTGCACATTATGGAAGTATTGATCTTGTAGGGAGTTATACCCGTTTTAATCTTCCCAGAACTCTAGTACCTTTAACCCCTGCGACCATACTTGTTGATCCTAAAGCTGTAGCAACGACAAAGAACTTATGGAGTACAGGAGTGATGTACTCCACACCGCTATTTACCGGTTTTGCACAAACAAGACAGGTAGAGATGGATTCAATTGCTACAAGACTTTCACAGAGTAAGTTATCATTAACAAAAGAGCAACTTGCATTTAATGTAGCTTCTCTTTATCTTTCTATTTTAGCACTTCAGGAAATGTCAGCTGCACAACATAAACATGTAGATTCACAGAAAAAATTAAAAAATGTTATTGCAAATGAGGTCAAATTTGGGAAAAAAGCACAAATAGACCTTCTAAAAGCTGAGAATGATTTGTATGGAAATATATCTTACCTTGAAGTACTAAAGGGAAATATAGCCATCACGAAAGCCTCGCTGGCAAGTCTGGTGGGTATGGATCATATAGGATCTATTAAATCCATAAAGGTTTCTGTTAAAAAACCAAATTATTCTATAGGCAGATTGTTAAATAAAGCTTCTTCGTTACATAAGGTTGCCATTGCCGATCTCAATATTAAAAAGGCAGACAAGGGTATAGAAAAGAGTGAGTCTAGCAAACTTCCTCAAGTTTCACTTAGTAGTTATTACGGATATAATTATGGAGAAAATGATTCAAGTAATCTTTACAGTGGAGAGTTTGAAAAGGAAAAGAACTGGCAGATCGGGCTTAATGCGAAATGGACACTGTATGATTTTGGAAAAAGCGATGCTGCTACACAAAAAGCAAAGATCGCACATATGCAGGCAGAATTTGATAAACAGCAGACACTTTTAGATCTCAAGAAATCCCTGATCGAAGCATCAGAGAAAATGAAGCAGGAGTATGCAAATTATCGAAGCAACGTTAAGCAGCTTACTTTGGCCAAAAAGAGTGAAAAGATCGAAAAAGTCCGTTATCAAAATGGTGTATCTACGATCAATGATCTTCTTTATGCCAAGAGTCAGACACATTTGGCATCTGCAAAGTTGATAGAGAGTAAATATAACTATCAAAAAGGGAAGTTTTATATGGATTATTTATTAGAAAGAGGCTACAAGCCGACTTCTTCTGACCGCAGGTAAAGCTTTTACGAGAAATCATTTAGTGATTTCCTGCATCAGCCTGTTGGGCAAGAAGTGAGATGAATTTTTAAGGGGCTTTGCTCTTTAATAAAGAAGAATAATATAAAAAGAGGGGTTAAATAGTGACTAAGAAGAAAATTATTATCAGGCTTGTTTTGATTATTGCTGTAGTAGCACTTGTAATCAAAGGTAAAGGACTTCTGGAGAGTAGAAAAACTGAAATTGCCAATGAAGCACTTCCGGCATTGGGGTCAGTTACCGTTCCTGGGGTAAAAGCACAACAGGGATCTATGCAGAACAGAGTACCTTTTTTAGCACAGATCATTTCAGATAAAAGCATAAAGCTTTCAACTAAACTGGCAGGATATGTAGAAAAAGTATTTGTAGAAGAGGCACAGAAGGTAAAAAAGGGTGAAGTGCTTGTTCGTATTGATGCCCTAGAATTAAATTCAAACATTGATGCACTTAAAGCAACCCTGAATGCACAATCCAATGATCTGGCGTTAGCAAAAAGTATATATGCTAGAAATGTAAAGTTGTTTGATATAGGTGGTTTGGCTAAAGAACAGCTTGATATTTCACGTGTTGCACTTAAAGTTAAATCTTCAACTATGGAGAATACAAAACAAAAAATAGCACAACTGAATCATCAACTTTCTTATTTGAAAATAGTTGCACCATTTGATGGAGAGATAGATGCCATACTCCTTCATGAAGGTGATCTGGCAGCTTCGGGTAAAGCCATTCTCAGTATGAGTAACGGGAAGGAAAAGTTACTCTTTTCTTATGCTCCCACAAAAGTTTCTGATATACAAAAAGAACAAGATGTTTTTATGGAAGACGAACGAATAGGTTATGTTAAATCTATATACACTACTTCTAAAAATGGATTGATCTCTGCAGAGATAACATTGACCAAAAATATAGCTTTGCCAACAGGAAGCTCTGTGAATATTGAAGTATTAACGAGCGAAGCTAAAGGATGTATTGTCCCAAGTGATACGATCTTGCATAAGAAAGAGAGTACTTTTGTGATGACCTATGCAGAGGGTAGGTTTTCTCCTATGAAAGTAAAAGTAGAGATGGAAGATTCTAACCGTATGCTTATCTCTCCTTGTCCTAAAACTCCTATAGCACAAGCTAGTGAAGTAAAGCTGGCACAATTACCTGCGTATGATAAAGTAGAGATCATAGGGGTTAAACAATGAGTAAAGAGTCCAACTCCTGGGTAGAGAAGATTCTAAGAAAACCTCATATCATCTTTGCTTTTTTGGCACTGTTCGTCTTGACCGGAGTGACTGGTTACAATAAGATGCATCGAAACCTTTTTCCAAACTCCAACTACCCTGAAGTAGCATTGGTTATTGTTCAACCCGGCGCATCAGCCAAGACGATGGCAAGTAATATTGCCGTGCCTGTTGAAGAGGAACTTTATGCTTTAGATGAGATACGACGTGCCTATTCCAATACTATTGATGAAGTTACGGTTATTAGGGCAGAGTTTGAGTACAGTAAGGATATCGATACAGCAGTGAATGATGTTACGAATGCGCTCTCTAAAATTCGTGCTAAACTCCCAAAAGATATTAAAGAACCTCAAATCATTAAAATTACAGAAGCAACAGCACCTGTTCTCGTAGTAGCGATGTCTCCTAAAGGTGATACGGCACTTACACTGGAAGATATCCGTGATCTGGCAAGTAGTGATATTAAACATAAGTTGTTAAAAACCAAAGGTATAGCAAATGTTGATATCTTTGGTGGCTATGAAAAAGAGTTGCAGATCATTGTCGATAAAGATAAGCTGGATAGCTACCATCTCTCTTTGGGAGAGATCATCGCAACACTGCAAAAAAATGATAATGAATATGCTGTAGGTTTTGTAAGTAATCAGGAACATCGTTATCTGCTCAAATCACAAGGCAAAAGAGACAAAGTAGGTACACTAAAAGCCTTGATGCTTACACCAGAGGTGAAACTCTCAGATGTGGCTGAAGTTTATTTTGGACATTATGAAAATTCTGCTGCATATTATGGGAATGGTAAAGCGGCGATCGCTTTGTCTATACAGCGTTCTGTGTCTGCCGATGTGATCCAAACCATAGATAAAGTTGAGCATCTTATTGCTGATTTTAAAACACAATATCCAAACATAAACTTCGAAGTAAGTGACACCCAAAAAGAGACGATCGTTCAGAGTACAACAAACATGTTCGAAGCCCTACGTGATGCTATTATCATGTCTACGATCGTTGTTTTCCTCTTTTTGGCAAGTTTTCGCCAGATACTGGTAGTACTTGTAACGATTCCTTTGGTGTATGCATCAACTATTGCCTTGATGCGTTTGTTTGGCATAGACTTTAATGTGATCACGCTTACTGCAATTATCTTGGCACTGGGGCTGTTGTTGGATGACACAGTAGTGGTGATGGAGAATATCGAGAGGCACTACCGGGAGCTAGGTAAAGATATACATACAGCTGTTTTTGATGGAACAAAAGAGATCATGTTCGCAGACTTCTCCGGTACAGTAACAACGATGATAGCTCTATCTCCGATGCTTTTTGTGGGTGGGTATCCTCAGACTATCTTCGCGCCACTTGTTTCTACACTCCTATTGGCATTGTCAGCTTCATATGTTATTTCTATTGTTGCAGTACCTTTACTGTCATTGTATATTTTGTCTATACAAAATCCACTTTTACTTAAAGTTGAAAATGCCTTTCATTCACTCACTATTCGTGCCAATGACATTACTCAGAGTTTCTTTTCATCTATTGTAAAGGCTATTACTTCCTCTAAACTTTTAGGTTTTGTTTCGATGGCTGTACTCCTCGTACTTTTTGTGATTTCGGCCAGGATCGTTATGCCTGTGGTTGGTCAAGAGCTTATGCCACCGATGGATACTGGAGGCGTAAACATTCAGATTACCACAGATGCGAATCTTCCTATAGAGAAGAGTGAAGCTATTATGCAAAAAGTAAATAAGATCATTGAAGAGCAAGGTGAACTTCTGCGTATTTCTGGAAGTATTGGTTCTGAAGCAGGTGTATTGAGTATTGGGTCTGGTTCTGGTATAGACCATTTGTTTATTATTGCTACGTATGTAGACCGATATAAAAGAGAGACTGATATCTGGCAGATCTCCAGAGCATTACGTGAAGAGATAGCTAAAATTCCTCATGTGAAATATTTGGATATAGCTCCTGCCGGTTCCACTGCAATGTCTAGTATCCGTGCAAGTGTTGATGCAAAGTTGAGTTCTTCGGATCTTGATTCATTGCAAACTTCAGGAAGAGATGTAGAAAAAGCATTACAGAAGACACAAGGTATTGTTTCAACTTCTATTTCTTGGGATATGGATAAAGTGGTCTATAACCTCAATATAGATGAAGCTGAAGCCTTGCGTTATGGACTCAAACGTTCAGATGTGACGGCACAACTTCAACTAGCATTGCGAGGAGCACCGGTTGCTACTTTTGCTAAAGATAACAGTATGGATTACACAGTAAGAGTGTGGTTACCTAAAAAACAGATAGATGATTTTGATACGATCTTAAACATGCTTATCGATACCCCTAAAGGTAAGATCCCTTTAAATAAAATAGCTACTTTGGACTTTATAAAAGAACCTAGCAGTATCACTAGAGAGGGGCTGGAATACACACTAGAAGTGTACGGGAACAGAGAAAAAGGTGCTATTTCACACATCATGGCAAACTTTGAAAAACAGCTTGAAGAGGTAAAACTTCCTCAGGGTGTGGAATTGGAACAGATAGGGGATGTTAAACAGTTTAAAGCGGCAGCCGGAAGAATGGTAGGGGCTATTTCTGTAGCCGTAATACTCATCTTCTTTACCCTTGTCGTGATGTTTGCCAATGTAAAAATATCATTGATGATCCTTTTCTCCATTCCGCTTACGATCATCGGTGCTTCATGGACCATGCTTGCCATAGGCTATCATGTCTCTATGCCGTCAATGATGGGATTCATGCTTCTTTCCGGGGTTATTGTCAATAATGCTATCTTGCTCATTCACTTTGCTTTGGAACAGATACAGGCAGGGATGAATAAGAGAGATGCAATGATGGAGTCTATTAGAATTCGTACAAGACCTGTACTTATGACTGCCTTTGCAGTTTCGGCGGGTATGCTTCCTGTAGCACAAGGTGCTGCCATAGGACTGGAAAGACTGGCACCATTGGGTGCAGTTGCCATAGGTGGGCTTATAGTAGGAACATTTATGACATTGGTGTTTATCCCTATTGTGTTTATCTGGACAGTAAAAGAGGAGAAGATTAGGGCACATAATTAACAAATCTTGATTTAAATTAACATTTTTTTAACATATCTTTGCTAGACTTCAAAACTCTAAACAAAAGGGATGTTGTGGTCAAACATCGTTATCTAATTTCTTTCTTCAGCACAACACTCTTTTACCTTCTGTTGGCTGGGACTTACTTTTATGTGCAGCACCAGAATTTTATTGCAGATCAAAAACCACAAGATCAAATTGTACATCTTTCCCTTGCTACCTGTATTCCAGAAGAAGTTGTGCCTCCTGTAGAGGAGCCCGAAGAGATAGAGAAAGAAGAGCCTGTCATTGAAGAAGAACCGATAAAGGAACCTGAGCCTGAACCTGAACCTGTTGTTAAAGAAGAGCCTGTTCCAGAAAAGATCATACCTGAACCTATAGAACCAAAAATTATTCCTAAACCTGTGATTGAAGAAATTAAGAAAAAACCTATAGAGAAAAAGAAAATAGTAAAGAAAAAAAAGGTTAAAAAGAAAGTACGAAAGAAAGCACCGCCAAAAATAACAAAAGGTATTAAAAGAACAGGTACCTCAAGAAATAGTACAGCTAAAAAAAATCAATTCCTTTCCAAAGTAAGACAAAAGATCAATCAACACAAGAGTTATCCTAAAATAGCAAAAAGAAGAGGAATGCAAGGATCAGTGAAAGTACGATTTACCATTCTTGCTAACGGTAATGTGGGGCATATCTCTGTGAGTGGACCAAAAGTATTTCATAGCTCTGCACGACATGCAGTGAAATGTGCTTTTCCTATAAGTACTAGAAATGTTCCTCTTTCGTTACCTGCAAGCGTAAATCTGTTACTACGTTACCAACTTAAGTAAAATTTATATTAAATATAAGTTTTATATTCAATTAATTAACAGATTATTAACAAAGAAATGTAATAATAATCAAAATAATTTTGGAGGAGTTACAATGACAAGAATGAAAAAGGGGATTTATCTCTCTTTGGCATGCGCGCTATCATTGCAAGCAGCACAAGTAGAGTTGGGGACCATTGACGTAGAAGCGAAAGTAGATACAGAAGTCATCAAAGATGTACATGGAGAAGATATTAAATCAGCGGACTTGGCAGAAGCACTTTTTAAGCAGTCGCCAAGTATTGCATTGAGCAGAAGGTCTGGAATTGCCAATGATGTGCTTGTAAGAGGACAGAGAAAAGACAATATCAATGTCACCATAGATGGCACTAAAGTATGTGGGGCATGTCCAAACAGAATGGATCCACCTATCTCTCATGTATTGACGAACAATGTTGACTATATTGAGATCAATGAAGGACCTTATAATGTGGAAGATTTTGGGGTACTAAGTGCAGACGTAAAGATTCACACGATCAAACCAGCTGAGGAACTTGAAGGTGAAGTAAATCTTGGTTTAGGAAGCTGGGGATATAAAAAAGCTGCTTTGAATGTTAGTGGTGCTATTACAGAAAATGTAAGATTTTTACTTTCTGCTTCAGCGGAAACAGGCGAACAGTATGAGGATGGTGATGGCAATGATTTTGTAGGTCAGATCCAACGCGAAATTGATGATGGAAAGGCGCTTCCTGCTTTTCAATATCAAGATAGATACAAAGATATGGATGCCTTCAGTAAAAAGACTGTGTTGGCGAAACTCTTTTGGAATATCACGGATAATCAAGAGTTAAGACTGAGTTATACTGCCAACAGAAGTGATGATATCCTTTATCCATCATCTAAAATGGATGCCATCTTTGATGATTCTGATATTTTCAATGCAGAATATATTGCTAAAGATCTCGGTGCATACTCTAAAGAGCTTAATGTACAGGTCTATCAGTCAGAGGTAGAACATCCTATGTCAACTGTCTATCGAAATGTTTCTCTTAATGATCCTATGAATCCTGGCAATCCTAATGAAATGACACATGCATTGACGACAAAAGTGCAGGGAGCTAAAATTAAAAATAGTTTTGATCTTGATAATCATACTATCACTGCAGGTGTTGATTACAGCTTGAGAAACTGGGATGGTGGATACTATAAAAATGGTAAACCCCATATGGTTCCTATTAGTATTGACGACGTAGATACTGAAAATATTGCTTTCTTTCTCAAAGATGAGATCAAGATGGATAAATTTGTCTTGGATCTTGGTCTAAGATATGACGATACTACGATCACTCCTGGACATAACATAGAAAAACCAAAACCAATATCACAAGAAAATAGAGATTATAGTGAATTGAATGGTTATATCTTTGGAACGTATCATGCAGATACAAATACTAAATATTTTGCAGGTTTTGGTAAATCATCAAGAGTACCTGATGCCAAAGAACTCTATTGGATGAGCATGAAGAATACTCCTGTTGGAACGAATACTTTAGAAGCTACCATCAATTATGAATTTGATGTAGGGGTAGAAAAGAAGTTTGACAATGCAACATTCAAAGCAAAAGCATTTTATAGTAAATTAGAAGACTATATCGCTTATAATAGTGTTTTTGCTGCTAATCCAACTATGGGTCAATATGAAAATGTAGATGCAACGATCTATGGATTTGAATTGAGTGGAACTTATATCGCAACGGATGCACTCTATTTTGATTACGGTATGGCATACCAAAGAGGAGAAAAAGATGATCCTCTTACGGGACAAACAGGAACTGATATGCCTGAGATACCACCATTTAAGTTCAATGCTGCTGCAAACTATGATTGGGATGAGAGCTTAACATTTAGAGCTGAATTGATTGCTTCTGATGAATGGACAAATATAGATGTTGAAAATGGTGAACAACCGTTAGATGCTTATGCAGTCCTCAATCTTAAAGGTACAAAGAGTTTTGGCAAGAACTTTGAACTGACTGTAGGTGTAGATAATGTGTTTGACAGTACCTATGCTGTATCGAATACCTATAAAGATCTGATTTTGATGCCAACAGGTCCAAATGATACTGTCATGCTCATGAATGAACCGGGACGATATGTTTATACTAATCTAAGATATAAATTTTAGTACTCTTTCTGGAAGGTGGAAGAACTCCACCCGTATGAGTGCTAAAACTGTTAAAAAGGTGGAATTCTTCCACCTTGCGATATAAAAAATTCTCAATATTCGCTACTTCTAAAAAACCACCAAATACATAAAAGTGTTAAATTAGTGTTAAATTATTGATACAAGTCAAGGTAAACTCTATTCCTTTTTGTTATAATTGGGAGTGTTTGATGATAATAATAAGTTAAAATTATTATTGTGACATTAAGCGAGCGTTGATCTAAGGTAAGAATTTTTCCTAAGATCGGTTCTAAAATTTTTGGAGGAGAGAAGATGAATTACAAGTTAAATAAACTTTCATCTCTTTTTCTAGGTTCTGCAATAGCTGCTTCAACAGCTTTTGGTGCAGGGACTTTAGAAAAAGTAATGAAAGACAGAGGCTTAACGGAAAATGATGTGATCCGTGCAGCAAAAACATATAATCCTACTGGTGGTAGAGATGAGTTTGTTGTATTTAGTTCTGGTGGACAATCTGGACAGATCATTGTTTATGGTGTTCCATCTATGAGGATATTGAAGTATATCGCTGTATTTACGCCTGAACCTTGGCAAGGATATGGTTTTGATGAAGATTCAAAAGCAGTACTCAGACAAGGTAATATTAGAGGAAGAGAGATCAACTGGGGAGATACACACCACCCGGGACTTTCTGAAGTAGATGGTAAATATGACGGTAAATGGTTAGCTATTAATGATAAAGCGAACCCAAGAGTTGCGATCATTGACTTAGCAGACTTTGAAACAAAACAGATCGTAGTAAACCCGGTATTTAAATCAGAGCATGGTGGAGCATTCTTTACACAAAACTCTGAGTATATCATTGAAGCGTGTCAATATGCTGCGCCATTTGATAACAACTATCACCCGATCGAAGAGTACAAAGAGACATACCGTGGTGGTGCTACATTATGGAAATTTGATTCAAAGATCGGACGTATAGATGAAAAAGCTTCATTTACGATTGAAATGCCACCATATATGCAAGATTTATCTGATGCAGGTAAAGGTGTTTCTCATGGTTGGGGTTTCACAAACTCATTTAACTCTGAAATGTACACAGGAGGTATTGAAGTAGGTATGCCGCCAAATGAAGCAGGTATGTCTCGTAATGACACTGACTTTATGCATGTATATAACTGGGAAAAATTGGCAGAGCTTGCTAAAGATGACAAAAATGTTAAAGTAGTAAATGGTCATAGAGTTATTCCTATGGAAGTATCTATTGCAAATAACGCACTATTCTTGATTCCTGAACCGAAGTCACCTCACGGTGTTGATGTTTCTCCTGATGGTGAATACATTACAGTTTGTGGTAAGCTAGATACACATGCGTCTGTTTTTAAATGGAGCAAGATCAAAAAGCTTATTGATGCTAAAAAGTATGTAGGAAAAGATCCTTATGGTATACCAATTCTTGATATGAAAGAGTCATTACATGGTCAGGTTGAGTTGGGTCTCGGGCCTTTACATAACCAGTACTCTAATGTAGATGGTGAGATCTATACTTCACTTTATGTTGATAGTCAAATTGTAAAATGGAACTATAAAACACTTAAAGTACTTGATAAAGAGAATGTTCACTATAACGTTGGGCACCTTTGTGGTATGGAAGGTAAATCTGCTGATCCTCAAGGGAAATATATCATTTCATTGAATAAATTGGCGATCGATAGATTCCAAAATGTTGGACCATTGCACCCACAAAATCACCAGTTGATCGATGTAAGCGGTAAAACAATGGATCTTCTTGTTGATATGCCTCTACCACTAGGTGAACCTCACCAAGCGGTTGCTATCAGAGCTGAGAAGTTACATCCGCATGTTAGATATCCAATGGGTACAAACTCTAAAACTGGTAAGATCCATAAAGGTAAAACACTTGCTGGTCAAGAGAAGATCGTAAGAGAAGGTAAGAATGTTACTGTTTATGCAACTATGGTACGTTCTCACATCAACCCTGAGAGAATCACAGTAAATAAAGGTGATGTTGTAACAATGCACTTAACAAACCTTGAGAGAGCTCAAGATGAGACTCACGGATTTACAGTGGATCACTATGATGTTCACGCTTCACTAGAGCCAGGTGAAACTTCAACTATTAAGTTCACTGCTGACCTAGAGGGTGTATTCCCTTACTACTGTACAGAGTTCTGTTCTGCACTTCACTTGGAAATGATGGGTTACCTTATGGTTAAAGACCCTAATAAAAAGTATGTATCTGCACAAAAACTTAAAATGGCGACAATGTCTCCAGAGCAGCTTAAAGCTGAGTATGATAAAACAGTAGCGGTTAATACAGCAACTGACGCAGTTATCCAGTCGGTAGTGAAGTTCTTGAAAGACAATAAATTTGGTGATCATAAAGTTGTTGCTGATCTTGTAGATGATGCATTTGCACAATATGGTCAAATTCCTGCACAGAAAAAACTTTCTGATGAAGCAGTTACAGCTGGCGATATGGACAAAGCGATCCTTTTTGAAAATATGATCTGGCAGCTTATGGTTAAGACAGCAGATGTTGGTATTAGAGCGAAAGATGCATTGGTAAGACTCGTTGCTACTAAACAATCTAATGCAGCAGCAGCAGGGCAAAGAGCCTTTGATGAAGGTGGATGTTCTGGATGTCACGTTGTAGGTAAAGTTTCTTCAGGTCCAGACTTGACAGGTGTACTACAAAGACATGAAAATGGTGAGAAATGGGTTAGTGAGTTTATCTTGAACCCTGAGCACAAATTTGAAGACCCATATGTAAAAGGTATGATCGATTACTTTAATCTTAAAATGCCTAACCAGCATATGAGTAAAGAAGAGACTAAAAATATTGTTGAATACTTTAAATGGATCGACGAAAACGCCAACCTCTTCTAGAAAACAGTACCAAAGGCACTACGCCTTTGGTATATAATCCTAACTAAATACACCCCTTATACATAATTTATACTTATTATTTTTATAATTTAAACTACTTTCTTGACTAGAGTCAAAGTTTTATTGAATCTCTTATGCTATAATCCACATAGTTAATTCCACAAGGAGAATATATGCATCCAAGTTTTATGAAAGCAAGGGTCTTCGCTGCTTTGGCACTTATCGTTATGACAGTTGCGTTTACACTGCCTATGATCACATTTCATGGCACACTCAATAAAATAGATGAAGGAAAAAGTGAGGAGATCTCAACGCTAAATAAATCAGTTTGGAACCTCTACAATAAAGGAAGATACAAAAGTATCGCTACACCTAAAGAGTCACACAATAATCTTGATGGCATGATAGAGAGTGCTTCTGAGATAGGTGTGGCTTCTCTGCCTATATGGGCGGTTTCTCTTGAAGCACCCAACTATCCAAAAGAAGCATTTCCACAAGGGATCCCTGTCTTTTTCCATTTTGACGGGTTTTCGGGTGAAGTACATGAGATGAATACCATCAACCACTATGTGGGTATGGATCCTATGTATGTAGGAGGTCAGCTTGAAAGAGAGATAGGTATTTATGCACTGTTATTACTCTCATTGGCAATGATCTATTTTATTATTTATGACAATAAGTTACTTAGCTATGCGATGCTTGTCCCCGTTTCATTGCCGATACTCTTTATCGCAGATTACTCTTATTGGCTCTATTGGTTTGGGCACAATCTCCATGACTGGGGTGCGTTCAAGATCAAACCATTTATGCCAACGGTATTTGGAGATGGAAAGATCGCACAGTTTACGACACACTCTTATCCGACGATTGGTTTTTATCTAATTGTTGCGATCAGTTTATTGAGTCTGCTTGCTTTCTTTGCGAAGCAGAAGGCATTGAAAGAAACAGAAGCAAAATAATGTAGGGGTACCCCTTGTGGGTACCCAAATAAAAGGTTGAGATTTGATTAGACTATCTATCATATTTTTCTTATCACTGTTTACTTTCCTAAATGCTAATGCCTTGCAGAAAGCTATAGATAGTGCACCTGAAGGGGCAATTCTAAAATTGCCTGCAGGTGTCTATAAAGGCGGTATTACTATCAACAAACCTCTTACGATTGTAGGTAAAGAGGATGGTGTGATCATTGATGGCGAAGGTTCAGGAACAGTCATTGCTGTAAAAAGCTCTTATGTTACCCTTAAAAATATCAGGGTAACAAACAGTGGTGACATGCATCATCAACTTGATGCCGCTATCACTGTGGCAAATGCCAAGCAATGTGAGATCAGTGATTGTATTATTGATGATTGCCTTTTTGGTATTGATATGCAGATGGTTAGTAACTCTATCGTTCAAAATAACACTATTACTTCAAAAGATGTTGATTTAGGTCTTCGTGGTGATGGTTTGCGACTTTGGTACAGTAATGATAATATCATAAAGAAAAACAAGCTTATAAAGTCTAGAGACATGGTGGTCTGGTATTCCCATGGTAATCTTATTGAAGAGAATTATGGAGAATGGTGTCGTTATTCCTTGCATTTTATGTATGCAGGTAAAAATTTAGTAAAGAACAATACTTACAAGTATAACTCTGTAGGGATATTTTTTATGTACTCTAAAGATACTATTGCTACAGGAAATGTGATCAAAAGCTCTTTAGGTGCCACAGGGATGGGTATAGGACTGAAAGATGTTTCAAACTTTACACTTAAAAACAATACTGTAATTTATAATGCTCAGGGACTTTATATCGACAGATCACCTTTTGAGCCGGACAGTCATAATTGGATAGAAGATAATAAAATACTTTACAACTCCGAAGCACTGCATTTTCATTCACTGAGTGAAAATAATATTATTAAAAATAATACTATCATGGGAAATATCGAAGATATCGTCAATGACAGCAGAGGAAGTAAAACAAATGAAAATGAGATAGTGGGTAACTACTGGGATAACTATGAAGGGTTTGACAGAGATGGTGATAATATAGGTGATACTTCACACAAGGTATATCAGTATGCTGACCAGCTCTGGGTATATAATCCTAACGTAAAGTTCTTCTATGGTTCTCCTGTGATATCATTATTGAATTTCCTGGCAGAGTTGGCACCATTTTCGGCACCGATCTTTTTGCTGGAAGATGAGAAGCCAAAGGTGAGGTTGAAGATATGAAAAATTGTAAAGGTTTTTTTCTTGCCAAGGGCAAAGCTTCAGTGAGAGGAATTTCCAAGGAGCTTTTGCTTCTTGGAAAGGAGACCTATTGAAAACAAGGTTGAAAGGATAGAAATCAATGGCAAAAGTAAAAACAGACAGAAGAGAATTTATCAAATATTCTACACTGGGCGTTTTAGGATTGGTATTGGCAGGTGGTGTAGGGCTTAGTCCTTATCTCTTAGCTGATGAGATGCGTCTGAGACCACCCGGAGCAGTGGATGAGAAAGAGTTTCTGGGTCTATGTATCAAGTGTGGACAGTGTCTGCAAGTCTGTCCTTATCACTCCATAGAGTTGGCTGACTGGGGTAAAGGTCATGGTGTTGGAACACCCTATATAGATGCAACTGTAAGAGGATGTTGGGCATGTAAAGGGGTTCCTTGTGTACTTGCCTGTCCTACCGGAGCACTGTCTCATGATTGTGAGAAACCTGAAGATATACATATGGGGATAGCTGTTTTAGAGTTTCCAGATACCTGTATTGCTATGACCAATACACCTATTCCTCAAGGATTTAACACAAAGATGCATAGATTCACTGACAGTGTGAATAATGTAACACAAAATGAACTTGATATATTGGAAAAACTAGATAGCTTCGAAGGCAAACAGTGTACACTATGTGCAGATATGTGCCCGATACCAAATCCGATGAGTGCCATTGCCATGGTACCGGATAAAAATGGTGGGAAAAGACCGGAGATCTATGATGGGTGTATCGGATGTGGTGCCTGTGAAGAGGTATGTCCTACATCAAAACCGTCTATTGTAGTGAAGCCTAGGGTGAGCTATGAAGAGCAGTACGGAAAAGGAAATAATTAATGATAAAAAATCTAACTATAAAAACAATTGCACTTAGCTGTGTTGTATTTACGCTGATAGGCTGTAGTAATGATAGCAATAAAGCCAAAGATAAAACAGAACAAGCAACAAAAGCAACTACCACACAAAGCAGCGCAGCACCAAAGATCGAGATAGTAGAAAGTAGTGATGCAAAAGCTATAAAAGTAGAAGAGAAAGAAAAAGTCAGTAGTAAAAATGGACAAAAAGATAAATACTACTATGACTACAATATCAAGAGTGAGTACGACCCAAATGCCAAACCTGCCAATGTTGATGCAGGAGTAAGAACAAAACCGAGAACAGCCATAGAGGCAAATATGAATGTGCGTAGTCCTTATGAGAGAGTACAGATCTCAATGTTGGTAAAAAAACTAAGTATCAAATTCATGGTGAAGTGTTCAGCATGCCACGATGATTATGCCAATGGCGTTATTGGGCCATCTTTGCTAGGTAAAAGTTCAGATGAGATTTTCAATGCTATTGCAGACTTCAAGAGTGGCAAGAAGAGTAATGTGTTAATGGATGATCTTATTAAGATGATGAGTAACGAGGAGATCCGGACGTTGGCAGATGAGATCTATACTTTTAATAAAAAAATAAAAGCGTTAAGGAAATAGAATGAAAAATATTGTTGCAGGGTTATTGACTTTAGGTGTTATAGGGTTAATGGTGATCACTTTTATGGGAGGTCCTGCCTATCATGGGGGTGAACATGGAAAGGTCATAGAGGACTTTGGTGATAAAATGACTGCTGCCAAAACAGTAGCCGTTGAAGAGAAAGATGATAGAAAAAAAGAGATGGACAAACTCAGTGCTCTTAGAGATAAAGCAGGGAGTGCAGGAGCATTTCAAGTCAGTAACGCGTACAAAAGTAAATGTGCTTCTTGTCATGGTGTGAATGGTTCAGGTTACCAAAATGGTAAACCAATGATGGGACCAAAACTTTTTGGACAGAGTGCAGATAAGATTTTTAAAGATCTGGTTGAGTTTAAAGCAGGCAGAAAAGAGAATATTATCATGAAAGGTCTGTTAATGTCACTTAGTGAAGAGGACTTGAAGGTATTTGCAGATGAGATCGGTGAGTTTCCGGCAAGAGCAGAAGCGCAGAAAAATTAGCAATTAGAGAGTGAATAAGGAGTAGCTGTATGGATAAGTATAACAATCGTGAGACCATAAAGAACACTTCGTTCTGGTCAACATTTTTTGATACAACAAAAGAGGGTAAGCGAAAGTTTAGCTATAGAATGAAGCGATGGATATTGGTGATTGCCATTCATCTGTTTTTCTTCTTATCCTTTTTCATTGACCTTCAGATGCTTGAGGGGACGTTACAGGGGTCTAGATTCTTAGGTTTCCATATGATAGACCCTTTTGCAACACTGGAAGTATGGCTGGCAACCTATCATATCCCTATCAATGTGATCATCGGAACAGCAACGATCGTGCTTGTCTATATGCTGGTTGGAGGACGAACGTACTGTTCGTGGGTCTGTCCTTATGGGATACTGAGTGAGTATGGTGAGAAACTGCACAATACACTGGTAAGTAAAAAAATCATCAAATCGAGAAAGTTTGACCATAGAATAAAATATATATTCTGGGCAGGATTTTTGGCTATGGCATTTGTGAGTGGTTATATTGTTTTTGAAACCATCAGTACAGTGGGAATTCTGAGCCGTATGATGGCATATGGTTGGTCTATGGCGCTGATCTGGGTAGCTGTTGTATTTGCCATAGAGGTATTTTTCTCCAGAAGAGCATGGTGTACTTACGTTTGTCCTATCGGTACCACATATGGAATGATAGGTAAAGTGAGTGCCTTAAGAGTTGAGTGGAATGACAACTGTGACAGCTGTATGGTCTGTCATGATGTCTGTTTTGAAAATCAGGTACTTGAGATCACAAAGGCCAAGTATGATAAGCAAAGAGAAGAGAAAGAGATCACAAGAGAGTATATCACAGGGGCTGACTGTACCTTATGCGGAAGATGTATCGACGTGTGTCATGCAGATGCACTTAACTTTGACTTTAGACTGAAAGGCTTAGTGTGATAAAAGTTATTAATTTAAGCAAAAAGTTTGGTTCACATCTTTCACTTGACTCTGTCAATATTGAATTTAATATGAATGATTCTGTTGCACTTATGGGAGCCAATGGTGCAGGAAAGACCACACTGATACGCTCTATATTGGGGTACTATCACCCTAACAGTGGTGGAGTTCGAGTGAATGGCTTAGACCCTATTGCAAAGCGTACGGAAGTTTTAAAGCATGTCAGTTTTGTGCCTCAGCTTCCCCCTCCCATCAAACTTTCTGTGAGTGAACTTATCTCGTATGTCTGTAAGAGTTCGGGTGTAGATGAAAGACGTATCTATCACTATGCTAATGAGATGAAGTTTGATATAAGATCTAATTTAAATAAATCTTTTTTTAAACTTTCGGGTGGGATGAAACAGAAGTTTCTTATTGCTATCTCTTTTGCCAAAGAGAGTGATATCGTTATCTATGATGAGCCTACAGCCAACCTTGACCCAAAGGCCAGAGAAGATTTTTACACACTCATACAAGAGAGTCAAAAAGAGAAACTGGCACTTTTTGTCACACACCGTATAGAAGAAGTACAAGATATCGTGAATCGTCAAGTCTATATGGATCTGGGAAAGATAGTTTCTGATGAAAAGGTTTAAATTACTTTTTTTAGCTACAGTATTACTATTAGGTTTTACTGGCTGTGAAAAAAAGAGTCCGACAGAGATGCGTGACGTACATTGGGATAGAGATATGTGTGAACGCTGTAAAATGGTTGTGAGCGACAGGCATCATGCTGTACAGGTCATCAACATTGCGAATGGCAGGTCTTATATGTATGACGATATTGGTTGTGTTGTGTTGTGGTTTGATGATGAAAAGATCGATTGGGCTCCAAAAGCAAAGATCTGGATCACAGATGTAAAAACAGGAAAGTGGATCGATGCACGAACTGCACTCTATGATACGCATAACATCACCCCTATGGCTTATGGCTTTGCCGCTCATGAGAGAAATAGCACCATTAAAGCAGGTGAAGAGATCATAGACTTTGCAGAAGTGAGCAGACGTATATTTAAAATTGAAGCAAATAAAAACAGGAAAGCATATTGAAGAATTTATTATTAATCGCCTATCTTGACCTTAAAGAGTCTATACGGGCCAATTGGTTTATTGTCTACTCACTTGTATTTGGCGGGTTGATCGCACTCTTTTTTATCGCAGGGATAACTGAGTCACAAGTGATGGGATTTTCTGGGTTGAGCAGGCTGCTATTGATGTATATTCAAGTAACTATTGTTATTTTGCCTATATTTATACTTATCACTACAGTACGTTCCATATCTGGTGACAGGGACAGCCATATTTTGGAGTACATGCTCTCTTTCCCTATTTCCCTCAAACAGTATTATTGGGGTAAGATCGTTGGGCGCTTTATTACCGTATTTGTACCTGTATTTATGGCGATGGTATTTGCGATCCTCTATGGTATGTTTAAAGGTGCAGATGTACCTTTAAATCTTTTTTTCCTCTATACAGCACTGCTTTTTGCGATGAGTTCTGCATTTTTGGGTATTGCTTTTTTTATCTCTTCTATTGTAAAATCATCAGAAATGGCACTGGGGATCTCCTTCTTTGTGTGGATATTCCTCTTGGCATTTATTGATATTGCTCTAATATCCTTGATGATGCAGCAGCGTGTGAATGCAGAGTTGATCATCGGTATTGCTATGATCAACCCTATGGAGATATTTAGAGTAGCTGCCATCTCACTTTTTGACCCGGAACTCACCGTGATGGGACCGGTAGCATTTTACATACTCGATATGATGAGCCAAAAAGTATTTGTATTTATCTCTGTAGTGTATCCACTTCTTTTAGGGATACTCTTTGCCTTTTTGGGCTTTAGAATATTTTCCAAAAAAGATTTGGTATAAAAAGATTTAGCAAAAAAGATTTAAATTGAAGGATTAAATAATGAAGCAATTATTAATAGCAGTATTACTTTTAACAGGCGTGACCTTTGCTGCTGCAGAGGTAAAACCTTTTAAAGTTGAAAAAAAATATTTTTTAACTTTTGATAAAAACAGTACCTGTGTTGTACGACATATTAAAGTGTATAAAGAACCAAAATGGGTAGCAAAAATAGAAGTAAGAAATGGAAAAACCGTCTATTTTTCCAGCCCAAAATCGATGTTTGAATTTTATCATAGACCGGGAAAATGGTTTGATGTGGGTGTAAAAAATGAGAGAGATTTTTCTGAGATCGTTGTAACGGACTACGGAACACTGAAACCTATTAATGCTGAAAAAGCTTTTTTTGTGTATGGAAGTAGAGCTACCTCACCATCGGGTGATGACTTGGTACCTTTTTCAACAAAAGAAGCGGCTGAGAAGTTTTCAAAAGCGTATAGTGGAAAAAGAATTTTCAAGTTTGATGAAGTGTCAGATGCACTTATTAGACTTTTGAATGGAAGGATTTAAAATGCAAAAACCAACACCGATAGATGAAGAGATAGTACTAGATCCAAAAAGATATATTGTGAGTGAAACAGATGCAAAAGGTAAAATTACCTTTTGCAATGATTATTTTATGGAAGTAAGTGGCTATAGTAAAGAAGAACTTATAGGTAAACCTCACAGTATCGTACGTCACCCGGATATGCCAAAGGTAGTATTTAAACTTCTGTGGGAAACGATCTCTCAAGGTAAAAACATCAATGCAGTGGTTAAAAACCTTGCTAAAGATGGAAGATACTATTGGATATTTACTGAGTTTGAATCAAGAAGAGACAATGATACAGGTGAGATCATTGGCTATCATGCAGCAAGAAAAACGATTTCAAAACATGTGATTGAAATTATTTCAGATCTATATGCTAGACTTCTAGAGATAGAAAAAAACGAGGGTATTGAAGCTTCAGAAAAGTATCTTATCTCATTTTTAAAAGAAAAAGGTGATGATATAGAGTTTTCTAACATTATGGAAGAAATTCACAGGTTTTATTAGAAAGTTAAATATTTAACATAAAATTAACACTAATAGATTATCATAGGTTATCAAAAACATAAGGAAATAAAATGAAAAAGATTCTACTAACACTTCTGGCACTCGGTACACTAGCAACATTTGCACAAGCAGAAGAAGCTAAACCAAAGAAAATGATGAAAATGTTCCAAACTGTTCCTGCGGGGCAAGCAACTATACTTCAAGAGGGTAAAGCTAAAATGTTCTGTCCTGAATGTGGGATGACCTTACCTATGTTCTATAAAACGAATCACGCGGCAACGGTAGATGGGAAAGTAAAACAGTATTGTTCTATCCATTGTATTGTTGAGGATACTCAAAAAGGGTCTAAACTTACAGACATTAAAGTGGTAGATGTAATGAGTCTTAAATTTATTGCTGTAGATAAAGCTTCTTATGTAGTAGGAAGTGCTAAAAAAGGTACGATGACAATGGTCAGTAAGTATGCTTTTGCTTCAAAAGCTGATGCAGAAGCATTTGCTAAAACAAATGGTGGTAAAGTAGTTGATTACAGTGGTGCATATAAAGCAGCTGAAAGTGATTTTGCCAAAGACAGCAAAATGGTTGCTAAAAAGCAAGCTATGATGACGAAAAAAGGTGAAATGATGTATGGTAAAATGTGTCAAAAAACAGATAAGAAATTTGCCACTACAGCTGAAGCCAAAGCGTTTATTGTTGAAAACAAACTATGTAAAGATCTGAATCCTAAGCAAATGCAAGCAATAGGGCTTTACTTAAAAAATAGATAATATCTCAACTCTTCCTCGTTCCCATGCTCTGCGTGGGAATGCATACTTCACTTCAATAGGCTAAATACATGATAAAAACAATACTCATAACACTATGTATCACAGGATCACTTTTTGCCAATGAACAGAGCTTAGCAAAGATCGTTAAACTCTCAAATAAAGGTGAAAAGATCGTTAAGACCCTTTGTGAACCTAAAAAACTTCCTTCTGCCCAAGGAACGATCGAACAATTAATGGAAAAAATCAAAACCTCTAAAGCCTGTCCTCCTCTTTCCAAATCTAAGTTGGAAGCGGTTGCGTATTATGTGAGTAATGGCAGTATGAAGTTGGCGGGTAAGCATATAGATGTTCCTGTTAAGGCAAAATGTCCTGTCTGTGGTATGTTTGTAAGTAAGTATCCTAAATGGGCAGCACGCATAAAGCATGACGATAAAAACTACTATTTTGACGGGGTTAAAGATATGATGAAATATTATATCTTTGATGGAGACTTTCCTTACGATCGTAAGAATATTTCTGAAATAACTGTCAGTGATTATTATACACTCGAAGAGATTTCTGCTAAAGACGCAACTTATGTGCTGGATTCAGATGTTTTTGGACCGATGGGTCGTGAACTTATACCTTTTAAGAGTAAAAAGAGTGCTAAAGCATTCATGGATGATCATAATGGTAAGGCCATGGTAAAGTTTGATGAAATAACCGATAAAATGGTAATGGCATTAGATGGGCTATAAGATTAAGCGTTGAGTTCTAAGCGTCTAGAAGGGGAAGTTTTTGGTAAAACAGTTTTTTACATTGGTACTATTTTTAGTGTTGTTGTTAACTGTTTTGGTTGGTCATTATGTGACTCATGATGGAGTAGTACAAAACAGCAGTCTGTCAACTCTTGCTAACATTACAAAACTCTCTTCACCTTCACTGAGTGTTGCTTATTATGAACCAAGAGTATTTTTATATGATGAGAACTCAAACCCTGCATATCCCCAAATGCAAACAATGAATAAAATGGATCTGGTTTATGCCAAGTAGAATATTAATGGGTAACGCTTTTTTGCACTTTTTGACCTTATTACTGTTTAAACAAAAAGGTAAACATATAGGGGCAGTACTTATCTCTGTAATTATCATCTTTCTTTTGAGTTCTGTACTTTTTATCTCTTCTTCACTTCAAAATACGCTTTTGGGTACGCTGGAGAGTCAATCTGATTTTACACTGAGTAGAGTACAAGCTGGGAAGGCTATTAATACACCCAGTGATTGGCTGGATAAAGTATTGGAGATCAATGGTGTTTCACAGGTCGCACCACGTGTGTACGGAAGATATTTCTTTGCACCTCGTGAAAAATCTTTTTTAGTGGTAGGTGTAGATCTTTTTGATGAGCAAAGCAGTAAAGAACTTCAATCCCTTGTAAAAGGGTTGGATCTTAAAAGTTTTTTATCTGCTGACAGTATGCTTGTAGGTGAAGGGGTAAAATCATTTCTATTGGAACACTATTATAAAGAGCATTTTTCATTTAAAATCCCCCAAGGAAGTTTCAAGAAAGTAAAGATACATCAAACACTTCCCTCTCAGACTAATCTTATAGCTAACGATATGATCATTATGCCTATAGAGCTAGCCAGAGAAATATTTGGATTAAGAGAGGATGAAGTTACAGATATTACGTTTAATGTTCCCAATGATGCTGAATGGGATAACATTATAGGTAAGCTGCATCTTCTCTTTTATGATGTACGTGTTGTAGAAAAGAGAGAGATCAGAAAAGCGTATGAGAACCTTTACAACTATAAAGGTGGACTCTTTTTGATACTCTATCTTGTGGCTATAGTAACTTTTATGCTTATTCTCTATCAACGTTACTCTATGGTGTATTCAACAGAGAGAAAAGAGATAGGTATCCTTCGTGCAGTAGGTTGGAGTATCAAAGATATTTTGAAATTAAAGTTTTATGAAACGGTAGTAGTTGTACTTGTGAGTTTTGTACTGGGTGTGGTACTGGCATATCTGTATGTATTTATATGGGATGCACCACTTTTAAGTCAAATATTTTTAGGAGGTGCAAACTTGCCTAATCATGTTGAGTTTGTTCCTGTCTTGGAGTTTGGTTTATTGGGGTCAATTTTCCTTTTTTATGCCATTCCATTTCTTGCAGCGGTACTCATCCCTGCATGGAAGATAGCAGTAACTCCGCCCAAAGAGGCAATGCTATGATGATTCGTATAGAAGGTATAAATAAGATATTCAATGAGGGAACCCCGCAGGCTTTTGAGGCGCTCAAGTCGATTGATCTGGAGGTTGCTAAAGGTGAAACAATGATCTTGAGTGGTGTAAGCGGTAGTGGAAAATCAACACTATTGTCACTCATAGCAGCACTTGATAAACCCAGCAGCGGGAAGATAGTGGTAGAGGGAGAACTTATCTCCAAGCTTCCTGATCTGCATGCTTCAGCCTATCGTGCGAAAAGCATAGGGTTTATCTTCCAGCACTTTAATCTTTTAGAGTCATTGAGTGTTGAAGAGAATGTCATTGCACCGCTTATT
This sequence comes from uncultured bacterium, assembly GCA_965602275.1. Lineage (GTDB taxonomy): Bacteria > Campylobacterota > Campylobacteria > Campylobacterales > Sulfurovaceae > Sulfurovum. Next base: position 69,301 of record CBFCXZ010000007.1, read on the forward strand.
AACTCCGGACTGGATATCAAAACTATCAAAGAGATGGCAGCAAGAAGTATGCAGCGTGCAGCTATTTCTCATAAAGCATCACAGCAAGTCAAAGAACTTTCTGGCGGGGAGAAACAGCGTTGTGCTATTGCCAGAGCTTTGGTGCATGAGCCTGAACTCATCATTTGTGATGAACCTACAGCCAATCTAGATAGAGAAAATTCACTTAAATTTATAGAGATACTTCAATCACTTCACCAGAGAGGTAACACCATCATCGTCGCAACCCATGATCCACTCTTTGAGAGCCTACCTTTTGTGAGCAAGGTGGTACATATGGAGGATGGGAGAATAGTTAGTAGAGGAATACCCCAAGGGCATTTGTCACTACGTTCGGGCACAGGAGCGGGTAGTAGTGAATGAGATACTTTTAAGTAATGAAGTCATCGTTTATCTTCTTTCTGAGACGGTACTGTATCTTCTGCTTTTTGTAGCTTTTCTTTCTACACTTGGATTGCTAAAAAGATGGAACTTCGATGCGTTTACCACAGAGCAGTTTGCACTGGAAAATCGTTCCTATCTTGTCATGACCATCATCTTTTTTGTCATGTTACTCAAAGTAGTTCTGCTTCCTTACTTTGTGTATACCATAGACAATCTCTCTGATCTTATCCCCGGGGCAATGTGTGGGGCAGGAGTGGTCAAGGCAAATGAGTATGGTAATCCTCTTTTGTCACTCAAAATAATCATTCTCTTTTTGAGTGGTTTATGGTTGAGTATGAATAACATAGACCTCAAAGCAAAAAGTTATCCCTATTTGAAACTTAAATCATGGTTCTTTATGCTGATCTTTCTTCTTTTGAGTGCTGAGTTTTTACTGGATATACTCTACTTTACGCATATAGAAACAAACAATCCTGTAAGTTGTTGTTCAGTGATATTTGGTCAGACAGGAGGAGCCAATGGACTTCCCTTTGGATTGGATATCCCTAAACTCTTAATACTTTTTTATCTGCTTTTTGCTTTGGTAGTCTTAACGACAGTCTCTGAGCTTGCTGTTATGAGTATCATCGCGAGTTTACTGTTTGGTGTTATTGCTTATTATGCGGTAGTCTATTTCTTTGGTACATATATTTATGAATTACCGACACATCAGTGTCCTTTTTGTATGTTGCAAGATCACTATTATTATGTAGGTTATCTGTTATGGGGGCTACTGATGTTGGGAGTGTTTTTAACGATAGATACTGCAGTAATGCAAGGTTTTTTCAAGCAACCTTCAAAGAGTCTAAAGAGAATTTCGTTACTATTACTGAGTTTATTTGTTTTACTGTGTAGTGCTTATGTGGCTGTATATTATCTAAAAAATGGAGTGTTGTTGTGAAAAAAATCCTAATGAATCTTTTAACTTTTGCCGTCGTGATCGCTGTGATCGTAATACTTTTACTCTCTTTGGGAAGTGAAGAGGGTGCAAGGTATGTATATAAGGGTAATACAGCATATCAAGCTATCCCTATTAAATCCAAAGAGTATCAATGTTCTGAATGTAGTATGGATGTAGAAGAACTTGATTATGCTGCACAGCTTATCACCAAAGAGGGAGATACTTATTTTTATGATGATATCGGTTGTGTGGTACTTTGGCTTGAAAACCACACTCCTGATACGCAGATCATATTGACTCAAACACTCGATACACATCAGTGGATCGATGCAACAAAGGCATGGTATTCCCGTATAGCCCCTTCACCTATGGGATATGGCTTTGGGGCAGTTGAAAAGCAAAAAGAGGGACTCATACCTTATGAAGAGATGAAGTTATTGATGCTTCAGGGAAAACATCTGCATGACCCTTTTATAAAAAAGAAACTTTTAGGGCAGTAATTTAATTTATATCTAGTCCATAAAAATACTATTTGCTATCTAAGAAGTAGGTATTTAGGTAAATCTATACGTTTTTTAGCATTTTTTTGTTATACTTATGCGTATTATTAACAAACTTAAGGAGTAATCAATGGCATTATATGATGATGTAAAAGAAGTAGTTGTTGAACAACTAAATGTGAGCCCGGATGAGGTAAAAGAAGAGTCTAAATTCGTAGAGGATCTTGGGGCTGATAGTCTTGATGTTGTTGAGTTGGTAATGGCTCTTGAAGAGAAATTCGATATCGAAATTCCTGATGACCAAGCAGAAGCTATTGCAACTGTAGCTGACGCAATTAAATTTATCGAAAACGTATAATCTATCTTAATAGAACGCCTATAGAGCAAAGCTCCATAGGCTGCGTTTCGATACTTAAAGTATGACTTAGAAAAAAACTAAATTTTTTTCTGAACACCGTGTTTGCTTTAATAGCAGGTTCAGCGACTAGTCGCTTTTAAAATTGAGTTAAAATATATATTAGTATTTTGTAAAGTATTAATATATATCTTATAAAGTAAATAGATAGGAGAGTCAGTGAAAAGAATAGTAGTGACAGGTTTAGGAATGATAAATTCTTTAGGACTTGACAAAGAGAGTGCATTTTCTGCGATCATCGAGGGAAAATGTGGTATTAAAGTAATCGAATCGTTTGATATAGAAAAGTTTTCTGCACAAATTGCAGGCGAGATCATGGATTTTGATCCAGCTTCTGTTATGGATGCGAAAGAAACAAAAAAGGCAGACAGATTCATTCAGCTTGGTCTTAAAGCTGCTGCTGAAGCTATAGAAGATGCAAAACTTCCGGAAGATTTTGACAGAGAAAGATTTGGAGTTGCTTCAGCTTCAGGTATTGGTGGTTTGCCAAATATTGAAAAGAACTCAGTGGTATGTGCAACTAGAGGACCAAGAAGAATTTCTCCATTCTTCATCCCATCTTCACTTGTAAATATGCTTGGTGGATTTGTTTCGATCTATCAAGACTTAAAGGGACCTAACCTATCTTCTGTTACAGCTTGTGCTGCAGGAACACATGCTATTGGTGAAGCTGCAAAGTCTATCATGGTTGGTACAGCAGATAAAATGCTTGTTATAGGTGCAGAGTCAGCTATATGTGGTGCAGGAATGGGTGGATTTGCTGCGATGAAAGCGCTCTCTACAAGAAATGATGACCCACAAACAGCTTCAAGACCATTTGATGCAGACCGTGATGGTTTCGTTATGGGTGAGGGTGCAGGTGCTTTAGTGTTAGAGAGTTATGATGATGCTGTAGCCAGAGGTGCAAGAATTTATGGCGAGCTCATTGGTTTTGGTGAAAGTGGTGATGCAAGTCATATTACAACACCTACCATGGATGGACCGCTTCGTGCGATGAAGGGTGCATACAAAATGGCAGGTGAGCCAAAAGTAGATTATGTTAATGCGCACGGTACTTCTACCCCGGTCAATGATAAAAATGAGACAGCTGCACTTAAAGAGCTTTTTGGCGGTAAAGAGAACTGTCCACCGGTCAGTTCTATTAAGGGACAGGTAGGTCACTGTCTAGGTGCTGCAGGTGCTATTGAAGCAGTTGTATCACTTATGGCTATGAGAGACGGTATTTTACCTCCAACGATCAACTACACAACGCCTGATGAGAATTGTGACCTGGACTATATCCCTAATAAGGCGAGAAAAGCAGAGATCAATGTTGCTATGAGTAACTCATTCGGCTTTGGTGGTACCAACGGTGTCGTTATCTTTAAGAAAGTATAAGGATTAAGTTATGGCAACCTATTTAGATTTTGAAAACAAAATTGAAAAGATACAAGAAGAGATTGTATCGGCTCATGCCATTGCAAATTTGGATGCTGTAGAGAAATATCAAAAAGAGTTGGAAAAAGAGGTAAGTAAAACATTTGGTTCACTTAGTGATTATCAAAAGTTACAACTTGCACGTCACCCGGACAGACCTTACGCTTTAGATTACATTAAACTACTTATGGATGATGCGTATGAAATTCATGGAGACCGTGCTTTCCGTGATGACCCTGCTATATTGTGTTATATTGGTTGGATCAATGGTCAAAAGACGATGCTTATCGGTGAACAAAAAGGTCGTGGTGTTAAAAATAAGATCAAAAGAAACTTTGGTATGCCAAACCCTGAGGGTTATAGAAAAGCCCTTCGTGCTGTAAAAATGGCAGAGAAATTTGATATTCCGGTATTGATGCTCATAGACACCCCGGGTGCCTATCCTGGACTTGGAGCAGAGGAGAGAGGACAGAGTGAGGCTATTGCCAAAAACCTTTTTGAGTTTGCTTCTGTGAAAGTGCCTCTTGTCTCTGTTGTTATTGGAGAAGGTGGTTCTGGTGGAGCACTTGCTATTGGTGTGGCAGATAAGCTTGCTATGATGCGTTATTCAGTTTTTGCAGTTATCTCGCCGGAGGGATGTTCAGCTATTTTATGGAATGACCCAACTAAAGTAGAGACAGCAACAAAAGCACTTAAGATCACACCAAGTGACCTGTTAGAGCATAAACTCATTGATGATGTACTCGATGAACCACTTATAGGGGCACATCGTGATAAAGCAACGGCAGCTGCAGTACTTAAGCATTATTTTTTAGAGAATGTAAAAGTACTTAAAGAACTTTCAGTAGATGAGTTACTTGATCAGCGTTATAAAAGACTTACCGCTGTGGGCGCTTACAGCGAATAAGCCACCATTAAAGAACACAAAATGAGCAAAGCCCATCTTTTGTCTTTTTTAAACAATGAGCCATCTAGGCTCTTTGCTTTTAAAAAGATTGCTAACGCTGTGTTCCCTTCAGCAGGGAGCTCAAGCGACTAGCCGCTTTTAAATTTAGGATATTTAATGATACATGAAATAGCCAATACTATCGTCGGATACATCGGAGATATGGGTTATTGGGGTATTTTTCTTCTCATGTTTCTTGAGAGTACTTTCTTCCCTTTTCCCAGTGAAATCATCATGATACCTGCAGGATACCTTGCCTTTAAAGGTGAGATGAATGTCTATATCGTTGTATTGATAGGTATATTGGGTTCTGTTGCAGGTGCACTCTTTAACTACTACTTAGCTGTACATTTTGGAAGAGCTTTCATTTTAAAGTATGGAAAATACTTTTTTATTAAAGAAGAGACACTTGATAAACTAGAAGCTTTTTTCATTAGACATGGAGAGCTCTCTACCTTTAACGGAAGACTTATCCCCGGTATTCGTCAACTCATCTCTCTACCAGCAGGATTGGCACGGATGAATATAGCTAAGTTCTCTTTTTACTCAGGGCTTGGTGCAGGTATTTGGGTGATTGTTCTAGTGGCTTTAGGCTATCTGCTTGGCTCAAAGGAAGAACTTATAAATGAGTATCTACAAAATGCTACGCTCATTGCACTTATATCAGTCGTTTTTATTACACTTTTTTACATCGTACGTGTGAAGCGTAGAAAAAAGATATTGGAAGATTAATCTAAGATCCAAGAAAGATACTTCTTCTTGACCTTCTCTAGTATTTTAAAAGCCTTAAAATTTTGTTTAGTAGGGCATTCGTTAATGTGTTATAATAATTCGAATCCGCTTTTGTAAAATTGTTTCAAACCTTCTTTATTTACAATTTTATAGTGACCATTTTCTTTACGTTCAAAGATTTGTTGTTCTTTAAGTGTTTTAAATAATCTGGAGAGTGTTTCTGGCGAGATATTAAGCATTTCGGCTATTTTGTATTTTTTCATTGTATTGAATAATTCTTCGTTTTCATAAATAAATTCTGCCAATTTAGAGATAGAATCTTTCGGCATATTGTAGTTCATGGTTGTTTTTATTTTTTTTGCAAGCTGAAGCATTAATTTAAGGGAAATATCCGGATTTTTTAAAAACTTTTTTTCAAAATCTTCATAAGTGATGATGAGTACAATGCATTCATTGACACATTCTGCAGTTGTATCATGGACCACACGCTCAAAGGTCGCCGCTTCTCCGATCATATTTGGAGTAAAGTAATGTTGTACAGCTACAGTTTTATCGAACGCATAATATTTATATTCTTTAATAGCGCCCTTTAGCAAAAAATATAAATAATTGGGTTTGTCTTCTTCAAGAAAAAGAATATCCCCTTCCTGAAATTGTTTAATAGAACTGATTTTTATCAATTCATCAATTTGTGTGCCCGTTAATGTTTTAAAGAGGCAAATACTGCATAGATCCGCTTTTATTCTTTGTTCATCGATCTGTTTGTCTATCACTAATTCTTTAAAACTACATCTACTACATTCACTCATATTTACCTTTCAATAATAAATAGAAGTATAGAGTAATAGTTTGTCAAAGTTTGTCAAAATATAAATTTATGATCAGGGGGTAGGAGGGGGAATGGAAGCACATTCTTTTTTAGGATTAGTTCAAGATCCAAGCTACATATTTCTTCTTTTTAATCGTTGTCTTTTTTAATGCCTTAAATACTTTATCCATTACAGTATGATGGAGTGCAACATAGGATTTTGTATCCGTAATGTTTATCTTCCCTATCATTTTAGGATCAATACCAATCTCTTTACATAAAGTACCTAATATGTCTCCAGCACGAAGTTTGGTTTTTTTACCTCCATTGATGCAAAGAGTATCGTACTTAGATACTATTTTAAATGCAGCATCTACACGTAAGTCTTCCATTTGTCCCATACGAGCCTGAGAAGTGATGTATGAGCATTTCTCACTATCACTTGGGGAAAATAAGGACAAGGCTGTACCTGTAGCATCTGCGCGTCCTGTACGTCCTATACGGTGTGTATAAACTTCTTTATCAAAAGGCAGATCATAGTTTATGACAAGTTCAATCTCTTTGATATCAAGTCCTCTTGATGCAACATCAGTAGCCACCATGATACGTTTAGAACCATTAGAAAATACTATGACAGATTCGTTACGGTCCCTTTGATCTAAATCACCATGTATGTCTATGACTGAGTGCCCACGTCCTGCTAACATATCAGTTAGAGATATCACTTCTGCCTTTGTGTTACAAAATATGAGTAGTGACTCTGGTTTGTATGACTGTATAATTGCTGTGAGTGTTTTGAACTTGTCAGAAGTTTCATAGACTATCTCATCTATTTTGGTACTCTCTTGTATGGTATCTACTTTGACAGTAAGGGGTTGTTTTAAAAGTGCTTTGGCTAGTTTTTCTATCTTCTCAGGGAAGGTTGCTGAGAAGAGTAGAGTTTGTTTGGCTCTTGGCATGTTAGAGCCTATCTTCACTATCTCATCATAGAAACCCATATCTAGCATACGGTCTGCTTCATCAAGAACAAGTGTTTTAATGCTATTTAGTACCAGTGTCTCCTTAGCTAAGTGATCCTGTATGCGCCCTGGTGTTCCTATAAGTATATGAGCTCCTTTAGCTAACGAGTCTGCCTGTGCACGAAGAGGAACCCCTCCGTAGAGTGTGAGTATCTTGAGATTGGCTTTGTAAGCTGCTATTTTTCTAAGTTCTACAGCGATCTGCTCTGCAAGTTCCCGTGTAGGAGTGATGATGATAGTTTGAGGTTTATTTTCATTCATATCTGTATGCATAATAGCAGGGATACCAAATGCCAATGTTTTACCTGAACCTGTTTTGGACTGTGCCAAAATATCTTTACCCTCGAGGATAGGGTTGATAGCTTTGTCCTGTATCTCACTCATTTTGCTAAAGTTAAATGTATCGATTATCTCTAAAAGTGCTTCTGGTATGTCTGTTATCGTATTAAATGATGCCATAGTAGTATTTCCTAAATGTATGTGTAGCGTGTTTTTATAGTTAATTATAGGGTAATTTGTGTTAAGAGGGTATATGAGAGTGTGAGCCGAAGCTCACAGGGATATTAAGCTTTAGATTTTCTATAATCAATGATCATTTTATACGCTTCATCTTTTAAAAGCAGTTTCTCTTTTTTAAGTATTTCCAGCTCTACATCTGTAAGAATAACTCTATCTGCCTCTGCATCTTCTATTTTTTGATCAAGATCATTATGTTTCTCGAAAATTCTTGTAAAGTGTGCATTGCTTTGTTTAAGTTCATGGATCTCATCTCTATATTCGTGTAACATGGTCACTCCTGTTTTATATTTTGCTGTATTTTATCTTTTTTGTGGTTAGAGGAGAATTAAGTCCTATACTCCGCATTTATCTTCACATACTCATAACTTAGATCACAGCCATAAGAGGTATAAGATGCATCACCTAAACCGATGTCACAAGTGACTTTGAAACTCTCTTGTTTCATGATCTTGTAGGCTTTATCTTCTCTCTCTTTATCTAGTTCTCTAAATTCGTTTGAGTAGATCAAGAGATCGTCATAATGGATAATGAGTTTACTCTCATCACAGGCTATGCCACTTGCTCCGATAGTAGAAGCGATCCGTCCCCAGTTTGGATCCTCTCCAAAGAGGGCAGTTTTAACCAGTAAGGAGTTACTTAGAGCCATACTTGCTTTTCTTGCTTCGGCTTCACTTTTTGCTCCTTTGACTTCAAAGGCTACAAGTTTGTTTGCACCTTCTCCATCTTTGAGTATCATCATGGCAAGTTCAAACATGATTTTGTTCAGGGCTTCTTTGAATGCTTCTTTGTGGTACACACCACTCTCTTTGTTAGCCAAAAGCATTACAGTATCGTTCGTAGAGGTATCTCCATCTACAGAGATACGGTTAAATGAACCTTCAGTACTTTGGATAAGCAGTTCATCCATATCATTTTTGGGAATATTTGCATCAGTAATGACAAAACAAAGCATAGTTGCCATAGCAGGATTGATCATCCCTGCACCTTTACAGATGGCTGCAATGTTGAAACTTTCACCATTTTCAAGTTCTACTCTGTAGGCTAACTCTTTTTTAAAGCTGTCAGTGGTCATGATAGCACGTGCTGCTTTATGAGAATTTCTTACATTAAAATCTAAAGTGTCAAATGCCGAAGTGATCTTGTCAATAGGTAAACGATACCCTATGACCCCTGTAGAACTCATTACTGGGTTAAGAACATCTATTTTTGCACTGAGTGTTAACATAATAGTGTCAATATCTTCAATACCTTTTTCACCAGTCATTGCATTGGCATTTTTAGCATTGATCAGTACAAAGTCAGTTTGAAAATCTTGAGGATATTTTTGAAAATGTTTGATGGGTGCTGCCTGGAAAGTGTTAGATGTAAAGACTGCTGAAATGTCACAAGGTACTTCACTTCGAATGAAGGCAACATCTCCATCTATATCAGAAACACCAGAATTTGCAGGGTTGGTTCTCATGCCTACATTGGTGGCATCACAAAAAAACCCTTGAACATTTTCTAATCCATTTTTAACAGGAAAAAGTTTAAACATACTTTAACTCCTCAGGCTTCTCTTTTTTACGGATGATCTTTTTGGCTCGTCTTATTCCTTCACTGGTACCAATGAGTAGAAGTTTGGACTCGGGCATGATAATGGTATTCCCCTTAGGCATGGGGATAAATTTATTATCTTTTTGACGAATACCGATGATCGTTACGTTGGCAATATCTCTAAAACGGGCAGTTTTAATTTTTTTGAGCGTAAGCCAGGAAGTTTTAGAGACTTTTGCCTCTTCCATATCCAATGGAGTATCTTGCTTGTAAAGAAATTCCTGTAAAAGGTTTTCCATGTCAGGTCTTGCTGCCATTGCATTGATACGTTGTGCCATAAGTTTTGTTGCTGTAACCACTTTGTTTGCACCTAATTTTAGGAGTTTTTGTTCATCTTCGTGGCTTTGGGCATTGGCAATGATAAGATATTTTCTACCTCTGTGGATCTCCGTTTCATAAAGACGTGCAGAAGCGATAGTCGCAATATTATCAGCTACATTATCTGCAAGGGTTATGATACCTTTTGCAGAAGAGAGATGTGATTTCAAGATACCTTCTTCTGTATGTGCTTCAGCAGTCACAAAATAAGGGTATTTGTACTTTTTTGCTATCTCTTCCATATCTTCTCTTGGATCAACTACTACAAACGGGATGTGGTTTGCCCGTAATTGTTTAGTGACTTGAATGGTAAATTCATTGTGGTAACAGACGACAAAATGGTGTTTAAGTCTAGCAATTTCATAAAGCATTTTACGCTCCTTAGCAGTTTTTTGGAATTCACCTTTTTTGACCACTTCTGCAATGATACCTATTGCAATTGAAAAAACAATGAAGCCAAAAATGATAAGTGTGATAGTAAAGATACGACCCATATCCGATAGAGGTCGTTGTTCTCCGAATCCTACAGTAGTGAATGTAATTCCGGTTTGGTAGATAGCATCCATGAGTGGAAACTTATCGATAACCATATACCCTATCGTACCGATAAGCATAATAAGTACAGTAAGAATAAGAGGAAATCTAAAAGGGGCTAAATGACCATAATACTCATCATTTAGGGTGATATGTGGTTTTGGGGAGCTTCTCCAGTTGAGAAACTTTTTTATTTTTTGAGAAGCGGTCATTAATAGGACGCTTTTTTAGCAAAGCTAAACAAAGTGTCAAAAATGAAAACGTGCATTTAGGCACCTTTCTCAGGTTTTGATTGCTAACGCTGAGTTTGCTTCAGCAGCAGGCTCAAGCGACTAGTCGCTTTTGCACTTTGTAGGTAGCCAAGCTTTTTAGCTAGCTACTGCAGCAGCTTGAGCAGCTTTTTTCTTCATTGTTCTAAGTGTAGAAGCAGCAACTTTTACTCTTTTTGTTGTTCCGTCTTCAAGTGTGATCTTTACAGATCTTAAGTTTGGAAGTTGTCTTCTTTTTGTTTTGTTGTTTGCGTGAGAAACGTTGTTCCCTACTAGTGGCCCTTTGCCAGTGATTTCACATTTTCTTGACATGATAATACCTTCTGTTAATGTAGACTTTATACGCATAGGTATAAAATCTCGAATATTTTGTGCGATTATAGGCAATTTGTGCATAAATTTTGCTTAAGGTGTGTTATTTTTGTAGAGTGGATAGGTATTCCAAGCCTATATACTCCGATAGCACAAGTTTGATTTTGCTATAATAATAAAAATTTATTTTTGAGGAATTTTATGTTAGTAGCTCCAAGTATACTCTCTGCTGATTTTGGGAATTTAGCTCGTGATGTTGAAGCCATTTGCGAAGGTGGTTGTGATCTTGTACATGTAGATGTGATGGATGGGCATTTTGTACCAAACTTAACCATAGGACCTGTTGTTGTCGAAGCTGTAGAAAAAGCGGCAACAAAACCTCTAGATATTCATCTTATGGTTGAGAACAATAGTTTTTTTGTAGATCTTTTTGCCCCTTTAAAACCTGAGTTTATCTCTTTTCATATAGAAGAGGAGAAACATCCGCATAGACTCATACAAAAGATCCGCTCTTTAGGTATAAGACCAGCAATTACACTGAACCCGCATACACCGCCTGAAGCCATAGAGTTTTTGCTGGAAGATGTAGATATGGTTCTGCTTATGTCTGTAAATCCCGGTTTTGGAGGACAGAAGTTTATCTCTTCAGTCATAAAAAAAACCAAAAATCTTAAAAAACTCATCAACGAACGAAATCCCAACTGTCTTATAGAAGTAGATGGTGGAGTGAATGATGAGAATGTGAAACTTCTTGAAGAAGCAGGTGTTGACATTGTGGTTGCAGGTTCGTTTGTTTATAAGCATCCTAATGGTATCAGTCATGCTATTACCGCACTAAAATAAAGGGGAAAGAGTATGTGTTATCTGAGTCAAGGACGAAGCTTCAGTGAGAGGAATGTAAAAGGGACTTTGTTCCTTTTGCAGGAGAAGATTATATGAGAGTCAAAATATGTGGTATAACAAACCTCAGGGATGCACTGCATGCAGTAGAGTGTGGAGCAGATGCGCTGGGGTTTGTTTTTTATAATCAGTCACCACGTTACATCACTTCGTCAGCTGCAAAACGTATCATTGATCAGCTTCCTCCATTTGTAGAGAGAGTGGGGCTTTTTGTGAATGAAGGGGTAGAGACTATCGATACGGTTTGTAGGTATTCAGACATTTCACTGGCACAGATCCATTTTGATGTAGATGCAGAGTCTCTGGATGCTATAGGTTTAAAAACGCTTCCTGTTGTACGTGCCAAATCTCCTGAAGATATTCATAAATTCTCAGACAGATATCGTTTGGTAGATGCTTTTTGTGAAGCGTATGGCGGAAGTGGTAAACGTCTGAATCTTGAGTGGTTTGATGGTGTAGATTGTTCCAAGATCATCCTTGCAGGGGGCTTGACTCCAGAGAATGTAGCTGAAGTGAAAAAATATGGTTTTTATGGTGTAGATGTCAGTTCAGGGGTAGAGTCTATTAAAGGCAAAAAAGATCCTAAAAAAGTGGAGCAGTTTCTAGCGAATGCAAAAAGTATTTGATGAACTGACTACGGCATTTCGTAAACATGATGGTGTGTTGAGTGAAGAACAATATAAGCATATCGCTATAAAATACACCACTTTACTGGAAGATAGCGATACGATATTTATTTTACTTCAGGCTTCCGGTTATCCCATAGAGCAAGAAGAGGATGGGAGGTATAGACTTGAAACCTACTTTACCCCTTATGAAGAACAGCGTTATTGTGTACTTGATATAGAAACGAATGGAAGTAAACCAGGTACTTCCCAAGTCATAGAGATCGGCGCGGTAATGTTGCAAAATGGTAAAGTCATCGATAGATTTGAAACATTTGTTGAGTGTGCATATCTGCCAGAGTATATTACCAAAATTACAGGTATAGAACCTACAGACCTTATGGGTGCACCCAGTAGAAGAGCAGCACTTACCAAATTGAGACACTTTATGGGTGATGCTGTATTTGTCGCACATAATGCAAACTTTGACTATAACTTTCTCAATGCTTCATTTGACCGTTTTGGTTTAGGCGGCATCGGCAATCCCAAACTTTGTACCATTGACCTGGCAAGAAGAACCTTTGAGAGTGAGCGTTATGGGCTGGCGTATCTTATTGACTTCCTTGAGATTGAAACTGCAACCCACCATCGTGCTTACAGTGACGCGGTATGTGCAGCTAAAGTGATGGAGAAGAGTTTGGAAACATTGCCAGAGTATGTAAAAAGTACTGATGATCTGCTGCGATTCTCGACTTCCAGCAAGAAAGAGAGAAGGGTAAAAAAAGAGCAAGAGTAGGGTCGGTTCACCGACCACCTAACATTTCCACATATATAAACATTACATTGGTCGATAAATCGACCCTACATTATTTTTCCCCTAATATATGATGTAAAAAAAGAATTTGGGCAAAGACCGGTGCAAAAATATTTAAGATAGGAATATAGTTGAATCCCGCTGCGATCATTGCCATGAGAGTCGATTTTTTTGTTTTCTCTTTAATCTGTGCTTTATCGGAGATAAATAGAGTACTTACATCATAGATGGTTGGGGCTTTGAGTAGAATAGACCAGAGCCAAAGCATCCATACTGCACCGATGAGTGGTATGAACATGATTGGAAATGTAAAAAGAAAAAGGATTAAAAAGATCAGTCCGGATTTAAGGCTAAGCAGTATAGAAGTGGTAATATTTGGAGAGCTAACAACAGAAGTATTTGGATAGTGCTTTTTAGCCAGCCCTATAAGAAGTGGTTCTACCATTAGAGATGTGATCACAGAGAGTACGATGATAAAGAGCATATATGCTATGGCAACTGTTGCAACAGAAGCTCCTGTTGTCTGTACCCACTCCCAAGGTATCCACGAAAGATAGCTGGCAATGAAGCCTGTAAGCATACCTCCTAAGAGCCAAATAAGTATAGCTGTAAGAGCAATGGAAATGATGGTAACCTTTGTTACAAAGATTAGTACTGTTGATGAGAAGATGTCTTTGAAACTTTTGGTGATGGTTTGATTCATAGTTTGACCTTAATATATGTAGGGTCGATTTATCGACCATTTGTTAGAGTATTTATTTAAATTTGTGGTCGGTAAACCGACCCTACAGATATTTTTCATTATAGATACTCATTTTTAAATTTCACATATCTTTCTGCAGAAGCATACAACTCTTTTACCTCTTCATCTGTTAATTCTCTAACAACTTTAGCGGGACTTCCCATAATGAGACTTCTCGGAGGGAATTTTTTGTTTTTTGTCACTAAACTTCCTGCGCCAACAATGGACTCTTTACCTATAACTGCACCATCGAGTATAGTAGCACTCATCCCAATAAGACAAGCATCTTCTATGGTACATCCATGCAACATGACTCGATGACCTACCGTCACATCATTACCGATGACAGTAGGGTTACCGTCAGACATATCTGCTTTTTTGTGGTGGGTAACGTGTATCATACTGAGGTCTTGGATGTTGCTTCTGTCACCTATAGTGATGTAATGCACATCACCACGTACGACACACCCAAACCATACAGCAGAATCTTCTCCCATTTTTACTCGACCGATAACAGAAGAGCCTTCAGCTATCCAGGCATTTTTTCCAAGTTTCGGTGTCCACTCTTTAAATCGTAAAATCATCTTTTTCCTTTGTAGGGTGCGTTTGCTAACGCACCATTTGATGTTCAATATTTTAAAGGTGCGTTAGCAAACGCACCCTACGACTCTTTCAAAATCCTACTTGCCAAACGACTTACATAGTCAGGCGTTTCTTTTTTTGTTTTATCATGGATCTTGTTGACATACTGTTCTAAAACAGTATGGTTGTTCACAGCTTTACCCAGGAGAGGCACTTTGATGTAGTTTCCATCTTCTTGAAGTTCCCAGCGTAGTTTGTTGTCTGCGAGCTGGAGCATGAGGATCTGTTCTATCTTTTGTGTAAGATTTTCTTCCAGGATTGGGGTCATGAGCTCTACACGTCGTACAAGGTTACGAGGCATAAGATCGGCACTGGAGATGTAACATTTCACTTTATTGTTTTTAAAGAAATAGATACGAGGATGCTCCAGATATTTTCCGATGATAGAAGAGACAGAGATATTTTCACTGATACCTTTAATGCCTGGTTTCAAACTACAGATCCCCCGTATGATCAAATCCACTTTACATCCTGCCTGTGATGCCTGATAGAGTGCTTTGATAATGTCTGTATCCACTAAAGAGTTGGCTTTAAGAATGATATGACCACTTTTACCATGTCGACTCTCTTTTTCTATGAATTTTACCAGTTTTGGTTTGATCTGTACGGGAGACATAAAAAGGGTGTCTAGCTTTGTATAGGTAGAAAAACCGGTAAGAAAATGGAAAAAATGTGTTGCATCATTGGAAAATTCTTCTTTAGCAGTAAAGTAAGAGATATCTGTATAGATCTTTGCTGTGCTTGGGTTATAGTTTCCTGTGGCAAGATGTACATAGCTTTGGAGTTTTTTCCCTTTTCTCTTAATGATCTGTGCGATCTTTGCATGCACTTTAAGTCCAGGGATACCATACACTACATGTGCTCCCGCATCTTCAAGTGCTTTTGCCCAACGTAGGTTGTTCTCTTCATCAAATCTTGCTTTGAGTTCGACAAGTACGGTAACCTGTTTTCCATCACGTACTGCATCTATAAGTGCTTTAACGATGGGTGACTTTGGACCGGCACGGTAGAGCGTCATGCGTATGGCAAGTGTATCCGGATCAACTGCTGCCTGCTTGATGAACTGTACCACTGGTTCAAAACTGTCATAAGGGTGATAGAGCAGTACATCCTGTTTATCTATTGCTTCAAAGATATTCTCAGAGTTAAGAGGAGGAAGTGTTTTTGGGCTGAATGTAGGCAGAACAAGATGAGAAAGTGCTTTGTCTCCTACGATCTGCCATAAAGAACCAAGGTTAAGCGGTAGGCTTTTGTAAGAGTAGATATCGTTTTCATCAAGATTCAGATGAGAGAGTAAAAAATTGAGGAGATCTTCATCTGCCCCTTCCATAAGTTCCAGGCGTATAAGTGAACCTTTGTTTCTGGATCGCAAGCCCTCTTGAAGGATCTCCAAAAAGTCGTCTGCTTCTTCTTCTTCTATCTCGATATCTGCATTTCTTGTGACCCTAAAAGGGGTAGAGGCAAGTTGTGTAAAACCTGGAAAAAGTTCAGATGCAAAGTGTTCCACTACACTCTCAATAGGTACAAATATTTGCCCTAACTGTATAAATCTTGGAAGTATCCTTGGAATTCTTATAAGCCCGTGTTTTATATTTTTTGAGTCATCTCTGAGTGTAATAGCTAAACCAAAACTAAGGTTGTTGAGGTGGGGGAAAGGGTGTGTGGCATCCACTGCGATAGGAATGATCACGGGATATATCTCACTGAAGAATATCTCTTTTATTTCCAACTGCTCTTCTGTATTTAACAGATTATAGTTTTTTATATGAACACTATGCGTATGCAACTCAGAAATGATAGAAGTATAACAAGACTCAAGGACTTGATGTTCCTTATGTAGATAGGTATGTATCGCTTCCAACTGTTCACTAGGCGTAAGTTTATCGGCACCTGTTTCCTGGATACGTGCTTTGAAAAGTGCTTTGAGTCCTGCAACACGTATCATATAAAACTCATCAAGGTTTGTTCCGTAAATCGCCAGGAACTTCAAACGTTCAAGTGGAGGGAGTTTTTCATCAAGTGCCTGTGCCAGAACACGAGAGTTAAACTGCAGCCATGAAAGTTCACGGTTAAAATAGAGTTGTGATGAATTTAAGTCTAGTGCCATGGTATTTGCCTATATAATGTATATTTTTGCGTATTATATCGAAATATTTGGTGTAGGGGCAGACCTATGTGTCTGCCCTACGGAAATATTACAATTTTTTAACTTTAGCGATCTCATCCCTCAACCTTGCAGCCTCTTCAAACTCCAAATTTTTTGCTGCAGCTAACATTTTTGCTTTGAGTTCTTTGACAAGTTGTTGGCGTTCTGCTTTTGGCATTTTATCGAGTTTGCTTTGTTTGTTGTAAAGTTCGCCCGCATCTTCGACCTTCAAGTCAGTGTCGAGTACTCTGAGTGTGGTTTTTGGGGTGATACCATGTTTTTTATTATAGGCTATCTGTTTTTCACGTCTTTCTTGCGTGGTATCGATAGTAAATTGCATAGAGTCGGTCACTCTTTTGGCATACATCAGTACGCGACCATTGAGATTTCTTGCGGCACGTCCCGATGTCTGTATCAGTGAGGTTTTTGAGCGCAAAAACCCTTCTTTGTCTGCATCCAGTATGGCAACCAAACTTACTTCCGGCAGATCAAGACCTTCTCTAAGAAGGTTGATCCCTACCAAAATATCAAACTCTCCCAAACGCAGTGAACGTATGACCTGATTTCGTTCTATAGCATCAAGATCAGAGTGCATGTAGCGTGCTTTGAGTCCAAGGTCATTGTAGTAGGTTGTCAACTCCTCTGCCATCTTCTTTGTCAACACTGTGACAAGTATACGTTCTCCACGTGCTATGACGGGTTTCATACGGTCATGCAGGTTCTCCACCTGATAAGTACTGTCTATGATCTCGATGGGTGGATCGAGCAGTCCTGTGGGTCTTACGACTTGCTCTGCCACTACAGAAGAGAGGTCGATCTCAAGCGGTGCAGGGGTAGCTGAAACAAAGAGAAAATGTGGTGCTTTGTGAATGTATTCGTCAAACATCAGTGGTCTGTTGTCAAGTGCAGAAGGTAGCCTGAAACCATGGTCAACCAGAACCTCTTTACGGCTTCTGTCACCTGCATACATCCCTCTAAACTGCGGTAAACTCACATGGGACTCATCTACAATGACAAGGTAGTCATCATGCATGGCTTCGAAGTAGTCCATCATAGAGTAGGGTGTTTCACCGGGTTTTTTCCCCGTAAGATGACGCGAATAGTTTTCGATGCCTTTACACATACCTGTAGCTTCTATCATTTCCAGGTCAAACTCTGTACGTTGTTTAAGTCTGTTATACTCGATCATACGATCCTCTTTTTGATAATATGCCAGTCTCTCGCCCAACTCCTCTTCGATGCTTTTGACTGCGAGTGCCAATTTCTCTTTTGAAACAATGAATTGATTGGCAGAGTAAATAGTTGCTTCCTTTTGTCCTTCCTCTTTTTCACCGGTGAGTGAATTAAATTCATAAATGGCTTCTACTTCATCTCCAAAAAACTCTATACGCAAAGCAAACTCTTCAGAGTAGGCAGGGTAAATGTCTATGACTTCACCTGTGACACGAAAGTCACCTCTGTCAAAAAACTCATCGTTACGTTTGTAGCCCATGTCAACAAGTCTTAGAAGCAGGGCTTTTTGGTTGTACTCATCTCCTACACAAAGTTTCTGCACGATGGAACGATAATCATCAGGGGAACCCAACCCATAGTTGGCGGAAACTGAAGCAATGACGATGACATCATCATGCGAAAGCAGGGAAGCAGTAGTACTCAAACGTAAACGCTCCAACTCCTGATTGATGGAAGAGTCTTTTTCTATAAAGAGGTCTTGACGAGGCAGATATGCTTCAGGTTGGTAATAGTCATAATAAGAGATGAAATACTCCACATGATTGTTGGGAAAAAAACTTTTAAACTCAGAGTAGAGCTGTGCCGCCAACGTTTTGTTGTGTGTCATGATAAGTGTTGGTTTTTTGGTTTTTTCTATGACTTTTGCCATGGTGTAAGTCTTGCCGGAGCCTGTTACACCTAGAAGTGTTTGGTATTGGTTACCTGCTTCTATAGAGTGACTAAGTGCTTCTATAGCTGTAGGTTGGTCACCTGCAGGTTTATATGGGCTTGATACTATGAAATTTGGCAAAAAAATCCTTATTAGTTTTGCATTATATTTTGAATCTTCAAAACATGTGTAGGGGCAATCCCTTGTGGTTGCCCTTGGTTTCAAGAACATTGTTTCAGTTTAAGGGTACCCACGAGGGGCACCCCTACAAAAAGGAGACGTTGGTCTAGATTTTTAATTATTTTTGGTATTATAACACAACAAATAATTACGGAGAAGAATATGAGCGCGTTACAAAAATTGCAAGAGAAGATAGAAGAGTGGAGAGCAGACCATGAAGCACTTAAGGTACAAAACCGTGATCTAAAAAGTCAATTGGCAGGTGTGGCAAGTGCTCAAAATGAAAAAGAATCACTTGCTTTGGAATTACAAAATAAAGTTGAACAATGTACTACACAGGAAGCAACCATAGATGCATTGAAGCGTGAACTTGAAGAGAAAGATACTGAGATAGAAAAGATCATCGCACAAGTTGAAACTTTATTAGCCTAATTTTCATTAAAGGAAAAATATGAAAAATGTAGCACTGACTGTTTCGGGGAACCGTTACGAAATAAAATTGGAAGATGATTTTGCAGACTTTGTCAACAAAGATCTGGAAGAAGCAGGAGTTAATCTACATCAAGATAATAAACCAGACAAACTATTGAAAGCGTATCTTCGTTTAGCTAAGCAGGCTACCAACTATGAAGATGAGATAGAACTTCTTATAGAAACTTTGGATGGATTGTAAGAGTTTCTTTCAATGTAATTGACCCTTCTGCATAATCTACATATGTCATCCTAAATGCCTTGGGGTATAAGTTCCGAATGATGTTAATAGTAAAACTTATTTAAGTAGACTTTCTGTACGTGTTACAAATGCTTCAGGTGTCTCTTCATAGTTAAAAGGGACCGTTGAAAATCTGAATTTTAGTTCTGCCTTAGTCATGAAATCATGCTTCTCAAACACTTCACGTATACGTCTTTCCAAGATCAATGCATTTTCTTCTTCTGTATCCGGTAAGAGTATAGAAAAATGATCTTCATCATATCGGCATGCAACATCGCTTGTACGGGTCAGAGAAGTGATCAAGCCCCCAAGCATTCCCAGGATATGTTCTTTTGTTTTTTCATCATATGTTTTACTCCCTTTTCCAAAATCATCAATCGAAATAGAGAGCATCGATAGAGGATATTTATATCGTACAGATCTGGCACAAGATGTTTTCAGTTGTGAGAGGAAATATTTTTTGTTAAAGAGTTTGGTTGCATAGTCATGTATGGCATGTTTTTTCATTTGTATATGGATGTAGGCTCTTACCAGATAGATACTTATGAGCATCAATATCATGATGACGATAAGAGTAAAATAAAACATGTTTATGATCTTATTTTGTTTCAGATAAACCATCTTTTGAACAACAATAGAAAAACTGTCGATCAAATGCCCATCCGCCATGATCTGTTTTTTCATAGCATCATTATCATGCTCTGAAAACTTCTGCTTGTATCTGTCCCAGGAAGATTGAACTTGTGAAAAATCTTTTGACAGTGTATCTGCACCTATATATAAATCTGAGTCACTGTTTTGTGTCACCCAGAGAGATATCTCTTGCAAAGATCTGTCTATACGCTTTATGGTCCGCTGATTGTCCTGATCTGAAGGGTTAAGTGCAAGATTACTTGCTGCACCCCCTATCCACCCTACTTGATATGCAGCTTTTGTGTCACTCTGCATCGTTTGAAATGAGGTATAGATAAAATAAAAACCAAAAGGGAGTATGAGAACGATGAAGTAAAGTAAAAGTGTTATTTTAAATGATGCCCACTCTTTTTGCATATGTTATCCTTTTAAACTTGTATAAATGATCAAATTTTAATTAGCGTTTGATACGAGTGCCTTGAAATTGGTATGACTTCGCCAAATGTCCACCTACTTCATCTATATTCGAACAAAAAGAGGCAGCGTTTGGATTTGTGACAACAGTAAAGTTTGTGTCATGGGTAGCGTATGATGTAATAGTATAGCACTCTACATTATCACAGGCACGTGAACCGCCAGCTTCCAGATGAGTACCGCGAGCCGCATAGTAACTAAGCGCATCATTGATACATATAGTCATGTTAGATATATCACTGGAGAGTTTCGCATCATCTCTAGTTGTCATTAGTTTAGGGAGGGCGAGTGATGCCAAAATTCCGATAATTATAATTATAAAAATCAATTCTATTATAGTATAGCCCGATCTGTTGCTTATCATGATAAAATTTCCATTTTTTGACCTCACCTATCACGTAGAATCAATTTATTTTTAAAGTATATTAAAACATCTCTTAATGCAAAATGAAATAAACTTATTTGCTTATGAAGGATTTTTTGACATTTTTGGTATATACTTTCAATAGGCAGATAACAAGAAAGATGAAAGTGAAATGTTAATTTAAGTTAATTTTTGGTATCATGCTGACAGGACAATTATTGAATTGTACCTAAAATTATTTTCAGGAGTTAATCATGAACAACATGAGACGCGGATTCACAATGATCGAATTGATCTTTGTAATTGTAATTATCGGAATTTTGGCAGCGGTAGCAATACCTAAATTAGCAGCAACTAGAGATGATGCTAAGATCTCAGCAGAAGTAGCAAGCTTAAAACAAGTAATTTCGAACCTTGGTTCAGAATATACTTCGCAGGGAACTGTCCCAGCAACTTCAGTAACTGAAGCAAATGCAGCGATAAACTGTTTTGATATTACTCAAAATGGTGCTGTAACAGATGGGAACTTTACTGTTGGATCTGTAGCTGCAAATGAAAGATGTACAGCAACTGTACTAGCTGGCGCAATAACAGAAGCAACAAATGCAAATATGTTAGAAGCTGCTGGTGCTGATAAAGACTATATCTTTGGTGGCACAACAATAGTTAGATAATTTAACTATACTTTACAATCTTTCTCGTTCCATATCTCCGGATATGGAACATCGTCCAACTTATAGAATCTTCTTAAATTTATTTTCTTTCTCTTTAGTAGCATTGTTTTGACATTTTTTGACATTTTTTTACTATAATTATATTATAAATATTACAGTGAAAGGAAGAAGTATTATGAAAAAAGCATTCACTATGATTGAGTTGATCTTTGTAATTGTCATTATCGGAATTATGGCATCGATCGCCATACCTAAATTGACAGCCACGAGAGATGATGCTGAAGTATCTGCCATGGCAAGTGCTGTAGCAAATGCTGCAAACGAGATAGCAGCCAAGGCAGTATCAAGCGGTGTTCCTTCATCAGATCTGGAGGCTATGTCAAATATAGTCAAAGGCATGATAGTACAAAACAAAGCAATGCTGAACAGCGGTGTATTAAGCATCAAAATGAATTCTGTCAGTGATTGTCTGAAATTGACGGTTGTGAGTTCAAGTCAAGATATGAATCTTACACTTACCTACGGTAATGCAGGAACTGATGCAATTTGTCTTGCGTTGCAAAATACGATTGATGCAGCTGATTACCCTATGCCGTTAAAAGGAAGAAGAATTAAATTTTAATCTTGCAGAAATATAAAATATAACACTATACTTTTATGCTATAATAAATATATTATGAAAGAAGGGGATAGCTATGCAATATAAAAAAAGAGAAGCCTTTACTATGATAGAGTTGGTATTTGTTATCGTGGTTATCGGTATACTCGCAGCGATCGCTATACCTAAACTTGCAGCAACGCGTGATGATGCTCTTATCACAAGAGGATTAACAACTTTAGCATCTGTGAGAAGTGCTATTGCTACAGAGAGACAAAAAATGATACTTCGAGGTGATTTTGGCGGGATAACCAAATTGAATGGCTCAGGCGGTATCTTTTCTACCTTTAATGACGTAAACGGCAGCAGGGTTTTGGAGTATGATGTTGAGTCATGTACAAGAATTGGATGCTGGAGTGCAAATGCTGAAGGAACAGTATATACTTTTAGAACACCAAGTGGTGATTGTACATATACACTCCAGAGTAACCGCTTTAATGATACAACAACTGGCGGATGTACTGATATGAAATAAGAGTATCGTTTTATATTTTGTATTTTTATAAAGTTCTTCTTTTAAGGTCAAGTGCCCCAAGCTTGACTTACTATTCACAACATAAATTGCTCGCAGGTTCACTTGTCTCAGTACCTTTAAAAACTACAGTCAAAGAAGCAGTTGTTATTGCTAGTGTTGAAAAACCTACATTTGAAACAGCAGAGATCACTTCTGTTTCAGATAAAGTTTATAGTATCGAACAGATGGATATCGCTAAGTTTATCTCTGAGTATTATTTTTCTTCTTTTGGCGAGGCGATTTCGTTGTTTTTACCGTATCTCGTAGGGGTCAACCTATGTGTTGACCCTTTGGATGAAAAAAAAATCATAACTCCTATGGTATCCCAAGGGCAGACACAAAACCAGGCACATAATCAAGGGCAGACACATAGGTCTCCCCCTACGTTATCGGATATTCAGCAAAAAGCCTACTCCCAACTCCTAAAAAAAGACAAAGCCCTACTTTTCGGAGTGACAGGTTCAGGAAAAACAGAAATCTTTATCTCGTTGATGGCTAAAATGTTGGAAGAGGGGAAGACTTCTATCTTTTTAATGCCAGAAATTTCACTCACACCTCAGATGGAAAAACGACTTAAAGTCTATTTTGGAGAGAGTGTTGCAATGTGGCACTCCAAGTTGACCAAGAAGAAAAAAGAGTCTATTTTGGAAGGCATACATAGTGGAGAAGTGCGTATCGTAGCAGGGGCTCGTTCGGCTCTGTTCGTGCCACTTGAAAACTTGGGGCTCATCGTGGTGGATGAAGAGCATGATGACAGCTATAAAGCGATGACCCGTCCGCGGTATCATGCACGTGATGTAGCGGTGCTTATGGGGCAGAAGATGTCAGCAAAAGTAGTCTTGGCTTCTGCAACGCCGAGTATGACTTCTTACTACAAGTATGATGTTGTGAAACTTGAAAAGCCTTACGTGGAAGCGAAGAAAAAGTATACGTTTATTACCGGAGACAGTCTCTCTTCACCTATTTTGAATGCACTGTATCATAATTATAATGCCAAAGAACAGTCATTACTCTTTTTGCCTACGAGAGGGAATTTCAAATACCTCTACTGTGAGAGTTGTGGGAAGACACATCTTTGTCCTTACTGTTCAGTAGGGATGGCATTGCATAGAAACCGTAGACATTTGAAATGTCACTATTGTAATTTTACAGAAGCCATAGTAGATACCTGCACCTATTGCGGGCACACTCCTCTAAAAAGCGAACGTATGGGGACACAGGAAGCTATAGAGATCATTGGCAATGCAGTAGAGGGCATACAGGTTGAACAGTTTGACAAAGACAGCATTACCACAGCCAAGAAACTGAAAGAGGCTTTGGGACGCTTTGAGAGTGGGGAAAGTGATTTGTTGCTTGGTACACAAATGCTCAGTAAAGGGCATGACTATGCAAACATTACGCTTTCAGTCATCATGGGGCTTGACTACATTTTAGGTTTGGCAGATTATCGTGCAAGAGAACGCGCTATGAGTCTTTTGTTCCAAATTGCGGGTAGAAGCGGTAGAGCAAAAGAGGCAAATGTCATCGTCCAGACAGGAGATGCAGTATTTTTCAAAAACTATCTTTCTGACTATGAACTGTTCATCACGGATGAATTGGCATTTTTGGAGATGGCACACTACCCGCCATTTTCATCGCTTGCACGTATACTTATAGCCCATAAAGATGAGAGTAAAGCAGGAAAGGTCACATTGGATACGGTGACAAAACTCAAAGTTTTTGAAGATATTGAAATTGTAGGACATGGTAAAGCACCAGTGGAGAGAATAGCCAATAAGTTTCGGTTTAATATTTTGTTGAGAGCGAAGAATAGAGTACCATTATTGAAGGCTTTGCACTCTGTGGATTGTCGTGAAATTGAAATTGATATGGATCCTGTGGAATTTTCGTAGGTCGGGGTGTCCTCACCCCGACATTAATTTATATAAGATAAAAGATTAATTCATTAATTTAATTTAGATTGTCGGGGAGGGGACACCCCGACCTACGTTAATATTGTTTGGGTAAAATAAGAGAATTATATAGAAGGCAATTAGTGAAAGAACGAGTTAAAACAAAAAAAATTTACGTCGGTGATGTAGCCGTAGGTGGTGATGCACCTATCTCTGTACAGTCGATGACCTATAGTGATACGCATAACATCGCCGCTACAGTGGAGCAGATAAATCGTCTGCACTTTGCAGGGGCTGATATGGTACGTGTAGCCGTACCGGATATGGAAGATGCATTGGCACTCAAAATGATCAAAGAGCAAATTTCTTTGCCTCTTATTGCAGATATCCACTTTAATTATAAACTTGCACTTGAAGCAGCGAAATGGGTGGATTGTATTCGTCTTAATCCTGGGAATATCGGTGAAAAATCACGTATAAAAGAGATAGTCAAAGCGTGTCAAGAGCGTAATCTGCCTATAAGAATCGGTGTAAATGCAGGGTCGCTTGAAAAAGAGTTTGATCAGAAGTATGGTGCAACAGCAGAGGGTATGGTAGCCTCTGCGGAGTACAACATTAAATTCCTGGAAGATCTGGGATTTACAGATATTAAAATTTCACTCAAAGCTTCAGATGTAGATAGAACCGTTGATGCCTATAGAATGTTACGTCCTAAAAATGAGTATCCATTTCATTTAGGAGTCACAGAAGCAGGGACGATCTTCCATGCGACGATAAAGTCTGCTATAGGATTGGGGACACTTTTACTTGATGGCATAGGTGATACGATGCGTGTTTCCATCACTGGTGAGTTGGAAGAAGAGATCAAAGTAGGAAAAGCTATACTCAAAGATTCCGGAAGGCTTAAAGAGGGACTGAACATCATCTCTTGCCCAACCTGTGGACGTATAGAGGCTGATCTGGTCAAAGCTGTTGCAGAAGTAGAGAGACGTACTGCACATATAAAAACCCCTATGGATGTCTCGGTGATGGGTTGTGTCGTGAATGCCATAGGTGAAGCGAAACATGCAGATGTTGCGATAGCTTATGGAAAAGGTGCAGGGCTTGTGATGCTTAAAGGGGAGATTGTTGCAAGACTTTCTGAAGAAGAGTTGGTTGATAGATTTGTCTTAGAAGTTGAAAAGTTTGCAGAGGAGAATAAATAGTGGAGAATATGTATAATTTGAACATCGAAAGGGCAGTACTTTCGGCTATTATTTTTGATCCTGAAACGTATGAGGATATAGCAGCGAAACTCATGTCTCATGATTTTTATCTCCCTTTTCATCAGTATACCTTTGCTGCGATGGAAGAACTAAGCCGTGAAGAGAAGCCTATAGATGAAGAGTTCTTACGTTCTAAACTCAACACTATGGGTAAATTTGATGAAGTGGCAATGCTTGATCTGCTTTCAGCAAACCCTATTTCAAATACAGCGGCATACCTTACAGAAATTAAGGCAAAGTCCAGTAAACGAGCTTTGGCAACACTTGCGACAGAGATAAAAAAAGTGGTAATTGAAGATGATTTGCCTGCAGAAGAGGTGATGAACCTTGTAGAGAAAAAGCTTTATGAGATCACGCAGAATAATACGAATGAAGACTTTAGGGTTTCCAAGGAAATAACGCTTGCGATGATGGATGAGATCAATCGGCTTAAAGCCTTGGGAAATTCTAAACTTATCGGTACAGATACAGGATTTAAAAACCTCAATGATAAAACTTCAGGATTTGGTAAAGGGGATTTGGTCATCATCGCAGCGAGACCGGCGATGGGAAAAACGGCACTGGTACTCAACATGGCGCTCAAAGCCATAGAACGAAATGAAGGTGTAGCTTTCTTTTCTCTTGAAATGCCGGCAGAACAACTTATGCTCAGACTGCTTTCAGCGAAGACTTCTATACCTCTGCAAGCCCTCAGAGTAGGTGATCTTAGAGATGAGCAGTGGAGTCAACTCTCTGCAGCAACTTCAGAGTTGTCAGAGAAAAAACTTTTTGTAGATGATGGAGGGTATGCGACCATCCACCATGTACGATCTAAGCTACGTAAACTTAAAGCCCAACATCCAGAAATTTCTGTGGCTATCATCGACTATTTGCAGTTGATGAGTGGTGAAGGACGAGAAGGCAGACAACAGGAAGTCTCCGAAATCTCGAGAGGATTGAAACAGTTAGCCAGGGAACTTCAAATACCAATAGTTGCACTCTCACAGCTTAACCGTGGTGTAGAAAGCAGGGATAACAAACGTCCAATGCTTTCAGATCTACGTGAATCCGGAGCTATCGAGCAGGATGCTGATATCATTCTCTTTGTCTATCGTGATGATGTTTACCGAGAAGCGATGGAGAAAGAAAAAGAGATGAAAGCCAAGGCTGAAGGTAAACCGTATACCTCAGAGTTTAGTAAAAAATCTGAAGAAGAGGCTGAGATCATCATAGGAAAACAGAGGAATGGACCTACCGGTACGGTTAATTTGCTTTTCCAAAAAAAGTATACACGCTTTGTAGATGCTGATACTGGATATGGTTTTCCTGTAGTTCATGAGTATAAAGATGGGGATATTCCTATGCAAGAGTCAAATATTAATATAGATATGCCTACACTATAACTTTCTACTTTTAAAACCTTATAAAAGGTAAAAAATGCAACTGGAAAAACCAAAACTATTCCCTGAAAAGAAAACGTTTGTCTGGGTAATGGCTACTTTGGTAGCTGTGATACTCATTCGACTTTTTCTCGAATATCAATCTTATCAAAACTTTATCTCTAAACCTTTTTACTATACACATGCAAAAGTACTTGACTCTTATGAAAAGTCTAAGAACGGTAAGCGTTATCAGGTACTTAAACTGCATAGTGATGAAGGATTTACTTTTTATACGACCAGTCATCGTAGTGAAAGTTTTGATCATAAATATTTACGTCTGAAAATACTTCCAAATGAAGGTATATCATTTAAGGATTACTTAGGAACCTTTTATGTGAAAAGTCGCATTAAAGATCAGGAACCACTACCTCTTACTTTTAAAGATACTTTACTGGAAAAAGTGGCTTCCCAACATCAAGAAATATCTTTACAATCATTTTACAACGCTATCTTTTTTGCTACCCCTTTACAAAAAGAGTTAAGAGAGAAGATAAGTATGTTAGGGGTAAGTCATCTTGTTGCACTGAGTGGATTTCATTTAGGGATATTATGGGGATTGGTGTATGGAGTATTGTTGCTGCTATATAAACCTCTGCAACAACGGTTCTTCCCTTACCGACATGCACTTTTTGATGTTGGGTTAGTTGCTGTTGTCTTTTTAGGTATCTACTTATGGTTCGTGGATTTTCCTCCCTCTTTAGTGCGTTCCTATGCTATGGTGCTGGTAGGATGGATGGTACTTTTATTAGGTATGGAACTTCTTAGCTTTACATTTTTGACAACTATTTTGACAATACTTGCAGCACTCTTCCCTTCTTTGTTAGTCTCTTTAAGTTTTTGGCTCTCAATCGCAGGTGTAGGTTATATTTTTCTACTTTTACAGTACACAAAAGAGTTCAATAAATGGATCATTACATTACTCTTTATTCCTTTTGGTATTTTTATTTTAATGCTTCCTGTGGTGCATGCTATCTTTAGTATGACAAGTGGATATCAACTTCTGTCTCCGTTATTGTCACTTCTCTTTGTTCCTTTTTATCCTTTGGTAATGCTGTTGCATATGATAGGTTTTGGAGGGTTGTTTGACACGGTATTGTTATGGTTATTTTCTTTCCCTAATGAGGGTGTAGAGAAGCTGTTGCCTCTGTGGACCATGCTTGGATATGTTGGATTGTCTTTAGGGGCTATTTGGAGTAGGAAATTGTTTTTTGTGGTTATAGGATTGGCTTTGGGATATGGAGTTTATCTTTTTCTTCTGTAGGTCGGGGTGTCCCCACCCCGACGTTAACTTTAAACTTTTATCTTATTTGTTTTGTACATATGCATATTATTGTCGGGGTGGGGACACCCCGACCTACGGTTAGATATGATCTATCTCCTCATCTCTGTTTAAGAGATCGCAAAATTTCAATCCATGCAGAAAGATAGCCCAAGAGATATAGATCCATAAAAAGAAAAAGAGCATTGTAGAGATACTGCCGTAGACAGAGGCATAGGTTTTGTTATGGACAACATAGAAGATAAAAGCATTTTTAGAGAGATACCATATGAGTGATGTAATAAAAGAGCTTATCATAGCAGCAGAGAGGGTGACACGAGTATTTGCTGAGTATTGATAAAGGATATAAAACACTATCCATACCATCAGATAAGGTAAAAAGTAAAAGAGGTGAATGGCACTTGTAATATCGCTTTTATCCAGATAGCTCTGCATCACCGTGGAGAGATAGAAAGAAGCTCCCATGATAAGAGGTATGATGATGATGAGTAAAATATATGTCTTGAATGCACTAAGGATATTTCGGTTTGGTATATTAAAGATATCGTTGACGATATAGTCATAGTTTCTGAAGAACAATACTGCTGCAAATGTGACGTAAAATACACCTACATAACCTAATTTATGAGAGTTTTCCATAAAAGTGTTGATGTATGACATGACCTCCTTGGATTCTGTGGGCATAAGGTTGGCAAAGATCAGGGTCTCTATCTGGCTGTGTACAGATTCAAAAACAGGTAAGGTAGTAAAGACCCAAAGCAGTATAACAAGCAAAGGAATGATAGAAAAGAGTGTACTCCAACTTAAACTTGAAGCATAGTGACCTATCTTATCATCAAAGAGATCTCCTAGAAAATCTCGTAGAAAAATGTAGTAGTTTTTTAAAATATTTTTGAATTGAGTGTGTTTTTTCATATATTTCCATTTGCCTTCGACAGGCTCAGGCAGCTATAGGAGGCTGAGCCTGTCGAAGCCTAGTTCGGTAATCCCATTTTCCCGGGATTAAGAATATTATTTGGATCAAATGCATGTTTGATGCTTTTAAAGAGATCAAGTTCGACATCATTGAATGCAATGTGCATAAATGGAGCTTTACTGGTACCGATCCCGTGTTCACCACTGAGTGTACCACCCATATCGACGACGAGTTGGAATATCTCTTCTATGGCTTTATGCCCCATTTCTAGTTGTTTTTTATCGGAACCATCTACCATGACATTAACATGGATGTTACCATCTCCTGCATGTCCAAAACATGGTACTTTAAATCCATATTTGTCACCTATCTCATAGATACGTTTGAGAGCTTCAGGCAGCATAGATCTTGGTACAGAGATGTCTTCATTGAGTTTTTTGCTTCCAAAGATAGTAATAGAAGGAGAGGCGTTACGTCTTGCATACCAGAGTGTATCTCTCTCTTTGGCATTATGTGCAATGATAAAATCCTGTGCACCATTCTCTCTGAATGATCTTTCTAAAATTTCCAGTTGGAATTCTACTTCCTGAGATACGTTTCCATCCACATCTCCGATGAGCAGTGCACCGGCGTCTTCAGGCAGTTCGATGCCAAGCTTCTCTTTGAGAGCCTGGACTACCAGGTCATCCATAAACTCCATAGCTACAGGATTCGCACCAGCGGCAAGAGATTTGAATACAGCATTCATCGCATCGTCTACAGAGGGGAAGATACCCATATAGGCTTTGGTGAATTTTGGTTTAGGGATGAGTTTTAACGTCATCTCAGTGAGAACTGCCAGTGTACCTTCGCTGGCGATGAGAATTCCTGCTACGTTATATCCTGCAACATCTTTAATGGTTCTTTTTCCTGCACGGATAATGTCTCCGTTAGGACGAACAGCACGCAGTGCCATGACATAGTCTTTGGTAATACCATATTTTGCAGCACGCATACCGCCTGCATTTTCAGAGACATTACCACCCAGTGTTGAGTACTCTTCACTTGCCGGGTCTGGCGGATAGAAAAGACCTACTTCTTCTGCAGCTTTTTGCAGATCCATATTGATCACACCCGGTTGTACGACGGCAACCATATTTTCCATATCGATCTCAAGGATCTTGTTCATATGTTTTTCCATTGCAAGGGTGATGCCACCATTGGTAGGCAGTGCACCACCGGTAAATCCGGAGCCTGCCCCTCGAGGAGTAATGACAATATGATGATGGTTACAATAGACAAGGATACGACTTACATCTTCTTCATCTCTTGGAAAAACAACGGCATCAGGTTCAAAACGTGTACGTGTAGCATCGTAAGAGTAAGCGATAAGATGCGCTTTGTCACTATAGACATTCTCTTTGCCTACCAGATCTTCAAGGGCTGTGATATGTTTTGGATCTAACACTAGATCGACTCCATTGCTTGGTAGTAGTTTCCTGTAGCATTTTTAGAAAACCAACCTGCTTCGATCTTTTCAAAACGCATAAAGAAGGGGTATCGTCCTTGTGCAGGGAGATTACTCATGGCTTTTTTCCCTACGATCTGACCGGAGATAGGATCTAAAAGTACGGCTGAACCATTACGTACGATATAGATAAGTCCTACTTGATACTCTTTGGCAAACATCGCAAGATTTTCTTTAGTGGGATATGCATCTCCTTCTCTAGTAAGGAAAAGTGCAAAATGATCTGGATGAATCCATAGTTTCTTATGTGATGAAGTAATTTTTGCATAAGTATCGGCATCTGGAGCTAAAAGCAGAACAGTATTATAAAGATATCCACCAATGACTTTATCTCCTGCAGTAGCAGCTGTTTTGATGGTTGGCAGCTCATCATGATGTATGATGTCTTTACCTATGATCTTAGCACTTCCATTAGATGCAGTTTGTGTGATATAAGCTGTAATTGCTTCGAGTGAATTGCCATAATCGTGAACAACTACAGCACTCATACCATTCACAGGAAGAGCAGATCTGAGAGCAACAGTGTTTTCCCCCACAGATGAGATAGAAGTGTGTATGGTAGAAGGAAAAAATCCTGCAAAAAGAGGTAAAGCGGTTAAAGCAATAAGTGCTATTTTAAGCATAGCGATCCTTTAGTTTAAAAAATTGAACTCTCTGAATAACCTATTATTTTAAGTACTTAGGGTTCTAATGTATTGATTATACAAGCAAAAGATTAAAAGTCTATTGAGATACTTAGTTGATAGTTGTAATAGAGTGGTCCTTAACAAAATTCCGTTATAATAATGCCCAATTGAATAGGGTGATGGAGTAGAATGAAGTATATTATTGTGTTTGTTTTGATGTTTACCTTCACATTTGGAATGAAAGTGACTCATGAAAAGTGGGAAAAAGGAAAAACATTTTCAGACTATTTGGAATCACATAGAATCTCTTGTAGTTTGATCAATAAAATTTCCAAAGAGGACCAAAAGTTTCTTTTAGAGATTCAAAGTGATACTAAGTATTATGAGTTAGTAGATAACGAAAGCAACTTGATACAAGCGCTAATCCCTATCAATCGAGAAATGCAAATTCATCTGTTTAGAGATAAAGTAGGTGAGTATGGTTTTGACATTATCCCCGTACAGTATCAAAAAGATGAGTATTTTGCAGAGGTGGATATAGAGTCAAATCCTTATAGTGATACCTTAAAAACTATAAAGCAAAAAAAAGTAGCAGAGCGACTTGGTCAAGCACTCAAAAATTGTATAAATACTAAAAATTTACGTAAGGGAGATCAGCTCTCTTTTATTTATACACAGCGAACAAGATTGGGACAAATATATCATATGCCGGATATCAAAGTGGTGAGTCTTATATCAAGAGCTAAAGAGAGTTTTATTTATGTGGATGAAGATGGTGATGGTCATAAAGAAGGGGTGAAACGTTCTGAATTTACTAAAGAGGGAGACTATACACATTTAGTACCTCTTAGAGACCGATCCAACAGACTTGGTATGCCGCTAAGACATGTGCGTATCACATCAAAGTTTACCTATCGTAGGTGGCACCCTATCTTAAAACGTTACCGTCCACACCACGGTACAGACTTCGGAGGGAGAACAGGTACACCTCTTTTATCCGTGTATGGGGGAAAAGTAACATATGCTGGAAGGATGGGTGGCTATGGAAAAGTAGTCAAGATCAAACATCCAAGAGGGTATGAGTCTCTCTATGCTCATCAAAGTCGTATCAGGGTGCATCGTGGAGAGCAGGTCAAAAAAGGACAAATTATTGGATATGTGGGTAATACAGGAAGAAGTACAGGACCACATCTGCATTTTGGTTTGAAACGATATGGGAAATGGGTAGATCCGATGAAATACCTGAAACGTAAGTCGATGAATAAATCAAAATACAATAAGATAGTGATCAAAAATGCTAAAGAAAATAGAACAAAACTTTTAGCCTATTTAAAAAATGATACACCGTCTTATATCTGGGGGAAAGAGCAAAGTGCGAATGTTAAACTCCAAGATAAGGAAGCGTTGGAACATGCAAAATAAAATTGAAAACTTTAAACTTAATCCACTTACTGACTCTAAATTTATTTCAACTGCTTTAGCCACATATGAGCAAAATGGTATTAAAAAAGATTGGGAGATCGTACAGGCACATGATAGTGTTGCCATACTTATCTACCATAAAGAGTATAAGAGTTTTATCTTAGTGAAGCAGTTTCGACCGGCAGTATATCTCAATAACAGTGACGGTATGACTGTTGAGCTGTGTGCAGGTATTGTCGACAAAGAGCATACCTTGGCACAAATAGCAAAAGAAGAGATAGAAGAAGAGTGTGGCTATGATGTGCTGCTTGAAAATATAGTAAGAATCACCTCTTTTCATACTTCTGTAGGGTTCGCAGGAAGTAAACAGATGCTTTATTATGTTGAGGTTGATGAGAGTATGAAGAGCTCAGATGGTGGGGGTGTGGATGGAGAACTTATTGAAGTGATACATCTTCCTCTTACTGAAGCCAAAGCACTGATCTATGATGAGACCATCGCAAAAACGCCAGGGTTAATGTTTGCATTTATGTGGTGGTTTGAAAATAAGTAGCAGTTAGAAATTGCCTGCACGGGTCGCTTTGCTCCACTGTTCCGGTTCCAAACCTAAAAATGACAAACTGTTGTCATTTTTTTACGGTTCTCATCTGTCTTCTTTTGCCTGTGTGAATGCTGCATAGTAAGTACTTCCATCTGCAAAGGTGTTGACAGTGAGTTTTGAAAAATTTTCAAGATAAGCCCAGAAGTCTTCTATAAGTTTTTTATCTATATCTTTAAGTTCATTTAATGCTTCCCTCATGGTACCAAGCCACTCTATACGTGACTTTTCAGTGATTGAGAAATCATCATGAAGACGTATCATAAATTCATTTAATTCCATCCCTTGTGCTTCATCTTCATAGACTTTTGGTCCACCACAGATTTGAACAAAAAATTTCGTATTTTTCACTTTGATAGCTTCAAATTCATCCTCATCTTGAGGGAAAAAGTTAGCAATATCACTTTCATAGATCTTGTCATAAAAGTTATACATCAACTTTTGCATACCTTCTTCGCCACCAACAGCTTCGAAAAACTCGATAGCTGGGTTATGAAAGTGAACTGGTGCACCTTTTTCTACAGGGGTAATATCCATTGACATGTTGTTCCTTATATTAAATATATTTTGTAATTATATCGTAGGGTCGATTTATCGACCATTAATTTAATGCAACAATGGTCGGTGAACCGACCCTACGAATTTCAATTATGTTCCATATATTAGGTGTCACAAAAACGTTTTAGTATGCAATCATAATTTTCTATTCGTCTGTCACGTAAAAATGGCCAAATGTCTCGTACTTCTTTAGTGCGTTCGTGTTCTATGGTTGCGTAAAGTATGGTTTCGTTTTCATTATCTGCCTGGGCTAACATTTCACCTTGTGCTCCACAGACAAAAGAGTTCCCCCAAAAGCGAATACCTTTCATTATGCCAGCACTGTCAGATTCAAATCCAACTCGGTTACAGGAAATAACAGGGATTCCGTTGGCAATGGCGTGGGAACGTTGTATGGTTATCCAACTGTCAAGTTGTCGTGATTTTTCTTCATCACTGTCTTCATCAAACCAGCCTATGGCTGTGGGGTAGATGAGTAAATCTGCTCCTTTAAGTGTCATGATGCGTGCTGCCTCGGGATACCACTGATCCCAGCAGACGAGAACACCAAGTTTTCCTACAGATGTCTGTATAGGTTCAAAACCAAGGTCACCAGGGGTAAAGTAGAATTTCTCATAAAACCCGGGATCATCAGGGATGTGCATCTTACGATACTTCCCTGCGATAGAACCATCTTTTTCAAAAACCACTGCTGTATTATGGTAAAGTCCAGGTGCACGTTTTTCAAAGAGTGAGGTAACTAGAACGATATTGTTTTCTTTAGCAACTTGTGACCAAAACTGCACATCTTTTTCAAAATCATTTGCGTAAGTAAAAAACTTCGTATCTTCACTTTGACAAAAGTATTCTGTTTGATGGAGTTCCTGTAAAACAATGAGTTGGGCACCATTTTGTGCTGCTTGTACTATTTGTTTTGTAGTAGTATGGATAGTGGCATCTTTATTACTATGGTATTTTTGTTGGATAAGGGCTGTTTTCATAGTGTGATTTTATCATAAAATACTATAATCAAAAATATGAGATCGGAAAAAGAGGTATCTATGCGTTATATAAAAATATATATGATGTTCTTAATAACAATAATATTTTTAGGGGGATGTGGCTCTCATAAAGTATATAGATCAAGTACTATGGTCTCAAAACCCTATTATGCACCTAATCTCAATAGTAGTATAAAGCAAAAATATTTGAATGCTATCAATAAAGTACGTAGTCAAGCAAGAAGTTGTGGCCGTGCAGGTTATTTTTCTTCTGCTCCTGCGTTGAGATGGAGTAATGCACTTTATAAAGCAGCATATGAACACAGTAATGATATGGCAAAGAGTGGTATCTTTAGTCATAAGGGATCCAATCAGGCATCTGATTGGACAGCAAAGGTACAACATTTAGGAAGAGGAAGTAGCTTTAAAGAGCGTATTGAAAATAATGGCTATAGAAATTGGAGGCATATTGCAGAAAATATTGAATCTGGGTCTTCTACTGCAGATGCAGCGATGGCTCACTGGGTACATTCAGATAGGCACTGTGCCAATATCATGAATCCAAGGTTTACAGATGTTGGTATGGCATATTCAGAAAAACAAGGTTCACGGTTATCGCATTACTGGACACAAAATTTTGGTACTCGTCAGTAAGCCACTTGCATAGTAGAACAGTGGAGACTTCCCCCCTGCTCTATGAGTTTTAAACAATTGATAGGGATAATTTCCCTGTCAGGAAACAATACTTTAAATACCTCTCCTGCTATACTATCATTTTTATCACCGTAGGTTGGATAGATAAGTGCATCATTGGTTATGAGAAAATTGGCATATGTTGCAGGTAGTCTTTGTCCCTTTTCATTGTAAATAGCATCTGTCATAGGAAGGGCAACAAGTTTGTAAGGTTTTCCTTCTTTTGTTTTAAATTCTTTTAATTGTGCTTCCATTTTTTGCAATGCTTCAAAATGTTCATCATCTTTATCTTCATACTTGACATAAGCGATTGTCTCGGTATTGACAAAACGGGCTAAAGTGTCTATATGAGAGTCTGTATCATCACCTGATAAGTATCCATGGTCAAGCCATAAAATTCTATCTGAACCAAGGTAGTGATTTAATTTTTCTTCTATCTCTTGTTTACTCAGTCCACCATTTCTATTTGGATTGCATAAACATGCTGAAGTACTAAGAATAGTTCCCTCTCCATCGCTCTCAATAGAACCACCTTCGAGTACAAAATCTATTTTTTCTAATGGAGTAATACCCATATAACCTTTTTGATGTAAACTGTTATTGACACTGTTGTCAAGCGAAGCTTCAAATTTACCTCCCCAGCCATTAAAAGTAAAGTCCAATAGTTTGATTTGATCATCTTCTTTGATGCTGATATATCCGTAGTCACGTATCCAGGTATCATTGGTAGGGATCTCTATAAAAGTCATGTTTCGAGTAGAGCAGAACATGTTTGATATTTTAGTTTTATCTTTACAGATGATATATACAGCCTGTCCATAAGCAATAGCTTGAGCAATACGGATAAAAGGAGAGAGTGAAGCTTCTAGGTCTGCCTCATTGTCGGTATTGTGCCAGTCTGTTTCTTCGTGGGGAAAAGAGATGAGTACTGCACGTTGTTTTTCCCATTCGGCTGGCATTTTTATCATTATCTCTCCAAGGTTGATATAGTATAATTCTCTTATGGCATTTATTACAATCAATAAACAAAATTTCTATCATAATCTTAACCAAATTGCACTAAAAACCGGCTCAGTTGATAAGATAGCCATTGTTCTTAAAGACAATGCTTATGGTCATGGACTGGAGCTTATGGCAAAACTTGCCTCAGAGTTTGGTATCAATCATGCAGTGGTGAGAAAAACTATAGAAGCAGAGTTGATCAGATCTTTATTTAAAACCGTACTTGTACTTAGTGATACTATCATAAAAGATGAAGTATATTCTTTTGCTATCAACAGTTTAGACGATATCAAACAGGCTCAAAAAGGTGCAAAAGTAGAACTCAAAGTTGATACAGGTATGCATAGAAATGGTATTGCTTTAGATGAAGTAGATACAGCACTGAAGTATATCAAAGAAAAAGAACTTAATCTTGTGGGCGTCATGACCCACTTCCGTAGTGCAGATGAACTCAGCTCAGAACTCTTTTGGCAACAAAAACAGTTTGAAACTGTGAAATACAAAGTTGAAGAAGCAGGGTTTACAGATGTAAGAGTACATTCACATAATTCAGCAGCCATATTACGTACTAAAAGTTTTGATGAGGATCTGGTGCGCGTAGGTATAGGAGCTTATGGCTATAACGAATTGCCGTCTTCTTTTGATGAAGTAGAGTTAAAACCTGTAATGACACTCTATGCTAAAAAAGTTTCAACCAGAGTATTGAAAGCTGCTGAAAGAGTAGGGTATGGTGGAGACTTTACTGCTCCCAAAGAGATGCTAGTCTCTACGTATGATCTAGGTTATGGTGATGGGTGGTGTAGGGGTGATGCTCAAAATCCTTATGTTACAAGTGAAGACTTACCTGTATTAGGACGTGTATCTATGGATTTTATTATCTTGGCATCTGACAAAGATGAAGTATGCATTATGAATGATGC
Source organism: uncultured bacterium (assembly GCA_965602275.1). GTDB lineage: Bacteria > Campylobacterota > Campylobacteria > Campylobacterales > Sulfurovaceae > Sulfurovum. The sequence continues at coordinate 107,067 of CBFCXZ010000007.1, forward strand.
GCAAAAAGCTGCAAAACAGTTTGGCACTATATCTTATGAAGTGACTACTGCGTTATCTGCTGATATACCAAGGGAAGTGATTTAAATTAGTGAGTTTGGTGGGATGAGGGG